>JAYYVF010000080.1:0-58121 GCA_036343635.1 Candidatus Latescibacterota bacterium | reverse complement strand
AAAATATTATTTAGCGAGGTCTGTACGAAGCCCATCGCCTCCGCTAATTCTGACGGCAAGTATGGGTCATGTACCCAAATCTCTCCTTCAAATGGACGGAGTAATTTTATTAGCCTCCTTGCCATGTGCCCACCGCCAATTAAACCAACACGCTTACCTTCTAACATTCCGCTCATTCGTTTTACTATCTCAGGGTCCCGAGTGGTTTTACCTTCGAGTAGTCGACGAAAATGAGCCCCACCATTTCGCAGACAGACCAAAATCAAGGCTAACGCCCATTCTGCAACCGGATATGAAGAGCCGTTGGTCGTGTCGACCGTTTTAATGTTTCGTTTCCATGCAGCATCCAAATCAACTCTTACGGCAAAACGATCACCTTCCAATTCCCCAATGAAACGAAGCTTTGCTGCTTTTTGTAAAATATTTTCATCGATGCGAGGAGCACCATGGCATACAATCAAGGCGTCTTTGTCTTTAAGATGTTTATTTATAGCGCTGGATTTTTCAGGATCATTTGGAATCTCGTAGATGCCGCCACCCTCACATGGAAACCACTCCCAGTCGGCGATGCTTTCTAATCGTGCTATTTCTTTGGGTGGCAGGTAATTCTTGCGAACATTCTCATCACAGGCAAGTAGCACTTTCGGTCTTAAAGCAGGCATGGCATTCCTCCGTAACTTACCTAGTAGATAAGAAGGGAAAATTATACTAAATAGTTATATTATGAAGGATTGTTTCGTTTACCAACAGTTTTAGAAAGGGTAGTATTTAAATCGTGTCTCGGTGTTCACTTTTTCTCATCTATTATTTTGCGTACATATCATGTTTCCAAATCCTGGATGTCTCAAGTGTGTTTGCTCATGATGACAGCGTCGACGTTTTAGTCTTTTCTCGGACCATGGGATATAGACATGGCTCCATCGAAAAAGGAATAGAGTCCATAAAGCTATTAGGCAGTAAAAATGGATTTAATGTTGAAGCGACAGAAGATCCGAATGTGTTCAATGAAGAAAGTCTAAAACATTATCAAGCGGTTGTATTTTTGAATACTACGGGTGACGTACTGAACTCGGGTCAAGAAAAATCCTTTAAGCATTTTATACAAGGTGGGGGTGGTTTTGTAGGGATTCATTCGGCGGCGGATACCGAATATGATTGGTCCTGGTACGGCCGCTTAGTAGGAGCTTATTTTGATAGTCATCCGTCAATTCAACCGGCGGAAATTCGGGTGATAGACGCGATTCATCCTGCGACGGAATTTCTTCCACGTCGTTGGAGCCATACCGATGAATGGTATAATTATAGAGCAAATCCGCGAGGCCGAGTTCATGTTTTGGCCGTCTTGGATGAGGAAAGTTACGACGGGGGCACTCAAGGCATTGATCATCCAATAGCATGGTGCCATGATTTCGACGGAGGCCGGGCGTGGTATACTGGTCTTGGTCATACAGAAGAAAGTTATGTGGCCCCGATGTTTCTCAGACATCTGTTGGGTGGGATTCAATACGCTGCAGGTGTTAGCGAAGGAGACTGCGGAGCCTCAAGGAGTACAAATTATGAGAAGGTCGTTCTTGACGAAACCCCCTCTAATCCTATCGCATTAGATATAGCTTCAGATGGTAGAGTATTCTATGTAGAACGCGGTGGAAAAATAAAAACATACCATCCCGACGTGGGCTTAATTTCTACTGCAGGTGAATTGGCCGTTACTACCGAATTTGAAGATGGCTTGCTAGGCATTGCACTAGATCCAAATTTTTCAAAAAATAATTGGGTTTATTTGTTCTATTCGCCTAGTGAAGCAACTGCCGGACAGAGGGTGTCACGTTTTACAATTATGGGAGGAGCAATAGATCTTCTCTCCGAAAAAATTTTATTGAAAATACCTACACAGCGAAACGAATGTTGTCACTCCGGCGGTGCGCTATCGTTTGATTCGAACGGGGCACTGTATATAGCCGTAGGGGACAATACAAACCCATTTTCGTCTGGTGGCTATACTCCTATCGATGAACGAGTTGGGCGCTCGGCATGGGATGCCCAACGTACTTCTGCTAACACGCAAGATCTCCGAGGAAAAATTTTACGTATAATTCCAAACTCGGACGGAAGTTACACTAATCCCGAAGGCAATCTTTTCAGTTCATCTCCTGAAAAGGGTTTGCCGGAGATTTTTGTTATGGGCGTCCGCAACCCATTTAGGATCTCCGTTGATAGTAAACGGGGTTGGCTTTACTGGGGCGATGTTGGCCCTGATGCCGGTGCCAATAGTGTTGGTCGAGGCCCGCAAGGATTAGATGAATGGAACCGTACGTTAACGGGAGGTAATTTTGGTTGGCCTTATTGTATTGGGGATAATAAGCCTTACGTGGACTTTAAATTTGTTGAAGATGAGTCAGGTATCAGTGGACCGAAATTTAATTGCGGCGAGCTAACAAATAATTCACCCAATAATACAGGACCTACACGGCTACCGCCTGCTGAACCCGCGTGGATATGGTATCCTTATGGCTTGGCAGAAGATTTTCCAGCGCTAGGAAACGCGAGTGGACGAACGGCTATGGCGGGTCCTATTTATTATTTCTCAGGAGCATCAACAACCGCCCTGCCTCAATACTATGACGAGACGCTCATAATCTACGAATGGGTACGTAATTGGTTGCGTGTCGTACACTTTGATGAGTCGGGTGAGATCTTACAAATTGATCCCTTTTTATCTGGGATGGAATTCAGTCGTCCTATTGACATGAAAATCGGCCCGGATGGTGCGTTATACATTTTGGAATGGGGAGAAGGTTTTTGGGGTGATAATAAAGATGCTCAGCTTGTACGTGTAGAATATGCTCGTGGCACACGACCTCCAATTGCTCGCATAAATGCTAGTACTTCGGACGGCGCAGTCCCACTAAGTGTTTTTTTTGATGGTGCCGAATCGTTTGATTTAGACCCAGAATCGACGTTGACATACGCTTGGGATTTTGAAAGCGATGGTGAAATTGACAGTAATGAGAAAACAATAAATCACATTTTCAAACAGCGCGGAAACTTCACGGTAACGTTGAAAGTTACGGATCAGAATGGGTTGTCCGGCTCGATCCAAGAATTTATCTCTGTAGGAAATACTCGCCCTGAAATTCGTCTACTATGGCCTCCCAATGGAGGTTTTTTTGATTGGGGTACGAAAGTTCCCTTCAGAGTAGAGGTTGTTGATAATGAGGATGAATCAATTAATTGTACTCGCGTAAGAGTACAAGCCTTTGTGGGCCACGACGACCACAGTCATCCACAGGAGCAATACGGAAGTTGCGAAGGGATGATTGATATTATGTCTGGACACGGTAGTGACGCGGATAATTTATTTTACACCATTGAGGCTCAATACACGGACGAAGGTGCATTGGGAGTTGATCCATTAACAGAATCTACAGGTCTTGTATTACAACCTCTTCGTAAGGAAGCGGAGCATTTTGTTCGACAACGGGGAGTTAGGTTACAAGACACAGGAGACGCGTTGGGTGGGGGACAAAATATAGGTTGGATAGAGCATCGAGATTTCATCACCTTTTCCCCAATTAACTTGGCCGGAATAGATTCGCTAACTTTCAGGGTTGCTTCCCCTACATCAGGTGGATTCATCGAGGTACGAATTGATGAAGAGGAGGGTCCGTTGCTTGGAAGGGTACGCGTGGTAAACACGGGGGACTGGCAGAAATATAAAAATGTAGGTACGTCCATCTCAAATCCCGGAGGGACCCACGAATTATTCTTGATGTTTGTTCGGGTGGCAGATGATGGCCAAAGTCTTTTCAATTTGAATTGGATAGATTTTCATGGTTCGGGCGTGCGCCATGAGCCAGCGACGAGCATAAAACACGAACCAGCGGTAAAGTCCAAAGCGAGCTTATTTAATGTGTATCCAAACCCCTCCAATGGCAGTGTTGTTGTTGGTTTTAATATACCTAAGGCGACTAATGTTCGTTTGGAACTATATAACACTTTAGGCCAACGGATTGATATAATTGCTGATCGTTTTTTTGAAATTGGAAAATCCGAGATCGCGTATAACACCTCCATTCTTGCTAGTGGTGTATACTTTTTCAGGGCACAGCTGTTTAATCGAACATTAATTCGTCGGTTTGTAATAACAAGATGAAAGGGATGTAAGTCGCTCAAACCCACTCAAGCTTTGGAGAATAAAAGTACCAATATCAGCGGCATGTATATCTTGATTGTTGCTGTTTTTTTGCACCTCACGTACCTTTTTAGTCATCTGTTATACACCTACTACAAGAAATGCCAGGTGAGGCAGGTTGCGAGTTTGGATTTAACGCAACCCGTTTTTGCTCAATGCAGACTTGAGAAAGTAAGTCATGATGGCTGAAGGCCATGCGTTGAATTTCTCGGAACTGGATTTGTCTTCCGATATCAGTAAGACATTGGATGAACTGAAATATAAGCATCCAACCCCAATACAGTCCAAGACGATTCCGTTGCTTTTAAAAGGAAGTGATGTACTCGGTCAAGCACAGACAGGGACGGGGAAGACGGCCGCCTTTGCTTTGCCAATACTGGCTCGTTTGGATCGTAGTGGAAATAGCGTTCAAACTTTAGTTCTTACCCCTACACGTGAGCTTGCTATACAGGTTTCAGCTTCTTTCTCCCGGTATGGGGCCCGCATTAAAGGGTTTCGGGTTGTTTCTATATACGGAGGGCAAGCATATGATATACAGCTTCGGGCGCTCAAACGGGGACCACACGTCGTTGTAGGTACTCCAGGTCGCGTGATGGACCATATTCGCAGAAAGACACTGCGTATAGATAAACTACGGTTTATGGTTCTAGACGAGGCAGATGAGATGTTGCGTATGGGCTTTGTCGACGATGTGGAATGGATTTTACAACATACGCCGAACGAGCGACAGACATGCCTCTTCTCGGCGACAATGCCTAAACCTATTCAGCATATTGCCAACCGTCATTTACGTAACCCCGAGCGAATTGTAATCGAGGCACGTCATACTGCCGCTGAAACCGTTAACCACCGTTACTGGATAGCTAGTGGAAAAGACCAGAAGCTTGAAGCAATAATTCGGTTTCTTGAGGCGGAACCTACGGAAGCCGTCTTAGTTTTTGTTCGCACGCGACAAATGACGACAGAACTGTCCGAAAAGATAGAGTCTCGGGGTTATAATAGTGCGGCTTTAAGTGGTGATATGGCCCAACGCCGTCGGGAACAGACTGTAGATCAATTAAAACGTGGCCGGATTAATATCTTAATTGCTACGGATGTAGCCGCTAGAGGTTTGGATATTGATCGTATAAGTCATGTGATTAATTTTGATGCTCCTCAAGACGTAGAGTCATACATTCACCGTATAGGTAGAACAGGTCGTGCCGGCAGAAGTGGTGAAGCGCTGCTTATTATTACCCATCGTGAGCGCCGCTTTGTTAAGACTCTTGAAAGAGTCTTGAGACTTGAGATTTCGGAGCTTTTGCTGCCTTCTCATGAAGAAATGCAACAACGACGCATAGACCGCTTCACTCAAACTATTGCGGCAACAGTTAGTGGAAGTGATTTGTCTTCCTATAGGTCTTTATTGGAAAAATTTATTTCGAAGAGTGCCCTACCCTCTGTCGATGTAGCTGCAGCACTTGCACATATGTTAGACGAGGAGGTTGAACCATTAAGATTGCAGAAACGCCGTAAATTGGTTCCTGTCCGGAGAGAGAGGACTCCCAAGTCTCGTGAAATTGATAACGGGAAACAACAAGAGCGAGGCCGAAAGGCTCGCAATTTTGAGAGACCTTCCCCCATTGAGAAATCGTATAAATCTTCCGAAACCGACAGTGGAAGGGGTAAGAAAAAAACGCAAATAAAATCTTTGCCCGAAGGAATGGAACGTTTTCGCGTAGAAGTTGGTGAAGTACATGGCGCCAACCCCAGTCATTTAGTTGGTGCCTTGGCGAATGAAGCGATGTTGGACAGTAAACATATTGGAAAAATTGATATTGGCCCGGATCATAGTTTTGTGGACCTGCCTGAAGGTATGCCTAAAGAGTTGCTTAGGGATTTAAAAAAAGTTTGGGTCTGTGACCAAAGACTAAAGATTGTACGTGTACAATCGGCGCTTGACCCGGTGGACAGCAGAAAAAAAAAGAAAGTCAAAAAAGGTAAAAAACGAGCCAACGGGAACACCCCGAAGAAACACCGAAAAGGATCCCGTCCAACAATTGTGGATCGATAGGATCCGAAGTTTATTTTTTACCTAAAAGCTTGTTAGAGCTCATTCGAAAATTACTTTGAGGGGAATCGTCATGAGTCTTTACAACATGGCACCACCAGAGACTGCCCGTAACTTATTAAATGCTTCATTGGATGGTTGGACAACACGTGATGGAGCATCAGCCGCATGGCGCGTTGAGGACGATGTTTTACATGTCGTTCCAGGTGCTGGTGATGTAATGACCAAAACTTGCTATAAAGATTTTTATCTGCATGTCGAATTTCGCTGTCCTGATATGCCCGAAGCTACCGGACAGGCTAAGGGTAATAGCGGTGTGTTTCTACAGGGCAGATATGAGATTCAAGTTTTAGACTCACATGGTTTTTCTTCCCCAGGGCAGGGAGACTGTGGTGCAATTTATAATCAGTTTGCCCCCTTGGTTAATGCTTCTAGACCTGCAATGGAATGGCAAAGCTATGATGTTGCTTTTCGTGCCCCAAGGGAAGGTCAGACGAACCATCCGCGTCTTACAGTTTTGCACAATGGGTTGTTAATTCACAATAATATTGAATTGCCTGGTGTTACAGGTGCGGCGATCGACGAAGAGATATTTTCGCCAGGACCCCTTCTTTTGCAGGATCATAACGACCTAGTTTGTTACCGCAATATTTGGATCTTAGAGCTTCCGCTTTCTGGGTCGGATACTTACGAATCACACTAAAGCGTATTTGGTATTAATTGGTGGATTTTTTCAAGTGCGTTGGTGCAGTGTTTGTTTACGTAAAAAGCAGAATCAAAGACATATTGTATTCTGCCGTCCGTATCTACGACAAAAGTTATTCGCTCCGGCATTACTCCCCAGTGTTTCCCAACCTGGTATTTTCTGTGCAATGTTTTTTCCTTATCGCTCACCAGATAGAACGGCAATTTGTATTTCTGGGCGAATTGCCGGTGGCTTTCGTTCGAATCGGCACTTATTCCAATGATTGTACTGCCCAGTTTGTTAAATTCATCGTGCATTTCCCTGAAAGTACAGGCTTGGGCGGTGCATCCGGCGGTGAAGTCTTTTGGATAGAAAAACAGGACGACCGGACCTTTTTTTAGAAGTTCCGAGAGGCTGACCATGCTACCTTCATGAGAGTAAGCTTGAAAGTCGGGCGCTTCTGTGCCAACTGCAAGTCTCTTCATAATTAAATCGTAACCTGTTGCTCCACGGTGAAAAAGTTGTTGTCTGTTTCCTGGATGGTCACTTCGATACGATATTTTATTCCGTGCCCTGGGAAAAGATTTTTTAAAACGGCAATGGCTTCGTTTAGACAGTAGTGACCCACGTTTTCTACACTGGGGTTTTTCCCTGGAATTACGACTACTCCCTCGGGTTCGAAAAGTTCAGATTGTTGGAAGACAGTGTCACGAGGGCTTATAAGCATCTTGTGGTCCATAAACTTGAAGATATTCTTCAGTGCCCCAAAATCAACAGACATATCTAATTTTTCGATTCGAGGGAAACGCTCAGCTTGTACAACAAAGTTTCCGCGCCATGTGTGACCGTGTACCCAAGCACATTTTCCTTCGTAATCGAGCTGTCGGTGTGCGGCATGAAAGTGGCTGTGTGCGCGTATTGTCTCCATATTACCCTTCACCTACTTTGATAAGGTTAATTTCGGAACGGCATTATTTTAATAAGCAAAAAAGCAGCCGGGCTTTCAAATAAAATCCCCCCCGCCCTAAACCGATAAGCTAACGCGTGAGAAGTTATTTATGAGACTTTTAGAGGCAAGAAGAATATGGGACATAGCTCCACATAATGCATTTACAGATTTAGTACGATTTAACGACAGATGGTTCTGTGTCTTTCGAGAGGGAGAAAACCATGTTTCCTCAGACGGCTCTCTACGGGTCATAGTCTCGGAAGATGGAAAAAATTGGAGATCTGCTGCTAAAATTGAATCGATCGGATCCGATTTACGCGATGCGAAGATAACGGTTGCACCGAATGGCGAATTGATGCTGTGTGGAGCCGAGGCCTTTCAATTCCCGAACCCACACACTCATCAATCGCTTGCTTGGTTTTCAAGAGATGGAAGTAACTGGAGTGAAAAACATTTGATCGGGGAAAAAGATATCTGGCTCTGGCGTGTTACGTGGTTTCGTAATAAGGCGTACGGCATGGGATACGGTTGTAGTGAAAAAGACAGGGTTTTACGTTTATATACGAGTTCAGATGGAAAAATGTTTTCTCCTGTGGGGGATTATTTTCGAGGACAGGGATACGCAAACGAAACGTCTATAGTGTTTGCGGGAAATAAAGCATTTTGTCTTTTGAGACGGGACGATGAAGGTGAGACGGCGATGATTGGAACCGCGTCTTTTCCTTTCTCCGAATGGACCTGGGAGGATTTAGGTCTTTGGTTAGGCGGCCCTCACCTATTGCTTATGCCAGGAGGGCGGCTTTTGGCTGCTGTCCGTACGCGACCTGGTGGGGACCAGGACGACGAAAGGAAAACTGCTTTAGGATGGATTGACCCAAAGACGTCTGTCTTTGAAGAGTGTTTAGTTTTGCCGTCAGGCGGAGATACAAGTTATGCAGGAATGGTGCTCCACAACGGAATTTTGAATCTTAGCTATTATTCCTCCCACGAGGGCAAAACGGCAATATACTTCGCTCAAGTGGAGGACGTTGTTGCGTAGCTTAGGGAACGACGTTCTGTTTGATTTGTCCCCAGGAACGATCTTCGACAGCGGTATTCAAATCTGATATTAACGATGAGAGATCGGTAGATTTAGATCGCGTTCCGTTGCGCTCTTCCTCTTGACGTTTTGAGATTCTTGCTGCCAATTCCTTTACGTTCCATCGTGCTTTTTTGATAGCGGCCTGTAATTCTTCGGACCACTCATTAGGGCTCTGCGCCATTGCTCGAACCAATACGCCCTCACGGAATTTCTGCATCTTCTCTTTTTCGAGGTTGTTGTCACTTATTTTGCTTTTGTCCCCGTGGAATTTTTCTGTTATTTCCTCGACGGTCCACCCTGCGCGAACGATGGCCGCTTTTAGTTCGTCAGACCATTCGCCTGGATCTTGCATTTTGGTTCGTGCAAGAACTCCTTTCCGAAACTTTTCTATTTCGGAGTCTTTGTCGAGATTATTCTTCCTCTCAGTAGGCGGAGTCAACCGGTCTAATCTCTGTTTGGCTTCTTCGCGCGTCATTTCTCCATTTTCCACAGCTTCACGTATTTTAGCGTGGATTTGTCTCGTTCGAATCCCTTCGGCAAGTTCTTCTATGGTGCTATCCGGGTTGAGGCGTAGTAGTTTTTTCTTTAATTCTTCGGACCATTCGTCGGGGTCCTGCGCCATGGCCTGGCCCCAAATGTCCTTCTCGAGTGATTCCTGTTTAACGGTTTTTTGATCTTTATTGCGAGGATCTTCGCCTCGAGATATTCCTGGAGAAGGTGTCAGACACAAGCTAAAAATGGCGCATAGAAGTGAATACAAGAGCGTTCGCTTTTTGAATTCAGCAACGACAAACGCCAGTAAGTTATTCTGAGTGTTTGCCGTCTTTTGTAAAAAGCTCATCATAAGATCACTCCTACGTTTTTACATTTTGGTAGATTTCCCAATGCTCTATGATGATAGGATATGGAGATTGAAATGTAAATACATTTTTTAAACGGATCTGTATCATGTAGCCCAAGGACTTAAGATAAAACTAAGTATGCCAGAAGGTTGATTCAGGATTTGCTTCATAAGAAATAGACAAATGCGGTGTTTCGATGCGGGACTGATCGTCATGAAGACTCTCTAGCCCGGCTATGGTTAGACCCGTTGTTAATAAGGTTCTCTCGATGGGATAGGAAGCGTCGCCTGTCAAAAACATTTTCTCGATATTATTTACCTGCGGTGAGAAAAAATTAGCCAAGGTTGTATGCTTTGGGGGCATCGGCAGGTGCATATATGTAGAAAGGGGCTCATCGTTCCCCTCTATGTCAGCTGCAAATGCCCAGCTTCCTCCAAATAATCCGTTCATAGCGATCATGGTACAGACCAACCCATCGTTATGCTCGTACTGGTAGGCCCATGGATCACTGACTAAATGTTTCATCTCATCAATAGTTGGAAAGATATTATTGAATCCAGCTCGAGCAGGAGTTAACTCATGACCTCGGCTAAGGCACGTATCAAAAAGAGATGTGGACCATTGCTCTTCACTCAGAGCTTTCCAGAATCGATCACCTCGGAAGGCCTCAATCCACCTAACACCAGTTTCGCCCCCCTGTCGCCTCTCCACCATACCTTGGCTGGTTTCAAACCCATGTAGATCTCCCCCATCGCTCCAGCCACAACCTACACACATTGCTTCCTTCACTTTTGATTGTAATGGTAGCTCGATGCTTGGAGTTCTCCACGTAACCGGTAGGGATGACCCCGCCATAAAAGGAAAGCCGAGTTCGATAGATGCGTCATACATTTCTTTTGCCCAGTCCCAATTCCATGATAGATGTTTGTCGTTGAATACGGGGACCGATTTTCCGGAAACACGGAACACGGAAAGCATTTGCTTAAAAAATTCATACCTTGGCCACAATGTCTGACCTTTTTCATTCACATTATATTCGCCGTGTTCGGCAATGATAAGTACGCCGTCTACGGCGAGTGTTTTGGTTCCGCATGTTAGTGCGTCGGCAATGGTTGGATACCTGTTAAGTTTCGGAAAGCGGTCAACACGATCCTGGCTGAGGTCGTATTGTTTTCCTTCTTCGGGCATTGGGGGCACAGGGTTAATCTGGTCAACGTATAGTGAGACAACATCCATTTCTGGCCGATGGTGTTTTCCGTTCCAGCCATAACCTTCTAAGAACCGATCTACTATGTGTTGAGCATGTGCGTAGCGGTGGTAGATTGAAACTAATGCGGCAATACGTGGGCGTGATTTCATGGAGGGCTCCAATCATGGGTGGTTCTTCGCCTCTCGAGTTAAAAATAAAATACACCTTGGGTCAAGATCAATTTTGGTTACTTTAAGCCGCCGCGCTCCCCTTCTTGTCTCTCGACAACCTAAAGTGATGTTTCGCAGTTGACATTAGATGCTGCAGTAGCAACCTTAATCGGTTGTTTACAGATTGGTATGAAAAAACAAAAGGCTAAATCTCATGGCAGAAAAATCTATTTTAAGAGAGCAGTTTGACCGAGAAGGATACGCTATTTACAACGATGTTATTGATGCGGATTTAATTGGTGAGGCTAGTGATCATGTGAATTGGTTACTAGAACAGAACCCGGAGTTACGCCCCGAGCAATTGCATAATAACTTGATGACAGACGATCCGTTTTGGGTTCGCTTGGTAAGCGACGATCGATTGTTGGATATTGCTGAAGAATTTGTTGGACCGAATATTGCCCTATTCGCGTCTCATTATATTTCGAAACCTCCGGCGGATGGTCAACCAGTTTTATGGCATCAAGATGGATCCTATTGGCCTTTGGATCCAATGGAAGTTGTTACGTTGTGGCTTGCTGTTGATGATTCCCTACAAGAAAATGGTTGCATGCGGGTTATCCCGCGGACCCAGGATATGCAATTGCATGAAATGAAGAGACATACCGAGGAAGCAAATGTGTTAAGCTCGCGGATAGATCCGGAATTTGTGAATGAAGATAGGGTGGTCGACATAGAGCTTAAGGCCGGTAGTGTTTCGGTTCACCACCCTAATGTTGTACACGGTTCAAACCCTAACAACTCGGATCAAAGGCGTTGTGGCCTAACGATTCGTTATATTCCGACGAGCACGCGGATAGTTAGTGACGGTCAGTGGCCCAGCGCGTTTTTATTGCGGGGGCAATCGGTAGAAGGAGTGAACGATTATCTTGATTGGCCACGATATACGTGTGGAAAACATATGGCTTTCTCAGGGTGCGAGGACTGGAAACAAGGCGGTCCTGTGAATTAGAAATAAACTGTTTTTTTCGCATGCTCCGGTGCTCCGGAGGGTGTGGATCGTCAAGGGCAGCACGGACGTGCTCCCGATGCTCCTTGTGCTCCGTTATAATATGTTATTCTGAGATTGTTTTCCATTGAGTTGGATCTAAGCCTATAGACACGGCGGCTTGTTTGATCTGTTTCCATGTTTCGTCGTCGATCGGTATTCCGTCGCGTGAACGGACTTCTTCCATCCGATATTCGGGGTCTCCTGGCACTAATATTTCCTCCGTGGTGTCATCGGTTCGTGAGCTTTTTACGTGTCGAATTAAGGCTTCGATCTCGTTGAAATAGGTATCCATATCGGTAAAGGCCTCGATGCTGTAAGCATTGATGCAAAGGCCATTACTCTCCATACGCTGTTCCCCGCTTGCGCATCCTTGACCGCTTAGTGCTCCACCAAGTATTTCAACTATAAAGCTAAGGCAGTAGCCTTTATACCCCGCGCTTCCCCCAAGGGGAAGGATGGCCCCCGGAGGGTCACCTGTGTAGTCGGTTGCAACGGTTGAGGGTTTTCCATGGGAGTTTAGGATCCAACCCTCAGGTAGCTCTTCGTCTTTGTTGGCAGAGATTCGTATTTTACCTTCGGCACAAACAGAGGTGGTCATATCGACCAACAGCGGTCTCGTCTCCCGACGTGGAGCAGCGAATGCTATTGGATTTGTGCTTAGTTTACCGTCAATGCCTCCATAAGGGGCAATTTGTCTGCCCATGTGGCCTGCGTTGCAAAAAACAAGTCCGACAAGTCCATCATCGGCTATTAAAAGTGGATAAGCGCCAACACGTCCAACATGGGCAGTATTTCTTAGAGTAATTGTAGCAATTCCGTTTTTGCGTGCTTTTTCTATGGCTAGCTGAGTTGCAAAGGTCGCACCTATCTGCCCTAGTGCTCCTCCCCCATTAACGACTGCCGCACAGGTATAATCTTTCTCAATACGGGGGCTGCCAGTTGGTTGAAATAGGCCCTCCCTTATTTGGTAGATATATTCGTAAAAGCGCAATTGACCGTGAGAGTCATGACCAAATAACGATGATTGGACCAGGTGATCTACAATCTTAACAGTGTCACTTGGCGAGCAACCCACGGCCTCAAAGAGATTACATCCAATCCTATGCATTTCTTCGGCGTGTATTCGTGGCACTTGGTTCCTTATGACTGCCTGGAGAGAATAGTTTCCACTTCTTTAGACCAGCGTTTTTGCTGGCTGGTGCCGTATTCATGTTCCCCAAAACTGTTGTCTGGACCTGAAATTAAGGGACGCCCGTCAGCCATTTGAGTATCCGTAACAAAATTGCGGTGTAGAAAGTGAAAGGCCATACCAGCGCGCTCTCGGTCCGTGTTGTTTGCCGTTGTGCAATGTGCGGTACCGTAGCAGAAGAAGGCCACTCCCCCAGCCTTTAGTTCGAGTGGGACTGAACGGTCCTCTGGTACGTTGCAACGAATATGATGATTGGAATCTGGATCGCGGAAGTGTTCATATTCTTCTTTATGTGAACCAGGGATCACGCGGATCGTTCCGTTTGCTATAGTAGCGTCGTGGATGGCTACCCACATGGCGGTTCCGCCTAATGGGTTCACGATCTTAAAATAGGCGTTATCCTGGTGCCACGCGGTCCCCACACCATGTTTTCCTGGTTTTAAGAACATTTGGTCCAGGTGGAGGACTGCCGGTGAACCAATTAGTTGGGTGACGGCGCTTACAATTTTATCATCAAAAGGTAGTGCTCGAACAAGGTTGCTTTTGTCGTGAAGTGGTATGAGCTGTAGGTTGGCCTTGTCCGTAGAGGGCGTCTCCCCGTCCCCGTCTGTAGCGACATTTTTTACAAGTCCCCTTATTTTGAACCGATCTACTTCGGACTGAAGGGCACGCACTTCGCTTTTGTCAAAGAACGAAGGGACGACTGTGAAGCCATCGCGAGTAAATTGCTTGAGAGAGTCAGAATCGAGTTGGAAGATGTTTAGGGCCCCTTTTTAACTTGCGTGTCTAAGTAATCTTTAAGTTGATGAAGCAATGCCGCGGAAGTCCGCATGCCCCGGTGGAAATCTGCCAAGGCAAATTTTTCGTTGGGTCCATGCCAGTTGTCGGTTATTTGCCCAAACCCTATAAGTAACACTGGAGAGCCTGTGCAAGCAGCGATGTTTGTTACTATGGGGATTGACCCACCTTCCTTAGTTAAGAGGGCCTCGGTGTTGAAGCCTTCTCGAATGGCTTTAAGGGTGTGTGGGACAAGCGGATGCTTCTCGTCAAGTAAATAAGCAGGGGATTTGTGTTCGTTAGAAAATGAGACCGCAGTTCCGTTAGGTATTGTATTCCGGATATGTTTTTTTATTAAATTCTCGATCCGTACTGGATTTTGATGCGGGACCAGCCGTGCCGATAGTGCGCCTTTGGCTTCTGAGGGGATAACGGTACGGGGACTCCCTCCACTGAGATAATTCACATCCAACGTGGGTCGTGTCCACCGCTGCTCTAATAAGCTGTATTCGGGGGACTTTTTTAAGGAATCCACGCCTAGCTCTTTACAATAACCATTTTCATCGACTTTAAGCTTGGAATACAGTTCCTTCTCATGTTCCGAAATGGCTACTATGTCATCATAAAATCCCGGAATTAAAATATTTCCCAGTTGATCGAAAAGGGATCCTAGGGCTTGAATAAGAATAGTGTTGGGATTATGTATGATTCCACCAAATACGCCCGAATGAACATCCCGACTTGGGCCGCTTACTGTCACTTCTAGATAAGAGATGCCACGAAGACCTATAGTGAGTGAGGGCTGCTCTGGCCCGTACATACTTGTATCAGAAATGACCGTGCAAAGAAAAGGGCCAAATTTGTTTAGCCCACCCTCGTTGATATAGGTTTCAAGAGCGCCACTCCCACACTCTTCCTCTCCTTCGATCACGAAAACCATGTTAAAGGGCAAATCGGTGTTAGAGTTCAAAACTGATTCAGCGCCCTTGATATGTGCAAATGTGGGCCCTTTGTTGTCGCTGGCTCCTCGAGCAATCAGGTAGCCGTCACGTTTTTCTCCTGCAAATGGATCTACAGTCCAGGCCTGCCGTGGATTATCGACGCCCTGCACGTCGTAGTGACCATAAAAAAGTATCGTTTTTTTATCGGGTGAAAAGTGGGGATCGCGGGCTATGACCAAAGGATTCTTTGAAGGTACGACAAAGAGTTTCTCTGCAGAGAACTGTAAACTGGTAAACTTGTTGATGAGGTAGTCAGCCGCTTTTTCAATCTCTGCCGAGTTATCCGCATCAGCACCCGCGCTTATGCTGGGTATTCGAACGAATCCAACCAATTCTTCTATTGCCTGTTCAACGTTGGTGTCTATAAACTCTAGGGCATCTTGCATATTGTTACCACGTATCCTAACGCATGATTCTGTTTTCCAAATAGCCCGCTACATCGCAACTATTGCAAATGGAACCACGCTTCAGTATCATATATACAGTATAATAGTCTTTTTTTGACTTGCGATGCTAACCGTTTTTTAAGAGACGCCTGTCTCTTTAAAGATAACAATTTAGGACAAAAGATCGGGCTGTAAAGCTTCGCTGGTCAATGCTGCGCCGACGTAAATAGCAAATATTTTACTCGATTCAAGAGAGGAAACAAAACGGAAATGTCAGATCTACCTGTAGGCATTAACGGGTTTGGTCGTATCGGCCGCCTAGTATTTCGTGCTGCAGTTGCACAGGGCGGTATAGAAGTCAAAGCTATAAACGATCTCACGGATTCTCAAACGCTTGCACACCTCCTCAAGTACGACTCAACTCACGGTCGCTTTGATGGTGAAGTTGAGGCAGATGGCGACAATCTTATCGTAGATGGGCAGCGTATTCGCATCATTGCTGAACGTGATCCAGCCAAACTACCATGGGGGGAAATGGGTGCGGACTTGGTTTTGGAGTCCACGGGTATCTTTTCTGAAAGGGTCCAAGCCGAAGCTCATGTTCAAGCTGGAGCAAAGAAGGTTGTTATCTCTCAGCCAGCCAAAGGGGAAGACCTTACCGTGGTTTTGGGCGTCAATGATGACCAAATTGAATCGAGTCACACTATTCTTTCCAATGCCTCTTGTACTACGAACTGTCTGGCTCCGATGGCTAAAGTATTACATGAAAACTTTGGTATTGTAAAGGGGATGATGAATACAATTCATTCATACACGAATGATCAACGTATTCTTGACTTTCCACACAAGGACTTGAGACGTGCTCGCTCAGCATCCGTTTCCATGATTCCGACAACGACGGGTGCCGCTGTTGCTGTGGGCAAAGTATTACCTGCTTTAGCAGGTAAGCTTGATGGGTTATCGGTACGTGTTCCGACTCCAGATGGTTCTCTCACGGACTTTACTGCCATTCTGGATAAGGATGTCACTGCTGAGGAGGTTAATGCCGCCTTCAAGCAATCTGCAGAAGGTTCATTGCAGGGAATATTAGAGTATTCTGAAGATCCGTTGGTGCTTGCAGATATTATTGGTAACCCACATTCTTGTATATTTGATGCTGATTCTACGAATGTCGTCGAAGGAAATATGGTAAAAATACTTGGGTGGTACGACAACGAGTGGGGATATTCAAATCGCTGTGTAGATCTGCTCAAACGTTTGGGCTAGCTGTTTTGGTTCAGACAAAGGAGGGTAACAGTTATGTTTGAAGAAGTTTGGAGAGCATACGAGGACAACGAGCTCAGCCATAGTGCCGCGCATCATTTAATGGCGATACATTCGTTGCGAAACGAAGCAGGTTATGCTAGGGTCTCAGATATTGCTAAGCATCTAAATATTACCAAAGGTAGTGTTTCAACCGCAATGAAGTTGCTGAAAGAACGGGGTTATGTTCAAGAGGATCATAATCGGTTTCTTGAATTGACTGAAAAAGGTGTTAGGGTTGTCAATGATACAGAATCAACCCGTTTGGTAATGCAAAGATTCCTCGTGGAAGCTCTTGGGATGGATGAGGACGATGCAATGATAGATGCGTGTAAGGTGGAACACTTAATTAGTTCGGAAACACGGTCACGATTGAAATGGTTTCTAAGTGTACTTTTTTCTGATAAAAAATGTTCGAAGTGCTTTTTGGATGATTTACAGAAGACGGACCTTACGGAATTCGATAGTGACTCAGAGACAATAAGGCAAAAATAAGTCGATTAATTATTTGCCAACAGGTAATAACAGCCGGATCGGAATTATTTCCGATCCGGTTTTTTTAGGCTATTTATGAGATCTTTTATTCAAAAACAATTTTTACCGTTGGGTTTGTTGTTAGTTGCTTTCGCAGGTATTTTTGTGCCGGGGCCAGGCATCTTTATGGCCGCACTTCCAACCGCTTATTTTGTTGTTAGTATTATATTTTTTATTTCCGGACTATTGCTCAAAACCAACGAAATATGGAAGGCGATCTATGCCTGGCAAGGCACCGCGTGGGGCTGTATTTCGATCCTAATTGTGACCCCGTTAATTGGTGTGACTGTAGCCACCGTGTTACCGGTGGACCCCGTTTTTAAGATAGGTCTCGCTCTGTTTTGTTGTATGCCAACAACCCTTTCTTCTGGTATCGCTCTTACGGGCCAGGCCCGTGGAAACGTTGCCTTGGCTTTGTTGTTGACGGTTCTCACGAATATTGGTGGTATCCTGACGGTTCCATTCGCATTGGTATTTTTAGTCGGTCCCATACTGCAGGCAATTGGGCCCGTTGGGTTGTCGGCTGGGGATTTGTTGGTAAAGTTATGTTTATCCATTCTTTTGCCGCTGTCGGCAGGAAAATTTTGTCGAAGATTAGGCGAGGATTGGCTGGACGGGCATCGCTCACAATTGAGTGTGATAAGTAACTTGGCCCTTATTAGTGTGCCTTGGATGAAATTCAGTCAGTCATCGAAGCGTTTGGCCGAGGTGGATTTGAACGAGTTGTTAGTTTTGATCATAGCAAGTATATCGATTCATATCATTTACCTGATTTTGAATACTGGAGTAGTTAAGCTACTACCAATCGAGTGGAAAGAGGGAAAAGCAGTAATATTATTATCCAGTCAGAAGACGATACCTGTAGCTATGACAGTACTCGCGTTTATTCCTGTTGCTGAGGAGACAAAGGGATTGATAGCAATTCCATGTATTACATTTCATTTTGTCCAGATAATAATCGATGCTCTTCTTGCAACTCGCTGGGGAAATCGTTCCGCAGCGTAAATTAATTCGGAGAATTATTTTTATGCCATCCTCATCTCCAAATCTCTTGTTGATTACTACCGACCAACAGCGAGGGGATTGCCTCGGCTGCGCGGACCATCCTGTGGTAGAAACCCCGTACATTGATGAATTGGCTTCAAATGGATCATTTATGCCGTTTGCATACTCTTCTGTCCCATCGTGTACACCTGCAAGGGCAGCAATAATAACGGGTATGGACCAATGGAATCATGGACGATTAACTATGGCAGGAAACGATGCCTTAGAATATCCAGCCACGTTGCCAAGTGAATTGGCGAAAGCGGGTTATCATACACAGTTGGTGGGCAAGGCCCATCATTCTCCGCAACGCCGACTTTATGGGTTTCATCATATGGTGTTAGACGAGAGCGGGAGGAAGGGTGATCCAAACTTTGTCAGCGATTATCACCGGTTTTTTGAACAACATAAGGACGGCCAATACGGTTATCGAGACCATAGTATCGACTGGAATAGTTGGATGGCTAGACCTTCTCATTTGCCCGAGCATATGCACCCTACGCATTGGACGGCCAGTGAGGGTATTCGTTTTCTAGAAAATCGTGATCCATCCAGTCCGTTTTTTCTCTGGCTTTCTTTTGCGCGTCCTCATTCGCCTTATGATCCTCCACAATCTTATTGGAATATGTATGCAGACCACCCAGATATTCCAAAGCCTTTTGTAGGAGACTGGGCAGAGTCTTTTAATGAATCGATAGTAGATGTAAATGCTCCTCGCAGTCACCGGAGCGATCGCGAAACAAGAAGGGCCCGTGTGGGATATTACGGGAATATAACTTTCATAGACCATCAAATAGGGAGGTTGCTTTACGAATTTCGTCACCGCGACCCGGAGGAATTTGCAAATACCTTAATTGTGTTTACATCTGACCACGGCGATATGATGGGAGATCATCATCATTGGCGGAAGACCTACGGATATGAAGGATCCGCACGGATACCATTCGTTATGCGTTTTCCTCGGACTTGGGATTTTGATCGGGGACAGCAAATCGAAGCACCTATTGAGTTGCGAGACATAATGCCTACTATTTTGGATGCTGCAGGGATTGATATTCCTGAGTCCGTAGACGGTTGTAGTCTGTTGCCTCTTGTTGAAGACCCTTTAGCTAAGTGGCGCAAATTTGTACAGGGTGAGCACACAACATGCTACGATCAGGCACATGGAATGCAGTACGTAACGGATGGACGTGAAAAATATATTTGGTTTCACCACACGGGCGACGAACAGTTTTTTGATTTATCGAAGGATCCAGGTGAATGTTTTGATTTGTCGAAAGATCCTTTTAAATCAGATCGACTAAGTTTTTGGCGTGGATGTTTGGCTGAAATAAATGAAAAACGGGGTGATCCCAGAGGCAGAGGCGGACGACTTGTAGAGCAGCCAGAAGGGGCAATGAGCCTGTCCCCAAATTATCAAAAATGGAAGGATCGGGCATTTGAAAAAGAAAGCAACCTACGACAAAAGGTTACCGTATTATAACGGAGATGTTATTTTTTCTGCCAGAGATTCCCACGGTGATATTGTTGTGGTTGAGGATGAGACGCTGCGTACGCTCCATTTTGACTCTAGTGCCCGACAAAGCGCAATTTCATTAAATGATCCCGACAAGTTGGAACTATCGTACTGCCGTGCGATGCTTGCTGGGCTTCTGTTTATACCCAAACCTAGCTCCGCTTTAATCCTCGGTTTGGGTGGAGGTTCGTTGGCGAAATTTCTTCTACAAAGAATGGGCTTGTTTCTAGTGGAAGTGGTGGAATTACGCCAAGCCGTTGTTCAGTTGGCGCATGATTACTTTTTACTCCCCAAAGATAAGCGTTTATCGATTGATGTAACGTCTGCTGAAAAATTCCTGGTGCGAAAGAGGCCTGAAAAATACGATAGCATTTTCATAGATCTTTTTACGGGTAGTGGGATGTCACCAGTTTTACAGTGCGAAAATTTCTTCAATAACTGTAAAAATAAAATGAGCAGTACAGGGTTTCTTTCGATTAATCTTTGGGGCGGTAGAAGAGCATCCGAATTTGAAAATATAAAGGTTCGGATGCTAAAGACTTTCGGGGACCATGTTTATTTTTTGCCAGTGCCCCAAAGAGGAAATATAATAGCGATTTCATTAAACTTTCCATATCGCGGACTCGGTAAAGTTGTTCAATACGACTGCGCAAGAGAGTTGGAGTCTAAATATCAGATTGAGTTTGTCGAATTCCTAAACACATTAGTTAGACTAAATGTTTAAAACCCCCAAAGTGGAACGATACGGTTTGTTAAAAAGGTCGAAGAGACGATTTAATTACAATTGAGAATGGTAAATGGCGTCGACGAGTTCCATCGTTTTTAAGGCATCACCAAAATGGGTCTCTGGCAATACGCCATTCTTTATACAATCAACGAAATGTTGGTTGATATCGAAAGCACCGAAGGCACGGTAGTCTTCTTTGCTTCCAGCCAATTCAAAAGGGTCGATTGTTTGTATTGCTTCAGGTTTATTTTCAGCGAATAATTTTCCGCCTTCTTCAGGATCTCCGAAAAAGGATATACCAGGAGAGTGTATTTCCACCGAAAAAATTCGCTTGCCTGCCATAAAATTGTTTAATAGAATGCCCGTAGCACCAGAAGAAAATTTTATTATTGCGAGGTGCATATTCCAGTGCGTGGCGTCCAAGCGTCTTGAGTCAGATGAAACCCGCTCTACTTCTCCTCCACAAAGATAGCGTAGTGTGTCGATTGCGTGAATGCCATCGACTGTGAGTACATCCATTCCTCCTTTGTAGTACGGTTTGCTACCGACCGAGTTTTTATAGAAACTGGCATGGGCAGTATGAACGGCACCTCGTTCGAGACAAAAATTTTTCCCCTTGCGTATTAACGGAGAAAAACGTCGCTGGAAGGTGACTCCAGTAAGCACATCATATTCTTGGGCTAAAAGGTGAAGCTGGCGAGTCTGTTCTGTGGTTACAGCAGGGGGCTTTTCCACAAAGAGGTGCGAACCACTTTCTATAACCTCAGCACTTATATCGTATAGGTTTTGGGGTGGCATTATCGCGTAGACGGCATCGGGCTTCTCCTGAGCAAGCATTTTACGATAATCATTATAACGACCTTGAATACGGAACTTACTGCAAGCTTCGTCTAACCGTGTTTGGTTAACATCACAAGCAGCCACAATGTCTACCTCGTCCATATCGTAAAGCGATGGATAATGAGAGCTTGTGGCTCGGCCTCCGGCTCCGATAAAGGCAATGCGAACAGTCTTTGCCATTGATGAGTGTCCTATCTTTAATTATGAATTGATGGGGAAGTTAGTTGAGTTGCGGAACTTAAACAAGCTCTTAAGCGTTTTAAAAAGCACCGCCATGGTTATTACAGTTATTACTGGAGCCACTAAATGTTTTGTCTACATCTGTTTTTTTTGTTAACAACATTGCTTTATGCGTGTGGACGAAATGCAACAAAAATTGATGGAAACGAGCCGGACCGAAATCAATTAAGTCGATTACGAAACGAGATCAACAGCCTTGTTCAGGAAGAAGGTAATATTTCTAGCTGTCGCGCAGTCGCTTTTTGTACAAAGCCCTGTGGAGGACCCTGGGAATATCTTGTTTACTCTAATTCTACTACGCAAACCGATATTTTGTTGACTAAGGTCGCGACCTACAACAATCTTGAGAATGATCTGAATATCCGAGACAACGAGACCTCGGATTGTGCTTATTTAGAGGAGCCAAATTTGGCAGTAGTAGATGGAAGATGTGTTTCTGTTTCCGAAGATGAAAAAATAGAATTGCCACGAGATAATCTTAATTTATTACCGCTTACCGAAATTGACATGGCTTCACCACACGCCATCCCGTTAAAAGTTATAGATGCTTCTGTTTTGGGAGATACTCTTGCCATAAAAATAAGCTACACGGGTGGTTGTCGATCCCATGAGTTCCAATTATTGGATACTGGTATTGCCACACGCTCTATCCCGCCTCAACATTTACTAAGGCTTGTTCACGTTCTTTCTGACGATCCTTGTGAAGCTTTATTAACAAGGATACTGTTTTTTGATTTATTACCTCTTAAGAATAAGTATGAGAATTTGGGTAGTGTGGCACTAAGAATCGAAGGCCTTGATGGAATGCCTATTTACTCATGGGAATGAGCTAGCAACGTTCGGATCTATGTTTTTCATGGTTTAACAAAAACTGTTTGATTTCTAAACCTCCGCTATAGCCGTTTAATGTCCCATTTTTACCCACTACTCGATGGCACGGAATCACAATAGGTAAAGGGTTTTTCCCAATTGCTGTCGCAACAGATCGCACGGCCTCCAGGCGTCCAATTTTCGAGGCAATGTCAGTATAGGAGGCCGTTTTTCCGTAGGGTATAGATTTAAGGGTCGACCACACTTCTTTTTGGAAGGGACTTCCGGTAGTCGAAATAGTTAAATCAAAAGAGTATCTTTCGCCAGAAAAATATTCATTTATTTGCTCTAAAATAGGATAGGGGAAAACATTTCTTTGGTATAGGTCTTTCAAGTTGCCAGGGGGATCTTTGTAGAAAATAATGTTTTCTACATGAGTATTAGTACCGATTATTTTTAGAATGCCGATGGGAGTTGTTAAATACGTATCGAGCAAAATATTGCCGTGTTTTTTTTATTGTGCCAAGTTATTTAGGTCTGCACCGGAAGGTCGCTGGAAGATTCTAAGATCGAATTCGGGTGTTATCGCAAAAATGTGATCAAATATATCAGCTTGTATGCTTTCGTAGTTTGCCCACACAGTATCTTTGCAGAAGACGTAAATTTCAATTGGGATACCACAGTCTGTAGGAGCCAATTGACGTACTAGAAAGGTCATTTCGTCACTTATTTCCGGGTGGTTTTGCAAATAAGCTATTATGTAAGCTCGAAAAGTTCCTATGTTGGTCATCCGGCGACCGTTTACAAGATGTCCCAAATCGATGTTATTTGAGTCGTTGTATTTGGCCAACGCGTTTTTTTTGCGATCGATATGCTCTGTTATATACTGAATTCGTGAAAAACGAGCTAACATTTCTTCATTGCAAAAAGATACACTAGAAATATCTATGTTTATTGCACGCTTTATCCGACGTCCACCCGATTCCTTCATTCCGCGCCAGTTTCTGAATGACTCACTGATTAATGCGTAAGATGGAATTGTGGTAATAGTTTTATCCCAGTTTTGAACTTTGACCGTTGTCAGAGAGACATCCAAAACGTCGCCGTCAGCACCATATTTTGGCATTTCAATCCAGTCGCCTCGTGCAACCATCCTATTAACGGTGAGTTGTATTCCTGCCACTAGACCTAGGATCGCGTCTCGAAAAATCAAGAGTAAAACGGCGGTGAGTGCAGTGAGTCCCCCGATTAGAACGCTAGGAGGTTGATTTAAGAGGATTGAAAGAGCAAAAAGTCCTGCTACAAAATAAAGAATCACCTTAGCAAACTGTACAAGGCTTTTTATGGAAATTTCTTTGGATGTGTTGGTGGTTCGATATATATCTAGTCCTGCGCTGAGTAGTGCATCTGCCGTTATTGTACCTATCAGTAGTAGATACAGTTTTGCCCCGGTGTGAACGATCAATGAAATTTGTTCAAAGCTTTCGAGGATAAATGGAGCTAAACGATAAATGATCAAACCAGGAGCTAAATGCGCGAGTCGGTGTAATACTCGTCGCTCTATCAGGGCATCGTCCCACTGTGTATTGGTTTTGGCTACTATACGCTGGATTGTTCTTAACAAAGGTCCGCGAGCTATACCATGGGCGAGTAACGCAATTAAAATTACGGTAAGCATTGTTAGAAGCTGTGCAGTCAATTGGGCAGAGTTTGCGGCCATTCCAGCGGTAATCAACAACTGCTCCAGGAGGTCTACTATTTCTGACATAATATCAACAATGTTTCGTAATCACTAAAAAGGTTTGATTTTAGCTTTATGGAGTAAATCAATTATATGTTTTCCCGCGATATTTTTCCGCCACCCTTGCATAATAGGTAGCTGTTCATCGATTCCCTCAATATAGGAATAAAGCAAGCTTCTTATTGCAGCTCGAGATGCTACGAACGGAGCGTCCAATCCATGGAGTTCACACTGGATTCGCAATACATCCATAGACTGGTGAAGTAAGTCGTCGAAGGTATCGTCATCGATTCGGCGTTTGTGGCGTTTCTTGCGGGGGCAGTCCGCATCAGGAACGTCAACTCCAGATTGAATTTGGTTTTGGATCTGAACTATATCCCGACGTCCGACACCGCGAACGGTCTTTATGTCTTCTGCCATTTTAGGAGCTAGTCGCGCAAGCTTCAATATGACTTCATCTGCTAAAATATAGTTGCGCGGTCGATCGCGTCGACGCGCCTCTTCTTCGCGCCATGAGGCTAATTCACGTATTATGGCACGCTCTCGGGGCGCGGAACGTCCCACACCCTTTACACGTTCATATTGTAATCTCGGATCCCTTTCTTTGTATAAACTTGGTTCGTCGTAGTTGGATAATTCCTCTGTTAGCCAATCAGATCGACCCATTTCTGCGATTCTTTTGATCAGCTTTTCTCTTATAGCGTGAAGGTAACTGATATCCTCGATTGCATAGCGGATCTGTTTATCTGTCAGCGGACGCTTTAACCAATCCGTTCTTGTTTCGCTCTTGTCCAAGGTTAGGCCGAGAATTTCCTCAATTAGTGAGGCAAGCGAACAGGTAGAGCCTATTCCCGCTATTCCAGCTGCACAGCGTGTATCAAAAATATTGCGTGGAAAGGCGCCCGTTGCTCGATGGATAATTGCCAAATCCTGTTGAGCATCATGGAGAATTTTTTCAATATCTGGATCCGAGATCAATTTTCCGAGAGCCGAAAGGTCAACAATTGCGCCGGCATCTATTAAGTGACAATCGTTTTCATTGATCCCTAGCTGTATAACGCCGAGTCTGGGATAGTATGTCCGATTCCAAACAAATTCGGTATCTATGGCGATTGCTGAAGCGGATTTGGCCCGATCGCAAACTGACTCCAAATCCTTTTGCGTGTCTATCATAAAAAACGGCTCTATTGCGAAAGAAGGTAAAACCAGACAAACATTGGAAAGCTAACTTCCCCAACAGGAGCAAGCAAACGGTTCACCTTACAAAATAGTGTATTGTTTTCAATGGATTCTGTAGCTGGGTTTTTCCCCGGGCGTAGGGGAGTGATCGAAAGCACCTTTTAAGCGTATGGCATCTTCACCCCCACAAGCATGTATCAAAGCTTTTTGATCTTCATGTGCTTTCTGATTTACCTCTTCAGGGTTAAGTATAATCCGTAACCTTTTTTCAAAATCTAACATAAGTGGAGAATGTTTTTTATCAGTTGAAAGATCATGTAATTCAAGTGGGTCCTCTTCTAAGTCAAAGAGTTGTGCAGGACTATTTACATAGTAAATAAATTTGTAACGGCTCCGTCGAAGCATAAAACTGCCGTTTATAGAGCCGAGGGCGTGATATTCGCTAAGTACCGTGCGCTCAATATTAGAACTATTTGCTATTTTCAAAAGAGAATCCCCGGGCAAATCGTTATCTACGAATTTTGCGCCAACACAATCTAATGCGGTTGGAAATATATCTACCAAGGACACAGGTGTTTGAACGACCTTATTACTTGGGACATCTGGTCCAGCCATGATTAACGGAACGGCCGCCGCCTCGTCATAAAGGGTGAACTTGCCAAACAAACCTCGAGCACCCAGACATTCACCATGGTCAGAACTATATATTATACGAGTCTCTTCGGTCAGGTTGTATTTCTGAAGTTCGGTGATTACTTTGCCAATTTGGCAGTCCAAATATGATACCGCTGCCATATATGCGGCACTGACACGTCGTACGGATTCCTCAGTATGGCCATTAGTAAAACTGAAGAATCGTCTAAATTCCTCTATGGCTGGATGGGCAGGCCAGTTAGTCGGTTCCCACTGAGGAGGCATTAGGAAATCCTCGTGTTTGTACTTGTTGTAAAGCTCGCGGGGTCCAATATATGGTGGATGAGGGCAAACGAAATTGAGAAACAAGGCCCACGGTTTTTCATCTTTTCTGTGAGCTTTAATCCAGTTGCGTGCATGCGTACAGCACCGAGCATCGTATCGTAGATAGGTTGAATCACCACCGCCAGCATTTTCTAATTCCTCAACTTTGTCACGTGGAGGTGGATCATCACGAATACATCCAAGGGTATCACCTACTCCGTCTACAACATGTAAAGGTTCAATTTCATTGTGAAATCCATGGTCTCTCCCAAGTCCTTTGAAGTGTAGCTTGCCTATAGATTCACACAAAACCTGCTGGTCCCTCAAGCGAGAGTGCCAAGAAGGGATAGATCCATCATACGGGTGTCCATTATCCCAAAAATTTATGTCGTGGACATAGCGTCCTGTTGCTAAGGATGCCCGAGAAGGGACACAGATCGGGCAGTTAGTATAGGCATTTTCGAATCTGGTTCCTTTTGCTGCTAAAGCATCGAGATTCGGAGTTTCAACACACGGGTGACCATAGGCACCGCTAAATCGTCGATGATGTTGATCTGAGAGGATAAAGAGAAAGTTTTTTGCGTCCAATTTTATGATCCTATGGAATTCCTACAACGGATCCAGATGTATCAATTGGTGGAGGAGGGAAGTGAATGCCGCGAACCCCCGAAAGGTTTTTATTTGGACCTGGAGTGTGTGGAAGGTCGGGTAGCCCTATTAGCTTTTCTTGAGATACCCATTGCATGTCTTCATCATATAATTCTTTTATAAGCATCGTAGTTAAATAGTCTAATTTTGATTTATGTTGACCGCATGTACTTAGGTCCACTTTCTCACAAGGGTCTTCTTGCAGGTCGAATAGTTGTAGATGATTTCCTGTGGGGTAATAGATCAATTTATAGCGTTCATTGCGAATCATGCGAGTAGCTGAGTGGTTCTCGCCACATTCTCCATAGAGGGAATCTCGTTTTTCTGGACCAACCATAGAGAGGCCTTCAACAGTTTTTGGTATGTCTAGTTCGGCTAAATCTAATAGCGTCGGCATTACGTCACGCCATCCCACCAGACGATGATCAACACAATGATGCGCGACACGTTTGTTATGTCCCCCCACCAATATCATCGGTACATTAGCAGAGCCTTCATAGAAGAGCCGCTTTGCCCAGAGGCCATGATTTCCCAACATGTCACCATGATCGGATGTGAAAAGCAAAATCGCGTCGTCTAAAAGACCCTCTTCTCGTAGTGTCCCGAGTACTAAACGCAATTGATGATCTATATGGGTACAGAGAGCGTAAAAGGCACGTCGAATTCTTTTGATTTCCGCCGCATTTATATGAGAATTCTTGCTTACTATTTGTTGAAGTGCAAAAGGAAGCGTTTTTGGATCGTTCGACCAGGTACCCGCAAAACAATCGTCGATTTCAATGTCAGAATATAGATCCAGGTAGCTACTTAGTGGAACCAAAGGGGGGTGTGGATGACAGAAAGATAGGTACCAAAAACCCGGCCTATTTGGATCGCGACGCCTGATCATACGGCACATTTGGTTTGTCGCCCAATTAGTTACGTGGGTATGTTCGGGTAAATGCCAAGGACGAAAGGAATACTCATTGTTACTCATTCCGTGAGCGAAGCCTTGTCCGGCAAATCCTTCATCTGAGAGGAATATATCATGATCATCAATCGCACCCAGATGAGGTCTTCCTTCTTCAGCTAATATAACGTCATCGAATCCAATTCTGTCTCGTTGCGGATAAACATGCAACTTGCCAACTCCGTAAGCCTGATAGCCAGCATTACGGAAAGTTTGAGCTAGTGTTGGCACGTCTGGCATAGGTTCATTTGTCTTAAAAACTCGATCTCCGTGATTTTTTGGAGAAGTCCCTGTCATGAGTGTTCTTCGTGCAGGTATACAAATGGGACACTCGGCATATGCGTTGGTAAATCGGGTACCGCTACGCGCAAGTTCATCCAGCGTAGGCGTCAAGATTGAGGGATGACTTGCAGAGCCTAATAATGTTGCCGGCCAGTGATCGGTGCTTATCAATAAGACATGTGGTTGCTCTGACATAGAATTTTCACTTGAAAAGAATTAACCGCGGGACATTGCTTAATCACCGTTTTGAAGGTGTCCTCGTCAACCTAATTGTAGCAAGTAGTGTAAATTTCTATTTTTAAAAGTCAATAAAAGAAGAGGTCGTTTTATAATAAAGGTCGCTCTATTGGTTTTTAGTACTCTGATATGCCTAATTTTGCTAAGTGTTACCAGTTGTGCACAGAATACCGATTGGAAGTATTATGCCGGGGATGCAGCAAGCAAACGCTATATAGATGGGAATCAAATAAATCCTGAAAGTTTCCACCGATTGCAAACAGCCTGGCGCTATACTGCGCCAGATAAAGAAATTGCTTCTGCTTTTGGTTTTGGTCACGGCGCAAATAAAGGAACGCCCCTAAAAATATCCAACAAGCTTTACTATGGATCTCCCTTAGGTGTGCTCTGTGCTATAGATGCAGAAACGGGGGAAGAACTTTGGAGTTTTGACCCTCGAGTATGGGAAGAAAGGCCGTCGTTTCTAGGGAACTCCCGCGGCATTGCTTATTGGAGCGATGGGAGAGTTGAGCGTATTTTTTATGGAACTGCAAACGATAGATTATACAGTATAAATGTGATAAATGGGGAGTTAGATGTTGAGTTTGGTGAAGGTGGGTTTGTTGATTTATTACAAGGCTCTGATCGCCCACAAGATCCCGATATAACAGGGGTTACTTCGCCGCCTATTGTTTGTGCCGGGGTTGTTGTCGTGGGATCGGCAATGTATGACATTCGGCGTCGTTTACCTCCCACGCACATGCCTCCCGGTGATGTGCGTGGTTATGATGTTCGCAACGGATCGTTGAAATGGACTTTCCACACAATTCCTAGAAAAGGCGAATATGGCGTAGAAACTTGGGAAGGAAATTCTAACGAGTACTTCGGTGCTGCAAATGTTTGGGCTGCAATGAGTGCTGATACCACACTCGGCTACGTCTATTTACCAGTGAGTACGCCAAGTCAGGATTTTTATGGGGGTGGGCGCTTAGGAGACAATCTTTTTGGTGATAGTTTGGTTTGTCTTAAAGCGGCTACTGGTGAACGCGCTTGGCATTATCAGTTGATCCACCACGGTTTATGGGATTATGATCCACCAGCCCCACCGGTACTAATGGATGTGACAATAGATGATAAACTCCGCCGTATAGTAGCACAGGTTACCAAGCAAGGATTTTGTTACGTTTTTGATAGAGAAAATGGCAAACCCATCTGGCCGATTGAAGAGCGTACGGTTCCCGCTTCTACCGTTCCAGGGGAACGGGCTTCTAAGACTCAGCCTTTCCCGACGAAACCGGCCGCTTTTGATCTTCAGGGACTTAGTGAGGAAGATCTGATAGATTTCACAGATGAGTTGAGGAACGAAGCTATTGCAATAGTAAACAAGTTTGATTCGGGTGCTCTATATACACCTCCAAGTGAACATGGGACGATAGTGATACCCGGTTTGCTTGGTGGAGCGGACTGGGCGGGCGCTTCTTTTCATCCATTGCGCAAAATATTGTTCATACCTTCCAAAACGTTGCCGTCGGTAGTACGTCTAAAACCCGCCAAACGGCCCGGCCCGGAACAATACACGACGCGCACACGTGAGCCGTTACGAGGCCCTCATGGTTTGCCACTAACTAAGCCGCCGTATGGTAGAATTACAGCAATCGACATGTCAACGGGTGAACATAAATGGGTAAAGCCAATCGGTAGAGGTCCTACCGATCACCCCAAATTAGTGGATATGGACTTGAATGATATAGGTTGGTCTACACGAATATTTGTTGCAACGTTACCGAATTTGGTGATAGCAGCGTTTCACACGACTCTATGTGCATACGATTTGGAAACGGGTGATAAAATCGCAGAGATCAACTTACCTTTAGAAGTGAATGGAAACATGATGAGTTATATGGAGGGAGGCCATCAGTATATCGTTTTACCTATAGGTGGATCTGGTCGTCCGCCACAACTCATAGCATTGGCTTTGAAGAAGTAGGCAATTCTATAACTAGGTTTTTAATATGAAGATGTTTGGGTTTTAGAACTTTTGACGTTCAGCTAAGGTCTCGATAGTTTAGTTCCCACGGAAACCGGATATCACCAAAAAAATTTCTCCCGTCAAATAGGAGTAGATTCCTTGAATTTTATTTGGATTGATTGGGTAGTAGTGATTGCTTTCTTATCACTAACCACAGGTATTGCCCTTGTTACCCGGAGGCTAATAAGTAACTATGACTCTTTTTTGCTTGCAGGCCGGAGCCTAAAACTCTATTTGGGTATGGCTACCATGGGTGCTACGGAATTAGGGCTAGTCACACTTATGTATTTTTCTGAACAGGGATACAAAAGTGGATTCTCTGCATTTACAATAGGTTTGATCTCATTGATAGGTTTTGTCTTTGTCGGAAAAACGGGTTTTATCATTAAGGGTCTTCGTGAGTTACGTATGCGAACTATTGCAGAATTTTTCGGAATTCGATACGGACGTAGCACACAAATAGTAGCCGCAATTATAACTTTTGCGGCGGGCTTGATGAATATGGGATTGTTCTTAGTCCTTGGCGCAAAGTTCATGCTCTATATGGTAGGCTTACCCCCTGAAGCACTTCCATACCTTATGATCGGGCTTCTACTGCTTGTGTTAGTCTATACTGTTGTAGGAGGTATGGTGTCTGTTGTGCTGACGGACTATGTGCAATTTATCATTCTTTTTACCAGTGTTGTTCTCACGACATACTTTGCCATTACCCATGTTGGTTATGAAACGGTTGTCGACGTTGTTCAGAGAGAGTACGGTATAGGTGGATTTGATCCATTTGCCAATGACGATTTTGGGTTGCTTTTTATAGTTTGGTTGATTTTCGGTCTTCCATTTACAGGTATGTGGCCACCTGCGCTTTCCAGAGCGCTTTCAACGGTTGACGGGGAAACTTCACGAAAACTTTACGGATTTATCGGCTTGTCATTTCTTGGGCGGGCGCTTATGCCGATGATGTGGGGAGTCTGTGCCTTGGCTTACTTTGCTGGTGACAGTGCGATACCTCTGCCTTTAATTGATGGCACGCCAGACACGGCCGCAGCTATGCCGGCATATCTATCGCAAATATTACCTGCTGGTGTCCGAGGCCTTGTAACGGCCGCAGCGCTGGCAGCACTTATGTCCACATTTGATAGTTACCTCCTTTGCTGGAGTTCAATTTTAGTAAATGATATAGTTTTGCCGTTGAAGCCTTCTTTAAGAGACCGGCAGAAAATCTTACTTACCCGTTTTTCTGTTATAGGCTGCGGTTTGTTTGTATTAGGTTGGGGCTATCTCTATTCCCCACCAGATACATTTTTTCGGTTTATAGCAATTACTGGCACTATGTATAGCGCGAGCGTCCTCCTTACAACGGCCATGGGCCTGTATTGGAAGCGCACCAATACTCCTGGAACCTTAGCTTCTCTATGCATAGCCGGGACACTACCCCTAGCTTCAATTTTTCTTAGTGACACGGGCGTTTTACCGGATCATTTAGAATGGATTGTCAAAGACAAGTTGGTGGGTATTGTAACCTATGTCGCAAGTTTTTTATTTATCGTGGTTGGATCATTGTTGACACAACGTTCTCATCCTCCTAAAGCACTGGTACCTGTTTCCAGATAACGGAAAGGAAAATATTTATGATCGGTTGGCAATCATTTTGGACTTGTATCTTGGCAATTTCTGTTTTCTTGTTTTTTCTGGTCGAGGTTGTAGTAGTTATCGGAGGCATTGGAGACATTCGATCTATGATGCGTTCGTTACGCCGGCAGGCTGATAACCCCTCCTCTAATGAAGAATCCTAAGGAGAGGTCATGCGGGTATTGTTGACGGGTGCAGCAGGTTTTGTTGGTCGTATCGCGTTAGATTTGTTGAACGACCGACACGAAGTTACGGCATTTGATGTTCGTGATGTAACCGATTGGACCGGAACTGTGGTGGGCGACGTCCTAGACTATGAAGCCGTGTTAAAAGTTGTGGCAGGCCATGATGCTATTGTGAACACAATAATGGCCCCGAACGACTCGTATGGTGGAGGTGGATCGGGATTCACCGTTAACGTGAGTGGTATGTACAATTTGCTGGAGGCGGCTCGGGAATGTGGAATAAATCGATTTGTTCATACTTCAAGTGGGGCAGTGCATACCGGTTACCCTAGTCCGCCGGCGACATTCCTACATAGAGATCTTTACCCGTTAAGAGCCTCGGGTCCCTATGCTTTATCAAAGGTATTACAGGAAGAACTGGCGCGTAATTTTCACGAACAGCACGGTTTGTCCATTGCAGCAATAAGACCATGGGGAATAATTGATACTGAGAAGATGGTTACTACTGACGGTTCAACTATTGATGATTTCTATTGGGGAGCTATTGATCGACGGGATGTTGCCTCCGCTCTGGTCTGTGCTTTAGAGGCTGAAAATATAGAGTATGAATGTTTCTATGTAATGGCGACTCCGGGAGGTTCTCTTGCCACGGATGTTGCCTACACTGAAATGCGTTTAGGTTGGAAACCCTCAATTACATTCGATGAAAATTTTTAACATGCCTTCTTGTTTCTCCTCGAGTAAACGCGAAATATCGTGATTTAGAGTATGCCTACCGTACGAGAGGCTTCTTCCATTCCATTTATAGACTTTGCCCACGACGTTTCTCGGCACGTTGTTGTTGACCGTGAGGCCGACCAATATTTGGGACACCCGACAACTGTATTGTTAGAAGACGGGCGAACCATGTGGATTGTTTATCCTAAGGGGCATGGCAGAGGGGCTATTGTCTTAAAACATAGTGGGGACGGAGGCCGTACATGGAGCGAACGTTTACCTGTACCCGAAACGTGGGCGTCATCCCAAGAAGTTCCGACCATCTATAGTACCGTGGATGATATTGGTTGTAAGCGATTACTAATGTTTTCGGGGCTTTATCCTATTCGCTCAGCGTTAAGTGAAGATGATGGTGCTACTTGGAGCGAATTAGAGCCTATTGGTAATTACGGCGGGATCGTCGCGATGTCCGACCTAATCCGCCTAAAAGATCGACGTTATGTGGCGCTTTTCCATGACGATGGACGTTTTTTGAATAATTCGATGCAAAAATCAGAAGAATTTGTTGTATACGCAGTTTATTCGAGTGATGGTGGTGTAACCTGGGGGCAGCCTATTGAAATTATTCGTCACCAATCGGCTCACTTATGTGAACCCTGTATTCTGCGTTCACCAGATGGCAATCAATTGTGTATTATATTGCGAGAGAATAGTCGCAAATATAATTCAATGGTTATCTTTTCTGATGATGAAGGGAAAAATTGGACTAAACCTAGAGAGCTACCCGATTTATTGACTGGAGACCGACATCAGTCGTTATATGTAAAAGACGGCCGTCTTTTGATTTCTTTTCGCGATATGGCGTGCGAGTCATCAACATGGGGGGACTGGGTCGGTTGGGTAGGCACCTATCAGGATTTAGTTTGCGGGAACGACGGACAATATAAATTGAGATTTAGGAGAAACAACAAAGGGTCAGACTGCGCCTACCCGGCACTTGAATTATTGCCTGACCAAACAATTTTCACAGCTACCTATGGACATTGGACAGAGAATGAAGAGCCTTATATTGCAGGTATCCATTTCACCATGGATGAGATCGATTTGTATGTGGATGAGAAAGGTTTGTAGTCTGTTATGTCTCTGATTACGATTATAGGCCGAGGTCATGGTGGCACGCGGGCTATTTCACAAACGCTTTACGCTAGCGGTGTGTTTATGGGTAATTGTCAAAATCGTTCAGGGGATAAGATACCACCACAAAAATTGTATGATGCTTGTCGTGTAATGGCTAAATATGTGGAGTGGAAGGGAGGCCTAAATTGGGAATTTGATACTTTAAATCATATAGAAATAGATCCAGAATTTATTGATTTGATAAATGCATATTTAGAAGATGTATTGAGTGATTCTGCTGGGCAAAAAGGGTGGAAGCTACCGGAAACAACACTTATTTATCCATGGATTAGTCGGATGTTTCCTGACGCCAAATATATACATTGGTTAAGAGATCCAAGAGATAGTATAATCAGTGGTCATAAAACCGATGACTTGTCCGACTTTGGTATCGAATATCCGAGAACGGATGATATTCGTAAGCGTCGAGCTATTTCGTGGAAGTATCAGTACGAATTGATGCAGGCAACCCCTCGCCCTAGCCACTGTATAGATATTAGGTTTGAAGATTTTGTGATGAATCAAGAAGAGACACTTACAAAATTAGAATCTTTTTTGGGAATTCCTTTAGGTCGCATTGTCGTACGGCCGGAATCGGTGGGAAGGTGGAAGAACGATAAAGAAAATCACACCTTTGATTTTTTGTCGACGGCAATGACCGAAACCGGTTACGGGATTTGAGACCATTTTCTAATATGTGATTTTTGTTTAAAGATTTTTGCGGACAATTTCTATTCTAAGAAAATTTGTTTTTGTCCTAAAGTCTCCAGTCCGGTCGAAATAAACTATATACAGTTAGATGGGCCTTTGAGACATTGCTGCTCGAATAATACATTACGGAAACCTATCTCATAGATTTAAGAAAACGAGGGAATTGTGGTAGCTAAATACAAAGCTGCAATCATAGGGCACACCGGGCAGGGTGATTACGGGCACGGTCTCGACCTTGTATATAAAGATATGTCCGAGGTAGTGGTTGTTGCTGTCGCAGATCCAGATCCTTCAGGACTCGAGGCTGCTGTTATTCGCTGTCAAGCCGAACGGGCGTATTCAAACTTTAATGAAATGCTCGAAAAAGAAAATATAGATATTGTAAATGTTTGTCCCCGTGTGTTAGTTGACCATGCTGAAATGGTGAAAGCGGTTGCGTCCTCGAGCGCTCGAGCACTGTTCTGTGAAAAGCCGTTGGCTGGAACATTGGCTGAGGCAGATTCAATGTTAGAAGCGTGTCGAGAAGGTGAGGTTCGTGTTGCAGTTGCCCATCGTCGGGCCAATCCATATGAGCAATTAGCGAAGCGTTGGGTTGATGAAGGTCGCATAGGTCAGTTACAGGTTTTGCGCGCCCGTGGCAAATGGGACCGACGGGCTGGGGGTGAAGATCTTGCAGTGCTCGGCCCTCACATGATGGACAGTATGCGTTATATGGCAGGGGCGGCAGTAAAATGGGTCCATGCCCATGTTCAGAAGAATGGGCGTTCAGTTACAGCTGAGGATGCACATATTGGAAATGAGGGCATCGGTTTGACTGCCGGGGACCAAATCGCAGCGTATTACGCATTTAAAAATGGAGTTACAGGACATTTTGAATCCCTTCCGAATCATGCGTGTACTTCGCGTAATACTCGTCATTTTGGATTTGAAATTCATGGGACTGAGGGAATTCTATCATTAAGAAATTCTCCGAATGGCGAAATGTATTTCTATAATGATGGATTATTTATTCCTGACGATGAGGTGGCTTGGGAAAGAGTATACATTGATGAATGGGAAGCTATACCAATAAACGAACGAACTCATCATTCGAATGTTTGTATCGTGAAAGAATTGTTGGACGCCATGGAAGAAGGTAGTGACGTAGTGCAGGCTTCAAGTGGTAAAGACGCATTGGCCGCACAAGAGATGATTGCGGCGGTACATGAATCTCAACGTTTAGGTGGTCGCGTGAGCTTGCCGTTGGTAAATAGAGAGAATCCTTATTCTTTCTGGCTTGATTCGGGTGCTACGTAGATGTTAATCGTAACAGGATATTTTTCTTAAAGACAAAGAGCGTGAGTGTTATGAAAAATTACAGAATTGCCATTTTGGGCTGCCGTTCACGGGGTACTGCTGCTGCTAGAGCTTATCATTTTCATCCACGAACTAAAGTGGTGGGTTTGTGCGATATCGTTTCATCACGCAGAGAGGATCTCGGTCGTGAAATAGGTATATCGGCCCTTTTTGCTGATGTGGACAAAATGATCGAAGAGGTAGAGCCTGATATCGTGGCGATACCGACGGCACCATACCTGCATGCTCCACTGGCATTACAGGTATTGGAGCATGGAGTACATATAGATGTGGAGAAACCAATGGGCCTGAACCTTGCCGAAACAGATGCAATGATAAGTAAGGCGGCAGAGAAAAATTCCCGGATTGCCGTTCATCATCAATGGCGTGTAAGTGCATGGACACAAGCAATATCGGCGGCATTCTCTTCTGGGAAAATCGGGGAGCTCCGTCATATTTATGCAAGTGGAAAGGGCTACTACGGCGGATTTGGCTTGATGGAAATCGGAACGCACCTTTTGACAAGTTTAATAAAATTTGGAGGCTCCGTTCAGCGGGTAACGGCACATGCGACTGTTCGCGGTCGTCCAATTGCTCCCACAGATGTTTTACATGCTCCACGTGGCAATGGAATAATTGTCGGTGATTGTGTTTCTGCTTCTCTCCTTTTTGAAAATGGGATAGTAGGAACGCTGCTCCAACATCGTTTTACTAAGAACGATTTGAATGCTCATGTTATAGAATTGTGTGGTACGGAGGGGCGGCTGCTTTGGCATCCTCACGGAGCGTGGCATCTTCCAAATCCACATCCATTGCCGAAAGATGGGTTAGATTGCTGGAGACCATTAGATCCACTATATCCACACAGTTTCGAATCACAAGATGCAGAGTTTAAATTAGATCAGATGGCGGAGGGAGATTATTGTTTTGTAGAAGAATATGTGCGTGCTCTGGACCAAAACAGAGACCACGAATGTAACGGGATCTCTGGTCGTCATGTTATCGAAATTATTATGGGGATTTTTGAATCAGCTGCATTTGGTCGACACGTAGACCTGCCCCAGGTTCAACGCGATCATCCATTACTTCGATGGCGTGAGGAGGTGGGTTTGAAATTTCCAGATAAAATGCCCTTGAACGACAAAGAGTGGGCGGAAGAAGAGGAACGCAGGCTAAACACATGTTTGAAGTGAAAAATGGATTTTTGTTGTTGATACCCTAAACAAGATAGAGTCTCATGTTGAAAGCTGTTTTATGGGATAATGATGGAGTTTTGGTCGATACTGAACACCTATATTACCAGGCTTGTCGTGAGGTCTTGTTGCGTTACGAGATTCCACTTGATGAGGAATCTTTCATCGAATTGTTTCTCCGCAAAAGTGAAGGCCTTATAGCCCTATTGAGTGAACGGGGTTTATCTAAAAAACTTGAAATTGCTCAGGATTGGAGGAATCGCCGGTATACCCAGTTACTCTCAGAAGGCGTTGCTCCTATCGAGGGAATCAAAGAGACCCTGACAAAACTACAATTTCGGGTCCAAATGGGGATAGTTACTTCATCAAGGAAAGAACATTTTGAGTTAATTCATGCCCAAACGGAGTTATTAAAATTTTTTGACTTTGTATTGGCTCGTGAAGATTATGTTACTTCGAAACCCGATCCAGAGCCCTATCTTCAGGCGATGATTCGGAATGATTTAATGCCAGACGAATGTATCGTTGTTGAAGACTCACCTCGCGGGCTACAAGCTGCTAATGCAGCCGGGTTGCGCTGTGTTGTAATTCCTCGCGGATTAACTTTTGGCCTAAATTTTGAAGGTGCCTGGATACGGATAAAACGGGTTGCGGATCTAATCCCAATAGTTGAGTCGTTGCAGAATAGTGATGGAACTTAAATGAAACTTAGTACGACTACATTAGGTTGTCCGGATTGGAACCTAGACCAAGTTATAGAGAAGTGCAGTGCATTCGGATTCCAAGGCGTAGACTTGCGCGGATTGCAAGGAGAACTCGACGTGACTGTGCTACCCGAATTCAAAGAAGGTATTTCAACAACTAGAAGAAAGTTTGAGAATTTTGGACTTGAGGTTTCTGGTATAAGCTCGAGCCTACGTATTTGTGTAGGCGAGATGTTAAATGACAATCTTGAGGAAGCCAGGCGGACTATCGAGGTTGTTCGAGCCCTGGGCTGTGATAGAATTAGGGTGTTTGGTGGTGGCAACCCCAATATAGAGTCTTATGAAAAACTGGCGGATGAGGGCTCGCGTACCATGGAAGAAATATTACGACTCGATGGTGCCGCCGAGATCAAATGGATGTTAGAAACCCACGATACTTGGATTGAATCGGATCATTGTTCTCTGTTGCTTCAGCGTATAACTAGTCCAGCATTTGGTATACTCTGGGACATTGGTCACACAGCTAGGATGGGAAATGCGCCACACCATGAAACATTCAGAGCCATAGGATGCCGAACCTATTATACCCATGTAAAAGATGCTATTCTAGACCCATCTCATCCACAGGCAATGAAGGATGGTTGGCGCTACGTTGTTCCTGGGGAAGGGTCGTTGCGTTTAAAAGAGGCCATAGCAGTTTTAAAAGAGAATGATTATCAGGGATGGATAATGTTTGAACATGAAAAAAGATGGCACGTAGATCTCGAAGAGCCAGACGTTGTTTTTCCGCAATTTGTTGCTTGGGCGATCCCGTTGATTGGATAATAATACTATGAAAATAGATTTTCCTGAGGCAGCTCTAAAGGTTCCTACTATTTTGTTGCCGGCCAAGGAAGTTAAATTGGAGACGTGGTCAGTTATTGCTTGTGATCAGTATACCTCCGAACCTGATTATTGGGATAGAATGTATAGAGATGTTGGCGACGATCCTTCGACACTTCGTTTGATTTTTCCGGAAGTTTATTTGGAATCTGAAGATCGTAGTGAGGCTGTTAAAAAGATTAATGCCCGTATGGAGGAATATTTGGATGGGGGTTTGCTTCGTAGTCTGCCACCTGGGTTTGTTGCGGTTAATCGCAAACTTGGTAGTGGATTGAATCGACGAGGTCTGATGGTTGCTCTTGATTTAGAGCACTATGATTATGGAGAAGGTGCGCGGGAACTTATTCGGACTACCGAGGGGACTGTATTAGAGCGGTTGCCTCCTCGTATTGAAGTTCGTTCAAAAGCACGTATCGAAGTACCGCATATCATGGTTCTTATTGATGACCCCGAATTTACTGTGATAGACCCCTTGTTTGAAGAACATTCCGAACCTGTCTACGAAGGCCAATTGATGGGTGGAGGGGGCTACGTAACGGGTCACCATATAGGAGATTCCATTCGAATTAAATCTGTGGTTTCCAACCTACTTAAATTAAGGGAAGGCTCTTCAAAAATGTTGTATGCCATGGGGGATGGGAATCATTCTTTTGCCACAGCCAAGGCAGTGTGGGAAAGTATTAAGGAAAAAGCTGAGTCCGTCCAAGATGTAATGGCACATCCTGCTCGTTATGCCCTAGTCGAGTTGGTTAATCTCCATGATCGCAGTTTGGACTTTGAACCAATTCATAGAGCGGTATTTGGGATTGACGTAGAGTCGTTGATGGATGCCGCAGGAAAATATTTTTCTAACCAAGAGTTTACCTGGGGATATCAAGCTATAGAAAAGCAATATGATGGTGAAGGCCACCTTATTCATTTTTGCAGTGGAGATCGACGCGGTTGGATTAGAGTGGGCAAGATAAATGCTCAATTAATTGTTGCAACGTTACAGGCTTTCCTCGATGATTTGATGGAAGGAAATAAGTCGGTAACCGTAGATTATATACACGGCGAAGATTCCTTGGAAAAATTAGCTAGTAGGAATAATTGCACTGGCTTTTATCTTCCAGGAATAGAAAAAGATGATTTTTTTGATGCTATTGACAAAGATGGTCCTCTACCTAGGAAAACATTCTCAATGGGTGAGGCCGAGGACAAACGCTACTATGTTGAAGCTCGAGTGATAAGCTATTGAATCAGCTCACTTTTTCAACTGGAGTAATCATAAGTTCTGTGGTGGCTTATGTAGTCGATGGGCTCATCCACAAATTCTGCTATGGTGGTGAGTCGTTCGTCCTTTAGTAATTCTTCTGAACCATTTGCAAATTGGATCGGTTTGCCTGTCTGGTACCAGCGAGGGTAATGTATCATTGCAATCATTGGTCTAGGTAAATCCTTTTTATTGGGCATACCGCGGTGCCAGAGCCTTATGTCTCGAATGAGAATACTGCCGACAGGTATTTTAGGCTGAAATGGTTGTGATTGCTCTCGCTGGACTTTGATGACATTATCAGGAATTTTTATATCCCCTGCGGTTTCACTTCTAGCGGTGTTTAAATGTGTTTGAGGCCACAATTCTGTGCTTCCATTCTCTGGACTCATATCGACCACTGGCACATTTACGACAATAGCGTGTACAGGATGGTAGTTTGGCCAGTTTGGCCAAAGAGGTCCCATGTCAAAATGAATAGGCTGGTGTTGACTGCCTGGAAGGCAGCAATTACCACTATAAAACGCGTTTTTTACACCATCGCCTAGTAAAACCTGAGTGATGTCGATTACAAAAGGATTTACTAATACATCGCGGAATAAAAAAGGTTTGAATGGTGGCGGGTCTTGCTGTATGTGGCCTTTTCTGAATTGGTAGGGCACGGCATCTAACGAAAGAATTTTCTCGACATCGGCCAACATGCGATCTCTGAGGATGGCAATATGACCCGTTTCAATTATATCATGAAGCACTATGTACCCGTCCTCACGAACAGCACGGATGGCCTTGTTTAAATTTTCGGTCGATAAATGTTTGTCTAATCGTTCGTGCTTACTTATTTGAATTTCATTCATCTAACTCTTTCCCATCCAACTCATACCCTCTCCGCGAACCAAAAAAGAGCGTTCGTCCCACGCACCGGGGCGTGTTACAGGCATGACGCCACTTTCTACAGATACGTCGAGGGGATTTGCGCGAGTCTGGAGTGGTAGCGCTACGCGCTCGTGTACTCGCGCAGATTCATAGACACCCATCATAATCTCTGTTGCAGCCCGGCCATGTTCGGCTTTTCCATAGTAGTCTTCGAAGTCGCCTTCTATCCAACGACAAATACCATAGGCTTGGTCAACAAAGGCGTTACCGTAGCCATGCTTCGATTTATCTGTTGGTTTGAAATGTTTCCATCCATTAGTTGATGCGTTCATATAGCGCAACGTATTGTCATTTACAATGATCATACCGTCGTCACCGTAGATGTGGGCTCCAACTTCATAGGTATCATTTAGTTCGTTTTCGATTACACCTTCAATACCGTTAGCGTAGCCAATAATGCCCGCACACCGATCTTCAACGCGATGTCCGAAAACGTAGTGGTCGGTGTGTCGCTCTACTGATCCCATCACCCAATCAACTTTGGGATCGCCAAGAGCGTAAAGTTGAAAGTCGATACAGTGAGTACCCGTATTCATCATTCCTGCACGGATAGCAGACCAGAGGCGTCGGGGTTGTCCGATTACTCCTTCACCAATCATTTTACGAGCTTCACGCCATGAGGAGTAAAATCGACGTTGGTGTCCGATGGCTAGCTTCACATCGTTGCGTTGAGCTGCAATAATCATGGCGTCTGCCTCACCCAAAGAAATAGCCATTGGTTTTTCGCAGAGAACGGCCTTAGGTCGGCGAGCGCATGCGGCGATACTCATTTCAGCATGTTGAGGATCCCAAGAGCATACACTGACAATATCCAATTTCTCTTTATCAAGCATTTCTCTATAATCAGCGTATTGCTTTGGCACGTTAAAATCTGATGCGTAACTTGAAGCGGCCTCCGGATGGGAGTCAGCGATGGCTACAATCTCAGTATGCTCGCATTCATCCCAACCGCGTCCGTGTTCGCGTGCAATACGACCAGAAGCTATTACGCCGACGCGATATTTGGCAGACATGGTCAGGTTCCTTTGGTTTATCAGGTGGAAAATCGTCTTAAAGTAAATAACGTAAAATAAATCCTCCATCAATACATAACACAAATGAGGAGAAAATGACGCCAGAAGAAAAATTCATTTTTGACCTTGAAGGTTATCTGGTTCTAAAGGGAGTATTGAGTTCTAGCGAAGTGGATGAAATTAATGCCTTAGCAGATTCTGTTTGGCCCGGCGATTATTCTGAAAACGGCTTGCGACGTACTGGCCAAGTATCAAAATGGGGAACTGCTACTCAATCTTTGATGGACCATCCTGGTATTGTGCCTTATCTCAAAGACCTGCTAGGGCCTTTTGTACGAATCGATCATGATTACAGTATTTTCATGCGCAAGAACGGTCGGGCCGGAGGTCTACATGGCGGACCGACAATGCAAAGTGGAGTTCAGGCCGCAGATCATTGGTATCGCTATCATGATGGCGTAATGCGGAATGGCCTCACGGTGTTTACTTATTGTCTAACCCATGCCGATGCTAATGATGGTGGATTTGGTTGTATACCGGGTTCCCACAAAAGTAATTTTACCGCACATATTCCAGATATGGTAAGAAAATGGGAGCAAGAGGCCCATTATGTAAGGCAGATAAAGGTTGATGCTGGTGATGTAATTATTTTTACGGAGGCTTTGGTTCATGGTACGGTTCCTTGGAAAGCAGATCATGAGCGAAGAAGCTTGTTGTACAAATACAGCCCCGGGCATTCCTCTTGGTCTGAAACGTACTATGACAAAAAAGATTATCCCGATGCGACTGACCAACAGCACCGACTGATGGCACCACCATCCATCGGCGATCGTGCGGAAACATTTTAAAAACGAGTCCAAAGGAATGTAGAGTATGAAAATAACTGATATTGAGACGATGCTGATAAATTCCCCAGGCCGAAAGTGGACGATAGTGCAAGTTTTTACGGATGAAGGCCTCGTTGGATTGGGAGAAGCGACATATTCAAATAAGGAACCCGTTGTTGTTGAGGCTATTCGGCACTTGAAGGGGGAATTAATTGGAGAGGATCCGGCACGCATTGAATTTTTGTGGCACAAGATTTATCGGCAGTCATCTGTTGGCGGAATCTGGCGGATGGCTGGGCCTGTGTGGATGAGCGCATTGAGTGGAATTGACCAGGCGCTTTGGGATATTAAAGGTAAAGTTTCGGGGCTGCCCGTCGTTGATTTACTGGGTGGCCGTTTTCGCGACAGCGTCGAAGTGTACACTCATTTTTGGGGTAATTCGACAGAAGAGAGTGCGGCCTCTGCATGCCTTAGTACTGAAAATGGTTATACTGCCTTAAAGGGAAGTGCTTTGTCAGGCGATGGTTACCGATTTGATCAATATTGTGATGATGGACGACCTAAAGAGACGGCGGCGCATTTTGCCGCAGTACGCGAAGCTGTAGGACCGGATATAAAGTTGTTGGTGGATTGTCACGGTCGCTTTACTGTCGCCAACTGTATTCGTTTAGCTCGCGAACTGGAAGAATACAATTTGTATGCATTTGAAGACCCCGTTCCCCCGGAGGACCTGAGCGCCTACCCCAAAGTGCGTCAAGCAATATCTATCCCTGTTATGGGTAGCGAACGACTTAACACAAAGAGTCATTTTCGTCAGTTGCTTGAATTAGACGGTATTGACATTGCCCAACCCGATTTAATGTATGCGGGTGGAATAACGGAAGTAAAAAAAATAGCAGCTATTTCTGATACCTTCCATGTGCCTATTTCGTTACATAATACTAAAGGTCCGGTGGGGATTGCGGCTGCTGTTCATTTAATGGCTTCCATACCGAATATAGCCCCCATGGAACTGGTTACTGGCATAGAGTGGAGAGACGAAATTATAAAGAGTCCATTGAAGATAGTTGATGGTCGAATTCATGTCCCTGAGGGGCCTGGTTGGGGAATAGAATTAGATATGGGGGGGGTAGAAAAACACCGATGGTACCCGAGCGACCCCCGATAGCAAAAGGTTCACGTGGAGTTAGTAAAGCTAATAGTTTTAGTGTCTGATGCGTCTATGTGTTCAAATGAAGTTCCCAACCAAGATCGTTGTTGCCAAATAGCACCGACGTTTCGGAAAAATCAAGAATTAAACTTGATTTTTATAGTAGGGTTTTGCAGGTAGGGAGGTACGCGAAAACCTGATGCAGATACGGTGTGTAATGAGCAAAGCACTAAAAATAGTATACCTGAAAAGTCTCGTATGAAGTAACACAAAGACGCCTTTATTTGGGTAATAAGCCAAATCATCCGTATGCACCATTTGGTAAAAACCCCAATAGCTCTAATAGGCTTTCGTCAGCATTTGCGTAGATATGTTCGGGCATATTGTAATTCATAAACGGAGCATATTTGTGACCAACAAGGCGGCGCGCGTAACTAATCTGAGTCATATAGCGTGTGCGTTTGCTGGTATTGGGTGCCCCACGATGCCAAACCTGATTGTTGAACATTACGACAGATCCCGCCTTACCCAGGCAGGATGTAATTTCCCGTGCGTAGCTGGAATTTTCCATGCCATTAGGAGGGCTTTTACCGAAAAGGTGTGAACCTGGAATTACCTCCGTTGGCCCATGCGAGACTTCATCTACGTCCGTTAAATAATAATTGGCTGTGAATAGCAGGACGGGTAGGCGAATGTTTTTCGGAGGCTCGCCTTCTGTGACTAAAAGATGGGGGGGGTCGTCTTGGTGCCATGTACTTAATCCGCCACCTGGAGGCGTACGGAAGCTGTTGTTGTGAACTACATGCGTCGTAGTATCAATCAAGGTTTTTGCAAATGAAACGATAGGTTCTAAACCAAATAGCGAGAGATTTGTTGGACTACGTTCAAACATTCGTGGATGTAATTCGATCGACCCACCACTAGCAGCTGGGTTTTCGGAAAGGGCTTTGTCCAGGTCTGTTCGCAAGATAGGAACCCAACCTTTCGGAAGTATTTCTGGAAGAAAAAGGTAGCCGTCCCTGTGGAACTGTTGGACCCATAGATGCAATGTTTCTTTGTCTACTAAACCTATTGTATCTGTAGTATTGTTTACCACTAATACCCCTGATTTATTAGGCATGCGTCCTTGGCTTGCCGTTTTTAGTCGTCAGATTTTTCGACTTAAAAAACATAACAGTTTAGATAGTTTAGATAGTAAGAAAAATTCTCATAAAATTAAAGAATAAACGACAATGTATATTGACGTTCCCTTGGCACAACTTGTAATCGTAGCTGATTATTGTCGACCCTGAAAATGGTTTTGCCGTCTGTTGGTGAAGGTTGGATACGAATTGATTGAACAGAAAGATTTTTGTCGAAATGAAAATCCAAAGTCAACGGCTCGTTGTAAGTCCTATTGTCGAAACCGTCACCAATATATATTTCGAATTGGCGGGGCGTTGCGCGACCAAAATACCGACCAATTTGAACTTGAAGTCCCGCGCGCTGGATTGCATATGAAGCCACAGAGGAGAAATTTCCTGACCAAAAGTCATTGGATTTAATAAAATCAAGATCTTGGAGAAACTCTTCATATTCATAATAGCCCCACCCCTCTCGGTTACCGATCGAATGATATGTCATTATCGTCCAGGCCCGGCGTGATAATGTTTCATTGAGTATGGGCCGTAGTTGATTATGATTGGCAATGTGACGTGTGTTCGCGGTGCCCATGATTACGGATGGTAGATTAAACCAACTCTCAGGGCTACAGGGCTCTGTTTCACATAAATAGTATTTTTCGGGATTTTCTGTTCCACCTCTTGCGGCGATAAAGCCTGCCTGCCGGTTTGCAGTTTGTGTTCCTCGCTCACGGCCAGCAAAGAGAGGATAGGCATATACCTTTGGATTGAGGCCCCATGACCTCATCAAATCAAAATTGTAACGGAAAGACTGATAAGCATCGTGAAAATCCAATGCATCATGGTCTATATGGGAATGGCCATGTCCAAATACGCCGACTCCATTGGGTATCAGTTCATTCCTCATTCTTGAGATTATTGGAAAACGACTGTAGAAAAGTAATTTTTCGCTAACGACTTCTACATCCATACTCAAGCCACGTAGTATAGCTGCATCGGTGGCAAGCGAGAATACGGGGTTATGGCCCCACGGTGCATCATATGTAATTGAGACCGCGGCCTGATGCCCATTCTTCCATTTCGGAGCATGGATAAAAAACAGCTCACGTAATCCATGATATGCTGAGGATTTATTATTAGTTGGTGACGTAAGCATTTTTCCGGCAGGAACGTGGCGTATTTCATATTCCGTAGGAAGGGAAGGCCGATCACAACTTAGGCATAGGGAAAGTAGAAGAGCTATCGGACTTCTTTTACAATTTTTTGGTAATTTCATCTCAGTAAAGATAGATCGGACTCTTGTTAAAAACAAGAAACCAAGAATAACTATTGTCTTGAGAATGATTGGGTAAAAATATACATTATCACACTATAAATATTGAGTTTCGGTTGAAATAATGTGTATTATATCAAGGAGCCTACCGTGTGCAGGTGGATTTTCCCGGCGTTTATTTTGTTAATGTTTTTTCGCACAGGCGAAGCCCAAGTTAACGAATTCAAACTAGGTGGTGTTGGCAAACGCTGGATATTTAGTGATAGTAGCGAGGTCTTTATAGACTTTGATAGCTTCCCAGGGTCTATTGCTCCTGTTTATTTCAATGGCTTTGATAATATTCTTGATCAATTACCATATTGGTCCCCATTCAAGTTTCCGACAGATCTTAGTTATGAGGACGGTTTGACTCCACGGGTTTGGCGTGCGGCTAATGGCTTCTATTGGTTCACGGCTGGTACTTTGACGACCGAATGGGTTGATGGCGACAGCTCGTCTTATAGTCCTCCTGTAGCTAGGGGAATTACTTCTGAGTGGTATACATTTGACGTGGGAGTTCCTGTACCTGCTGATGTTGTTGGTTTCTATACACCGCCGGCAGGTTTTAGAGCGGATGGGACGCCGTTGCGAGACGATATCTTCAAAGCTTTTGAAGTGTCAATCGCTGAAGAATTTGATCCGGTGATGAATTTAGAGAATGGGGATTCTGATTACCATACACTTGAGACTTTAGTTGCAGACATTCCCTTAAATTATGATTCCAATGTACAATTAGATTTTCCAAAGCAATATGTGAGATTTATACGTTTACAACGAAAGCCTTCCAGCGACGATAAAACATTTGCCTCTGGCCAAGCAAATGTACAGCAAGGTACGATCGGTGAGTTTGAGCTAAAAGGTTCGGGTATTCCACGTCGCGTGATTTTCGTTTCCAAAATAATGGATATTGGTGGGCTAGTTAATTTTGGAAAGATTCATTGGAATGCCACTGGCATGCGCTATGAAGACGGGGTGGCGAGAGAGGTTGAGGATGCGCAAGCATCGTTGCGAGTCGAATTGAGGTCAGGTAGAGACTTAGATCCAAACATTTATTTTGAGTACACGGACACGGGTGCAGAGCGAACGGTTTCTCGTTCCCGTTACGAAAATGAGCTCAAACAACCTGACCAGACTACTGGCGGCGTTATTCAGTCTCCAAAGCCGGGTTTACGAGCTTCAGTTGATTATGATCAGGAAAATTGGACTTACTGGTCTTTCCCTATTAGCAAGCCAGGTGTTCGGGCTCCTCTGGAAAGAGGTTCTCATGTTCAACTGCGCATTACGCTCGACAGTCAATCCTTTTTTGATTTTATGCGCCTAGATTCTTTGTGGATTGAAACGTCTCCTCCTTTGGCCCGTCAGGTAATTGGTGAAGTTGCCCGTATGGATAGCCCAGATCCTTCCACGGGCTTAACCGAAGTACCTCTTGGTGAGATGACGGATTTTGTTTATGACATTTTAACGTCTTTTGATGTGTCGGGTCAAAATGGTTTCGATGCACTCCGTATTCGTACAGGTAGTCGTCCCGCATTTAAAGGACTTTATATGGGGGTGGGCTTGGAGGAAGTTACCCCATTACAGGTAATTGAAGAAGCTGATTTTCTGACCCTGATTCTTCCTAGTCGGATTACGCGCCAAGCAAATGAGCCCATTCGTGTAGTTTTTGGAACCGAAGTTTTTGTGTTTGCAAATACATTTTCGGGTGAGGTTTTTGATACGAAGAGCAATAATTTGCCCCAACAGGTAGAGGCCGGTGATGCATCGGAGGCTCTAGGTACAAATAATTTACGAGTTCTCGGTGGGAGCGAGCAGGCGTCAAAAATCATCGAACAATTTTCTGTTGGATCCGGTTTTATTACTCCAAATGGCGACGGTATTAATGATTTTTTGTCAGTTGAATACATCTTGTATCGTTTACCTAGCTCTGTTCCGACTATACTCAGTGTTTATGATTTGCAGGGCCGGTTGATAAAACGTATAGATGGTGGTTTGCAAGGTGCGGGAAGGCAACAAATTCGGTGGGATGGTACGCGAGATGATGGTAATAATGCCGTGCCAGGAATGTACGTGATTGAAATTTCACTTAACGCTGAATTTAAAACGGTTCGGATTTTTAAACCTATTGGTGTGGCATACTAATCTAAGAAATTTTTTTATCACGAGGAAAATCATGTTAGATCAGGATCAAGTTCAAAGTTACCATGACAACGGTTATCTTCACATTCCAGAGATGTTTACTGATGAAGAGACGGATTTATTGGAGAGTGAATTAGGTCGTTTGGTTTCAGACTGGGCAATAACTGACCAGGGATGGAGCGGGCCGTGGCGTAAAAAATATATGGATGAGGCTACGGAGAAAGAATCTAAGCTTACTGCAATGCACGATCTTTATTTTTATTCTGTTGCGTGGTCAAAAGCGGTTACGAATCCTCGTTTAACATGTGCAATGAGTCAGTTGATTGGTCCGGACGTGGAATTGCATCACTCAACGATGCATATTAAACCTTCGCAGACCGGGCATCCATTTCCAATGCATCAAGATTGGGCTTTCTACCAACACCGGGACGGTAGGTACGTTGACGTGTTAGTTCACCTGGATGACACATGCCATGAAAATGGAGAGATTCGCTTCTTGTCGGGAAGTCACAAATCTGGGGCTCTTGAGCATGTTACCCAAACACCTGATGGACCTTGTACGCCGCATTTACCTACCGATAAGTACAATCTTAGTGATACGGTAGCGGTGCCGGCAAAACGCGGGGACGTCGTATGTTTTTGCATTCACACAATTCATGGATCGCATATCAACCAGACTGAAAAAGCGCGTCGGCTGGTTCGGATCGGTTATCGTGCACCAAATAATATTCAGACAGCCGGTCAGAGCATGGGACGTCCGGGATTGATGGTTTCAGGTTATCGAAGTCCGCAAGAAAACCAGGGTGTTTTTAGTAATGCTGGACCTGCGTAATTTAATAAATAGTATATAGGTTATTTCTAAATAAATAATTTTTTGGTAGCTTTATATTCTTTCGCCGAGTTATCTATTTGGCGTATATATTACACAGACAAGCTCATGTAAGGGTCGTTTTTTACTTAACATTCGAAGGAGAATCACATGGCTGGCGTGGAGCCTGTTTTAATAGCGGGATCATGGCGTGAGGCAAGTTACACGGAGATTTTTGAACCAGAGAACCCGATAACAAAGGCTAAAACGGGTGAAGTATTTCCAATAAGTGAAATTAAAGATGTAGAAGAAGCCGTTGAAGCCGCTTCGCTTGCGTCCGAACAGATTGCTGACATCGGGGACGAGATAATTGCTTCATTCTTGGAGCGTTTTGCGGAACGGATTGCCGCCCGTGTAGATGAGATCTGCAATCTGGCTACCGCCGAGTCGGGTCTACCAGTATCACCTCGATTAAAAGATGTTGAACTACCGCGGACTACTTCGCAATTGCGCCAAGCTGCTGAGGCGGTCCGGAGTCGTTCGTGGACCCAACCAACAATAGATACCGTGACAGGAATTCGTTCCAAATTCGGACCGTTGGGGGGAGGCGTAGCAGTCTTTGGTCCCAACAATTTTCCTTTGGCGTTTAATAGTGTTGCTGGAGGTGATTTTGCAGCGGCCATAGCGGCGGGTAATCCGGTAATTGGTAAGGGAAATTCCTCTCATCCTGGCACTACCCAAATGCTAGCCGAAGAGGCCTTTGCAGCAACCCAGGATAGCGGTATGCCACCATCTACAGTCCAATTGATTTATCGTACAGACCATGAAGTAGGTAAGTTTCTTGTTTCTCATTCTAAAATTGGAGCCACGGGTTATACAGGATCGCGGGGAGCTGGTCTAGTACTGAAAGAGGCAGCTGACAAGGCAGGTAAACCTGTATACATGGAACTTAGTAGTATAAATCCGGTATACATTCTTCCCGGTGCTTTAAGAGAACGTGGCGAAGAAATAGCGGAAGAATTTGCAACATCTTGTTTGATGGGAGTTGGACAATTTTGTACCAATCCTGGAATTGTTGTGCTTGTCGAAGGGTATGAGACGAATCAATTTGTTGAATCGGTATGCTCGAAATTTTCGAAATCCCCTGTCGGGACCTTGTTAACTGGAAGTGTAGAAAAGAACTTGGCCAAGAGCGTTACGTTATTGCAGAGTGTGGGAGCAACCTTACTTACAGGTGGTAGCACTGGAACGGGCACTGGATACAGTTACGATAACACCTTGTTAAGTGTTTCCGGTGACACCTTTATTGCTAATCCGGAAAAACTTCAGACAGAAGCTTTTGGTAACGAAAGTCTTTTTGTTATCGCAAGTGATGAGGATCAGGCCGTCGAAATATGTGGCTACTTTGAGGGAAATCTGACGGGTTGTGTTTATAGTTCACAAGATGGTGACGATGAACCTCTTTATAAACGAATTGTTAGTATTTTACGTAAGAAAGTAGGGAGGTTGTTAAACGATAAAATGCCTACCGGAGTGGCTGTTTCCTCAGCGATGAATCATGGAGGGCCCTTCCCTGCTACTGGCCACCCTGGGTTCACGGCAGTAGGTATCCCAGCATCTATCACACGATTTGGTATGCTTGAAAGCTACGATAATGTGCGCGAACATCGTTTGCCGCCAGAATTGCGAAACCAAAATCCGGCAAATATATGGCGTTTAATCGATGGCTGTTGGACGCAGAAAAATATGTCCGAAAGCTAACACGATACAATTATCTGCTGTTAGAAAAGATAAAAATGGACAAGTACATTTCCGATAGGGTCATGTTTTGTAGTTTAAGCACTCTCAAATCTGCGAAGTAGTCAGGAGAATAAGATGAAATGTGATATTCTGCTCAAAGGTGGCCATGTATTAGACCCTAAAAATGAAATAGACGGGGTTTTTGATGTGGCGATCGAGAACGGTTTGGTCGCGTCGGTTTCTTCAAACCTACCAATAGAAGCAGCAGGGAAAGTTATTGATGTGGCAGGGCTTTATGTGACTCCAGGTTTGATAGATATCCACATGCACGCCTACGCTACGCCTGGGCATCGCAATGCCTGGGCCGGAGATAATAGTATTCTCCCTGATGGGTTTTCTTTTCGAACAGGTGTTACCACGATGGTTGACACAGGAAGTGCGGGCTGGCGAAATATAGAGGATTTTCGAGATCGTGTTATCGATCGTTGTCAGACGCGTTTATTTGCATTTGTCAATATCTGCGGTCTCGGCATGACGGATATTGCACATGAACAGAATCTATATGATTTAGATCCGAGGTTAACGGCCGAAGCTGCGAAGGCTAATGAGGACGTGGTTGTAGGAATAAAAACAGCTCATTATTACGGCCCGGATTGGACTTCGGTAGACAGATGTTTGGAAGCAGCAGGATTAGCTGGGACCCGTGTGATGATCGATTTTGGTTTTTTTAAAAAAGAACGGCCCTACTATCAACTCTTAACTGAAAAACTCCGAAAAGGTGATATTAGTACACACGTTTTTCGTGGACCTACTCCTTGGTTTGATCGTGAAGGCCGGGTGTTGCCCTATCTACACGAGGCTCGCTCTAATGGTGTGATTTTGGATGTGGGACACGGGGCTGGGTCCTTTTGTTTTCGTAATGCGGTACCGGCCATCGAGCAAGGTTTTTTCCCAGATTCCATCTCTACGGACCTACACGTCCTTTGTATGAACCAAGGTATGTTAGATATGACGACCACTATGTCTAAGTTCCTTGTCATGGGGATGCCGTTATCTGAAGTCATACGTTGCTCCACAACAAATCCAGCCGGCGAAATCGGTCACCCAGAGCTAGGGCATTTAAGCGTTGGCGCTATTGCGGACGTTGCCGTTTTGAATATGATGAAAGGGAGTTTTGGGTACGCTGATTCATTTGGCGGTCGAATTACCGGACAAGAGCGTTTAGTGTGTGAACTCACCCTAAAAGATGGTCGAGTTGCCTGGGATTGGAACGGACGAGCGGGTGTTGATTACAGAGAAATTGTCGACCGTAACTACGGTACTCGCGATGGCGAGTACTTGGTTCTACCGCCGGATGCTTGAATATGAGAGAACGGACGAAAAACCTGGGATTATTGGTCATCGTATGGTGTGCTTTTGGCTGTAGTGATCAGACAACTTCTCTGCTTCAAGTCAGAAATTCCTGGGTCCGTGAGCCACCCGGAGGGCACCCGATCACGGGAGCCTATATGGAAATTACTAATACTTCAAGTGCTACGTGTGAAATTATTGGGGTTAGTTCAGAACAGGTAGGTCGTGTGGAAATTCATCGGATGGAAGATGATAGTGGAACTATGCGTATGAGAAAAGTTGATAGCTTAATCTTGCGGCCTGGAGAGCGACGTAATTTTCAGCCCGGGGGACTCCATATGATGTTAATGGATATTGGTGATGTTTTAAAGGCAGGAGACACTTTGTCGCTTATGCTTCATTTTGCCAATGGAACTAAACAGGTGGTGGAGTCTTCGGTTCGAAAGGAACCTTATGAGTAAAAGGTCAATTGACAGTTTTTATTTTTTTCTGACAAGTATATTCTTTCTGATTCTCAGCCTTTCCGGTTGTGGTAAAGTAGAAACCAAACAAGATGAAGAATTATTTACTCTTGCTAAACCGTTAGCCGAACTTCCCCAAAATGTTCCCCCTCTAAAAGATTACGGTGGCATAGGAGGAGATTTCACTCTCACGAATCAATATGGTAATAAGTTTTCTCTATCTGAATTAAAAGGACATCCCGCATTGCTTTTTTTTGGCTATACCTATTGTCCTGATATCTGTCCCATCACGCTGTCTAAGGCTGCGCGGGTCTATGAACTTTTAGGTCTTCCTCCGGAGTCGATTCGAACAATTTTTATTTCGGTAGATCCAGAGAGAGACACCGTTGAAAAGATTCGTGATTATTTAGCTTACTTTCAGACGGGTACGATTGGGCTCAACGGCACAAGAGAGCAGATAGATGCTGTCGTCCAACAGTATGGGGGACACTATGACCTTAATAACAAAGAAGACCCTGAGAATTACTTTGTTGATCATTCTACCTACACCTATTTGATAGATCAAACAGGCCGAGTACGGTTTCTATTTCGTCCAGATGACGACCCAACCTATATCGCGGCTGTAGCTAAGCAATTGTTATAAAGCTACCAAGTACGCTCTTTTAGTAATTCCTGAATAGCGTCTTTTGGAACGGGAAGGTCATTTATACGGTCTTCAAGCCATTTAGAAAAATCTTTCTCTATTTCGTCAGACCAGCGCCGATCAATTTGTCCGGGAGTATAAGTTCCTTCGTTTAATCTCATCTTACCAAAAATATCTCTGAGTCGTATAACCTCTGAGGTAGTGACGACTTTTTCAGCCAAATGTGGTGGTATAAATATAACTCCCTCGCGTTTTCCTAAAACAATATCTCCGGGCATGCAAGTGGAATTTCCAATGCGAATGGGACAATTCATACCGGATAACATTATTGTTGGCGATGCGAAGGAAGGATCCCATCCGCGGACGAAACTGGTGAACCCTTCTAGATCTTCGATGCCCTCTAAATCGCGGACGGCGGCGTCGTGTACGACACCATTGCCAGAGTTAGCATAAATGGCAACAGCTAAATTGTCGCCAATAACGGGCCCTTGGGCTATTTTCCCAAATACATCGGCTACGTAAACATCGCCCTGTTTTAATGCATCAATGGGCCAGGAAATCTGATCGCCTACCTGACCTAATCGTTCCCCTTTTTCCTCCATGATACGTCGCATAACTGGTCTACGAGGCATGTACATAGCTGTTAACGCTCGTCCGCAAAGGGTACCACCCGGATGTGTACAATTCCAATTGCCTTCATACTGATGTTCATACCCTTCGCCTCGGACGACACCCCACGCTTGGGTAATAGTTACGTTGCGCATTCTCTCTACAATCTTGTCAGGAACGTGCGGCCGACCATCCGGTCCACGGTCTCCCGTCCACTCCGGCGTATACTCTATTAAGGCTTCCTTTGGCAGATTTAGTGGAGCGAATGTTTCCATTTTTCTATTGTCCTTGGGGTTGACGTGCACATTGACATTGATGGTATGCGAATCAAAGAATAAAATTTTTACCGTAATTTAGTTGTACCTTGCCGATGAAATCAATAGGCGTACATTTGTTTTGAATACTTTAGACAGTCCATAAAAGGTGTGATTATGCTAAATATAACGTCTGAGGCACAACAAAAGATTGCCGAACTTGTTGAAAAAAGTGAAAAACCTGTTCGTGGTTTGCGAATCGGAGCGGAGGCAACTTCATCGACCAAGGTAGATTATAAACTTGCTTTCATTTCTGAAGATCAGATAGGCGAGGAAGATGAACGGATCTCGTTCGAAGGTTTTGACGTTTTCATTAATACAGGGAGCATTGGTCTTCTACAAGATGCCAAAGTTGATTACGTGGACGGCTTGATGGGAAGTGGCTTTAAAATTGAAAGATCTCGAAGAATCCCGGACCACCTAAAGGGCGCGCTTGCCGAAAAAGTACATTCAGTTATCGAAGAGAAGATCAATCCAGGGGTTGCTGCGCATGGCGGAGAAGTCAGCCTTGTTGATATAAAGGACAGTACAGTTTATGTACAATTGGGAGGGGGTTGCCAGGGATGTGGGATGGCGGCGGTTACATTGCGTGATGGCGTGATAACTACGATAAAGGAAGAAGTGCCCGAAGTAGAAGAAGTGGTTGATGTCACGGATCATGCTTCCGGCGAAAATCCATATTTTAATTAATGGCCTTGATTAAGAAGCAATATAGCAATAGCCCTGATAATATTTTTTAGAAGTTCTCCATTGTGTTCGGCCAAACTTTTTTGGCCGTTTCCCCTATCCCACTTCGTCGCAAACGTGGGGTTTTGATCGATCCAAAACTATGGATCAAGTCTAAATAAATCAAAGAAAGACCAAACAACTATGAATGCCAGTGTCAGGATTCGACTTTCGGCTCTGATGTTCTTACAATACTTTGCTTGGGGGACATGGTATGTTACTTTGGGAACGTACCTGTCGAAGATCGGATTTAACGGCCTGAACATAGGTGATGTTTTCAGTGCTTCCGCCTGGGCGGCCTTATTTTCTCCGATTTTTGTTGGTATGATAGCCGATCGATATTTTTCTGCCCAAAAGATTCTCAGCATACTCTATTTTTGCTCTAGCGTTGCATTGTTTTGGACCTCAACTCAGACGGCCCCGAGTGCATTTTTCTCTTCGTTGCTTGTCACAATGGCCTGTTATATGCCGACAATCTCTTTGTCAAATGCTGTGTGTTTTCATCAAATGTCTAATCCTAGCGTCATGTTTCCGAAGATTCGTTTGCTCGGAACGATAGGTTGGATCGTTGCCGGCATTTTGGTTGGCACACTGGGTATTGAGCTTACCCTATATCCAATGTGGATTGGTGTTATTACACTCGCACTTTTGGGGATCTATTCGCTTTTTTTACCAGAAACGCCACCGCGCATGAAGTATAAGGTAGTTCGTTTAAAAGATGTTTTTGGTTTTGATGCACTTGGACTTTTTTCTGACCGATCCTTTTTAGTTTTTGCAATAGGGTCAATGCTGTTAACGATCCCGTTGGCATTCTATTACAATTTCGCCAACTTGTTTCTGAACGAAGTAGGATTGGTAAATCCTGCTGGTACGATGACTTTAGGGCAAATGTCAGAAATAATTTTTATGCTTCTTATGCCCCTGTTTTTTAGAATTTTTAGTATAAAAAGTATGTTGATGATTGGTATGTTGGCTTGGGCAGTAAGGTATTTCCTTTTTGCCCATGGAGAGCTTTGGATGTTGTATGCGGGTATAATATTGCACGGTATTTGTTACGACTTTTTTTTCCTTACGGGACAAATTTATATCGATCGCCGAGTTGGAAAAAATTTGCGTTCAAGTGCTCAGGGTCTTATGGCGTTGCTTACATACGGAATCGGGATGCTTGGAGGCGCTAAGGTCTCCGGGTATGTTGTAAACTATTTTCAGATCGATGTTGGTCATAACTGGATGATGATATGGTTGTTTCCAGCATTTATGGCTTTGTTCGTGTTGTCATTGTTTGCTCTTTTATTTAAAGAGAGTCACAATGGTTGAAGGTCTAATGTGTTCGGTCTATATTGTAAAAATATTTTCTGAGGTAAAAATAAAATGACAGAAGAAATACCTTTAGTGACTCAACCAGATACTGCATCCCATGCTCGGGCAATTGCTGAACAGGGGTTTACTTATTTCCCTTACGAGCTGAATACAGAGGAAATATCGGAACTTCGCTCTGCCATGGATAGACTAACTGCAAAGCCTGAAAGTTTTGATAAACTTCCCGACCCAGTAGACCATGGTTTTATGGAAAAAAGTATCAATAATGCTTTTAATCGTGATCCGGTATTTGCCAAATATTTAGACCGGGAGGGAATAATAGATGTTGCGGAGGCAGTTCATGGAGAAGATTGTCATTGTATTGGTATGACGGCTTGGGTGACGGGTCCGGGTCGCCCTGATCAGACTCTCCATGCTGATTTTCAACCCTTAACGTTGCCTGAAGACATAATGGCTGACCAGCGTGTCCAAATACCGGTTTTTATTTCGACGTTACATTTTTATTTAGACGATTTACGTCCTGAATTGGGACCCACTAATTTTGTTCCCGGAAGCCACAGGGCCGGCCGGCCTCCTAAGTCGGATGAAATTAACTGGCAGGGAAAGCAAGAACGAAGCATTATATGTAATGCGGGTGATGCAGTGTTGTTTAGAAGTGAAGTTTGGCACCGAGGCACTGCCAATACGAGTGGTCAAACAAGATATCTCTTGCAAGTGCATTATGCCAAACGTATCATAACCCAAAAATTTCCACCGTATCTATATCAATTTTCACTTGATGAAGAATTGACGAAGAATGCATCACCACGACAGCTTCGGTTGTTAGGAGACCACCGTCCTAGTAATTACGATTAGAGTTTTTAAAATTTTCCCTCTAATAAAGACAAGTGGTAAGACACTCGAATTTGTTGTAATGGTACTAACATATGAACATTATCTATATAAATCCTGATGAATTAAGGGCGGACGTTCTTGGTTGCTATGGACATCCTCTGGTAGAGACTCCTAATATCGATCGTCTTGCAAGAGAGGGTACGCGTTTCGATCAATGTCACGTTCAACATACCGTATGTACTCCTTCTAGATGCTCGTTTATGACGGGTTGGTATCCCCATGTCTCTGGTCACCGTACGTTATGGAATCCGCTGCGTAACCATGAACCAAACACGATGCGTTATTTGCGAGAGGCAGGTTACGAAGTACACTGGTTTGGTAAGAATGATTGTTTAGCTCCCGAGGCGTTTTCAAGTTCGGTCGACAGAGTATATGCCTCAACAGAGCCAATTGGTAGTTCGCCTCCC
>JAYYVF010000079.1:0-10942 GCA_036343635.1 Candidatus Latescibacterota bacterium | reverse complement strand
GATGATAGATATTTCGAATGAAGTAGGACCGATTTTCCAGCAAGAAATGGTGGCTCGAGGTTTGGCGGTCGGTGATATAGACGGGGATGGTGATATAGACCTCATTTTTACCACCAATGGAGGCCCGGTTTACGTTGTTGTAAACGAAAGCCCAGTAGGCAACGCCATTGCCGTTGATCTTCGTATGGATGGTGGCAATAGGCAGGCTGTTGGAGCCACTGTGGAAATTGTTGCAAATGGGTTAAAACAAAAGCAGATGGTTAGAACAGGATCTTCTTATTTGAGCCATAGTTCGATTACGTTGACTTTCGGGATAGGACCTTCGACTTCAATAGATCGTATGACGGTTCGGTGGCCAGACGGATTTGAACAGGTGTTACTCCAATTGGCTGCGGGAATGCGCTATGAAATAATGTACAAAAAAGGAATTGTGAATAAAAAACAGTTCTCAGCAAAATAATATTTGCTTTAAAAGTCGATGTTATTTCATTAATTTGTCGCCGAGGAGAGTGTATTTAAACCTGATCGATATTAAACATCTACTTTAATTCAGATGATTGAAGTATTTTGACCACATCTTTTACACCGCGACTCGCAACACTAATTACCACCAAATAGAAAGAAATATTTGCTATCAAAAAGATCCACTCCCAGATAGTCATCCAAGTCTCTGCAGTCATCTCATTTCTCCATGGCTTCAAAGTCTAATTCTTGTGGTGGGTGAGACCGTTGGGTAAGGCTGGCTACTATTAGCATAGCCAGTCCCCCGATTATCAGACTTGTGAGTCCGACTAAGTTGCTGTCTTTTACTAATGGCAGTAGCCAATCTGGAACATGTTCTAAATTTTCATTCATGATCAGGAAATTTAGCGGTACTAATGCACCAAGTATGAGAGCACAATAGGCGCCTGGAGTATTTGAACGCTTCCAATACAAACCCAAAACAATGGTGCCTACACAACCTGAAAAATAGATACTCCCAGTCACATACATGAATCGGAATGCTGTCTCGGGTAATTGATACAATGCACCGAAAATTGCTAAGAATGCAGCTAAAATAATAACGATCGCCCGAGTCCAGTAGATTTCCCTTTCGCTTGTTAATCCACCCCACGTTCCGTCTTCTGAAACTTTACTGTCTGATTTAGAGAGAGCGGCCTTTATGGGTGAAATTACATCCCTAACAATTACTCCACTCCAGGCGAGTAAATAACTATCGTGAGTGGACATAAATGCGGCAAACATACCAGCCATTAGTAAACCTGCGATGCCTATGGGCAAAATTTTTGCGAGCATCTCGGGCATTGCGTAATGAGGATCCATATTTGGATCTCCAAAATAAGTAAGAGCAGCGATACCCCAAAACATGGGTATCATAGCTCGGCCCATTACGGTTGCGGCAGATATCCAGAAAACCCGTCTGGCTACTCTAGGACTTTCTGCACTTAGTGGACGCATCATTTCGGGTTGCCATACGACCCCTACCAATCCGACACAAAATAAAAATAGAATCATTGAAATTCCGTATGCGGGGTTAGAAATAGGATCAAACCCTAAATCTCCTTTGTGGGTTTGTACAGCCGAAACCATATTGTCCCACCCTAGTTGCGGATGCGTCATTATCAAGTAAGTACCAGCTAAAAATCCTAGAGAAAGCAAAATGAATTGAGCGAAGTCTGTTAGCACGACAGATACCATGCCACCAAGCAGAGTATACACGACAACGATAACTAACATGGCGACCATGACATAATTCACGTATTCCTTATCCAGGCCTGTAAATCCAACAATAAATTTGCTACCGAGGATAGGGAAAAGACCCATATTGAGAGTTCCTGCGATCATAAGGATGATACCCCCGAGTATACGGACGCCTCGAGAGAATTTTAATTCATAAAATTCGGGGACTGTCATTACTCGAAGATGCCGAAGACGACTAACAATGAATCCTGTACGTCCGATAATTATGGATGTAATGAAAGCCATGATTCCAAATACAAAAGGTACAAAACCGTATTTAAACCCTTCCTCGGCCATATACATGACAGTCACAAGGCCAAGTCCAGTGGAGACCATTGTAGCTACGGCCATATGAGTTTTTAATCCGCGACCTGCCACTAGAAAATCTGAAATATCTTTGATTGCGCCCCGTGCACGCATACCAGCGAATACAGTTGCCCCCACGTAAAGCAATACGATCGCATAATCCAACCAACTCAGATGCATATTATTTCTCTCCCAATTATACGCTTGTTGCTAATATAGCTACAACGATACACGTAGTCACTAATTTACTTCTAACGTATTAAATCGCTGAAATCGAAAAAATTAAAATAGGCTTTAGTTGACATGTAATAGACTCTCTTATAAACTGTTTTTAAAGGAGGGTTTTCTTATGCCTATGATGAGCTCAGATCAAATCAATTTTTTCCATCGAGAAGGTTATCTGATGGTTCCGGATGTTTTTACTCCCACAGACCTCACACCTTTATGTGAAGAGCTTAGTGGCGTTATTGATGTAACGGCATACAGATTGAAGAAGGAAAATAAATTAAGTAATCTCTACGAGGATCTTCCTTTTGAACAGCGATTGGCAGCCATCTGGAAAGAATGTGAAGAGATCTTGAATCCGATTGTGGGTAAGGGCGGTGGTGGATATAGTGGTAAAGAACTATTTAGACTGATTACGAATCCGAAGTTACTCGCATATATTGAAGATTTTGTCGGTGAGGAAATAGTAGGGTCTTCGGTATATCGTATTCGGCCCAAAATACCTTTTATGAATCGCGGCATTGTTCCGTGGCATCAGGATTCTGGATATTTTGAGCCGCATTGTGATGACGATCTAATTGTTACTGTCTGGTTACCGTTGGTTGATGCGACACCAGAAAATGGATGTTTGCAGGTTATGCCTCGAGTGCAGAACCAAGGAGTCCTGCGTCATTGGACGAACGGACCAAATGGTTATTTGGTGATAGACGATGGGGATTTACCATCGGCATTTGATCCCGTTACAGTTCCTGTTCCTCTGGGAGGTGTTTTATTCATGGGTAATTTGACCCCACACTGCTCTACTGAGAATACTAGTGACGTCGTGCGTTGGAGTATCGATTTGCGTTACCAGAATGCAAAAGTCCCCAATAATGTGGGAGAGCAGCCCGAAAACTTTAACCGAGATCGGCCGACAAGTGAAATTGCGTGTTATCCGCCTGAGGCTGATTTTGTTGTACAGAGCCGGACTGAGCCGGAAATAGTCACATCTACTCCACATGCGTTTGATAAATTGCGTCAACGTTACGAAGTTGAACGACCACAAGGCCCAGTGCGTGGCTGGATTGATTATTCCAAGAATACTATGGGTTAATAGCAAATAGGACTTGTACTGAAATGGTAACATCTAATTGCCCACTTTCTATTGGCACGGCACCTTGGGCAAGATCAAACTCGGCACGTGCGTATAAGGGGTAATCGTTTGAAGATTCACGAATATCTATCGCTTGACCTAGTTTTACGCCGGCAGCTGTGGCTAAGGTTTCTGCTCGTTGGCGGGCATCGGCAACTGCAAGTGAGCGTGCTTGTGCGCGTAGGGCCTCAGTGTCTTCAATACTAAATTGTATTCCATTTACCGTGTTTGCACCCGCATCTACAGCGATTTGTAAAAGATTACCAATTTTTGTCAATTCGCGACACGTTACGCGGATCTGGTTGTTTACCCAATAGCCTAATAGTTCTCGGCTATCCTTTTCATAGTCATACTGTGGATTCACATTAAACTGAGTCGTGACTATGTCTGTGTTGCTTACTCCAGCATTTTGTAATGCATTATTTATCGACGCCATCAGTTTATTGTTTGCTGTGAGAGCCTCATCGAGTTGGACAGAAAAAGTTTGGATGCCCAATTGGGCGTAGGCAATATCAGGCGACGCGCTAATCTGTCCTGTACCTGAAACGTGTATTCCCTCAGAGTTTGCGTTGGACGGAGCAACGATGGTTTCGCTCTGACATGCAACAAAGAAAGGGAAAATGGTAACAGCCAACAAAACAATGTGTTGAGATTTCATAGGATACTCTTTCTTTTACAGTTAGTTGGGATACCAATTACAGGATATTAATGTTTAGACGTGGGATTAGTCAATAAGGTTTCCGACAAGAGGTTTGCGTGTGTGAGTTTCGAATGAAACATGATGTTGCTCCTGAATGAAGATTTGATCTGTGGTAAATTGAAAGTGGATAATTATCGAGTGAGGCGTATCGCAGAAATAGAGTTTTGCAATATAGATCTCATTGCTTTCCCATGCACCACTGATTGCTAATAATTTTGTCCCAGGTTCGCTACTTTGTTCCCATGGCCAAATTCCTATACTGTTGTTCATCTCCCAGGATTTGTAACCGATTAATAATGAATGCCGTGAGCCATCTTCTTTGAGTATCTTAATGATATTTGGATCAAAATTAAATGAGATTTCTTTTATCCCAAGTTTGTTGGATTCAAAAGAAAAAAATCTGCCGATTATTTTCTTCTCCATCGGGACGGAACGAACACCTTTTTGGGGGGGTAAGGTTAAGTTAGACAAATATCTGCGGAGCTGCGTGGTTTTGTCTTTTTCAAGATTACATAGGGTCTCGTTTAAATAGGGAATAAGCTCTTCCCATAGAATGTTTAAAATAGATTGAGTGTTATTCGTCCCCGCTGTAATAGCGAGAACGAGTTTTTCTTTGGGCACGACGATACAGTACTGGCCAAACGCTCCACATGCGGCATAGGCGTCATTTTTCAAGGTCCAGAACTGGTAACCGTAACCCTGCTCGCAGTTATTTTTTGTTGTGGTTCCTATTGAGATTTGATGTGAGGTAGCGGCGGAGACCCATTGGGATGGAATTAATTGTTGGTTATCCCAAATTCCATTTTGTAAATATAGCTGGCCGAAGTTAGCAATATTCTCAGTTGTAATGCGCAAGCCCCAACCTCCTAGGTTGACATCTTCTGGACTTTCTTCCCAACTTGGATTGTTGATTTCGAGTTTGTCAAAGAGACGTGGACGGAGGTAGTCGATTAATTTCTTACCAGTAACTCGGGTGAGAATTACCGACAATAGGTAGCTTGCTCCTTCGTTGTAAAGGAAATAGGTGCCGGGGCTATGCCTGATATCAGTGCTTAGGATTTGGTTAGTCCAATCGCCACCTTGTTGTATGGGCCATAGGGCATCAATGTGGTGGCCGCTACTCATAGTTAGCAGGTGGCGGATGCGCAGGTCTTGGTTTTTTATTGGCCGCTTAAAGGAGGCTTGCTCTGTACTAAAAAATGAATGCACTGGATCATCTATACTAATTAAACCTTCGGAGACAGCGATGCCTACCGCCGTCGATGTAAAACTCTTAGTTAACGAATATATTTCTTGTTTAAATTCACGTCGGTAAGGTAGCCACCAGCCATCTGCAACGATGCGGCTATGGCGTAGGAGTACGAAGCTGTGTATCGAGTCGGTTTTTTCCTCGAGGCTTCGTATGAAACGCAGTATAGCCTTAGATGAAATTCCTTGGGCTTCAGGGTTACTGCGAGACAATGGCATAATTTTTTATTGGCTTTACTTGGAACAAAGTTGCAGATCAATGCGTAGTACATGTTATTTTCAGACACACTTTTTTATCAATATATTGTTTGCTGAGGGAGTATTCAAATAACTACTGTTACAAACCGACCTTGGAAAAATCTTTTCTTGTTTGGAAGTGCTGACTTTGGCATAGCAGCTACTGAGTCGGTTATTCAAATCTATTTACTAAAATTTTACAGCGAATCTGTTGGATTGTCGGCAACGTGGGTAGGTTTCGCTCTTGCTGTTGCTATGCTATGGGACGCGCTTTCCGATCCGGTTATGGGTGGTATTTCTGACCGTACCAAACATGCTCAAGGCCGTCGACGTCCATTTTTTATTCCAGGTACAATTACTTTAGCTGTTACGTTTGTATTACTGTTCAATCCACCAAATGCAAGCAATACAACAATTTTTTTTTATCTAGTTTTAGTTTTCTTATCACTAAATACTGCTATGACGCTGGTGTCGGTACCTCACACGGCGTTGGCGGGTGAAATAAGCAGCGATCGTCATGAGCGTAGCAAAATATTTGGATTTAAACGTTTTTTCTCAACGTTTGGGGCTTTGTTGGGTTTAATATTGCCAGCGTTATTGATGATTGCTTTGGAGCGCTTTGATATAGCCAAAGATTTGTCTGAGTATTCAAAGAGTGCATCTACACTAATTATAGCGCCAATTATTATAGCGACCGGGTACATCAGTTTTTACGCCAGTAAGAGTTTTGATCGGTCAAAACCAAAAGGGCAAAAATTTCAATGGACAGATTTAGGCACCCTTTTGATGGAACAACGCGAGGTGATGAAAAACCCGTTGTTTCGCATTCTTCTTCTTGCGTTCGCGATTGCCGCTGTTGGGCGAACATTGAATGCATCGATAGCGCTCTATTACTATGAGTATTTTCTATTGTTAAATGAAAAGCAGGTTGTGGTTTTCATTCTTCTACCGTTTTTCTTGTGCCTTGTTGCTTCAGTGCCATTCTGGATTTGGTTGGCAAAGAAATGGGGGAAAAAAAATGCCGCCTTACTTGGAATAATAGCTCTTGGTTGCTCTACGACTGTCGTATATCCGCTTATGCCGTCAGGATTATTAATTTTCCCATTATTAAATGCTGTAGTAGGAGGTTTTATGGCTGGTGCAATTGTACTCATGGATTCTCTCGTTGCCGACAGCATAGATTATGATCGTTTGCGGGTCCCTTATGCACGGGAAGGGTTATATTTTGGAGTGTGGAAGATGATAACAAAAATTTCCCGCGCTGTAGGTCTTCTAATCGCAGGAATATTTTTAGATTGTATTGGTTTTGCAGCAGGGACAAAACTAGTTGTTTCAGATGTCTCTTACTATATATCTCTTATTTTTGGCCCTGTGGTGGGTATACTATTTATTACAGCAGGTGTCGTTCTTTGGACACTACCGTTAGACAACAAACTTCATGACCGTATTCAAAGAATCATTCAAAGACGTTGGGGAAAGTCGAATCAGGAAATTGCTGAGCTCTCGCACTGTCAGTAGAAGGTGAAAAAGGGTCTATTTTGTCTGTATGTTTAATAGTTGGCGAGTATCATCGCACGTAGCAATTTCTCGTTGGAGTTGCGAAGCTATTTGAACGGTGCGTTCAACGAACTGTGAGTTACTTGTTGCTAACTTTCCACGAGAAAGATAAATATTGTCTTCAAAGCCAACACGTACATGGCCCCCCATTAAAAGGGCATGTGTCGTGATAGGTAGTTGCAGTGCCCCAGGGGCCAACGCTGACCAATGGGCTCCTTTAGGTAAACGGGCATGTAAGTCACAAAGTGAGCGTAAACTGCCCTCTATTCCCCAACGAATGCCAAGGCATAATTGGATCCATGGTGGGTCAGCTATAATCCCTCTTTCGATCAAGTCCGTAGCTTGACGGAGGTGACCCAAATCGAATATTTCTATTTCAGGCTTAATGCCCATTTTTAGCATGCGCATACTCGCGTTTTCTACCCAATCACTTGAATTTATGAAAACGCCGTCACGAAAATTCAGGGATCCAACATCTAAGGAGCAAAGTTCCGGTCTAAGCTCCAATGGTTCCAAACGTTTTTCTCCCACATCCGCCCCATCTATATTGAACCCACTAGTTGTGAGATTAATGAGGAGATCGCTTTCTCCTCGAATTCGTTTTACAACTTCGGAAAATAATTTTAGTTCCGAGGAAGGTGTACCTGTTGTTGGGTCTCGAACATGGATGTGAGCAATTGCTGCTCCAGCCTTCCATGATGCTAAAGCTTGATTCGCAATTTCCATGGGAGTATACGGGACGTTCGGGTTTTGTTTCTTACTGGGTACAGAGCCGCACACCGCGGAAGAAATGATGAGTTTGTCTTGCATCTTTTATTGTTTAGAGTTTTTCATGTTAAAAAACGATACTAGAAACAGCTTTTGATATTAAAGCAAGGGCGATGGACGACATACCGACTAACCCCATTCCACATGAATAACCAGCTAATATTATCGGAGTATATGAGCGCCAACGATCTTTGCCAAAACGTTTTTCAAAATAATATCGTCCAATTAAAGCACCGACGAAATTAGGAAGCACGAAATGCGGCCAGGCACCTATTCCACCTATAAAACCGTAAAATAAGGCAATAGGCCATTTAAAAAACGATAGTAGACCGAGTAGGACGCCACTAGTTCCAACTCCGGCGAGGATGTAGTCCATTCTTATTATACTTTTGATCAGATCGTTTCCACCTTGTGCAAGGGTGGATTTTGCCCAGAAGGCCTGCATGGTGGCGTGGAACGGCCAAAATTTCTGGACGTAGGGGAAGGCGGACGATGGAATGGGTCCAAGTTTCCAAATAAATGACCAAAAAATAAACGAACAAACAAACATTATTAGCAACGTAACGGCTGCTAATTTGACAATACTTCCAAATCGCGTGCGTGTAAGCTCTAGTTGTTTAAAGGCGGCGGCCTCAAATCCCCAATTAAATAAAGGAATGGGTGCGAACCATACGGCAGCTCCTTGGTAACCGGAAAGATAGAATGACCCCTCACGCAAATAAGGGAAAGACACACCTTGTGGGCTTCCGGTTAGGCCAATCATTCGTGCACCTATATATGAATAGATGGGTGTCCAGACAAATCCGAAAAAGGCACTGATCCACCAAGGGAATTCAGGTACTAAATAGTAAACGAGGATAACAAAACCGCCTGTGCTTATGCCCCAAATTGTTAATGCAATTGGAATCGGGATGTCGCCGCGGTCTTTGGGCGTGGTTGTTTGTTTCTTCGTAGTTGCTCCGCGCAAGTTCCACATGGTTCGGCCTACCATGGCAAATCCCATTAATGCAATAACTATTGCCCCACCAATAGTGAAACTCAGCCAAAAGTCGAAGGAGTTAGCGATTTGAGTTGGGATTGCAGACATACCGGGTTGCCAGGTGTGCAAGATATCAAATCCGTATAGGATTGGGTTTACCAATACATTTACTAAAATGGATGCAGCGAATGAGCCCACGACAACCCAAAAAGGTAAGACAAAACCGATTAGAATATTAATCAAGTCGGTGCCTATTCCCATTATACCTGCTGGTAACAATTCCTTTATGGAGACGGTTAGGTCGATAAATGGAATAGGTAGAATGGTAACAGTTTGGGTGAGGAATATACCTGAGACGGTAGGGATAACGACGTAAAGAAGGCCCCAAATAATGCCAATAAAGGCGCCAATACTAAAAATCTCCCATCGCCATCCTTCGCGAGCTTCGGAACTTTCTGCTAATGCTGTAGCACCTCCGGCTTGTACGGAGGCCAAGGGATAGGGTAGTTTTTCGATGTCGTTTGTGATTCGAAAAAGAACATACCCAAGGGAAAGGCTGTTTATTTTTTGCATAACAATAACGGTCAATAACAGTATGACTGGTTTAATCCAGTCAGCGTGCAAAAATGATCGTGCTGTTAAAGCTGGCGAATCTCGAGGTGGAACTACCCATTCGGGGATGTGCTTGTGAAGTCCATCTGCCTGAGGAGATTGAATCAAATATTGATCCCAAATAAGTCCACCAAAAGGACCGCCGAATAGATCTGCTCCTGTTCCGAGTTTGCCGCCCATCATAACTAAACCGCCGGCGACCCAATAAAGTATAATTACCTCTTGTGGCCGAAGTCGTACAAAAGATCGTTTTGCGATTTCAATGAATAAAATAAGTGTTACCCATTCAGCCCCCCCGGCCATACTTTGTCCCGTTACTAACCCGAGATAGATCGCACCTGGTAGCATTATAAATCCAACAAACAATGCTGCCCAGAGAGTTTTCTTATTAAAACCAGGCTCGAATGGTCCGTCTATAGTTGGTGTTTTAAGTCCAGATTTTATGTTCGAATTATTCATAGCCAGTTCGTATTAGTTGCCGTAAAGGCTGTGTCCATCGCCAGGGAAAAATATCAGGTCAACTAGAAAAGAGCATCCAATAGCAAAGAAATAACCAAGGATAAGCCCGATAAAGAAAGGCTGTGCTTTTTGATAAAGAGAAATGCCACCCGACCTCATAATGGCCCATTTTGCAAGCCAGGATACGAAGATTGAAAAAACAATAATTGTCATAGGGTAGGAGCAAATTCCAACGGGCATACCAATAGGATGAAGAGGCCACCATGAGAAGCGATACCGAAGAAGAGTTATCGTACCCATTATTCCACCTCCAATCACCATGTGCATCAACCGAGACCAATCAGGGGATGTTAGGGCTATTTTACGAAGGCTTTCAACGTAAGGTACCTGTGAACCATAACCAAAAATCCATCCACCATAATTGTAGGCTCCGTATGAATAGCCCATATATAGAATGAAAGCCATGGAGGTTACAAGAGCTACCATAGCCGCGACTAAAATACACACGGTAATGGGCCTTCGACTAAGGCCTATGTAGTCACTTATTTTGGCACTGTTGGCAGATGCTACCATGAAGAATCCTTTTAATTCATGGTGCCATCCATAAGAAAGACCTAATGCAATATGGCTATCAGCACTAGCGTAAGGTCCGAGCGTGTAGCCTACAAAAGATTGTGCTATAAGAGGACCACGTGAAAAAAGCAATCCTCCCTCCATCACTATACGCGTAATACCTGTGTATAAAATCAATGTCGCTAATATAAAAAGCACAATAGTAGGTATATTCATTCCAGCTTTGTAAAGCCAAAAAGCAATGTAGGCTAATGCGGTACTCCCTCCGAAGACAATACTGCGGTAGGACATAAGTTCGTTACTATCATCGATTTTATCATCTTTTCGAAGAGCTTTTTTCCAAATATCTCCAAGATGTCCTCGAGCCATCCATATTAAATTGATAACAAGTATTATCATTGCGCCA
>JAYYVF010000078.1:0-12701 GCA_036343635.1 Candidatus Latescibacterota bacterium | reverse complement strand
CACGTGGGAAGCCGAACTACGTGTAAAATCTGGCGGGTTATATCGATTAGAGACCCGACTACTTACCACAGGCGAACAAACTGGCGAATGGTCTCCCCGTGGGGACATGCGTCATTTTTGGGGCGTAGGAGACGTCTGGGTCATAGCAGGACAAAGTAACTCAGCCGGCTACGGTAGGGGTTCGTATCAAGACCCAGCAGAGCTAGGCATACACCTTTTTAAAAACAATGAGCAATGGTCCCTTGCAACTCACCCTATGAATGAATCAACAAATACTAAACATCCTGTCAATCGTGAAGCAAGTAACCCAGGACATTCGCCCTATTTACAATTCGGCCGTATACTCCAGCGCGCACTGAATCACCCTATAGGATTGATTCAGACGGCTCTCGGAGGATCATCACTGAATCGTTGGAATCCAAGAGAAGAAGGACCTTCCGATTTATACGAAAATATGTTACGATGCATCAAATTATCGGGAGGAAATATTAGAGGGATTTTGTGGTATCAGGGCGAGAGTGATGTAAGCGTAGAAACCGCATCGTCCTACGCGAACAGATTTACCGATGCGGTAACTTCCTGGAGAAATGCCTTAAAAAACCCACAGCTACCCGTCTTAACTGTCCAACTCAATCGCGTCATTGGACGACCGGAAGCAGACCTTGGATGGAGTATGATTAGAGAAGCACAACGTAAGGTAGCCAAGGCCGATCCAAAAATTACAATAGTGCCCACGCTGGACCTACCATTGTCAGACGCAATCCACACGAGCCCTTCAGGAAACATGTTATTGGGCGAAAGATTAGCAGATGCTGCACTTGAAATTACCGATGGGAAAAAACAGGGCTACAACGCACCAGACGTGGAAAAAATATCGTACATCACAAAGCAGCGAATCGAGATACATTTCTCCCACGTACATAGTTATCTAAATTGTAATGAATCCCAACTCGACATGTTTTTAATCGAAGATGAAATCGGCCTAATACCAGCAACAAACATATACTTCCCAAATAATTCATCAATCGAAATAGAATTAGCTCGTCGACCGAAAGGAAATCTCAAGGTCTCTGGCGGATGGGGTTCATCACCGCCGCCTGTAGCCTTAGATATGGAAAGAAGGATGCCTATGTTGGGCTTTCATAATGTACTAGTTCAATAGAGAGGCTGGATAGATTCGCTCCCATCCCTTCTTTCCAAAAGCAATGTCTCCTGACAAATCACTATCATATACAACGTTGTCGCGGTGGGAAGCCTCTACAGAGCGCATTATCTCCGTGGTCAACACAGAATCAAGTCTCTGATATATCCCATCCGAATCATTTGTTTTTAATAAGTTATTTTGCTCCATTGGGTCCGCATATAGATCAAACAATAAATGTTCTCCTGTCCGATATTTGCACAATTTCCACCTTCCATCAAAACACATCCAGCCACCACCCATCATCCCATATAGATGATCACGCTTGCCGGTTTCAATTCCCAAACCGGGTAACGGCTGAAAATCCATATAAACCGGAGGCGAAATGCCCGCCAAACTTAACATAGTCGGAGTGATATCTGCGAGAGCAACGAGGTCTGTATTCGTACTCTTTTTCTCTCCATCAGGCAAACGTACAATAAGGGGAACATGGCAACTCGATTCAAAAAAGTGACCTTTGCCGATAAGATTGTGATCACCCAGGTAGTCCCCATGATCAGAAGAAAAAATAATTACTGTTTTATCTAATTGTCCCTGATCTTTTAATGCCTTTAAGATATCCCCTACTATATCATCAATCTGCTTAACTAACCCGGCATAATGAGCACGCACCTTTGCCTTTTGTTGCTCTGTGAACTCAGTATAATCAACACCATTCCACGGCTGTTTATTACCTTCTACATTTTGGGAAGTAAGTATCGGGTGATCCCCACGAACTTCAGGTATTGCCTTTGGCATGTCCTCAGGACAAAAACAGCCTGCATATTCAGGGGATGGATCATATGGACAGTGGGGACCAGGCAAACCAACCATCATTGCAAAAGGCCTGGAGTCTTCATACGAACGGATATAGTTCGCCGCTTCACTACCAACAAAATAATCCCATGAATCAGAAAAAGAATGCTGATGCACTATGGCTCCCTTATTTTCATAATAGCCTGGGTGTTCATTACCATGCAATTTACGCAAACCCCGTTGAGCCAAATAATCAGAATAGTCATCTTTTATATGTAGCCACCGTTTATCTTCACAAATGACTCGATCATCAAACCCCATCGAAACGTCCCATGGATAAAAATGCATCTTACCGATCGCAGCACTCCTATAACCGGCAGACCGCATTATTCCTGGCCATGTATGTATGCCGCAATCGGAGTAATCTGGACGAAGAAATTGACCATTACCCAAAACGCCGGTCCTTATTGAATTAAGCCCCGTCAATAAGTTATGGCGTGCAGCAACACACACAGGCGAAGTGCTATATGCATTATCGTATAAGACTCCTTGATTCGCGATAGAATCTATATTCGGAGTTTTAATAAAATCAGCACCATAACAAGAAAGAAAATCAGGACGCAACTGATCTGGCATAATAAAAAGGAAATTCAAATTACTCATTATTGTAATCCTAATAAATTCTAATTATTAATATGTTAATTTATTTATACGATTAATATATCAATAACCCTGTTTCGATATGGATAAATATTTTCTTTGCGTTCAGAAGGTTTGGCAAAAAATTTATAGGATCATACATTCCAAATATGAAAAGTTCCTCCATTTTTCAAATGCTAATTGTAGTTGTAGTAATCAGCATGAACTCATGTGCAAACAAGCCTGAGTCACCTGAACAGGTAAGCATCAATTCTGACCATTCACAAATAGATCTGCGCCCCTATTCGGATCTTGGGACGAAAATAAATCTAGTCGACCAAGATGGTAATATATTTGGCGATCCTAACGGCCGTACTGCCCTACTCTTTTTTGGCTATACTTTCTGCCCAGATTTTTGCCCTACTACCCTATCAAGGTTAACCTCAGTAAAAAATCTCCTCAACGCAGAGAGTAAACAACTTGATATCTTATTTGTGAGCGTAGACCCCAAAAGAGATACACCTAAGATTTTGAAGGAATATTTAAGCTATTTTCCTGTAAGGGTGTATGGGTTAACCGGGACAATGGATGCAATAGACAAAACAGCAGCCGCTTTCGACGTCTCTTTTACACAAGGACATCCAGATGAATACGGACACTATCCCGTTGATCATGCTACCTCAATTTATTTGCTAGATTTCAATCGAAAGGTTAGGTATGTTTTCGAACACAGTGCCACTCCGCAAAAAATTGTTTCAATATTACGGAATCTTTGGAATCATCAAGCGGTCAACGCGACGCGGCTTCTATCAGATGATCCGTTATTAGCTGCACGAAACCTAGGTAGTGTAGGATGCAGTATTCTCAGTGAAGAGGAACACGAAGGATACCGTTTATGGTCAAAACGCTACGGGACGTTACCGTTTTCAGAGAAAAATCAGATGCCGCAACCCTCCTATGACTTCCAACTTGGACAATAAGAGTTTTTAAATGCCAGAAACTGATGCCTATCCCGAAATAGAACGTGAGCTCCGTTTCTACCCTGCCAATACAAAAGATTTAAATAGATTGGACAAGGATGAAATCCAGCAATTCAACGACAATGGCTTTATTTGTCCACTCGACGTGTTTGATCCGTCTGAAACAAACGCTAATCGAGAAACGTTCGACCTACTGATGGCAGAGGCTGCCACCAAAGGTGGTGACAGTTACTCAATCAATGGATGGCACCGTACACATGCGGCCGTCCATGATATCGTAACAGACAAACGAATTGTTAATTATGTACAGGATGTTATCGGAGAAAATGTAATTTGCTGGGGTACCCACTATTTTTGCAAAATGCCTAACGATGGCAAGAGGGTAAGCTGGCATCAAGATGCTTCCTACTGGCCACTGACTCCGAGCAAAACAGTCACCGTATGGTTAGCCATAGATGATGCGGACGCAGAAAATGGTGCCATGCAAGTTGTCCCTGGATCTCACTTACATGGACAAATAGCATACGAACCAAGTAAAAAGAAAGAAGCAAACGTACTAAATCAAACTGCATTAAACCCGTTAAACTACGGCGATCCACCAGCTCTCTTGAAAATGCGTGCTGGACAAATGTCGCTCCACACTGATCTACTTCTACACGGGTCCGAACCGAACCGGTCGCATCGAAGACGTTGTGGTTTTACCATCCGTTACGTTCCGGCCGAAGTCCGCGCCTTAAACGGGTGGAATGGAAACGCGGTAGTGTGCCGAGGTGAAGACTCTAGTGGACATTGGGAGCACTCGCCTCGACCGAATATTTGAATTCGTAGTTACTCAAAAAAAACGAGGGCTATTGATCTCTATGCCGTAAGAGCATGTCTATCATATGAGATGGAGCCTTACTTCCTGTGACTTAGCTCCGACAGTGCCAACTTTCTTCGCTCGAACAACTCCAACTTCATGCAACGCTGTTAAAGCCTCCTCAGCATAATCCTGGGGAAGCGAAACCAATAATCCACCGCTGGTCTGAGGATCAATCATCAAAGATCGCTCTTCAGTGCTAAGGCTTTCGGCAAAATACGCATTGCCATCTAATAAATCAGCATTAGCTGAATTAGCCTTAGTACTAACTCCCTGCGTGTACATGTCACCCGCTTCAGCATACACGGGAACCTCCGACACATCAATCGTCAATTCATGACCCGATGCTCTAGCCATTTCCCAGGCATGTCCGGCAAGACCAAAGCCTGTGACATCAGTAACAGCACTAACAGGAAATGTTTGCAAAACTTCGCACGAATCTCGGTTCAGCATAACCAGTTCATCTACACACGCGGTCAGTGCATCCTGAGAAACCTTTCCCTTTAAATTCCCATTGAATATCACACCACTCCCAACCGACTTGGTTAAGATCAACACATCCCCTTGCTGAGCACCGCTATTCCGCCAAAATCGTTCGGGATGTACCATCCCTGTTACAGCCAAACCAAACTTGGGCTCTCCATCGTCAACCGTATGCCCTCCAACAATTGCCGCACCCGCTTCTTCGACTTTGCTCATGGCTCCTTGCAGAATAGCCCGCATGACATCGGGACTTAGTTCATCAGTCGGAAGACACGTGAGGTTCAGACACGTCAAGGGAGATCCGCCCATGGCATATATATCACTAAGCGAATTTGCCGCGGCAATTTGCCCGAATATGTAAGGATCATCCAATGGAGGAGTAATAAAGTCAGCTGTGACAACAATCGCCTGATCATTATTTAATCGAAATACTCCAGCATCATCCCGGGTCTCAAGTCCGACCAAAACATTTGGATTGGTCGTCAAGTCCAATCCAGACAGCAAAGATTCCAGTCCGACCGGACTGGCCTTAGCCGCTCAGCCACAAGTTTTGGCAAGACTCGTCAAACTCTTCTCGCGGACAGAAAGACGTTTGTCAGTCATAGATTTTTAATATTTCCCTAGATTGGCTCTCAATTTAAAGAACTGAAATTCAACAAACGATATTTAAAATAACCAAACCAATTTAACATTTTATGGAAATATGCGTAAGACAAACTGCCTTGGATCAGTAAAATAGGCCTTAGTCAAAAACCCTTCTAAATAAATCAGCTTTCCAACTTCCTTCACCCATAAAAATTGACTTGCGCGACTAAAATATTAAATTACGAATGCCTAACGATTGGCTAAGCAAACTTATGTTTGACTAGCTATACAAAATTACCATCATTTTTCGTGAAAACATTAAAGGTGTCATATGTCAAAACCATTCAATATAACTTTACTTTCAGTTTTGACGTTAATGAGTTCTGCATTTGGTCGCGGATCCGAACTCAATGTTTACTCCGCCAGAAAAGACGCGCTCATACGTCCTGCATTAGACATGTTCACAGAAGTAACAGGAACCAAGGTTAATTTGATAACAGCCTCTGCAGATGCCTTAATTGAGCGCCTACAAATGGAGGGCGCCCTGTCTCCAGCAGACATTCTTATAACAACTGATGCAGGTAGACTCGGCCGTGCAGTTTCAGCCGGGCTTCTTAAACCTATTTCATCGGAAACATTAAATGAATCAATCCCACCAAACCTCCGTCACCCAAAGGGCTACTGGTACGGGATGTCTGTCCGGGCACGACCCATTGTCTACTCAAAAGATCGAGTAGACCCTTCTAAATTAAGTACCTACGAAGATTTGGTTTCCGAAAAATTTCACAAACGAATATGTATACGATCCTCAGGGAACATATACAATCAATCACTTGTCGCATCAATCATTGCCTCAAATGGAGAGAAATCTGCCACTTCCTTTTCGCAAGGAATCGTAAACAATATGGCTCGCCCGCCCGTTGGCGGTGACCGCGACCAGATTAGAGCCGTCGCCGCTGGAGTATGTGATATCGCTATTGTAAATACCTACTACCTAGCAGGAATGCTAAGGAGCGCTGATTCTACTGAAGTAGCCGCTGCAGAAAAAGTCGACGTGTTTTGGCCAAACCAGAATGATCGAGGCACACACATAAATATTTCCGGTGCAGGAGTTACCACTCATGCAAGAAACACGGTATCGGCGATACAACTAATGGAATTTTTAGTTGCGCCCAAAGTTCAAGAATGGTATGCAAGAATTAATGGTGAGTACCCCGTAATAAATGAAGTTTCTCCGTCTGCAACGCTTGCCGCCTGGGGAGATTTTAAACATGATTCAGTCAATCTATCACTTTTCGGACAATTAAACGCTAAGGCAGTCCAAATAATGGACAAGGTTGGCTGGCGCTAAAGTTTTTCCCACATTTGGGTGTATGTTAAATCGCTCGCTCCCAATCTTTATAGCCATAGTACTTTCCCTGCCAATTTTGACCGTAGTCTCGAGTTGGTTGAGCGGCGTCGGTTATAATGCATGGAGCCACTTAATAAATACGACACTTACAGAATACATGGTGAATACTGCCATCCTGTCTGCGGGTGTCGTTTTGGGTGTAATTTTACTGGGTGGCCTGTGTGCCTGGGTCATATCTGCATACCGATTTCCGGGGCATCAGTTTTTTAATGTTGCGTTGGTGCTTCCTCTATCGATGCCAGGTTACATTATCGCCTATACTTACACTGGCCTGTTAGACTTTTCAGGCCCAGTACAAACGTTAATGAGACAATCCTTCTCATTGGAGTTAGGAACCTATTATTTTCCAGAAATTCGTTCCATAGGGGGTGCAATTACTATGCTGAGCTTAGTACTTTACCCCTATGTTTATTTAATCGCGAGAGATGCTTTTTCTTTACAGTCACAAAATCTTTCAGTAAGTACCCAGATGCTCGGCGTCAATCCGATACGCCATTTCATCCACATTTCATTGCCAATCGCTCGGCCAGCTATTGCTGCGGGCACTGCCTTGGCTTTGATGGAAACGCTTGCAGATTACGGCACCGTTGCTTTTTTTGGAATCAATGTATTTACCACTGGAATATTTAGGACATGGTTTGGGTTAGGTGAGCCCATACTTGCCATGCAATTAGCGTCACTTTTATTGGTTGGAGTCGTGTTAGTTGTAGCCTACGAAATACATTTTCGAAAAAAAATTTCTTTTCAACCAACGCTCTCAATACGCCGAAGGCCTACCAAACTTAATGGAACACGCGCAATTAGCGCCTGCGTCTTTTGCGCCCTTGTCTTTGCATGTGGTTTTTTCATTCCATTCCTTCAACTTCTGTATTGGACAATAGCTATCGCAGATCAAAAATTAACAGTTGATTACACCACACTATTATTTAATTCTATTTCACTCGCAACAATCACTGCTCTCATAGCCGTTTCACTCGCACTTATTTGTTCATTAGCTGCACGTTCCTGGCGTCGATCCCGCCTGATAAACGTAGCGTACTTCTTCACCAAATTGGGGTATGCCATCCCCGGTACAATAGTCGCAATCGGAATAATTATCCCATTCTCAAAAATCGACCACTTACTTAATGACTTGATAAACACTATTGTGGGTCATTCTCCAGGCCTCCTTTTATCCGGTACGCTTTTTACCGTGATATGTGCACACCTAGCGAGGTTCGTTCCAGTTGCAATTTTAGGCATGGAGTCCGGAATTTCCTCGATAGCAACAAGTATAGATCAGGTTTCCAGTACCTTGGGAGTTTCCCGCTGGAAACATTTTAAAAAAATACAGTTTCCGATTTTATATCCATCGTTAATTACTTCTTTTACACTTGTTTTTCTCGAGAGCCTAAAAGAATTACCCGCCACCTTAATATTGCGACCATTCAACTTCGATACATTAGCCGTGAAAGGGTTTGAATTGGCTACAGATGAACGTCTTGCAGACGCTGCTCCAGCGGTAATAACCATAGTCATAATAGGACTCATTCCGATAGCTCTTTTAAGCAGATCAATCAGCCAAAAATACGGTATGAACAATGAATAAAAACCAAACTGGTCTCAGTGTTACAACGATCGGCTTAACATATCCAAGCCAAAAGGAACAAACATTAATAGAAATAAGCCTTGATCTACCCTACGGGAATATCGGGTGTATTATGGGGGAAAGTGGAAGTGGTAAAACAACCCTGTTAAAAGCCATCGCCGGCTTTGAAAATATAGACCATGGTGAAATCACTCTTAACGACAAAATCATATCAACAGCAACGGTACAGACGCCTATCGAGAATAGACGGATAGGATTTGTTTTTCAAGACAACTCACTTTTTCCACATCTAAGCGTTAAAGAAAACATCGAGTTTGGCCCCAAATTTGGTAAACCATCTGAAAAAGCATTACCCGTTGACGAGCTTATTTCACTGTTGGAACTAGAAACTATCAGCAACCAGTTGCCAGGCGCTATTTCAGGTGGACAACAACAGCGAACTGCATTGGCAAGAGCAATTGTAAACGGTCCAGATCTGCTTTTGATGGACGAACCTTTCGCAAGCCTCGACAAAAACCTCCGCGAAAATATCGTAACAGAAATTCGGTCACTACTCCAAGAAAAAGAAATCACAACGTTGGTAGTAACTCACGACTATTCTGAAGCTTCTACTCTTGGAGATTATATAGGAATACTGAATCAAGGAAAAATTGAACAATGGGGTACCGATGAAAATCTATACAGAAATCCGCAAAGTATTGTAGTTGCCAAAGCTGTCGGGGATGGAACAATCCTGGACGCGTCCGACTACGAAAAATTATTTAATATTCCTGCCGAGAATTCTTCTTTCGTCCTTAGGCCGGAGGAAGTCCGAATCGACCCAAACGGAACGCTAACGGGTACGATTATAAACCGAACAGGAAGAGGAAATAATAGCCTGGTAACCTGCCGCCTTAATCAAACCAAAATTGACGTTGAATTATATATCTCATCAAGGCCGCTTCCCAACATTGGTGACATCCTGAACATCAGCATAGTCAATGACTCCTGCACACCGATACCGTAGTAGATTGCAAAAAAACCCTGAAAAAATCACATATTCGTTAGCCAGCGACCCTTTTCCGTTGTCATTACATATATCACACCCCAAATGCCAGAAGCTGTTACTTCTCCAAGAATTAAACCAAGGAAAAATGGCTTGGCATTCCTAAATAATGTAAGTCCGCCGAAACGAACAATCACCCCTTTTACTATCCAGGCTATTAATGCCGAAAACCAAATTTGACTAGTTAGCCATCCTATTGAGATTGCGAAACCTATTGGATGAAAAGGCCACCAATACCATCGATGTTGAGCCCACATCAAAAAACATTCGATAGTCGCACCTATCCCCTTGAACAGCCACCCTCGCATGTTGGCTGCCGGCATACTCTCCATGGTCGGTCCTACATACGGCCAACCATGTGCGCCGGCCCAGTTTATCAATGAAAGATTTATTGCACCATATGAATAAGCCAATTTTAAAGTCATATACGAAGCGCCCAACAAAGAACACACGAGGGCCAAAATAAGCCCCCAGAATAACATCGTTTTAGACCCTGAGACAAGTTCGGCTAATTTGAGTCCATTAGAAGCAGCCACCATAGGTGATGTCCGTGACTCTCCCTGCCAGATGAAGGTGAAATTTAAAGCGACCAAGCCCTTCGCCCCAAGTATAGAAGTACCCAAGCCAGAAATAATAAAATAGGCCGGCACAATAGGACTTCGTGCCGTAGCTACACCTCCTGTAGCCACAACTCTGGCAACTAAAATAAAAAAGATCAAACTAATCACGATCAATACCGGTAACACTACAATCGGTATTCCTGAGCGCCACAACCAAATTGAAATAAACAGCAGACAGCCTAAAAAAATCCACACTGCAGTCCGGTAACGGAGTAATTCACCGCTGTCATCGACACCGCCTTTGGGATCCCACAGTTTTTTACATACGTCCTTTAAATGATCACGAGCATTCCATAGACCGTATACAACCAACACCACTACGGCTCCCGTTGCCTGATGCGTAAGATCAGCCGACTGCGAATATTCGTATGCACTCAAAGTTTCAGTACTTGCGATCCCTATGGTGGTAAACACACCTTCCTGAATTTTGGAAAGCACATAAAAAAACCAGATACTGAAAGTAATCTCTAGATTTACCAGATAGAAGAATCCAACCCACGCCAAATTGAGAAATATCGGCAAGTGAAGGGTCTCGTTAAACATTGAAAATTGACCACTCGGACTATATTGGGGAACAGCGGGCCAATAATGGTTTAAGGCATTTAAACTCAAAAGGGTAAAAGGAACGAAAAAACCTACCCACATTACACCTTCCCGAAAAAATGGACCAATTGAACTATTGGCGTCTTTCTCAATCATATTCTGGGGCAGTTGGACCATAGGATAGGCCAAACGCTCATGCACTGACCACTGCCGATGCAGAATTGAACTCATACATATAAGCATCAAACTCAGAGCAAAAATAAAGGCCATCCACCAACCCATCGGCTCGAGCCAAGCATCCCAAGGGATGTTTAAACCCTCCGGTAGACCTTCGTAGTAATATTTAATTACTTCTCCATCTTGAGGAACCATCCAAGACGGTATTATATCAAAGAAAAGCTCCGCGTAGTTATTCTCGGGCGTGGCATAGTAAAAAGGATACACCAAGGTACCTATGAGAAAAAACATTAAACCCCAAGTTGGTACAGTTACGGCCATAAGCAACATACAATAGATGAGTATCAGATCCGCCCGAGAAAGTTCGAATTGCTTATGCAGTATGCTGACGAGAGCATTGACGACAAAGGTGAGAACAAAAAAGAGAAATATCGCAGCTGGTGAGGACGGATTAAAACCAATCCAATAGTAGTTAAAAACTATACCATAGGGAGCAATCAGTCCGATTACCATTGAAAGGATTACGCCAAGACAAAGCCCGCGCAAACTAAAGTGAGTCTTAGTAATCATTAACAGCACCAATTCTACTTATTAGCAAAGTTTTTCATATCCTACTTGTGTATTATCTTTTCAAGGCAAACTATCTAACGTCAAATCAGATTCTTCCGAACACAATTCATCATGAATACGCGCAAATATGGCACTACCGTCATCTTCATCAATAGTAAGATCAACATCTTCATTAAAGCTAAGCAGGTTCCCTTTGTAAAAGGTAAATTACTTCATCCGTAAATTTCCATCCCCCTCGTTTTTTCCTTTGTCAGACCGAGTAACTGTGAGTATACCGCTAACCCATTGTCAGATTCTTAACGATACAATTGAACCCTTTCGGAATACGTGGTCACGTGGTGCATAGAACGAGTCACGTAATCGGCATAGAAAGGTATGTCCAGCGTAATGCACTCGGCCTTTTTTATTTTCATTATTTGGGTCATCCTATTTTATTATTATTCCAGCTAAACAATCGGGTTGTACCACTGCCAAAAAATATAAGATTTATTTTACTCCCTCGAAAAATAGAGGTGTCTTGAATCTCTATGCAAAAAAATCTTTTGTAACATACACTCATAGCATGGAAATGAAATCATGAATGATCTCATCGAATGGAAAAATTATTTATTACCGCTGCCAAAAGAAATAACCATTAATAGACAGGTCCAAATAAGTCCGTCGGATCTTGCTATAAATGACGAGAGCGGACATAGCGAACAATCACAGCAGGCAGTGAAAGAATTACGCCAGGTCTTTACCGAAAAAGCAAACTGTTCGCCCGATGGTAAATCCTTCACGATTAAACTGGCCCTACCAAATGAAAAAAACACGATTGAGGGTACCAATATACATGTTGAAGATTTGAACGAACTGCCAAACAGGGAACAAGCCTATAAAATTTTTCCGTTAACGGATAATTGCCTAATAATCGCAGCCATTAAATCTATCGGACTGTATTACGGAGCCTGTACAATCAGACAGCTGCTTTTAGCAACAATTTGTCCCAGCTACGTCACTATACCCATCGTCAACATCAGGGATTGGCCCGATATACCTGAACGAGGCCTATGGAACTTCCCTGACGAGGCACAATGGATTCCATGGCTCGCATCAAAAAAACTGAATTACGGTAAAATGGCAGCTACGCATTTAGCTCTCGTTGAGCGCAATAAGGAAAACTCGGCAACTATAGACCGTGAATTAATGCTTGAAAGTCAAAAAATGGGATTTAATTATTCTCCTTTTATTCTACATTTGAATTTCCTTCATAGCTGTGGAATTTA
>JAYYVF010000077.1:0-8105 GCA_036343635.1 Candidatus Latescibacterota bacterium | reverse complement strand
GTAAGTTTTTTGAGGTAACCTATATTAGGCCTTTGCTCAGTGATCCAAATAATGATTTGGTGCGGTTAAATATGGCTAAATCTCATATTGAATCAGAGGAATTTAATTTAGCGCTAGGACATCTTCCATTGGTATCCGGAACATTTAAAGCCCAGGCACTTTATCTGATTGGATATAGTTATGCGGGTTTGGGGGATTATGAAAATGCTTCAAAATATGTTGAACAGGCACTAGAGATGGACCCTCAACATACCGGATACATGGAATCATTATGTTGGATTTATTACGAAATGATTTCTAGTAGCTCCGAAATTTAGGTTTAAAAAAAGTTAAGTGAGGTAAATGAGGTTCTACGCAACAAACCTAGCCCATTTCCGATTAAAGTTAGAACTTTCGAAGACCTCAGGATTGACAACGCCCCTTGGTCGTTTCCCGAAGGATAAGTCCAGCATGCTTTTGCAGGCAGTTCTTCCGATATCTCTAAATAGCTCGTTTGTCCATGCTATAGAGTGTGGTGCTAAAATAACATTATTAAGCCTTCCGAATCGGTGGGGAGACAGGATAGGTTCTCCTTCAAAGCAGTCTATAGCCGCTCCCGAGATTGTTTGATTCAGGAGAGCATTGTACAGTGCCTCCTCATCCACTATACCACCACGACTAAGGTTTAGTAGATAGGCTGTTGATTTCATTAGCTTTAGCTGTCTGTTACCGATGAGTCCACGAGTATCTTCGTTTAATGGGCAGTGTAGTGAGACAAAGTCAGATTCCATTAAAAGTTCATCAAGTTTCTCGACGTGCGTTACCTCGAATCTGGAGCAAATATCTTTAGTGAGGCCTGGGTCATATACAATAGCTTTTTTCATTCCAAATCCATTGAGTAAATCAACAAGTGCCTTACCGATACCTCCGAATCCTATGACACCGAGCGTTTTCTCTCGAAGCTCGGAACCCATCAATTGATTTCTATCATTCCAACGGCCCGTTCTAACAAGCTGATCCTTTTCCAGGACATTATGTGTTAGTGCCAACATCCAGGTAATTGTTGCCTCCGCAACAGACCTATTTACAGCTCCTTCGGCAATCAATACGAGTACGTCATTAGTGGTACAAGCTTCAACGTCTACATTGTCATAGCCCACGCCGAACCGACTTATGGCTAATAAGTGCTCTTCGTTTTCTGTTAGAGAATTGGCAGTCACATTTGGACTAAGGACAAAAGCAACATTATGATCAGATAATTGATCTGACGTGATTTCAGTTTTACTTTCCGCGAATTTTGACAACACTATATGACTATATTTTTCAAATACGCAAAGTCCTATATCTTCATATAGAGTGTTTCCATTTTCGTCATAGAAATCGGCGGTTAACCCAATACTAAACTTAGATTCTTTCAAATATGCCTCGATTCCAAAGTAACAAAGGCTTTGTTTTGTATTTGGAATTTAGAGTGAGAAAAACTTAGTAAAAGTCAGTTTCGTGGATCGAGACTTGTTTTAGGTTTCTTATCGCGACCAACGGTACCGAGAATTCTCCTTATTGAGTGTAATAACAGAGCAGAGTCAGATCCAATTCCCAACATTCGAAACCCTTGTTCTTTTCGATTTAACAGGTTTTCGTTGTTTGTAGCCATAACTCCACAGTATTTATTATTGCTTATAAAAATATCTTTAATTTCTATGATTTGTTCGGCAACACCAGGTCCTTCCCATTGCCCGGCAAAGCCAGCGGAGGCTGAAAAATCTGCTGGTCCGAAGAAGAAGGTATCGACTCCTTCGACTTCACACATCTCTTGTATATGAGGGATCGCTGAGACTTGTTCTATAAGGGGTATTACCAATACGTTCGTGTTTGCTTCGTCGGCATGTTCGTTAAGACACTGTCCCCAAACGGTCGCCCGTTCGCCACCTATACCACGTCGTCCAGAGGGCGGATAGTGGCAATCACGGACAGCTTCTTGCAATTGTAGATGATTTTCTACTCCAGGTATAACGATTCCGTCGGCACCCATATCTAGGACACGTTTACTAAGCGACGTACTGCGCTCTTGTATTCTAACTAATACCACAGTATCACTACGGAGGCCTGCGCGAATATGTTCGTTTATATCTTTCCAGTCTAAGTGTCCATGTTCTGCATCAATAACTACCCAATCTAAATCCAGTGCTACAGCCATATCGGTTATGCTTGCTGATTCCAAAGTAACCCATAGGCCGTAAACCGTTTCACCCTTGGCTAGTTTTGCCCGAAAGTTATTCAAAGCTTGGGTCTTCATAGATTTAAGTCTCTTAACATGTGAAGAGGAATTTTAATTTTTAATACGTTCTAATGCTATTTGGGCGTGGGAGGAAGCATAACTGGCTTCGTCTTCGACACGTGTTTCGAGTTCGGGAATTGCCTCTTTGGCTTTCGGGCCTATTTTTGCAAGCGTTAGGGCTGCATTATGACGTACCCAACTTTCTGGAGCATTTAATGACTTACTAAGTTTTGAGACAGCTTCGGCGGAACTAGGTCCAATATTACCAAGAGCTTCGATGGCATTTCGCTGTACCCAGGGTGATGAGTCATTTAGTATATTTGCCAAAAATGGCACGGATTCGGATGCTTTCTCTCCCATATCTCCAAGTATGTCAGCAGCGGCAGCACGGAGCCACCAGCGATCGTCCGAAAGCAACTCAATGAGGCAGGGAATTGCCGAGTTTCCAAGAGACGAAAAGCCTACCGTAGTGTCTAATTGACTAGGGTTTGTATGAGGTTTTTCTGTGTTTTCTTCTAGGTAATTTTCAGCTTGTGATCTTAGAGCTTTTACTAGAGTAGGTACAGACTCCTCGCCCAGGTCTGCTAAGGAATACACGGCTTCAATTCGGTCTTTTTCGGAATCGGAAAGCAATTTAAGTTTGAGTTCCTGGGGAGAAGTCCGATATTTGAGATCAGTTTTTTCTGCACCTCGCATCCAGTCCCAGGCTCTAATGCAAACCGCTGTGGGAGATTCGTCACTCACGCAGTCCCAAGAAGGATTTTGGTGGTCCCAAGAGGGTTTCTGTGGTTCGCTCATTCTTGTGAAGAGAAATTTGACCATAAAGCGGTCATTTTCATTACTATTTGGCATTGCTCTATGCCAAAGGTCATAATGGACGATGGTAACGGTTCCAGCTTGGCCACACAAGGGCAATTCTTCTCGTTTTTGTGCCTCTGCATCTGTTGTATAATATTGTGTTGCAGGCAAGATTGATGTTGGACCCATATCTAATGTCGTATCTTGAGGATAGTAAAATGCCATTGCCCAACGCGTTCGGTGGTGTCTGACATTCTGGTCGTCTTCGTAGCTATCCTGATGCATATTCTGACCTTCAGATCCGCTTATATTTTGATGACAATGGCGGTGCGGATGGATGATATAATCAGGGCCAAGTAAACTACAGAGTGATCCATGTACGTGAGGGTCCTCTAAGATTTTATAAAGGTCGGGAACCTTTGACAGGATTTCGTTTCCAGGATTACCTTCATCAGCATAAAGGGTTTTTATTTCCCGATGTATTTTTTGGTGTAATGCTGTTGGCGATTTTGTTTTTACCGTTGTGTAACCATTAACGAGATAATCTTGAATTTGTTTATCGGTCAATAGTATGGGTTGCGACACGGTTGTATGTCCTTTACGTCAATTTGTGATAATACTTTTGTCGGGATAAACTAATTTACAATTGACCAAAGGTAAATGTAAATAGGGTCAGAGTTCAAGTGAATGCCATTTTTTATTGACGGATATAAATGCGCCGTTCTTCGAAAATAATCATCTACTATAGAGTAGCTGATTCAGTAAAGGAAATGTTAATGAAAATTTGGGTTGATGCTGACGCGTGCCCAGTAGCGATCAAGGAAATTCTTTATAAGGCTGCGGAGCGGACCCAGACTGATGTGACGTTGGTGGCGAATCAGTATTTGCGTGTGCCCAAGTCTGGATACATCCATGTCTTGGTAGTCGAATCAGAGCTCGATGCCGCCGACGAAGAAATCGTAAAGGTTTTGAGGCGTGGGGATCTCGTAATTACAAGTGACATACCGTTGGCATCTGAAGTCATACAAAAAGGAGCTGAGGCGTTGAGTCCACGCGGTGAGTTGTATTCTGCCGAAAATATTGGATCTCTATTGAATATGCGTGATTTCATGCATACCTTGCGCGCCAGCGATATAGAGACTAATGGTCCGGCAGCGCTGAACTCGGCCGACCGCAATCAATTTGCAAATCATCTAAATCACATATTAAGCACCAAAGTGTAATTGCCGTACTATTCCTCATCTAATTCTTTGTGGGATGGCATAAAAAACTCGTAACGTTCAGGCTCCGCATAACCGTCTATTTGAGCGTGAGCTAAGCCTGGGCTTGTTGTCGCGGACTTCACTATTTCTTTGTTGAATTCACTGACATTTTCGGCATTCAGATATTCTTTTATTGGCATCCATTGGCATTCGGAAATTTCCTCCTCTTGGATTGTAATTGTTTTACTTAGAGGCCGTAATCGACACACGAAATAAATGTCTGATTTTCCGTAACGATAGCCATGCCAATGTCGAAAGCATACTAATGATTCGAAGCACGCTTTTATGCCAGTTTCTTCCAGAATTTCCCTTTCGACGGCGTTTGCTAAATGTTCGCCTTCGTTCAAGGTCCCGCCCGGCAACTTGAACCTTGGAGGTCCTTGATTAAGACGTTGATACTTTTCGCTGACGACCAACAACTCTCCGTCATCGCTTAAAACGACCCCACCAGCGCCGATATAGTGAGAGGAGAATGCCGGGACGAACGCGCCATCGGACAACCTGAAGGTCATCATGGTGTAATTTTCTCGGCAATGGTGAAAGACGAATCCATGTTTTGCTGCGACGGGAATTAATTGGACCTTTGAAAGGGGGATTTCAATCCAGACAACCAAAAAACCTTCATCGCGCCATAGGTCTAGTGATTTTTCAAGAAGATTGCTGAAGTTTTCTGTAGATTCAGGTAAAGATCCCGTCGTTGTTAGCACTCCCCCAAATGGATTGGTTGAGAATTCTAATGTATTCATTAATAAATCTCGCGTATTAGGAATGAATTAAATCAATTTTTCCATTTTGATCGTTTTCTTAAAATGTACTGCGAAAATAGATCCGGGTGCAAAGTCAAAAGTATTGAGGTCCTCTATAGGACGGTTTTGCCAGTGTAAGAGCGCCACAATTATAGGATCTCGATGCGACACGGCTGCAACAGTTTTTTTCGGGTGTTGGATCCGTAAATGATCAACAAAGCCCATAAATCGTGTACGAATGCTACGCCCGCTTTCAATTTCGGGATGGATGCCTTCATCGGTTATGTAAGGTTTCGGTAAGGAATCAAAAGATTTTCCTTGAAAATGCCCGATCTTTGTTTCGATGATACGGTCGTCGGTTTCAATTTCTAAGTTAAGATTTGAGGCTATTAACTCAGCAGATTCTTGTGTGCGTTGCATGGGTGATGCATAAAGAGCGTGAGGCGGATTACATTTTAATTTATGAATTGCTGATGAAATTTGTTTTTTCCCTGTCTGACTGAGTCCAAATCCGGGGAGTCTTCCATAGATTATACCGGTAGGGTTGTTTACTTCTCCGTGGCGTATTAAATAGAGCGTTTTCACTATTCGTTTTCCTTTTGAATACGTCTTAGCGAAACAATATGAGGTTTCACATCCCCCATGTCGACACGCTGTTTTCCAATTGTTTTGTAAAGTCCGGTTAAGCGAAGAGCCGCGCTTAGTTTTTTCCATTTCAATGCTATGAACACGACGGTGGCATCAGGCGTGAGGCGATACCAGAATTGCTGCAATATGCGGACGTAGAACCTTTCGAAGTTTAAATGTTGGCCAAAGCGCAGCCCGTATGGCGGATTAGTAACAATATGATCAAAACGTTGTAGAGGGAAGACGGTGTTCAATTCGCGGGCATCGCCCTGAACAAATTGAATGTTGTTAGTCAAATTCATACCTTCTGCATTCATTTGTGCACCCGCTACAACGTGAGGGTCGATGTCGCTTCCGTAGAGTGCAAGTTTAGAACTATAGTGAGCGGCTTCGAAGAGGATTGTACCTGAACCGCAAAAGGGATCCAAGACGGCTGATTTTGTGGTGGGCTCAATCTTTCCCAATGCCAGGAGAGCGTGTGCTATAGAGGCTTTAAGAGCTATTCGAGGTTGGAACTGTCTCCGGAAGCGGTTGCTAAGCGGCTTTTTGTGAAGAGGGATACCCACAAAGCAAACGTGTTCGAAAATATTCACGTGGATATCAATTTCGTGGTTCTTTAAGTCAACCGAGGTACCGTATTTGCGCCAGAGTGCTGCTCCGGCACGACGTTCGACATCAGTGCTTTTGAAATCATGTTTGCCCGTGCGTTGAGTCGTTACTCGAAAACTTTTTGCTGTATTTAAAAGAGATAGAGAGAGTTTTCCTACTTCGCTTTCAATGTGGGCAACTGCATTCTCGTCTGGTAGATCAAAATGATGAATAGGGATTAGGGCATGATGAATCGACCGGAGTTTCACTGCTGTTGCATGTAACGGAAAGCCTTTTGGTGTTTTGATCAAAAGTTGGCCACCGAGCCCAAAAGGTTTGATTAGAATGTTCGGATTGCTACATCCGTTCCTTTGGAGACATGTTTGGAGTTCATTTTTTACGATGTCTTCTAGTCCTGGATCTGAAATTATGAAGACTTGGTTTTCTGGGAGGTCTTGCGTAGCAACAAGTCCCGTAGTAATCTCCTGAGGATCCTCTTGTGAGTTCATAATTAACAAAGTAGGCCTATAAGCCTAGTGGAGACAAATCCAATGCGTGTTGCGACTTGTAATATTCGTTGTTACCCCGCAGAAGATGGACCAAATCATTGGAAACTTCGGAAAGAGTTTACTTTGAGTGTAATTCGAGATTTGGGAGCAGATCTTATTTGTTTTCAGGAATTATGGTTACCTCAGCGTGATTATGCTCGAGAGTCGCTTCCTGAGTATGCGTACTTTGCCATAGCGGATGAGACACAGACTGACCGTCCCACAAATGCGATTTTCTATCGAGAAGATAAGTTCGAGGTAGTTTCACCGGGAGGGTTTTGGTTGTCTGAAACGCCTCACGTAAGTGGTTCAAGTTCTTGGGACAGTGCGTGTGTACGCTTGGTAAATTGGCTTCGCCTAAGGTGCCGATCAACCGGACGAGAGTTTCGTATAGTTAATACTCATCTGGATCACGTGAGCCAGATGGCACGTGAAGCAGGTGCCAAGTTGATTTGTGAGGACGCAGGGGCTTATACAGATGATTATCCCCAAATACTAACCGGAGACATGAACTGTGATTTTGGAAATGCTGCAATATCACAATATTTTTCTGGGGGATGGAGAGATACATATGCTGCAGTACATAATGTTTCTGAACCGGGTCATACTTTTCACGCTTTCAAAGGGCCTAAATTTGAAGGGGGCATAGGGAAAATGGATTGGGTATTCGTTAGAGGCCAGGTGGATGTCTTGTCTGCCTCAATTATTGATAGGGATCTGGATGGTCGTTATCCCAGCGATCACTACTTTGTTACGGCCGACATCGAAATTTGAAAGTTGTTTCAAGATGGGGAACAATTGGTGCGATACGGTACTAATTTTGCAGCCTATTGGTTTGGATTTGGAGAGATTAAGATCAAATGAATAACCTGAGACAATTCATTGACATATTACGTAAAGAGCAAGAAATCGTCGAAATAGATGTTGCTGTTTCGTCGGATCAGGAATTGGCCGAAATACATCGTCGAGTGGTGGCCTCTGGAGGTCCGGCCTTGTTGTTTAAAAATATAGAGAAAGCCGACTTCCCCTGCGTGACAAATTTGTTTGGTTCACCCAAACGCGTGGATTTGGCTTTTGGGAATCGGCCAGAGCGTTTTATTAAGCAAGTGGTTGATATTGCACAAGAATTACCAAGTCGTTCTCCACAGAAAGTTATTTGGCGCAACAAGAATATCTTTCCGGAGCTTTTGCGTGTTGGTATGAAAAATGTAAGCCGAGGGCCTGTTACTGAAGTCGTTCAGTCACGACCAGATTTGATGCGTATACCAATGCTCAAGAC
>JAYYVF010000076.1:0-193782 GCA_036343635.1 Candidatus Latescibacterota bacterium | reverse complement strand
TTGGTAGTATTCGGGCCGGCATAATGCATACAGTAACTATGGTGAACGGTTACGCTTCCAGCCGGACAGGGGACTGGAACCCCATTTTCATGCCAATATTCTTGATTGTCGGCTACCATAGCCGTAGACGAATCACCCGGTTTCAAGTATTCGTGTGGAACGACTCCACCGCCATGCGTAAACGGCACAAACCACATACAGCCATTTTCTATGTAGGAATCTTCTAAAGGCAACCAGAAATTGATGGTTTTGTATCGATATTCAGGGCTGTGGTAGGCCTGATCCTGGTGCCACGGCGTTAGTATGCCGTATTCTGCCGGTTTTAAAATAGCGTGATCGTTTCTAAACCTACTAGACTCACCGTGCAGTGTTTTGGCAATTATTTCCAGGTTTTTACGGTATTGTAACTCGGTAAATTTAGTTATGGCTTTGCTTATACCTAAAGCTTGTGGTAGCGCGGCTCGACCTAATTCATCTTTTCCGCCTAATTCTTTCCGAACAGGTTTACCTGAACCTGGATCGAACATATCGTCGTATGTTTCTCGAATCCAATTTAGTTCTTCAATCGGAATGACGTTGTCTATACGTAAAAATCCGAATTCGAGGAATTTTTCTTTATCAATATCAATGGTCATAAGTTATAGACTACTAACGAAGGTTGGGGTTAAACCGCATTTAGCCCACTTAATATATGTAAGATAATCAATAATAGGGTAGTTTGGCAGAGGTCTGTTTAAATATAGTCGGATTGTCTTACACATCTTATACTATCGATAATTCCCCTTATGAATAATAAAAGATGGTGATTTCCGATATAGGGGCTCTATTTATATAATGTAAAAAATACAACTGGCGAAAATATGTAATCTACTGTAAATATGTAATATACAGAAACCGTTAATCAATTATTGTAAATTCGTGCTGTGACTATGGACAATCCAAGTAACTCTGTTGCATTTCATGAAGCTAATTCGTTATCTAATATGGCTACGTCAACGTTAGATCCGGTTGAGGAGTTTCTTTCTGGCCAGCTTAGCGACAGAACCCGGCGCGCTTATGAGGCCGATCTACGACATTTCTTTGATTTTATTGGTGTTGATGCGGATTTAACGCGTTCTACTTTACAAGAGATTACTCATTCCCATGTGATTTCATTTAGAAATCATCTTGCTGAGCGTGATTATAAACACACAAGTATTAATAGAAAATTATCAAGTCTCAAGGCTTTCTTTAAAATGTTGCTCGCTACAGGGCAAATTGAAAAGAATCCGACAGATTCTGCGTTAGTACGTGGTTACAAAATTGAAGCTAATTTAACAGGAAAAGCGATTCCAAAATCAGCGCTGAATGGTATTATTGCTCAAATTGAGCTTCTCAACGATCCATTGATGAAAGCTCGTGATATTGCGCTATTTTTCGTCCTAATGTATGGAGGATTAAGACGCTCTGAGGCAGCCAAAATGTCTTGGGAACATCTCATTGAAAACGATGAACATACTCTTCTTCTACTTCCGGATACTAAATCTGGAACTGATCAGCTTATTAAGTTGCAGCCTGTTGTTCTCGACAAGTTATTTAATTATAAAAAGGAATTAGAGTTACACGACCATCCTTGTCTGAGTTCAGCGCCGATTTTTATCAGTTTGGCCAGAAACAATTCGCACGGAAACCAATTGACGGCCCAATCTGTAAATTTAATAGTTAAGAGACACGCAAGAGCGGCCGGTGTTTCTCAGAAAATAACGGCACATATGTTTCGGCATACATGTTGCACCTTGGCTATTGAAGGCGGAGCGCGACCTCAGCAGGTTCAATCGCATCTTCGCCATAAAGACATAAAAACAACCATGAAATACTACGAAGATAGAAACCAGATAACAGATAATGCTTCGGACTATATACAATCTGTATAATCGGTTTTATTTATTTGACTTCAAAGATTGCACCAAGTTTTTTGCCCCAATCATATGATCGTGAATGTGCGTATACCTGAATAACGCCGATCTTCCGATCATTGACATATTCGAGAAGCCTTCAAAATAATTACTCAGCAATTCGGCGATTTTAAGTTTACTTTTTTCAAGTACAGGATAGGCGTAAGGAACTTTAAAAGACCTGAATAAGTTTACTTCCGATGAATTATAGAAAGGTAATTTTTTTAAATGTGGCTCTATTGTGTCTTTTATGTTTGCTTCACTCATAGACCAAATTGGATCGTTGTCGAAGCATGGACATTCTATTACAAGGGACGTTTGATTTATAGGAGCCATTGATCTACTGCGATTTTTAGGTTCATAAATACGAGTAAACGGCACGTTCTCGTCGGGAAAATAAATAGAGGCATTAGGTGTGAACTGGGAACGAGAGAGTCCAACAATACCCAGAATTAGGTTGCGATATTTGATTGCATTAGCGCTTTCTATTACTTCTTTATTGGGTAGAGGGTCAAGTAATTTAGCGGTTAGCGTGAGTGGTAAAGTATTTACTAGATAATCGGATTCTATAATTTCCACATTATTTAAACAGAATTTAGACACCGATTTTTCAGTTGTAATTATTGATGTTACTTGCTTATTCGCAGAGATATTCTCTTTCCCAATATAATTTACTAAACCGTCCATTACTGATCCGATTCCCCACTTCGGATAGTAGAATGAACCATCGATGTGTTCTGTGGCTGCTTTTTTACCTAACATCATTTCCCTAATAAAATTTTTTAGAGTCAGTCCCTTTAAGCGACCGCCAGCTACATCAGAAGAAAGATTTTCTGTACCGATCCCCCACAGTTTTTTTGAATAATTTAGGAGGAATAAATTAGCTAAAGTTTGTCCGTACGTTTGCGTTGCAAATGAGGAAAAGGAAGTTGTATCTTGCTTCCGTCGCCATTGTAAGTTTTCATAAATTATCTTAATAACTCGGCGTAAATCTAATGTTGATAAAAGATTCCCCATCTGTAGAGGAAATTCATAAAACTTTCCCTTTAAGAAAATTTGACTCGGTGCATTTACCAATAATAATTCTGAATTGAGAAGCTTCTTAAATTCGTTAGTGATTTCAGGTATTTTATTGTGAAGTCGGTGTGCTCCGGTATCAAAACGAAACGCACCCATTTTTATTGTCCTACAGTTCCCACCTGAAGTATCGTTCGCTTCGTAGACGTGAAAGTCTAATCCAGCTTTTTTTGCATAATACGCAACGGCTAGGCCTGCAGGACCTCCTCCAATAATATGAATCTTCTCGATGTTTTTATTATTAATACTCATAAACTGATAGCTTGGGCCAGAGTCTATTTACATAGGGATTGTGAAAAAACGTTTTTTTTAATTTGGGAACGGCTCCACTAACGTGATTGTTTATAGAGATAAAGGATTTAATGTTTGTTTGATCTCTTTCTTGGTAGTGGCAGTATAATGAATCCAATTCATTTTGGTTTCCGGCAATAATTAAATTCGCTTTAATTTCGTGTGTCTTTAGATAAAATTTGATTAAAGGAGTTGTCACTACTTGTAAATCGTGACGATGGATAGAAAGAAGGTAGTCTTTTACCTGTGAAATTGCTGTAGGAGTTTTATGTTGGTTGACTATGTGAAGAGTAATAGCTGAATAACAGAATAAAAAACCGCATACTAGAAAACGATTTAAAAATCTTCCAGTCCCCCACTGTTGTGCAATTACAATACCAATTCCCATGCATACAAAAGGTAATATTGGTAAGACGTGCCGACTTTTGTGTACAACGTTTTGAAAAAGAAAAATCCAAACTAAATAAAAAACTAATCCAATAATTACTGACGGGTTGATTTTCCGATTTTGATTAGATGTATTTGAATTGTCTTTTTTCCAAAGAATAAAAAGTGTGAGAAGAAAAAAACTGGACAGAATAGTTAGCCAGTGCCGTCCAGGCCAATATAAGCCCATTCCGTCCGCCCAAATTGAACGGAGGGTAGCTAATCCCCTCTCAAAGATATCCGGTTCCGTGGAAAGTGTACCACCAAATTCATTAAAATGCCCCATTGTTTGTCTTGTGGCTGCTGAGAATAAGTCCTCGAATCCAGTCAATAAAAGCAATGGTATTAACCATATAGCAATACCTAAGAAAAAAAGTACAACATCACGAAGTTTGTTATCCGACGAAAAATAATTAGACAACAACAAGGGAAATATAAAGGGTGCGTAGGATAGCCTTACACCAAAGAGTAGACCACAAAATATAAATCCGAAGCATTTGACCTTTTTAACATTACTAAATATTAAAATTATTAATAGCACAAATGCGACGCCCATAAGATCTGGCATGTAACGAACACCCATGATCCAAAGAAGAGGATTAAAGAAGGTGATCAAGGCAACAAAGAAACCTAGGGGCATGGTTAGTTTGCTTCCAATTATCTTTACAACGCAGATGACAATTATAATGGTAGAAAAAGCGCCTATGAGCGAAAAAGTTAAGAGGTAGCTATTAGAAACACTATGAAGAATAATAGCAGCCCACGTGAAAATAGGGTAAACTGGAAAATGCGGTTGGAGGTTGATTACATCAAATTTAATTAAGGAAAGGGCAAAGCGAAGACTGTCTATATCCTCAACATAAGAAATACCGAAGTATATTCGGCTTATAAGGGAAAAAAATATTAGAGGAAACATATCACTGTTGCCGTCAATGGATAGTTTTAATTCAATGGTGGTTACAATGAAACAGGCCCGGAAGCATTAAAGCTTCCGGGCCCTAGACTATAAATGTTTTTGGTTAATATTACCAACCTGCCATATTCGCATCGCTGAATCCATAGGCATTTTGAAATATAACTTTTGCCGCGTTTAGCTTTTCCACTGACGCATCGTAATCAGCTGTACCTGGTGCGGCATAGGAAGGCGCTTGACCAAAATTCATATGAAGGTCTTCTAGTTGGCTTGTAGTTATTAAAGCGTATGGATTAAATTGAAGAGCGACTGTAAAGCCTTTCATTTCACCCCAATGCTTATTCAGATTTGTTTTGTCATCTGAATTTTCGATCATGTCTGCGAGTGTGTCATTTATGTAGTGAACCGCTGTTGCAGCAATGACTTTTTCCATACCATTTGAAGCCGCTGTTCTTTCAGCGATGATCATAGCCTCAGATTCTTGATTTACTATGTGAGTTCTACCACGAAGGAAGGCATTGAAAATATCAGAGGTAAAGTCAACGCCAGTACCGCCCTTATCGCGTTTGCCTGCATTCCGTGAGATTCCGTGATTATATTCCGATTTAAAGTCTATGTAGCCGTCACCATTCGAGTCAAAAGAAAAGTCATCAGCTGTTTTTCCAGCAAGTTGGACATCGGTGTAGCGACTATAGTCAGCTGCTGCTCCAAAATACCCCCAGGCTTCGTCCCAATAGTGCTCCATATCCGTATAGATTTTGCCTTCTTTCGCAGAGTCATTGCCTTTATCTAGTAATTTGTAGAAGTAATTACCAGTAGCCTGATAGTATGGCACTGCACCAATTAATACCTTGTTTACCATCTGGGCCAAATCGACACCATCTTCGGTAGTGTATACTGCAGGTGTTCCAAGTTTTGATGCGTCATTTGAGTTGTCTGCGATAATTTGGAACCATTCCATCATTAGTTCATCTGTAGTTTTGCCGTAACCAATAACTACGGCAGGAGAAGTTTTGCTCTTAAGATTCTTCCCTGTCGATATAGATGAATATTTGTTTTCAAGTGGCTGTAAGCTACCGGTCGTAGTCAGACTTGTTAAATTTAGAGCGTCGTCGTAATCGTATAAGTCCATCATATCCTGTACAGTTATGGATTGTGCTCCATCTTTTCCTAGGTTACCGATAAGGATCTTTAAGTCTTGAAGCAAAAGATTGCGAACAACTTGTCCTGAGTATGATACGCTACTTTCACCTTCGGTAAATCTACTATCAAACTGATAGGCCGATGGGACGTCGATATGACCGTCATGATCATGGCTCGATGTTGGGCTTTTGTCATCGTCGCCACAAGCTACAAAGAGCATTGAGATAACAATTAGACCACTAATTTTTTGTGTAAAAATTTTCACTGCAATTTCTCCATGAAATGGTTTGGATAAGGTAAAATGGTGATTGTTATTGTAGTTTTCACAATGAACGTCTTAAGCCGAAGTTTATTTGCCTTCTTGGACCTATTAAAATGCCTGAACTTAAATTGGCCTGAGGTTGGCCGGGATTAGAATGAAGACGCGAACCTATATAGATTTTATCTGTAATATTTTTTGCAGATACGAATAGATGCCAACTATCTACAACGGGATAATCAAGGCTAGCGTTGATGACAGTGAAACAAGGAACAGGACCCATATCACCCCTATTTGAAGTGACTTCAACGTTTTCGAAATCGGTATAGACCTGGTCTACAAAATTCAAATCGGTTCTTAAGTTGAAACCACTTTCGGTAGACTTTTCAAAACCGACAGTGACCGTGTGTTCAGGGGCGTATGGTAACTGGTTGCCCGCGATATTAACAGTAACTCCACCAGCTTTCTGACTAGACGTGATAAGGCCCCTTTTTATCTCCGTCTGTAGAAAGGTGTAAGAGACATTTAAGTCCGGTAAGAAGGAGTTTATAGATGAAAGAGAGTATTTGCTTCCAAGCTCCATTCCCCAGGTATCTACACTACCCAAGTTTTTGAATGCGGTACCACGTCCCGCAGCAACAAGGTCCTTTATTTTTACTAAGAAACCGGTAAGCTCTATAGCCAAAATTTTTCTTTTGGTTCTAGCTCCGGCCTCTATGTTCCAACTTTTCTCTGATTTTAAATCTAGCCCGCCGTCAGGAACGTTTGCACCAAAATTCGTTACTTTCAACGTGCCACTGGAAGGAGGGGTGTAACCTCTATGAATGCTACCAAATAAGTTGTTGTTACCTATGGAATAATTAAGACCAAGCCCAGGTAGCAAGACAACCGAGACTTTATCAGCGAAAATTGAACCGCGTAGTCTATCTACCCTAGATTGCCTGAAGGTTTCAAGTCTTAGCCCAGTATCAACGGACAGTTTTCCAAATTTTATTTTATCCTGGGCATACAATGAAAATGCAGACGTCTCGTAGTGGTGACTCTGCCCAACAATAGCGACTGGATTATCGGGGTCATCAATTGTACCCTTGTAATAAATCCCGCTGCGTGCGTTGGGCGTGGATCCAATTTTCTTATCGTCAATAAATCTTTCCCAATGTCCACGCACACCAACCTCGGCGTTAGCTGAATTACCTAACATCGAATGCGTAAATTGATAATCGCGGGCAATACCCCCGACATAAAATGTCCTTAAAATTCCAAAACTATTTTGTCCTCCACCGACCCTTACGATGTCACCAGATTGGTAGTATGGGACGGCCGTGTTGTCTCCCCTATTCCAAGTTGATGCTCTCGTGAAAATATCGTCTTCTCGCCACCATCGCCTATCAAACACATTTAAATAAATACTTGTGTTTTCTATAACGGTATCCGTTATGCGAGCGGTATAAATAAGATCAACAGAGGCACGTTTTACCTTAAATCTATCAAAGGGTTTTGGATTGAAGTTGGGTTGTGTCTCGAAGCTATATTCAGTTAGGCCTGTATAGGTTGCATTGGAGTCTTCGAAATTACCATTAACCTTTAAATACAGAAATTTTTTTTCACTTAAGATATACTGTGTCTTTAGGGTTGTATTGTATTGTTCGAAACCGTTGTTTTGTCTAAAACCATCGCCGCGTTTATACAACGCTTGTATATCCGTGGTAAATTTACCATATCCAAGACCTAAGCGCTGCGCGTTTAGACTCATATACGAATTATTCCCACCCGTGATTTGGGTAAGCCAACCCCTCCTGTCTCCAGGCCGGGTAGTTTTATAATTGATGACGCCGCCCATGGTTTGCGGTCCATATCTTACTGCCCCGCTGCTTTTTATAACTTCAACTTCGTCGATTCGTTCAGCGGGCGGATTATAATAGGCGTTAGGATAAACATATATTGCCGGTTGTATCGGTATACCATCTTCAAGGATTAAGACGCGGGAGCTCCTACGCGGATTTATTCCACGTATTCCTATACTGAGTCTAGAATTACCAAATCCGTCATCAGCATAAGCATTTACGCCCGGAACGAGGCTTAGAAGTTCCTGCGTACCGATTGGTTTTATCATTTTTACAGTTTTGGCCGAAATCTTCGTAGCGGTTCCAACTCTTTGCCGATTTACTGTATCGGACTCTCCAATAATTTGTATTGGGGTTAGTTCTATAGGGCTGGCGTTTAATTTAATTATTTTTTCGGATTCTGAATTGAATGTTGCTACATCAAACAATACTACTTTTTGGTGATAACCTATCATAGTTACTACTATTTTCGAGGTACCGGTTCCGACTGGGATCTTGAAAACCCCTAAATCGTTAGATGTTACCGAGTACTTTCTTTCTTCGTCGATTATAAATTCGATTAAGGCTCCGAAAATTGGTCGCTGGGAAGTACTGTCAATGATTTTTCCTGAGAATTCTTCTTGTGCCGCAATTGCGCACGTAACTCCAAAAAGAACCATTGTAACGACACGAAGCGTTATTAGTTTAATCGCTATCAACTTAAAATAGCTCCGGATTTTCATTATCTTGGGATTCATTTGTTGATTGATCAGGTAACGAACTGAGACCGTAACTTCCCTTGTCAGTTTCATCTACTGCATTCGGGCTTAATATTGGATCACTTTCACATGCTTGAATCAAGCATAGGATTAGGAAAAGCAGAGTATTATACTTTTGAAAACAATTCATAAAATTTCACTCCGATATCCTTTACATATCTCGTAAATATTTTTTAGGACTCTAAATGTTATTTTGCGGGCACTGTTAATATTTACCGTCAACATATAAATATATACATATGTTAGCAGATGTTTGGCTTACATTCAAAAAGACAATAGAGATAATCATTTGTATGCCATACCAAACAATGTAAATATACTGACAATTGATGATGTGTCAATTGAAAAAACATTCGCTAGAGGATGAGGTGTGATTATTTTAAATATCGAATGATATTTAGATCCATTACAAATCGTATATTTAAGATTGCAGTATACCTAGATTTTTAAAAAAGTTAATTTGTATCCTAGGATTTCGAAAAAGGTCTAACAAACTATATTAACAATCCGACCAGGAATAAGAATAAAACGTTTTATTTCCTTCGGATCATTAATGAATTTGATTACATTTTCCATATTAAGGACTTTTTGTCTTAATTCTTCTTCAGAGATGTCTGATGGTATAGATATCTTACCACGAACCTTACCATTTACCTGAATAGGTAAGGTTATTAGTTCGTCAGTTAGATACTTTTCGTCAGGTTCTGGCCAGGGTGCTGACGAAAGGCCGGTTTCGAAGCCGGCATCCCACCGTGAGTTAATTTCTTCAGTTATATGTGGAGCAAAAGGATTCAATAAGCGTAAAAAGACACTAGCCACGGTCTGTGGAATAGTATTTATCGCAACTAATTCGTTGTTCCATTCTATTAAGGAAGCTATGGCTGTGTTAAATCGTAGGTTTTCAATATGGTCGGAAACCCGCTCGGTACTTTTATGCATCGTACGGAGTTGATCTTCCGTAGCCTCACCGTCTATTTTGGATTTACCATTGTCATCAAAGAAATTTCGCCATACCCGTTGTAGAAAACGTTGCATTCCTCGGATGCCTTCCATACTCCATGGAGTGCTGGCTTCTAAAGGTCCCATATACATTTCATAAAGCCGAAGCGTATCAACGCCGTATTCGGCACCTATTTCTTCAGGAGGAAGACCATTTTTATAACGTTTACCCATTTTACCGGTGGTCTTAATTAATTTTTCACCTGTTTTTGAATAGCCCTCTCCGTCACGGAGTTCGACTTCCCTAATATCTACGTAGACTCCCCGTTCATCTTGAAATGCATCAGCAGTTATCATACCCTGATTAAACAATTTCTTAAATGGTTCAGGAGTAGAAACATAACCCAGATCATAGAGTACCTTGTGCCAAAAACGCGCATAGAGGAGATGAAGGACCGCGTGTTCCGCGCCACCAACATACAAATCTACTGGCATGAAATAGGATTCAGCTTTAGCATCACAGAATCTGTTTTCATTTAACGGATCTATGAAACGTAAATAGTACCAACATGAACCAGCCCATTGCGGCATAACGTTCATCTCCCGTATGCCGTCAACTCCGTCTGTTAGTTCTGTTTTCCACCACTCTGGTCCAGCCCTGTGTAGGGGGGGTTGAACAGGCTGATTAGGATCTTCGGATGTTGTTGGTCGGAAATCTTCCATAGGTGGAAGGACTATTGGAGGATCAATTGATATGCTATATCCATCAGGATGAGAAACGAGTGGAAATGGTTCTCCCCAATATCGCTGGCGAGAAAATATCCAGTCGCGCAATTTATAGTTTACTGTACGATTTCCTATGCCATGCTCTTCCAAGGATGTGGTGATCTTTTTTATAGCAGATTCGGTATCAAGGCCGGTGATGGAGTAGGCGTTGTTTCCTTTAGATGGTGAATTAATGGAGACCCCTCTACCTGCGAAACATTTATCTTCGGATGAATCGTTTTCCGTTGGACAAACTACTTTAATAACAGGCAACTGAAATTTTTGTGCGAATTCGAAGTCTCTTTCGTCATGTGCAGGCACTGCCATAATAGCGCCTTCGCCGTAATCCATACTTACGTAGTCCGAGACAAATATTGGAATCTTATCGTTATTAACGGGATTTAGGGCATAAATCCCAGTGAAAATCCCGGTCTTTTCTCTGTTGTCAACATTTAAAGATGATGTGTTGGTTTCTTCAGCATATCTGGATAAAGTATTTTGTACATGTTCATCTTTACCCTCTCCCTTCCAGTCTTCTGGAGTATTCTCGGGCCATAATTCAGGTACGTTGTTAGTTTCACTATCCAGCTTAACAATTGGATGTTCTGGAGAAAGAACCATAAACGTAACGCCAAACAGTGTGTCTGGTCTAGTGGTAAAGACATTAAGATTTGAGTGAACTTCCGAGGAATTTGGTTTTAAAACTGTAAATACGACATTGGTGCCTTCACTACGACCGATCCAGTTCTTTTGCATTGATTTTATTGCTGGTGGCCAATCCAATTGAAAAGATGGACGGTCTTGGCCTTGAGCTAAATCTCGATCGAGATCACCTAGAAGCCGATCTCCATAAGCGGTAATTCGCATTATCCATTGTCTTAACGGCCTTTTAAAAACGGGGAAATCCCCTCGTTCGCTCTTACCTTCGCTTGTCACCTCTTCGTTAGCAAGGACTGTTCCTAATCCCGGACACCAATTAACAATGATTTCATCTTGATACGCTAAACGGTACGAATTTAGTAGCTTTTGTTGTTCGGCTACCGTTAAATCAATCCACTTCGACTTTAGGGGTATATCTAAATTTATACATTCTCTCTCAGAAACTTTACGTTCGCCATTTAAAAAATCATCTATGAGCTGTTTAATTGGCAGTGCTTTGCCTACAATTTTTTTACCATTAACATCCTGCCATATGTGTTCAGAGTCGTAAAAGGATTCGTATAGTTGGGAAAAAATCCATTGCGTCCACGCATAGTAATCGGGTCGGGACGTTGCTATTTCTCGATCCCAATCATAACCCAATCCGAGGTATTGTAACTGCGACCGGATAGAATCTATATTTTCTTCAGTAATTGTAGAAGGATGGACATTATGTTCTATTGCATACTGCTCAGCGGGAAGACCAAAGCTATCGAATCCCATAGGATGGAGTACGTTAAACCCTTGCATCTTTTTGAATCGGCTATAAATATCCGTAGCGATGTAACCTTTTGGATGTCCAATATGAAGTCCACTCCCACTAGGATAAGGAAACATGTCCAATACGTAACATTTGGGCTGATCGATTTCAAATTCGGGTTTTTGGGGGTCTGGAGTGGAAAAAGTTTTTTCTTGGAGCCATTTTTCCCTCCACCTTTTTTCAATTGATGTGTAGTTGTATTTGGTTTCCATATTCTAAATCATCTAAATTTATTTTTAAGGATAAAGGCGCTGAATCATACGAGGAAATGGTATGGTTTCTCTTACGTGTTGTATACCACAGAGCCAAGAAACGACTCTTTCAATACCCATCCCAAAACCAGCGTGCTCAACTGATCCATACGACCTCAGGTCAAGAAACCACTCAAATGATTCCTTTGGAAGGTTATGTTGGGTGATTTTATTCTCTAAAATGTTGTAGTTGTCTTCACGTTGGCCACCCCCTATGATCTCCCCATATCCTTCCGGTGCGAGCATGTCTACACATAAAGCGCAGCGCTCGTCATCTGGGTCGCCTTTCATATAGAACGCTTTAATATCTTTGGGATATCTGTGAACCAGTATTGGTGTATCGAATTCCTTCGTTAATATTGTTTCGTCGTCACCTCCAAGATCACTTCCCCACTGTATGTCGCTGCCCAATTGCTGCAACTTTTTTACGGCTTCATCGTAACTGACTCTAGGAAAGGGCAACGTTATTTTTTCTAATTTTAAAAGATCCCTACCTAGAAGCTCCAATTCATTGGAACGATTTGAAAGCACTTGTCTAATCACGTAATACACTAATTGTTCCGCGACTATCATATCTTGTTGCAGATCGCAGTAAGCCATTTCAGGTTCGATCATCCAGAATTCGGTAAGGTGACGTCTTGTTTTTGATTTTTCTGCCCGAAATGTAGGACCGAAACAATATACATTACCAAAAGCCATGGCTGCAGCTTCCATGTATAGTTGACCACTTTGAGTTAAGTAAGCTTTCTGATCAAAATAGTCGGTTTCAAATAGCGTACTTGTTCCTTCGCATGCAGCAGGAGTAAATATGGGGGCATCAATTAGTGTGAATTCATTTTTATGCATAAAATCCCGGCACGCACGACTGATTTCATCTCGAATTTTTAGTATGGCGTGAGGACGAGAAGAGCGAAGCCATAAATGCCGTTTGTCGAGAAGAAAAGAAACGCCGTGATCTTTAGGCGTTATTGGATAATTCAAACTCTCATGAATTAATTTGACCGTCGTAACGCCAATCTCAAACCCGATATCCGAACGATCGTCTGGCTTAACCTCACCAAAAACAATTATTGATGATTCCTGTCCGATTTTTCCGCACGTTTCAAAGTCGTCTGGAGAAACATCGCCTTGGTATACTACACACTGTATAGTTCCACTTCCATCACGTATCTGAAGAAAATGTAACTTACCACTAGATCTTTTGTTGTATAACCAACCACGGATTTCTACGATCTTACCAGAATGTAGGCTTATGTCATTGATGCGTACTAACAATTTATTACTCCAACTCAAAAAAATTTGAGCTACCGATTGCCTGCCGGTAGCTCAAACTATTCCCTGCGACATTTTAACTAACCAACTACAATCTATTTTTCAATTAGGGCTTTATGGCTTAGTCTGATTTTACCACCATTATCGATTTCTAATACTTTTACCTGTATATGATCCCCTTCATTCACGATATCTTCAACTTTTTCTACTCGTTTATGAGCCATTTCCGATATATGAAGTAGACCTTCCTTCCCTGGTAGTATCTCGACAAATGCACCAAAAGGCATTATGCGCTTAACCGTACCCCGGTATTCTCTACCTATTTCCGCATCAGCTGTGATGGATTCGATCATGCGACGCGCCTCTTCGGCTGGAGCGGCTTCAACAGACGAAAGTGTAATGGTCCCATCGTCGTCAACGGTCACTGTAGCCCCGGTCTTTTCTATCTCCCTAATCATTTTCCCGCCAGGTCCAATGACTGCACCGATTTTAGAAACGGGAACTTTGAGAAATTCAATACGCGGTGCCCACTGGGATAATTCATCCCTGGATGACCCAATGTTTGAGTTCATTACATCAATTATGTGTTTTCGTCCAGCATGGGCTCTGTCGAGGGCTAACTTAAGAATGTCGAACCGAATTCCCTGGATTTTTATGTCCATTTGTATCGCCGTAATTCCGTCTTCGGTTCCGGCAACTTTTAAATCCATATCGCCAAGGAAATCTTCAGCACCTTGAATATCCGTTAGCAATTCCCATTCATCACCTTCCATAACGAGTCCAACGCCAGCTCCACACACCGCAGATTTCACAGGGACACCTGCGTCCATCAGGGCCATCGAACAACCACACACCGTAGCCATCGAACTTGAACTATTAGATTCCGTTATATCTGAGACAAGTCGGATTGTGTAAGGGAAGGAATCTACCGTTGGGATGACTGGTTCTATGGCTCGTTCAGCCAAGTGCCCATGCCCGATGTCTCTGCGACCAGGACCGCGCTCAAATTTAACCTCGCCAACACTAAATGCGGGGAAATTATAGTCAAGATAATACGACTTGAAGCGCTTACCATGAAGATCATCGACCATCCGTTCATCCATTTTTGTACCTAGTGTAGCGGTGCAGAGGGCTTGAGTTTGTCCTCTTGTAAACAAGGCTGATCCGTGGGTACGGGGTAATAATTGAGTTTCGCAAGTTACCAAACGAACTTCATCCAAAGCCCGGCCGTCGATTCTCCGTTTTTCTTTTATGATCATAGTTCGCATATCTGCTTTAACTAACTCATAAACTGCATCACCAATTTCTTTTTCGTGTTCAGGAAATGACTGGGCTAATTCCTCTTTAGCAGAAATTGTAATCTCAGAAATTAATGATTCTCGTTCCTCTTTCCCTTCAGTCCTATTTGCTTCTTTAACTTTGTCCGACGCAAAATCAGAAACCGCATTAATTAGGTCTTCGTTTGGTATCTCTTGTTCAACTTCAATTTTTGATTTTCCTACAGCTTCTATCAATTCAAGTTGAAAGGATACTAAATCTTTGATGGCGTTATGACCAAACTCCAAACCTTGAATCAACTCTTCCTCAGATACCTCATGCGCTCCTCCTTCTACACTGGCTATAGAGTCCTCAGTACCCGAGACGATTAAATCCATGTCACTATTTTCAAGCTGTTCATAGGTTGGATTTATCACAAATTCGTCATCTACACGGCCTACTCTGACCGCACCCATAGGCCCAGCAAAAGGAATATCGGAAATGCACAGAGAAGCTGAAGCACCAAGCATCCCCAAGACGTCGGCATCGTTTTCGCCATCGTGAGATAAGATGGAAATATAAACTTGGATTTCGTAAGGAAACTTCTTAGGAAACATGGGCCGAATCTGGTGATCTGTTAATCTGGCACTTAGTGTTTCTTTTTCGCCTGTTCGCCCCTCACGTTTAAGGATGCTTCCAGGTATACGGCCACCGGCATACATCTTTTCTCTATAATCAACAATTAGCGGAAGAAAACCTCGGTCCTCAGGTGTATTAGTGCGGCAGGCGGTTACAAGGACAACCGTCTCTCCATACTGTATCCATACAGCACCATTGGCTTGTTTAGCTATACGCCCGGTCTCTAGTGTTAATGTTTTATCACCTAAGGTCGTTTCAAACTTTTGAATCATTATTTGCCCTCAATCTTGAGAATAATCAGCGACGTAGTCCGAGATCTTTTATAAGCTGCGAATATGCGGTTGGGTTATTCTTTTGATAATAAACTTGAAGTCTTTTCCGACGACCTATTAGCTTGAGAAGGCCTCGCCTAGTAGAAAAGTCTTTTCTACGGGATCGTAAGTGCTCTGTTAAATTATTTATCCGTTCAGTCAGAATAGCAATTTGGGCAGAAGTAGCCCCGGCCCCGCCATCCTGTCCGTATTTTGAAACTAGTTCTACTGTTTTTTCACTGGTAATGGACACGCTTAGTCCTCCGTCAAAAGATGGTTTGATTCATTGGAAAAATATTCCCGAACTAATGATAGGTCTTTGAGTATCTGTTCTTTCAAATGGCTTGAATTGTCAAAACAAATTTCAGGTCGAATAAATCTTCGGAATTCTACGGAGACGTTTCTCCCGTAAAGGTCACCATTAAAATCGAAAAGATGGACTTCAAGAGAAGTCGTATTACTACTAAATGTCGGTTTAACTCCAAAGTTTGCAACACCATAGTACGCTTTCCCAGTTTCCACCGAAATCTTCACGGCGTAAACACCAAAGGTTAAATCGGAATTTACAAGGGCATCTGAGACTTCTATATTGGCCGTGCGTACGCCTAACTCCCTCCCACGTTTTTTCCCTTGAATAACGGTTCCATTCACGGAAATGTAATTTACTAGAGTGGTCAAAACGGTGTAGCCATAATTGTTTTAGGATGCAATCTATCCGAGGAAATACGGCCAATTCCTAAAAGTTGACCTTTTTCATCGAATACTGCATGCTCTCCTTGATTTTCATTACTGTAACACTCGATTGGATTTCCATTTAAGAACCGTTTTATTAGACACGATTTATTTTCAATCTGAATTTGAGGTAGATCAACCAAAACCTCTGAAATCTTCGAAAAACATGAATCAGCCTCTCCCCTATTACATCTTTCTTGCAATTCAGCGACTGTTATTGCACCGTTGATATCAATAGATCCTACTTTAGTTCGTCGGAGTTTGGTGACATAGCCGGCAGACCCACAGGCTTTACCCAAATCTCTTGCAAGCGCTCTCACGTAGGTTCCTTTTGAGCATTTTATTTTAAAAGTGGCTTCAGGATATGAATAATTAATGAGATCCATTCTATCAATTACAACCGATCTGGGTTCTAAGGTAATATCTTTACCGTTTCTGGCTCTCTTATAACTCCTTTGACCTCCTACTCTTATAGCTGAATATATAGGAGGTACTTGCATTATGCGCCCTTGGAAACGACTTAGCGTTTCTTTTAAGAGATCTTCCTCTATTTGAGATTTTTCGTAAAGTTTTGTGATTTTACCATCTGCATCATCTGTATCGCTATATGATCCAAATTCAAAAGTCGAGAGATACTCTTTATCGACTGACATTAACCAAGGACTTAAACGAGTGTATCTACCAACACAAATTAGAAGTAGTCCCGTGGCTAATGGATCTAACGTTCCACAGTGACCAACTCTACGTATGCCAATGGCTCTTCTTACAAGGGACACAACGTCATGAGAGGTTAACCCAGAAACCTTGTCGATTAGTATAATTCCAGATTTGGTACGGTTAATCATTTTCTTTACTACCCTGAATCGAATCAATCAGTGACAATACTCTAGCAGCTCTTTCTCCAGTCGGATCATATTGAACCCTTAATTCAGGGGCGTAACGTAAGTGTATTCGTTTAGCAATCTGGCTACGTATATGGCCTAACGCTTTACTTATAGCATTTATTGCAGCTTTTTGCTCGGTTTCCTCACTTAGTACACTAACGTATAAAGTTGCTACACTTAAATCACGGGTTATAGTGACATCGCTAACGGACAGATTATCCAATCTAGGATCACTCATATTTTGAATAATGTCACCTATTTCTCGCTGAAGCTGTACTTTTATTTTATTTACTCTTTGCGGAGATGCCACTATTTATAACCGCTCAAGTGCATAATCAACAAGTTCAACACGAATATCATGTTCAACAAAATTGACGGCCTTGGAAATAACGGAATTGGCATGCTGCATGTCGTTACTTACTGTTACCATAGCCAGTTCTGCTCGATGCCATTCATCCAAACCTCCAACCTCAGCCAATGCTAAATTAAAATTCTTTTTCAACCTGTCTTTTAGACTTTTAATTACCCGTCTCTTATCTTTTAGTGACGTGCTTTCACCGACATTTACGTCCATAACACAACCTAAAACAGCTATTCCCATTACTGATTATAACGAGCGAAGCGTTTCAACGATTTCAATAGATTCAATTATATCACCTTCTTGGATTTCATTAAAGCCTTCTAAACCGATACCGCATTCAAAACCTTCATTTACCTCTCGAACATCATCCTTAAAGCGTCTTAATGACGACAGGCCACCAGCAAATATTTTCTCCCCGTCTCGAAGGACTCTAACATTATTTGCTCGAATTATCTGCCCGTTGTTTACCATACAGCCAGCTATATTTCCAGTACGTGAAGAGTTGAAGGTCTGTCTAACTTCGGCGGTACCTACAACATGCTCTTCCGTAGAAGGGGTAAGTAATCCAGCTAAGGCGGCTCTGATCTCTTCGACTACCTCATAAATTATCTTGTAATTGCGTATCTCTACGCCTTCGGTTTGTGATAATTCACGGGCCGAAGGTTCTATTTGAACGTGAAAACCGATTATTATTGCCTGGGAAGCAGCGGCTAAAAGAACATCGGATTCTGATATTGCTCCTACACTATTATGAATAACGCTAACTCGCACTTCGTCGTGAACAATGCCACCTAACTCCTGAGCAATAGCCTCAACAGACCCATCTACATCACCTTTCACAACAACCCTGAGTTCCTGCATTTTCCCTTGTTGAATTTTATACTGTAGATCACTAAGTGTAACGGAGCGAAGCTTACGTTGGTCTTGCTCTCGTTTAATCAGTTGGCGGCGTTGGCTCATATCCTTAGCTTCACGTTCGGATTTTGTTACGGAAAAGGTGTCTCCGGCTTGAGGAACTCCAGGTAAACCCAAGACCTGAACAGGAATAGAGGGGCCAGCCTCTTTTACCTGTTTGCCGTACTCATCTAACAACGCTCGAACACGCCCGTTATAAACACCGGAAATGAACGGGTCACCAACACGAAGTACTCCCTGTTGAACTAAGACGGTGGCAACGGGACCTCTCCCCTTATCTAACTGAGCCTCGATAATACTGCCTTTAGCGGGACATTCTTCAACCGCTGTTAATTCAAGTATCTCCGATTCTAGAATAAGTATTTCTAAAAGATCACTAATACCATCACCGTTGAGTGCTGAAATAGGGACACAAGGGACCTTGCCTCCCCAATCTTCTACCAGGACATCACGTTCGGCAAGTTCACGTTTAATTTTATCAGGATCACTTGTTGGCAAATCTGATTTATTTATGGCTATAACCATAGGAACTTTTGCTGCTCTTGCATGGTCAATCGCTTCAATTGTTTGAGGCATAATGCTATCATCAGCTGCAATGATTACAATAACAAGATCAGTAACGCGGGAACCCCTGGCTCTCATTGCAGTAAAGGCGGCGTGTCCGGGTGTATCAAGAAAAGTTATTTTCTTACCGGAGGCCAAGGGAACAGAATAGGCACCGATATGTTGAGTTATACCACCAGATTCACCTTCGGCGACCTGTGCTTTCCGAAGGTAATCTAGGAGAGACGTTTTACCATGATCGACGTGACCCATTACGGTCACAACGGGGCAACGCGGGACGCGTTCGCCATCTATCTCCTCTTCATCTGAGATTTCATCAATTTCTGGTCCATCCTCATCTACAACAGCTGTTACGGTATAGCCAAATTCATCTGCTACGGTCTGCATTGTATCCATATCAAGACGTTGATTAATCGTTGTCATCACGCCGAGTTGAAGACAGACCGCTATTACCTCGTTCGGTTTAACCCCAAGCTGTTCTGCAAATTCACCAAGGGTGATGAACTCACTAACAGTGATTTCTTTAACTTCTTCGACCTCACCATCAGTTTCGTCACGATCATTTCGATCATAGCGCCGCCGTGCTCTACCCTCATTAAGCTGACTTAGGGTTTTTCTTAGGTTTTCTTGAACTTCACGAGCATCGGTCTCTTTGGCTTGATTACCTTTGCGTTTTTTCCCACCTCGTCTACGGCCACCAGTTTCTTCTAATGATGGTGCCTGCGGACTTTTAGTAGACAATTCGCGTTTATCTTTTAATTCATCCTTCAGATTTGCTATTGGATCTGAATCCCGTTTTCCGCGTCGCTGGTTCCTTCTGCGACGTTCCTCTTTTTCTGGATCAGCGCCAACATCGGGCGGAGGTGCTGGACCAGCAGTCGGCATCGATGGGCGCTTCGTTGAAGGATTAGTTGAGCGGCCATTTGACGGCACCGGTTTCTTTTTCGGCTTTGTTGCTGGGCTAGAACTCGGGCGAACCGGTTGCTTGCGTGTTTCCTCTTTGTCGCGCTGCCTCTTCATCTCGTCCTTGGAACTTTGTTTTTCCTCCTTTATCTTGACGGTGATCGCCTCAAGCATTTCAGGCGTAACAACGCTCATATGGCTTTTCACCTCAATACCTAATTCCTTCAACATTGATATGAGAGCGTCACTGGAAAGCTTCTGTTCCTTAGCTACTTGATAGACCCTACGCTTTTCCAAAGATGTTTACCCTTTCAAGAACCAATATGTCCGATTCGAGTAGAATTTTCATTTAATTAGGCCTCTACGTTATTCTCGCTAGAATCGGTTTTATCATTTTCTGATTCAATTTCTTCTTCATTTGACGTCGAAGTGTTATCATTAGGATTACTATTGAGCTGAGTTTCAATCTCAGGTGTTGTCTCAGCGGAAGGAAGTTTTTCTGTGCCCTTTACTTCGGCTTTTGGAATCTCGGGTAACAGATCTACTGCATCTTCACCTTCGTCTATACAAAGTTGCGCGGTTTGTCGCAATTTCTCCGCTGTTTCCTCTTCTTCTAGACCCGGAACAGTTTTAAGTAAATCCAATGAAGCTTCAGCAATGGATTTTATCGTATCGAACCCTGACGTTGTAAGGCTAAGTGCCATGAGTTCGCTTACTCCATCAAGCTTCCTGAAGTGTTGCTGGATCACCTCTTGTTGATCTCTCCGTTCTTGGTACTGGGCTTCAGTAATAATGTCTAAACCCCATCCAGTTAATTGGACCGCAAGCCTTGAGTTTTGGCCCGATTTACCGATAGCAAGGGATAATTGATCATCTTCTACAATGACCGATGCATGCTTTCGTCGATTATCGGTTATGACCCTAGTTACGTTAGCTGGACTTAGAGCTCTACCAATGAAAATTTGAGGTTCATCTATCCACGGAACTATATCAATCCTTTCCCCACTCAATTCACGAACAATAGTTTGAACTCGCGATCCTTTTATTCCTACACAGGCTCCGACTGGATCGACACGTTCATCATTTGTGCTTACGGCGATTTTGGCTCGTTCGCCTGGCTCACGAGCTACCGCATGGATTTGAACAATTCCTTCTGATATTTCCGGAACTTCCATAATGAATAGTTTACGAAGGAATTCGGGATGTGCTCTGGAGAGGAGAATCTGCGGACCTCTACTAGACTTAAGAACCTCATAAATGTATCCTCTTACTGATTCTCCTTGCCGGTAACGCTCTCTTCGAATTTGTTCTCTATATGGAATAGCTGCCTCGGCTCTTCCCAACGTCAAAACAATATCACCATGACTTATTTGCTGAACGGTTCCAGATTCAATTATTCCGACTCTCCCAATAAATTCCTCATAAATTTTTTCGCGCTCAGCTTCTCTTACGCGCTGAACTAAAATTTGTTTTGCAGTTTGTATAGCATTGCGACCAAAATCGGCAAAGTTGAGTTCCTTGACTACAACGGATCCTATTTGTGCCTTGGAATCTAAATCTCGAGCATCGTCAATGGAGATCTCTTCAGAATCCTCAAAGACTTCTTCGACTACTTTTAGATCTTTAGTAACTTCCATAGTGCCAGTTGAAGGATCAACCTTAGCATGATAGTTGTCTGAGCTTCCATAACGTCTTTTGGCAGCTGAGATCAAGGCATCTTGTAGTGTGAGTACTACCAATTCACGATCGACGTTCTTTTCTCTCGCGATCTGGCCAAGTGCCTCAACGATGCTCAAATTGGTCATAATCGAGTTCTATCCTCGTTTTTTGAATTCAACTTCAATGGTTGCTTTTGCGATTTCAAGCCTTTTGATTTGTTCTATAGTGGACTTTCTGGTCTCAATAAATAGTGTTGTATCGTCCCACTCTTTTAGTCGCCCCTTATATGTTCTCCCATTATTGTTCACAATTTTTAAAATATGATCCTGCGCCCTCGAAAAGTCACTATTAGTCATTAAAGGTCGATCCAGCCCAGGAGAAGTTACTTCAAGGCGATACCTACCTGTCAATGGATCTTCAATGTCTAAAAAATCTGCTATCTCGCGGCTGATTTTCGCACATAATTTTAATTCTACCGAAGGGTGCTTATGCAAAAATATGCGTAAGGTTGGTTGATTGCGACTACCAACGAGTTCTACATCGACTAATTCTGCTCCATAGTCCTCAACTATCGCTCCAATTTGCCCGCGAATCCGATTTAACGACTCTTCATTTTCGGAATTTGGTACAGTCAACCGAATTTCCTAATTGAAATAAAGCGCACCCAACCAGCTTATCCTCATAAAAATACAGAAGTTAACAAAGAAGTGCAAGATCTCCTATGTACCAAGAATCCTACGAGGTTGAGCCCACAAACCAATTGCCTTTTTATAAAAGGCCTAAAATTTCTTCCAGTTCGAGGCGGATTTCTCGCAAGGTATCGTTATTAACAATCTTCTCATTGATCTTGGTTCCGTTACCTTTAGGTTGTCCGATTTTTTGGGATGTTCCAATTAGTCCGGGCAGTGGTAATTGAGGAAGGTTTTTAAGTAAATTCGGTTCATTTTTAAGTTTTGATTTTGCACCTTTCGATGTGAATCCTTGTTCATAGAGTAGGTGTTTTAATAGCAAAACAACAGAAATATCTCTTTCCCTATAGGCTCGGCTCTTTCCACTGGTACGCTTAGGCCGCAAGCAGGAGAACTCTTTTTCCCAAGCCCTTAGGGTATACGACTCTAGACCAGTAAGTTGAGAAACTTCGCTAATATTGTAGTAAAGTTTAGTCTTCAATGAATTCTTCATTGTCTTTACCTCTTTTTAAAACGTCATTTTCGAGTTCGCCAGAGAATTCGAATGGGAGACCCTTCGAAATCGAATTCTGTCCGAAGCAATTTCTCAAAATGACGTTTAGTGCTTGTGGTGATTTTAATGGAGGAATTACAAAATATAGTAAAGGTGGGTGGATCTACAGCATGTTGTGTTGCGTAAACAACTTTCAGGTCTTTACCTGTTTTTGAGTAATATCCCTCAAAAACAAGGCTTTGCAAAAGTTTATTTAGTTTTGATGTACTTATTCTCGTACGCCGGTTTTTTCCAACTCTAATCACAGCATCGAGAAGTTTTTGTACGTTCCTTCCAGTTAATCCAGACGTGAAAAGAGTTGGATAGTCTTGAACAAACGGAAATCGTCCGATTAAGTTTTTTCGAAAGCTTTCTGCTCCTCCGCCAGCACGCACCTCGTCAATGTCCCATTTGTTGACAGCGATTATCATTGCGCAACCGGAATCTATTATTTGATCCATAATTCTAGCTTCTTGATGCACAAAACCTTCACTCGCATCAAGAAGCGTGATTACTACATCAGCTTGCTCTATTGATTCTTTGGCACGCCTACTACTGTAATACTCAATTTGGGTATCAACCTTTGAGCGTCGTCGTAAACCTGCCGTATCCATAAGTTCAATTTGTTGACCTCTCCAGGAAAGATCTATTTTCGTTGTATCACGTGTGGTTCCAGGCCGCTCATTAACTATCGACACTGAGTGTCCGGCTAGCCGGTTGATCAAAGTGGATTTTCCAACATTAGGTCGCCCAGCCAGCGCAACTTTAAAGGTCTCCTCCTCATTATCGTTTGGAATCTGTTTAACTGAAAATCGTGAAAGAATTTCGTCAAGTAAATCACCGGACCGACGTCCATTTGCTGCCGAAACACTAAAGGGCTCACCGATGCCAAGTGAATAGAATTCCGCGACACGATTATCAGCTGAGGGCGAATCAACCTTGTTAGCTACGAGGATGACCGGAATATCTCGAGCCCTAACCATATTAGATATTTGTATGTCTATGTCGGTTACACCAACTTGTGTATCTACAACCTGCAAGATACCGTCAGATTGGTTTAAGGCTATTTCAATTTGATCACACACTGCAGATTCTATGTCATCAACCGTCAACGGAACAAATCCTCCAGTGTCTACAAGTGTAAAACGGTGAGATGACCATTCAACGGTGGAGAATATTCGGTCCCGAGTAACTCCAGATTGATCATCAGTAATAGATATGCGTGCACCAACTATCCTATTAAATAACGTAGATTTACCTACGTTTGGTCTGCCTACAATTGCTACAATCGGACGTTCTCTATCTAAAATTACAGGTACGTTTAATAATTCGTCATTAGTCATTAATTGTCCCGTCTTCCAGTATAGTAGCCTAATTCTGAAAGTTGTCTCCCAGTCCCTATAGAATTTTGTTTATGGCGGTTGTCTAATAATTCTTTGATAGATCCAACTATGTCATATTTACCAACAGCAATTGTGCGGCCAATTTCTTTCGACATAGTTTCTACGTTCATATCATCTAAAGTGAGTCCGTCTCCATTAACGCAATTTGGTGGTAACAAGGCTATGTCAAACGTTGGAATTTCACTAAAACTATGGAGTATGTCCTTACCAGTCAGTAGGCCGGAGACATTTATTCCACCTCCAAAAAATGTGTTATTTATTGCTTTAACACGCACTTCCAATTTCTTTATTTTGTTAAGTTCATTCGCTACCTCATTAAGGATCGGTGCTGCCAATTCACCTGTGACTAAAACGATTTTAGTTTTATCCAATACGTTATCGATGCTTCCTATTTTAAGTTTCCACTCATCGATAAATGACCGAGTCATACCTATTCCATTTTCCAATTGTGGAAAGGCGTCATAATAGTTGGAGTCTGGCAATGGTTTTCGGGAACGGAGGAACAATTCGTCTGCCCCATAAACGAAGCGTTCACCAAGCTCTTTTAAATACGATTCACCTAAACGTTCAATTGTTTCGAGATAATGTGCTGATAATTTGTCAGTTACAGGTAACAAATCTGGGAGTTTCTCTCTAAATTTTGTGAGACCTAACGGAACTATAGCGACAGAACGTATTGCTGGATAAAAATTTCTCAAATCATGAAGTGTTTTTTCCAAATGAATCCCATCGTTAATCCCGGGACACAAAACAATTTGGCAATGCATTTCAATGCCACCATCGGCTAAAGTTTTTATTCTTTCAAGGATATCCGCGGTAGGCTTGTTTCTTCCTAACATCTTTTGGCGTAAGTCAGGATCAGTGGTATGCACCGAAATATATTGAGGTGACAATCCTTGATCGATTATTCTTTGTATGTCAGAGTTGTGAATATTCGTTAGCGTAACATATGACCCATGAAGAAAGGATAATCGAAAGTCATCATCTTCAAAATAGAGAGGCTTGCGCATACCTTTTGGCATTTGATGTATAAAGCAGAATACACATTTATTATTGCAACTTCTTAGCCGAATGTCTTCAAATTCCAAACCAAAGATCTTACCTTCCTCCCGATTCAGTTCAACTTCATACTTTTCACCTTTTCGATACACTTCTATACAAAGGTCCATATCCGCGCTTTGTACCTGAAAATCAAGAACATCCCGAGTCTTTTGGCCGTTTATAGATATGATTTGATCTCCAGATTGGAACCCTCCTAAATCGCCTAATCCTCCAGGATCAATACGTTTAATCGTGATCATTGTTCAAGTACCACTTTAAGGAAACCGTATTGAATGTTATTTCATTAAATTCTAATGTATCCTTTCTGGTTTCTGAAATATTGATCAAACGTCTGGCTAATTCACGACCGGAACAATTCGTAATCAGTTCGAATTTTGCGGTACCATCAATGTAAGTTAAGTGTTTAAGAGGGTCTTGTATTTCAATTGTCTTTTCTAAAATACTTTGGAATTGGAATATCCGATTAGAGGGTAACTGAGCTGTTACTCTTATTTGATGACCATTTTGAAAACGTTGGTTCCAATTGTGTAGCAAGTCGTTAGTGACGTTTCGTGCTATTTTTTTTCGCTCGTCTTTGGGAATCGTAGAAATGATAGAACAAAAGGACTTCGATACAGATTTTTTTGAGAACGACCTATGGGTAATTACTTCTGAATTGTCTCGCCAACTACCTGCGATATTTATGATTACGTTTGAAGAATTAAAACCTAAATCCCTTAAAGATTTCTTAGAGTATGGAATAGGAGTACCCGATAGATTTTCGATCTTTACAGAGAGTTCGAGAATGATATCGAATTGATCGGATTTAATTTTATTCTTTGTATTGACAATATTTATTACGGAACTAGGTATGCCCGATTCTATAAGAGAATTAGCCAATTCGTAAAACATTGAGGAGTCAGATCTACATTTTTTATTGTTGATCAAAATGCCAATTTGTGGATAACCAAGTTCGTCGGCCAGTATCTTAGCTGATCGTAATTCCGACTCAATAGATCCGAGAGAAACGCATGCATTTATTTCGGACTTTACGGTAGTTGAATCAACCATTACCCGACCAATTAACTCGTAATTATTAATAAATCCTTCCGAAAATGTATAAATTCTATCTTGTATTTCGTTAAAGTTGTTTATCTCACTTTTGCTAGATACAAAAAGACCCACACTCGTTTCCACAGCATTTCGGAGTGCTGAGTTTTTCGATTGAGAGTAGGCAGCTTGAATATTTCCGTTCCATATCTTGGCATATCCGACAGATCTTCCGCAATGCAGAGAAGCAGAAAATACCGATTGGGTTCCAAAGAGAACCGAAGCAATGATGACGTAGGAAATCAATCAAAACTCCATTCTGAATGAATCTTGAAGTCTACGAATTATATTTAAAGCTTCTATACCACTAATAGTGCCAAAGGGATCAAAGTTGCCAGTACGGATATCTTCAAGTTGAAGGAGGCCTAGGTCTACGGCTAGAGAAGCTGCGGCATAGGCATAGTGATTAGATTTAAGGTCGGGGAAAGTAGATTTTGTCCCTATATATTTTTGAAATCCCACCTTATTGGCTGAAAGGTGTTCCATTAGAAATGAAATGATTAGCGAGCATTGTACTCGGGTTAACCGGTCTTCGTGATAAAAATTACCATCAGGAAATAGACCTAGTCCTGGTACGCCTAATTCGAGAATCATGTCTACCCATCCGCTGGCCCAATGTTGTGAATCAATTGAATAGTTCTGATGTTCAGCGGACATAATTTTATTATTAATAACGGAAGAGACCTTTGTTCTAGGGAGAATTTCAGTAATCTTTAACTCTTCTACAAGCAGGACCGCCATTTCGGCACGAGTAACTGTTTCCTTAAAACCGATCTGTTTGCCCATTAAGCTTCCAGGCGCAAGGCGTACTATTTCTTGTACAAATTTTAGGCGCTTGCGGGCACGTTTTGTCCAATGTTGATCGTTAGAGTTTAGTATGATTTTAAAAGTGTTTTGTGAGTCTTCCAGATTACCAGAACTTAAATAGGCATTCCCCATGTAGTAAAGTGCTTCAGAATTTTCGTTGTTAATTTCCAGGGCTTGGTGAAAAGATTTTAGGGAATCGTCTATCCAGAGGTCGGGTGCTAGGTTTAATTTTAATCCCCTCTTTACGATAAGCCTCCCCTCTGCTATGTAGGCCTGAACGCATCGTCTATCCTGCCTTTTTGCTAGCACGATAAAATTATTAGCTGACTTGAATTCACTATTGGCTATGGAAACAAGAGCTAAACCCACGTTAGCTAACGGAAAATCATGCTTTAAATCCTTTGCACGTTTGAACGATTTGTGGGACAGCTATATGGCCCCATTTTCGCGCTGCTTTATTCCAAGTCGATAGTGATATTCGGCATTGTCTAACAAAGACGAAACGACAGTATTTTTTTGCGCGCACGATACAGTAAATAAAAGTTTGATTACAAGTATTAACGTTAAGAAAAATTGCTGATGGGATAGAACGTTGTATTTTTTTACGGAAATAATACGATGGATTCGCATAGTGTTTCCTTGAAAAAAATCGTTGGGCGTTTTCATAAGAGCTTTAAATGTTAATCAATTGTGTTAAAATATCATGGTTACCAAATACTGTCAAAGGACTTACGTGTATCTAACCTCTTGTAATGCTCAACAATTCTACTGGCACAATCTTCTATTCCATTTGTTTCAATATCCAAGTTTCTAAAACGTCTATCTTTACTCAATAAAGTCAACTGTCGTTTAGCAAACCGCCTGGTATTTTGTTTGACCTGTTCAATAGTGGAATTTAGGTCTGTCCTGCCATTTAAATAAGATATTATCTCTCTATATCCTATTGTGTCAATTGGTGGGATTTGAATATTCTCGTACATGCATAATAGCTTTTTCACTTCGTCTACAAGACCTAATTTAACCATTCTATCGACACGCGTATTTATCCGGCCATAAAGGACCGGACGTGGGCGTTGAATCGCGATCATAAGGCCGCGTCCGAGCGGCTGGGAACGGTTCTTCTCATTTTTTAACCATTTCTGTGATAATGATATTCCATTATCGTAAAATACTTCTAATGCCCTTAATATGCGTTGGCTATCCCGTTCCGAAACCCGTTCGCTGCCTACGGGGTCAACCTTTTGAAGTTCTAGGTATAAAGATTTAATACCAAACTGTTTTAGTCTTTTCTTTAGCTTATCACGATGTCTGTAATGGTGCGATTTCTCTTCGTATAATCCGTCTATTATAGCCTGCCAATACAGCCCGCTACCGCCAACCAGAACGGGAGTAACGCCACGCACGGTCAATTCGTTAATAATTATCCAAGCTCGTCTTGCGAATTCTCCAGCATTTATACTTTGTGTGGGAAATAGGCAGTCTAGAAAATGGTGAGTAATCCCCTGACACTCTTCTAAAGATGGTTTCGCTGTTCCGACGTCCATGTATCTATAAATCTGACGAGAATCTACCGATATAATTTCTGCTTTATCAAGCATTTGGCACACTCTTATCCCTACTTCCGTTTTCCCTATTGCCGTCGGACCTGATATTAATATCAAAGCTTTCTCCGGTATAGCTTTTGCATAAAATCATCTTGATATCTGCACGTACATTATTTAAAGAAATGAAAAAATTTTTTTAATATGTACAAACGAATTCATTCGTGAATTTAAATTTGAAACCAAATGATGATTACTTCAAGTAATTAGATTGACAGATATCTTAATTATCTTTTATCCTTAAGCTGATATAGTGGTCTAACGCCTTTTAAAAATAGCAATAGGCACACGAATTTAATAAGAAAGTATTATCTATGCGTTATATCATTCATGATAGCAGGTACAAAGATATTTGGGACGCGTGGATAATGATGTTGACGCTCGTGGTTGGGATAGAAATACCTTTTCGATTCGTTTTTGATTACAGTGCATCAAGCTTCTTCTTTGGTTTAGATTTGTTTATCAGTTTTTTCTTTTTTATTGATGTCCTCGTGAATCTTGTTCCACCCATACCCGACGAGGACGATGCAATTGAAGATGGCAACCGCATAAATTATTCCTATTTGAAAACATGGTTTATTATAGACCTCTTAGCTGCGATACCTGCATTGTTGTTAGAGAGTTTTAAAATGTTACGTATGATTAGACTATTTAGACTCTTGAAATTGGCAAAGATTGTACCCCTCATAAGAAAATGGGGAGGCTATTACACACTGAATCCAAGCATAGTGCGTATGCTCATTTTTTTTATTCTGTTGGTATTTGCTGTTCATTGGATGGCCTGTGGATGGGTTAAATTAGGCGGTATCAATACAAATTTTGACACAGCTACAATTTATTTGAAGTCAATTTATTGGGTCATAACTACAATGACCACTGTTGGCTACGGAGATATAACTCCTACTTCTAATATTCAACTCATGTATGCAATGTTTGTAATGATTCTAGGAGTTGGTACCTACGGATACATAATTGCCAATATTGCTAACTTACTCGGTAATATAGACACTGCTCGTATAGATTTTTCCCGTAAGATGGCAGTTATAGATGCCTTTTTGGCCTACCGTGATATCCCCGACCATCTCGAAAAAAGAATGCGCGATTACTATAAATATATCTGGGAAAATCGTCTGGATCACAAAGAGGATGAAATTATTAACGATCTTCCGGATTCTCTGCACACAGAGGTGGCACTTTTTTTGAGGAAACCACTACTTTCGAAAGTTCCTTTATTTAAGGAGGCAGGTGTAGCATTTCATAAAGAGGTTGTCCGACATTTAAGCATTCACATTTACATGCCTGGCGATCTTATAGTTAGACGCGGGGATCTTGGATCCAGTATGTTTTTCATTAGTAAAGGAAGTGTAAGAATCGTCGATAGTGATCATGGCGATGACCTGGCCGTACTTCGTGAGGGTAGTTTCTTTGGTGAAACGTCATTGTTAAGAGCACAACCGAGAAATGCTACAGTTGTAGCGAGTGAATATTCAAATATCTATAGTTTAGATAAGGACCGTTTTGATGATCTCTTGAGGAAGTTTCCCAAATTCAAATCCATCATTGAGGCTACTAGTGATCGGCGAGAGGAAGAATTGAAATTACACAATATTGATGATAAAGATTAAACCTTTTTCGATTTAACGTCGCATCTAATAGAATCAATTTATTCACTTATTGTATTAGAGAATGGACTCCAATTGAACCTTTAGGTCCTGTTTGTCTTACAGTTTTTTCAATGCCTGAAAAGTTGTAATGCCAATTTCGTTTTGATATTTTAGCAAAAACGGTCATTCGTCTTCGAATGACCGTTTCACATTTAGAAGGGATAAATGGTCGGGGTGGCGGGATTCGAACCCACGACCTTTCGCTCCCGAAGCGAACGCGCTAGCCGGGCTGCGCTACACCCCGAATCAGGCAAAATATAAAAGCCGGTTTGCAGCAGCAACTCAGCGACCCATGGTCGGGATGACTGGATTCGAACCAGCGACCTCTTCCACCCCAAGGAAGCGCGCTAGCCGGGCTGCGCCACACCCCGTGAGATCCATGGGTTTCAAGAAATATATGGTGAGCTATCCAGGATTCGAACCTGGGACCTCCAGTTCCGGAGACTGGCGCTCTATCCAGCTGAGCTAATAGCCCCCTGCTGAATTTAAATATCCCTCTTCTTGTGCCGATTTTTACGCAGTCGCTTTTTACGTTTATGCGTAGAAATCTTATGCCGTTTTCTTTTTCTTCCACACGGCATTGTCATTTCTCCCAGGTAAAGTGTTTTAATTGATACGAGTTTTTAATTCCTTAGATGGTTTAAAGACAGGCGCCTTTCGACCAGCGATTTTAACCTCAGATCCAGTCCGAGGATTTCTGCCTGTCCGTGGAGCTCTTTCAACAACCTTGAATGTTCCAAACCCACGAATTTCAACATGCATATCCCTCTCTAGGGCGTCTGTAACTGCCTCGAGAAATCCTTCGACGACAACTGCCGTATCTTTTCTAGTCAACCCAGTACTTCGGGATATAAGTTCAACGATGCCGGCTTTTGTCAAATATGCCCTCCTAACAAATCGAAGCAGAAGTATATATTGTCTTAATTTTTATATTAAAGCTGAGCAACTTAAAAGTCAAGAGATCCAGAAAGAACAGGTATTACAAAAACTTCTTCTAAATTTATCAGATCTACAGCGGATTCAAGCAAAACCTCTTGAAATATTGGAGAGGTTTTGTTGCCCTTCACTTTCACTATTTGTCCGATAGGAAGTCCTTTCGGAAATCTACCACCGAGGCCAGAGGTTATCACATTTTGGCCTACATGTACATCCCCTACCGCATCTACAAATTTAAGACTGAAAGTGTGTCCGCGAACCCAGGTGACTATTCCCTGGGTTCGTGATGCGGCAATTAGTCCACTGATTCTCGACCGGGTAATGAGTTTGACTATCGAGGTAAATTTCTGCACAGAGCTAACGTGGCCTACTAACCCTTTGGAAGTTATAACACAATAGTCAGTTTTTACATTATTATTTTTTCCTACGTTTATCGAAACGCTATCGTATATAAGATCTAAATCTCTAGAAATAACGAAGGCAGGAATGGGTTTTCTTTTTAAGTCGTTGGTAGTAAATTCCAATGCGGCTTTCAAACGTATGTTTTCCAAGTTGGCCTCCCGCAAAGACATGTTTTCCAAAGATGCCTCAACCAATTGAGTGGAAAGAAAGTCTCGCTTAATAGCTGTCTCATAATACTTTTTGGCATCTGTGAAAAACCACGAAGGTATTGCAAAAAGATAGGTGCGACTTAGTTCAGACAGGTATGTTTTTTGAGGGTCGGAAAGATTATATAAACTAACAGAAATTATTACGATTATCGAATAAAATACGACAGGAAAATTAACGTACATTATATTTAATAAAGAACTTTTCTATAGCGATCATACTCTTCAATAATCATTGAATTTCCACGAACGACTGCGGTTAAGGGATCATTTGTATCAACATAAGTCGGAAGGCTTGTCCCCTGGATCAGTCGTTCACGTAAACCATTTAATTTTCCGCCACCTCCACTAAGAATCATTCCTCGATCAAGTATGTCAGCAGCTAATTCAGGTGGAGTGGATTCTAAAACTCGCCTTACTCCGGCAACTATCTTATCGACAGGATCTGCCAAGGCATCTCGTATTTCACAAGATGACACTTCGATTGTTTTTGGTATCCCATCTACCATGTCTCTACCACGTACCGGAGCATTACACTCCGTTTCTTGTTCGGTAGCCGAACCAATTTTCCATTTAACTGCTTCTGCACCACGTGGACCTATTAACAAATTGTATTTTTTCCGCATATGATCGATAATTGATTGATCCATAGCGTCACCAGCTACACGAAGAGATTCATGAGTGACGATACCTGATAGGGCTATGACGGCAATTTCTGTTGTTCCTCCACCTATGTCAATTACCATAGATCCAACAGCTTGCTCGACCGGAAGATTCATTCCTATAGCTGCGGCCATTGGTTCACTAACAAGATGAACTTCCCTGGCGCCAACGCGTTCACAGGAATTACGAACGGCACGTTTTTCGACTTCAGTGCTACCTGAAGGAACAGAAACTATTATTCTTGGTCGAACAAATAATTTGTTTTTCTGGACTTTTCTGATAAAATATCGAATCATTTCCTCAGTTACTTCAAAGTCTGCTATAACGCCATCACGTAGAGGGCGGGAAATTTGCATATCAGCATTTTCTCTGCCCATCATTTCCTTGGCTTCTCTGCCGACGGCTATAACTTTCTTTGTCGCGATTTCCCTAGCAACAATCGAAGGTTCATTCAACACAATGCCGTCACCTTTTACATAAACCAAAGTATTAGCCGTGCCAAGATCTATACCTACATCATTAGAGAAGAACCTAGACCAAATCCCTGATATGCCCAATGCTGAAAATCTTAACTCTCTCATGTTAGTCAACTTTCCTTCTTGTTCCCAAATTATTAGATGATTTGGTCTTTTGTTTTTCTAACCACGACTTTATTAAATTAGCTGTTTCTTGTGTCTGTGCGGTAACCAACTTCTGTAGCTTTTCTGTTTGCTTTCGTTTCTCGTCGGCATTGGTTGGAGTTTCTGAATCGGTTGCCAACATCAAATCTCCTAAGTAAATTATTCGTAAATTACTGACGGTTATACGTTTATCGGGTTTTTATTGCATTTCTCCAGCGATTCTTTTATCTCGGTTGCAAAATTTGCCCACCTTCTTCTGTTATCTGGGTTGCAAAATTTGTCCACCTTCTTCTTTTATCTCGGTTGCAAAATTTGTCCACCTTCTTATATTAGCCAAGATTCGATAAAATCACAAAATTTATAGTCTTAAATAAATTCACAAGAAGGGTGTTTGCCGTGAATAAGGCCGCTAGATCCGTTTTGCGACGTATAGGTCCAGACCCAACTTCAGATGACCAAAGAGATCAGATAGTAGCTCAGCAAGTTAAAGATGAGCAGGAAAAACTAAAAGCGCGCAAGGAAGACCAAGAGACAGATGGTGCCTTTGAGGCTATTCCCGAAGAGATGCTCACTGAATCTGAAAAAAGGCATGCTAAACACCGACGACAGCAGGCTCAAGCGGGTCGGTTTACCCCGGCAGCTGAACGCCTTCCAATAATGACCAAGGAAGAGCGCGAAGCTCACAATAAGAATCGCCCGAAATGGTCACAAACTTCCTTCGAAGGCCCAATCGAAAAATTGATAGAAAAATATAAGGATCTTGATGAGGTAAAGCGCCACTTGACCTTGGGACAGTCGATGAAGTATGAGTTTACTGACGATGGATGTGTGCGGGATCAAAAAGGCAATTTAGTATATGATGGTAAGCAGGTCGTCAATAAAACATAGCTTTGTTTATGTTTTTATTTCAATAATAAAAGTTTTATACCTAGCAAACGGCTGTGGTTATGGTGATAGTCAATATGATAAGCCTATTGTTATCGGTGATAAACATTTAGCAAAGGGTAAGTATAATGCTGCCATTAGTGCTTACCGATTGGCTCTTCATAAAGACACTTTGGATTACGTTATCTGGGCTCGGTTGGCTAAAGTGTATTCCGCTCAGGGAAACATTGGTGCAGCAACTACTTATCTTAGAAAATCGTCAGCAGGCTTTTTAGGGGCTGGCCAAAATGCAATGGATTCTGGTAACGACAGTTTAGCCTTTGTCCATTATTCGAATTTGTTGGATTTAGAACCTTCTAATTCTATGGCACATATTTTTCTCGGAGACATTCATAATCGCTCAGGTGACAAGAGAAACGCTATTAGTTGTTATTTGAAAGCAACTAAATTGGATTCTCTTAATTATAATACGTGGGTAAGATTAGGTAACGTCTATCGTCAGTCTAAGGATACTAAGCGCGCGGTGGATGCCTATAAAAAAGCTATACGATTTAATATTAATTCACATCCGTCGTATATGGGCTTAGGATCGATATATCTTGCTCGGCAAGAATTTAATCTTGCTGAGGACTATTTTAACACGGCTCTTGTAGTAAAGCCTGACCTTGCTGAAGCTCGGTCTGCGCTTGAATACATCAATAGCCTAAAAAAATGAGACGAGGCTTTCAAATGCTAAAATACCTTTATTTTTTATCAATTTTGTTGCTAATTGGCTGTGGAAAGAATAACCAGGATTCAAGTGTTGTTGAACAAAGTGGCCCCACTCCAAATTTTGAGAATGAGTCTATCACGAATTCAAGCGAATATGGGAGTAATGAAAGTATAAAGGAGTATCTAGCTAATATTGAACCACTCATTAAAGGATACAGCCAAATACAGAGTGAGATTTACAGTGCGAGGGGATCCAGTGGTGTTTTTACAGGCAAAAATCTTGGCCAGAAAACGAAAGAGCAAAAACCTGCTTTGGTAGAAGTGTCTGATAAACTTGAGGAAATTGAGCCACCTCCACTGATCTCCCCTTTTCATAATGAATTCAAGCGTTTATTGGCTCTTCGTATCAGTGCATTTGATGCTGCTATTAAAGCCGCCCAATTAGAGGAAGCAAGTGGAGACACCGCTGGATTTATAGAGGTTACTGAAAAGTTTGCTTTATCCGATAAGCAGATTGCCAAACTAAACGACCAGATGCAGAAAATTAGGAAGGCTTTGCGTCCTAACGAGGAAAAAAATTTAGCAACACCTTAAACTGGCAATGATCAGGGTCATTTACCTTTTTTGTATTTTGCTTGCAAGTCCCCTTGTAGGGTGTGGATTAGGTTATTATTTACACCTTTTTAAAGGTCAAATTAACATTGCTACCTCGACTGTTGATGTAAAAGATCTCCGTGTCTCCACACATGATACGTCCATTGTAAAAAAATTGGTGGTTGTAGATTCTTTACTTGTCTTTGCCAATGAATTAGGTCTTCATACTGAAAACAATTATCAATCATATTTTGACACTAAAGGTCAACCAGTTAGTTGGAACGTAAGCGCCTCGCCACCAGACACTTTCAAATCTTATTTGTGGAAATTCCCTATCGTAGGAACTTTACCGTATAAAGGTTTTTTTAACAAACCGAGAGCTCAGAGTGAGTATTTTCGTCTAAAAACGTTGAACTATGATGTTCATCTATCTCCCGTATCGGCATACAGCACCTTGGGATATTTTTCGGATCCGCTGTTAAGTACAATGATGTCTTTAGACATTGGAAATCTTTCAGAATTATTATTACATGAGTTAACTCATTCTACCATTTATATAGATGATAAGGCCGATTTTAACGAAAGTTTGGCGTCATTCGTGGGTGAAAAGGGGGCGGAAAAATTTTTAGAACGACAATTTGGGCCAAATTCTGAACACTTTAAAAATCTTGTCGATTCTCGAGTTGATTCTAAGCAATTCCGTCTATTTATGGAGAATCTTGTCGGCAGGCTTGATAGTCTATATTCTACGGAATCAAGCCTGCAAGTTTTAATGTTAAAGCGGCAACTGATTTTTGATGAAGAAAAGGTGCGTTTTTCAAAAACATTAGATAGTTATAGCAACAAACGCTACAAAGCTTTTCTTGATTGGAATCTGAATAATGCCCGCCTTCTTTCATATAGGAGATATAATTCCGGCGTTTCAAATTTTCAAAGTGTTTACGATGATTGTGATCAATCTATAGCCAAAATGATTACCCTTGTTGTCAAATGTTCAAAAACCAAGGCAACTGTCGATTGCATAAACGAAACCTTCAATTTTGATCCATAGAAAACGCCTTGACGCTATTTATAACCAAAGGCATATTGGAAAAGATTACTTAGCTTATAAATGGTTGCTTTTTTAATACCTTTTTTTTCAAGAGGTATTTCGACTCTTGTTAAATAGAGAAAATGATCCATCTAAGACTGACAATCAGGTTTATGTGAGTTTGCAAAACTGTACAATAAACTGCCGAATTAAATTCGAGATTTCACGGATATATCAATGTATTCTTTCATCCTAGCAAAATATCGTTTTCGGGTAAAAAAGTGTACGCTTTTTATAATTGTGTGCGTAATAAGTTTTGGGTGTGCTAATAGAATTAAGCAGTCGATTGTAGCCGGGGTCGTTGAGGATTTTACAGCAGCAACACGCTCACATACAGACCCATTACTAATTGAACAAGCTCTACCTCCTTTGTTGCTTGCTATAGATGCTTTTTTAATTGACGAACCGAAAAACATAAAGCTTTTGATACAGGCAACAGAAGCTTATGCGTCGTATGGTGCTCTAGTTGAAATGCGTGATCCACAACGGTCTATGCCTATATACGCCCGAGCACATAGATATGGTAAAAGGGCACTGGAAATACATTTAAAACAAATAGGTATTCATTCCCTTCCTTTTACAGATTTTGAAAAAACTATAACTAAACTAAACCGTAATGATTTAAATGTTGTTTACTGGTGTGCCACAGCGTGGGGTGGCTGGATAAATTCCAACCTTCATTCAATGAATGCAATTGCTGAACTGCCAAAAGTTATATTAATGATGAAATGGGTTATTAACACGGACGAGACATTTAACAATGGTAGCGCCCATCTTTTTCTAGGCGTCTTTTATTCTGCTCTTCCCGTAATGCTAGGCGGCGATCCTTTAATGGCACGACATCATTTTGAAAAAAATATTGATTTAACTGATAATCAATCCCTCCTTCCTTATGTCTTTATGGCAGAATATTATACAAGGCAGATATTCGATAGGAAATTACATGATGAGCTTCTGAATTATGTCGTAGAACAGAATATTTCTCCGAATTCTTCGAATACACTAGAAAACAAAATAGCTCAACATCGGGCACATCTACTTTTGGATAATGCTGATGATTTCTTTTAAAGTAACTCGTTTCAATAGTTTTTTGGCTATTTTCATCTTTTTTCTATCCCTTTCAAAAATAGTAATTGGAGAAACGATTAAGATAGCGACGTTGGCTCCAGATAGAAGTAGTTGGGTGATTACTTTGCGGGCAATTGATGCGGAATTAAGAGAATTAACTCAAGGTAAAGTAAAATTAAAAATCTACCCCGGTGGAGTACAAGGAGATGAAGATGTTGTTCTCCGAAAAATGCGGATTGGGATGCTACATGGTGGAAGTTTTGCGGCTCAGGGCTTTAGTAGTATCGTACCGGATATACTTGGAATTCAAATGCCATTTCTATTTAACGATTACGGTGAAGTAGATTTTGTACTTCAGGAAATGAACGATTATTTTTTTAAGAAATACGAGGAAAAAGGATTTATTCATCTTGGATGGACCGACATTGGTTTTGTGCATATACTGTCAAAAAATCCGGTGCGCACTATAGATGATATTCGGCGTTCAAAAGTTTGGCGTATGGAAAATGAACCAATCACTGAAACTCTTTTTGATTTGGCTAACGTTAACTCTATACCACTTTCTATTCCTGACGTTTTGATGGGATTGGAGACAAACCTGGTAGATGTTGCATACGCTTCCCCAGCTGCTGCAGTCGTCTTGCAGTGGTTTACGCGTGTCAATTTTTTCAATGAACTCCCAATAAATTATACCTTGGGAGCGTTTCTGGTCGATAAACGTGTGTTCGATCGTTTGGGTGATGACCATAAGCACATATTTAAAGACATTGCTATTCGTCACATGCGTAAACTTTCGTTGCAGACGAGAAAAGAAAATGCTGAATCCATAGAAGCTCTAAAATTACAGGGGTTACAACAATTGCACGCGAGCGTTCAAGACATTAATACTTTTAAAGAATGGGTTAAGGAAACAGAGAAACAATTGGTTGGCTCGATCATATCGATACAAGCAGACAAATTAATAAAGAAACATCTTGAGAATCATCGAAAAAATTTCGAATGATCAAAATTTGGAAAATAGTACATTCACTTGAGAATTTCCTACTTGTCGTTTTTATAGGATTGGTCATTTTGTTTTCTGCTGGCCAAATTATAATCCGTAATATTTTTGAACAATCATACCCATTTGTAGACCCGTTGATTCGACATTTGGTTTTAATGACTGGGATGTGGGGTGCCCTTGTTGCCGCTCGCGAGGATAAAAATCTGCGCATTGAAATTGGACATTTTACCACAAAATCTGTAAAAAAAGTTATTGGATTAATTAGACCCTCCATCTCATTTATCGTGTGCTCTTTGCTTACTTACCACGCAGTACGCTTTGTAGCAGATGAATATTTTTACGGGGTTATAGCATTTGCCTCTCTTCCTTCGTGGTGTGTCCAATTAATTTTCCCCATAGTATTCTTGTTTTTAACCATACGATTTTTAATTCAGAGCATTAAAGCGGTTCAGGATATATGACATTTATTATAACCGCAATTCTTTCTGCCGTCGGTACACCACTGTTTATCGTTATATGTGGTATAGCACTATACCAATTTTACTCGGTTGATATTGATCTTACGGTTATTTTCATTGAAATGTACCGACTTGCAGAAATGCCATCTCTTTCAGCACTCCCACTGTTCTGTTTTTCTGGCTTTCTTTTAGCAAATAGTAAAGCCCCCAATCGTATCGTTTCTTTTACGAAGGTTCTGTTTGGTTGGCTACCGGGCGGACTTGCAATTGTTTCTATAGTCATTTGCGCTCTTTTTACAGCACTTACCGGAGCGTCTGGAATGACAATAGTCGCGATGGGTGGCCTTTTATTTCCTGCGTTGTTAAAGGATAATTATGGACAATCCTTTTCCTTAGGTTTGTTAACAACCTCGGGAAGTCTCGGTTTATTATTTCCACCCAGTCTACCTCTTATTCTATTTGGGATTATTTCTGAAACACCTATCGATCAGTTATTTATCGCAGGTATAATACCGGGAACTCTTCTAATGCTCGCGTTAGGTTTATACGGATCTATCTATGTTATTAGGAAAGGATCCTCCCCTCCGAAACCTGTGCAAACAAACATATCAAATATATGGAGAGAGTTTCGAAGCAGTCTCGGTGAAATCTTCCTACCAATTTTTCTTTTTGTAGCTATTTGGGGAGGATACATTGCTATAAGTGAAGCTGCAGCCTTATGCGTTGTTTATGTATTTGTCTTAACCACTATTATACATCGAGAAGTTAAATTATCCCTCTTCCCTAAAATATGTGTTGAAAGTATGGTTCTTTTTGGTGCAATATTTGTGATTTTAGCATCCGCTGTTGCGTATACAAATTTCCTTGTCGACCAAGAGGTTCCCAATCAACTTTTAAATTTTATTCGTGAACACATAAACAATAAGTGGATGTTCCTTCTTGCTCTAAATATTTTCCTTATAGTCGTAGGTTGTATGATTGATATGTTTTCAGCTCTGATATTAGTTGTTCCCCTTATACTTCCAGTCGCCCAATCATATGGTATACATCCGGTTCATCTCGGGATAATCTTTATGACAAATTTGGAAATAGGCTACTCAACCCCGCCGGTCGGTCTCAATCTGTTCATTTCAAGTATACGATTTGGACGTCCTATTATTGAACTCTACAGAGCATCCCTGCCATTTCTTGGTATTCTATTTATTTGTCTACTTATAGTTACTTACGTTCCTGCGATAAGTCTAGTTTTCATCGCTAAATGAACTTTACTTTTTGATACTAAAAAATTTAGTTAAAAATAAAACATTAATATTGAAACCTAACAGGGATTACTAAAGTGGCAAAAATTAAAGAGATAAAAACAATTCGTACCCGTGCAAATGGCATTTGGCTTGGGATAAAGATTTTAACTGATCAACCAGGGCTCTACGGTATTGGGTCAGCCAGCGATGTCCATCATTCTTCCGCAATTGCAACAGTTATTGAAGAGGTTATTGGACCCCGCCTTGTGGGTCGTGATGTTGCTAATATAGAGGATATTTGGCAGAGTACCTATACCAGTGCTTATTGGCGTAATGGATCCATATTAAATACCGCACTGGGTGGTATTGACATGGCCCTCTGGGATATTAAAGGCAAAGAGGCTAATCTCCCACTCTATCAAATATTGGGAGGGCCGTGCAGAAGCGCTGTACCCTGTTATGCCCATGCAGGTGGAGGCGACATCGAATCTCTTATTGACGATATCAACCGTTACATTGATGAGGGTTACGAAGTTATTCGTTGCCAATTTGGAGGGTATGGAGGCGGAGGTTTTAGGGCTGAGAAAGAAATTTCCATGCCAAAAAACTCTTGGGGAAACAAACATTATTTTGATGACGAAGCCTACATAGAAAATATTCCCGAAATGTTTGACACTTTACGTAAAAGATTAGGATTTGGCCCCAAATTAACCCACGATGTACATGAACATTTAAAGCCCCATAATGCTGTTACGTTAGCTAAGCGTTTGGAACCTCATAGGCTGTTTTTCCTGGAAGATGTACTGTCTCCTGAAAATATTGCCTGGTTTAGACACATTCGTGAGCAATGTACTACTCCACAGGCTATGGGTGAACTTTTTGTAAATCCACAGGAATACGTTCCACTTATTACGGAACGGCTTATCGATTTTATTCGTGTACGAATTTCTAAGGCTGGGGGAATTACACCCTGTCAAAAGATTGCTCATTTATGTGAATTTTTTGGGGTTAATACGGCATGGCAGGAAGGCGGGGATAATGACCCGATTAATCAAGCAGCTGCAATGCATTTGGATCTCGCCTCCAGCAGTTTTGGTATCCAGGAGGAAAATCATTTTACTAGTGAAGAATTAGATGTTTTTCCGGGCCACGCAGTGCTTGAGGGTGGTTACTTGTATGCGAACGATTTACCGGGTCTGGGTATTGACATTGATGAAAGCAAGGCTAAAAAACTCCTAAAAAATGAAGGGGTTCACTATGCGGCCGAGGATAGGCGTGCAGATGGATCGATGGTTCGCCCGTAACTTTAATATTGCTACTGAGACTATAAAATTTTTTTTGCAAGAACTTTTAGGTGGGGTCTATTGAAATATAGAAGCGCTGTAGTGGTGTGGGCGTTATTTAGTCTGGTTAAACCTTCTTTTAGCGAATCTATCCCATCCCGTGGTTGGATCGACTCACTCCTGGTCGATGTGAACAAACAGGGTATTAGCGAGGCTACCTGGCTAACTCTTAAGCCATTCTTAAAATTCGATACACGTGTTAATTCATTTGATCAAGCTCAGCCTGAATTTACTCATGACCTAACATCGTATTTAGAAAAACGAATCACCAATTCTAAAATTCATTATGCCAGGCAAATGTTAGAAAAACATGATACACTGCTTAATTCTATAGAATCTGAATTTAATGTACCTAAAGAATTAATTGTATCACTTTGGGGTCTCGAAAGTGATTTTGGAAGATTTCAAGGAAATTTCAATCTTATTACGTCCCTTACTTCATTAGCAGCTGGCCGACGTGGAGAATATTTTCGTAGGGAATTAATAGAGGCTATCGTTTTATTCGATGAGGGTAATTATACAACCGATGAATTTACAGGTTCATGGGCGGGTGCTATCGGTCAGTGCCAATTTATGCCGTGGAATGCACGTAATTACGGTGTAGATTACGATCAAAACGGAATTATAGATCTTAAACATAGTACAAGCGATGCCTTAGCATCTATTGCTAATTTCATAAGAGCATTAGGTTGGAATAAATCATTTATTTGGGGCCGGCCTGTTAGTTTCTTCGGTAAAATAGAAGCTAACTTACTGGATGGCAAAACGAAACAATCATTAAAAGAGTGGGAGAAAATAGGAATCAGAAGAATTAACGGTGATCTGCTTCCAGACGTACAACTTGAGGCCCGATTATTAAGACCTGAAAAATCAGGCGGACGCGTTTATTTAGTCTATCCAAATTTTGATGTCATAATGAAATGGAATAGATCCCACTACTTTGCTTTAACCGTAGGAACATTATTAAACAGAATAAAATATAGATAAATGCGATCAAAAGGATTTTATTTGAGATCGGATTGTATTCTAGGTTTTTCATTTTTGATAATAGGACTTACGGCCCCTTTTTCATTAGTTCCTATAAAAGTACAGTACATCTGTGGTTTAATGGGCTTTGCGATAATATTTTGGCTTTTTCAACCTATAAAATTAGAAGAAACTTCCTTTCTCCTCATTGCAGGGTTTCTATTTACCGAATTAACGGATTTTGAAGATGTTCTATTAACCTTTTCTAGCGACACTCCTTGGTTAATAATAGCCGGTATGGCTATAAGCATTTCCTTGATAGAGTCAAAAATAGCCAACTTATTTGCTTTGAATATTGCAAATTTATTGTCAAAAAGCATCATAGGTTTAGTGCTTCAAATGCATTTATTGGGACTCTTAACTGCAATCATAGTCCCGTCTGGTTTGGTTAGAGTAATCATCCTTCTCCCTTTAGGGAAGGCGATTGCAGCTCAATACGGTGAACATCAGAAATGTGAATTGCAAAAGGTCATTTTATTGTCATTAACCTTGAGCACTGTTGTAGGAGGATTCGGAATTTTAACTGGAGCAGTTCCTAATATGATTGCTGCGGGATTATATACTGAAGTGACTAATATACCCGTTACGTGGTCAAATTGGTTTCTTTGGATGTTTCCATCAGCATCTTTGTTTAGGGTTATAACTTCCGCGATGATAATTTCGATAATCTATTCTGGAAAGTTTGGGGTATTAAAGAAAAATGGGAATCTAAAAAAAACTAAATTTGATAGAAAACAATATTGGATTATGGCAATAATTACTGGTTTTGTAGTAGGTTTATTTACGGATTCAATCCACAATTATAGTCCCTTGCAAGTGTGTCTACTCACCATACTAGCCATTTTCAGCCGGCCTATTGGCCCATTACCAATTAAATCAATTATAAAGGTTAATTTTGGTTTTCTTTTTTATGTAGTCGCCCTCTTTGCTTTGGGAGATGCAATTGAAACAAGTGGTTTAGTGTATTATTACAAATCATTCGTCGTTGAAATTTTCGATTCAACTGATTTTTCATTACCGTTACGGTATTTCGTTACTGCATTATCCCCGGTTCCACTTAGTCTTTTTATGGACGTGGCTGCAGTTGCAGCATTGCTGGTTCCAATTTTTGTAGAATTGGCTCCAAGCATCGGATTGGAGCCTTATTCTACTATGATGGCACTCTCCCTGGGAACCTCAATAGTGTTTCTCCCCTATCAAGCCGCCCCACTGATGTTAGCATATAGTTCTGGAGATCTGCCCAAAGACATTTTTTTAAAGATTCTTGGTATTGTTTCTTTTGTTTCTGCCTTTTTGCTGTATCCGGCGGCTATTGTTTATTGGTTAGTATTGGGATTGGTATGAAAGCGATGTTGGAATTCCCGAATGTAGTTTACATAATTATCTTTATACGCACCTATAATCTGGCCAAACAATATAAAAATCATTATTTTATTAAAACCACTTTTACTTGATACCATTCTTCATACCTATAATTATAATGTCACCAAAGCCAATTATACAAAACATTCTTGCCCAACGTTACGCGAGTAAAACAATTTGTGACGTTTGGTCCGAGACTGGGAAAATCAAGCTTGAACGCGAGTTTTGGATTGCCGTGCTGAAAGCTCAGCGTGATCTCGGGTTACAGATCTCTGATGAATCTATTTCAGCGTATGAAAGCGTACTTGAATCCATAGATCTCTCTTCCATCGCACAACGTGAAGTCGTACTACGCCATGACGTTAAAGCCCGCATTGAAGAATTCTGCTCTCTAGCTGGTTACCAAGACATACATAAGGGACTAACTAGTAGAGATTTAACAGACAATGTTGAGCAATTTCAAATTCTTCGTAGTCTAAAATTAATTCAATTAAAATATATACACTGTTTAAATATACTTTCTGAACGCTCCGATCAATGGAAAGAGCTTGTAATTGTCGGCCGAACTCATTATGCAGCCGCCCAACCAACAACCCTTGGTAAACGACTTTCCATGTTTGGCGAAGAAATGCTCGTTGCACACGAAAATTTGGATCATCTGATTAGTAACTATCCGCTTCGGGGCCTTAAAGGGGCCGTTGGTACTTCGCTAGATCAATTAACACTTTTAGGTAATGACCCCAAAAAACTGCATCTACTTCAAGAAAAGATTCGAGATCATCTTGGCTTTCAAAAAGAACTGGGGGCTGTGGGTCAAGTTTATCCCCGTAGCTTAGACTACTCAGTTGTTAGTACCCTATTTCAACTAGGGTCTGGACTCGCAAATTTAGCAAAAAACATGCGCCTTATGGCCGGTAATGAATTGTTGACTGAAGGTTTTTCCAAGGGACAGGTCGGATCTTCGGCGATGCCTCACAAAATGAATACGAGGAGTACAGAACGAATAAATGGACTCCAAAATATTCTGGGTGGCTATGTCCATATGATTGGAAGTCTTACTGGCGATCAGTGGTTTGAAGGGGACGTATCATGTTCGGTCGTTCGCCGGCTTTCTATTCCTGACAGTTTTTTCGCCTTTGATGGCATGCTAGAAACAGCCCTTCACGTATTAGACGAAATGGGTGTCTATCCAGCCGTTGTCGACCGGGATCTTCGTAGGTACATGCCTTTTCTTGCATCAACAACTATTCTTATGGAATCCGTTCAACGTGGCGCAGGAAGAGAAACGGTTCATGAAGCTATAAAAGAGCATGCCATTGCCGCAGCCTTAACACTAAGAGAAACAGGTACCGCTGAAAATGATCTTCCCGAAAGATTAGGCCAAGACAGCAGAATACCCCTAACCGCCTCTGAAATAGATACAGTTTTAGAAGAGGCACGCACGCTAACTGGGGAAAGTAAATCCCAAGTACAATCCTTTGTAGGTCGCGTAAATCAACTAACCTCTATGTTCCCTGCATCCAAACAGATAAAAAAAGGTTCCCTCATTTAAACGCTCTAACCGTAATGGAATACAAATAAATATGCGATATAACCGTGTACTTTTAAAACTTAGTGGGGAAGCAATATCCGGGGATCAGGACGGCGGTTTTGATGCGGAAGCGTTAGAACATATCGCGGATCAGGTATTAACGTTACATAATAGTGGTGTAGAAATTTCTATTGTTATTGGTGGTGGCAATATTTTTCGTGGAACACTAGCTGAAAAATGGGGTATTGAACGAGCCGAGGCTGATAATATCGGTATGATGGGTACTGTCATTAACTGTTTAATGATGCGGGGAGTTCTTACGGCAAAAGGCGGAAAGAATCTTGAAGTACGGGTTATGAGCTCAATTCCAATAAATACCGTTGCAGAACCGTTTATTCGATTGCGCTCCATACATCATCTAGAAAAAAAATATATTCTAATTTTTGCAGCAGGAATTGGAAATCCATATGTGACAACTGATTATACTGCTGCACAGAGAGCTATAGAAACAAGGTCTCAAGCCCTCCTTTTCGCAAAAAATAAAACAAGAGGCGTTTTTACTTCGGATCCCAGAGAAAACAGTAATGCCAAATTATATAAAAGCATGCATTATAACACGATCATTCAAAATAATTTAACAATAATAGACCAATCCGCCGTCTTATTAGCTCGTGATCATAAACTTCCCATACACGTCTTCGATTTTTCAGAAGAAGGCGCAATTAGTCGAATTTGCGACAATGATGATATTGGAACTACCATTACTGAAACCACCGATGTTTTAGAATAATTTCGTATTTTTTTATAAATAATTTATTTTTAATGTTTAACATCCGCATATAAAAAAAGTCTTAAAAAATGCCCGATAATGTAGTAGCTCATCATGGCTTTGTTGCTAAACAGCAACGTAGAACCATGTTAAAACAAAAAGGCACCCTACTTTGGTTAACAGGCCTTCCTGGCTCTGGTAAAAGTACGATTGCTTACGCATTAGAAAAATTTCTAACTGCGACAAAAAAATTATGCTATGTCCTTGACGGCGACAATATTCGACTAGGGCTTAACAGCAACCTAGGGTTTTCCTTAGATGACAGGCGAGAAAATATACGGCGTATTGGTGAGGTAGGAGCCTTATTTTGTGATACTGGTGTGATTACCATCGCGAGTTTTGTAAGTCCAAGTGAACAAGACCGAAAACGAGTAAGAGATATATTTGACAACGGTGACTTCATCGAAATCTATCTTAATACACCACTCGAGGTGTGCGAAGAGCGGGATCCTAAGGGACACTATGCAAAGGCCAGATCCGGTGAAATAAAAAATTTCACCGGGATTTCCTCTAAGTACGATATACCAAAAGACCCTGAAATAAAAATAAACACACACAACACTACCATAGATGAAAATGTTCAAATCATTGTAGAAAATCTTGTTAAAAATGGTAGGCTAGATCCTTAAGAATATTCACTCTATACAAAAAGCATAATAAAACATGAACCTTCTACGCCCTTCGGTTCTTTTCCGCTATTTCTTAAGTCTGGCGTTAATGGTCGGGCTCCTTTATTTGGCCTTTCTGGATCAGGACCTCAGTGAAATTTGGTCACAACTTCGGAGTATATCACTTCTCTGGATTTCCATTGTCACGTTACTCACTTTTACTACTCTTTTGCTTCGTTCCTGGCGCTGGCGTATAATGCTTCGTAGTTTCGCGTCAAATGTTAGTATTATGGACGGTGTGTGGGCCCTTTCTATATGCTATGCAACAAACGCAATTATTCCTCGTTCAGGAGAATTTTTACGTGCAGTTAGTCTTAAATGGGTTCGTTCCGCTCCTATTAGTCCCACACTGGCAACCGTAGTTGTTGAAAGAATACTTGATGTATTATGGTTAGTTTTTTGTATCGGAACCGCGCTGCTAATCGAACGAAAATTAATAAATCAAGCATTTCCCATTCTTGAAACCTTAAGTTTATTTGCCCTGATAAGCTGTATTATACTTCTCTTAATCTTAATAGTCGTTTCTATCTACAGATACACTGCCCTTAATTATATAAGTCCAATTATAAACAAAATGGGTTCTAGGATCGCGAATCCTGTCAATCAAATTTTAAGAACTTTTGTAGATGGACTTGAGGCACTAAAAAGCCCATCTGCACATTTAAGAATCACCCTAAGCTCTATACTACTGAATAGTGGTTATATCTTGATTATTTATGCGCTTTTTATTTCTATGGGATTCGTAGAAAAATACGATCTACGTTTTAGTTCTGCAGTTGTTATTATGGCTATATCGTCACTTGGGGTTGTTGTCCCTACTCCGGGTGGAGCCGGTTCCTACCATCTCATTTTTTCACTAGCTCTTCACAAAATTTACAACGTTCCAGAACCAATGGCGCTTGCCTGTGCAACCATCGCTCACGGACTTGCTACGATTACTTATTTAGCAATCGGTGGACCAGCTTTGGCACTACAGTGGTTATTTTACGGGAAAAAATTAAAGGGTCCAAACAATTAACAAAGAGCCACCAACGTAACCTAAGGCTTCCATTAATCCTGCCCCAACGTTCGGCGTATCACTAACCTGTTTTTCGTGTAATGAAGTCCCTGAAGCAAGCATTAAGGTGGTGAATTGTTTCACTACGAAAAGTACTAAGAACCCGAAAATAATATTTATACCGAAGGTTGTTAAATCCTCTTTCCAACCTACGAAATCTCCAATTACCGAAATGCTAACTATGTTTCCCAAACCAATAAAGACGCCTGCCAGAGCAATACCCACTGCAGTGTTATCCCGCTCCAGTTCATCGTGGATGCTGTAAGGGGTTAACGCCTCGTAAATTCTTGCAGCAATTATAAATACTATTTGGGCAAGTCCCCAGAATATAATAGCGGACTGCCATGTACCTTGAGATTGTAGTATCGACAACAAAACTAGAGCATTTGCAATATGCACCCCGAATTCAACCGATGCCGTACCAAGATTCTTATCTACCACAACCTCTTTAGTGTTATCGAAACCTGGTAAAAGAATTTTTTCGCATACAAAACCAACAGCCAACATAACAATAATCGCGATAGCCCCATGTATGCCTATGGAAACCAAATCTGATACAATACCGGCATCAGGTCCTTTAATTGCACCACCTAAGGCTATACATATAGCCAATAGGTATCCGCAAACGGCAACAGCAAGCGCTGTGTTATTATTCCCAAATATTTCAGAATTTAGATCTACCTTTCTATAAAGCCTCAGATAAAGAAATTTTGCAATTACCAGTAAAAGAAGCCCTTCTAACAGATAAACAAAACTCAAACCATATGATTCCAACATTTCTCCCCCTTATTTTCCAAATCGCGAAGTGCGTGCGCCCCAGGATGATCCTGACCTTGCCTGTCCCATCCTGTTTGAAACACGATTACTGAACGCTTTTCTACGTTGTTCATGTTTTTTAAAGAATGCCGGTCGAGCCTTTTCAGTCTGCGTTCCCCTGGTACCAAAAGTGGATCTACCGTCTTTTTTAGGGCCGTAATAGGCCCCTCCTCTATTACGAGTACTCCGATAATCATCCCAGTCGGACCTTCCAACGCGCCATCCCCCCATTAATTGACTCATCAGTGCATACTGTCCATAAAATTGCCAAAAACCACCGCCACCCCAAGATCCATATCGAGGATTTCCAACGTATTGGTAACCGGGTGGAAATGCCTGATGCGTTCCTGTTTTTGAACCATCAATAGATTTCGAAGACACTACCATCCCTACATAGTGTTCATAACGGCCGAAAACAGTTTCAGAAACCTGAATCCAATCGGTTTTACCCTGCGAATAAACTAATGAATCGATTCCATCTATACGTTTACTTGAGGCGGTAAGAGCATCGAACTGAAGGAAATAATCTGCGAAGAAACCATCATCTATCCGGTAATCGTTTAAAATCAGTGTATACTCAGGGTATCGTTCTAATTCCCGAACCAATGTGTTCACTGGATCTGTTGGTCGGCCGCAGTTAGATACAAAGAACACACTAAAAAGAAAATAAAGACTAAAATTAAAATTGGTCACGATCATCTTCCAGATCCGGGTAGAATATTACTAAACTGAAATTCGGCAACGCGCACGCCAATGGTTGCTGAAAATTCGTTATCTCCCCATTGAATTATGTTTAAAACTTGGTCATTATCATTTTCATACGACCAATACAAAAAAGGTTTTTCTTCATTATTGCCTTTAAAGATTCCACCACCTGATTCATATCCAACATAATCTGTTCCTTCAATAGTTAGATTTTCCTCAGGCTCCTCCTCAGACTTAAGATCATTCTGTACATTATTTAAGCCTAATTCTATAAGCGTTTTTTCTTGTAGCCACTGATAGTTCCAATCACCACCATCGGGTATCACGACCAATGTACGATTGTCAACACCTCCCTTAACTTCCAATTCTGATTCAATATGTCCATCGTAATCAGATTCAGCAGAAGAAACAACCTCCCAGGTAGTTAAATCAAAATCGAACAGATCTCCAAGACCCAAATTGTGTAATTCAAGTTCTTGATATTCGTGCTCCGTAGTACTTTCGTTTTTCTTAAACCATTTTTTAAACAAAGCCACCTCACCTCAAAAAAGAAGATTCCAGTCTTGTCGATAATAATGCGCTAAGCTAGGTTGATCAAGCCTATTAATTTTCACGGCTCGGCTTTTCATGTCTTTTGGGAATAAACACATAGTATTCCATGTAGTCTCATCAAGGTACTTCAGGTTTGAAGGAAATTCAATATTCTCTGCACCAAAACTATTTTTATATCCGATATGAAATCCCCATTCACCGAAGGAAGGGATATTAACATGGTAGGACTTTAACTTAAAACCTGCTTCCTGTATTGTTTCACCTATACACCAATATGCATTAGGTGCGAAATAAGGAGAGGTCGCTTGTGTTACAATCGCACCGTTTTCCTTAAGGTGAATTCTGGCCATTCGGTATCCCTCAAGTGAATACAGCTTTGACAGGCTCTCTTCTCTAGGATCTGGTAAATCAAAAATAATTATATCGAAAAGTTTTGAGGTATCTTTCAAATATTTAAAACCGTCTGTATTAATTATTTGAACCCGGTCATCGGAAAGTGCTTCAGAATTTAATGATCGCATATATGGATTATTCATAGCCAGCGACACAACCACGGGATCTAACTCTACCAACACTATATTTTTGACTTCTTTATGTTTCAATACCTCTCGAAGCGTCAAGCCATCACCTCCACCAATAATCAGAGCATCAGCCTTTTCTTTAATAGTACAAAAAACCGGATGTACAATCGATTCATGATAGCGATATTCGTCGAATGAATCGAATTGAAGGTGACCGTCTAAGTACAGCCTAAACCTGTTTCCTGCCTGCGTAAGTGTTATTTGTTGATATTGGCTTTGTTTCTGAAACGTTATAGACCCCGCATAAAAACTATGTTCCCACTTTTCAATCAATCGCTCAGAAAACAAAAGAAGAATTAACAAATACATTCCGGCAAAAATCCATTGCACAAAAACTTTCTTTGTGGCATCACCAAGGAACCCATTACGAAAAACCCAAATAACAGCCCCTGCAACAATCCAATTGATAAGACCAGTCAAAAGAGCAGATTTCATTGACCCTAAAAATGGCAGCAACAAAAATGGAAAAATCAGAGCTGCAATTAATGAACCGCAGTAATCCATAGACAAAACATTTGCCAGTGTACTCTTTAATGAATCCTGTAAACGAATAAATCTTGTCAACAAAGGAATTTCTAAACCAATCAATGTGCCTGTAAAAGCTACTAAAAGAATCATTCCATATCGAAAATGTTCAGTGGTAGAATATAAAACGTACAGACACCCAACAGAGCTACCACCAATAACGGCAAGGCCTAACTCTACTTGAATGAACCGCAACAGTAAATTTCTCTCAATAAATTTTGAAAACCAAGATCCTACTCCCATAAAAAAAAGAAAAAAACCAATCGTCAATGAGAATTGTTCAATGCTACTGCCTAGAAAAAGTGAAGCAATACTTCCTATTAAAAGTTGATAAATTATGGCGCACGCAGCAGCTACCATCACAGAAATAAGTAATGCAGCTACTCCTATTTTTGGCCACTGATTCATTCCGAATAGTTTCTTATTTAATGTTACACTAATTTAGAACAACGATGGTTGCTGATGTATTAATTACAATAAGAAACAGGCCACGGAAATCTTAAATCCGTAGCCTGTCGTACTGCCTAAACTAACCTATCTCAATAAATCATATTGAATAGGCAATAATACTCGTATGTACAAAATTAGACACCCATTTTAGCTTTAAGTTTTGCCAAAGAATCAGAGGATTTAGCACTGCCGTCGTCCAGAGCCTTATCTATTTCATCATCAACCGAATTTGACGACGAGGCCATATCGCCATACGCAGTGGCGAGAGCCTCCTGCTCTTCAACCCGTTCTTTCATTCGATCTAAAAGAGCTACTGTTCCTTTCGAGTCAACATTAGCTAAATGCTGATTAATCTTACGCGTTGCTTGAGCAGTCTTTGTACGAGCCTTTAAAGTTACTAAATCATTTTCGTAATGACCTATTTTAGTCTTTAGGTCATTCACGTTAGATTGAAGCTTCTCGGCCATATTCTTTTGTTGTTCACACTGCCCAAGGGTATTTGAATGTCTAGACTGCTCTTCCTCCATTCGTGAAAGCGATTCAGTAGCTAACCGATCACCTTCCGTAGGATCAAGTGAACCATCCTGGGTCTTTTGGACTAACAACATGGCTTTACGTTCGTAATCTTTAGCCCGATTAGATTGTTCGTCAGACTCTCGCTCCAGTCGAATTGCAACGGATTTTACCTCGGCCAGAGCTTTCATGCTATCCTGTAAATCTTTCTTTAGATCCCGTATAGCCTGTTCGCTCATTTTTATAGGATCTTCCAGCTTATCGACAAGCGCGTGAGCCTCAGCCTGACCTGTTTTAAATAGACGTTCAAATAGTCCTGACATTATTTTCCTCCAATAAAGGCCAGTATCTCCTGGCCGTATTCAGCTAAACCTAAACCTAACGCGTTAATTGTACTTTCTAATTCATTCGCATCTAAATTTTCCAAAGCAAGTGTGTTCCGATATAAGACTCTGCTTCCGGATTCATCAATAACAAAAGCTCCAAAAACTAATTCACGATTAATCTCGAGCAATCTACGATACATGTCGGTACTTTTTGTCGATTCCACCTCAAAAATTAATTGCTCAATTACAAGAATGGTATCCTCACAGTCTATTACCATCTGACTTATGCCACGATCGGGATCATTAACTATTAAAATCTCTTCATCCGGTATCTCCTGTTCAATAGCAAGACCTAAGTCAAGAGTTAATTCTTTAACGCGATTAAATGATTCTATCATAAGATAGCTCCTTAAAAACAATTGGATATTTGTTTGACGAACGGATTAGGCTATTGTTCCCATTAGTATTGTAAAGATGATACAGCTTTTGTAATCATAGCAAGAGCAGCAGCAAACATCCCGATTAACGACATACCCACCCCAAATCCTACGGTCAAAACCATCGCATAGCGTCGCCATTCTTGCTTTCCGTAACGGTTCCAAAAATAATATCTACCAAGCAATGCCCCTATTATCTGGGGTAAAATATAGTAGGGTATAGCATTAACGCTTTGAACATATCCCCATATAAGAAATATAGGCATTCCCAACAAAGACAGTACCATATAACCGAATATACCAAATCCTGCCCCAAAGGCTATAATCGGCCATTTTTTCCCACTTAGTGGATGGTGAATATCCTCGTCAATCTTTCCGTCCCCATCATCGTCCTTTCCATTTACCACTTCTTCGTCTACCAAGCCATCATTATCATTATCTATTTGATCTCTAGTAAACCGAAGATCTTCCCATAAAACCTCAAACAAAAGGGGCCGATCTGATGATCGTTGCAGAAATTCTCCATCAAAGCTCGGCAAGCGATCAATCTCAAAATAAAAGAGGGTGGAATCTCCGACCGAACCTCTAGTCCGAACAAAAAAGTTTGGATTTGGAGTTGTCACAATTTCACCGTTCGGCGGCCACAAAAGCTCAGGACCCCTTAAAGACTTACTGGTATTTGTTGGCAAGTCTACCGGTGTTGAAAAAGATTCTTTTCCACTAAGATTTTCGCCACTGTAATCGGTATAAAAATAGCCTGTTTCGGACCACTCCCCATAGTTGCGTTTTGCCGGATCCAAAATATGGGAATCTTTAGTTTCTGCTACCCGCCAGTACCACCAGCGTTGATCTTGAAGGTTACTAGGACTCCAAATCACTTCACCGCTACCTACCAATTTACCATCAACTTCTTCACCTTCGTTCCACATTTTACTATACATGGTGCTGGAAAGGTAAAGTGCTCTGTCAAAGGCCTGTAGGGGCCACATCAGTTGTGCATATGGATAACTCTCAGATGGTATAGGAGCAAGTCTCCACAAAAAAGTCCAATACATCAAACTGACACCTAATACAATTGGAAGCATAAATACTTCGGCCTTCAACAGACTCGTAAACCTCATGCCCGTAAGTTCAACAATACGAAATCCCTCAGCATGACCACCAAAATTCCGTGCAGGGAACGGGACAAACCAAATTTCTACCCCTCTAAATCCTGTTAAAAATCGTATAGCTTCATCAACGTACGGGATGGTTATAGTGTTGCCTACAAGACCATCCATACGGGCACTAACAAATGACATTATCGGAGCATAAACAAAGGCGATAATTAAGAATACTATAAGCAACCACGTAGACATTAAAGTCGGAAATAATAATTTTGCAAGGAAAATTGGATACAATGCGGCCACTGCGAAAAGCGCTCCACATATCCACAAATTGAAATCTCCACGACCTAAATGTTTTAGACAAAACCCTCTAACCTGGGCAGCTTGTTTACAATCACCATGTTTACAAACGTGGTTAATTAAGGGGGATATTTCTCTTCTTCTCTCCTTTTCTTCAGAATCCTCTCTTTTTTCCTTCGCGATTGCTATTAATGAATAAAAACTTACGGCAGTAACAGCCAACGAAATGCCTATAGAAAAAGCTTTCCAAAAGTCGATACCCGTAGCAATTTGGGTACGTATAGTATCCATACCTATTTCCCATCGAGGCAGAAAACCTAAATCATGTAGTATAGGCCCTGCGATTGTATGAATAACTACGCCACAAAAAGAACCAATAACGGACCAGAATGGCATAAGTAAACCAGTAAAAATAGGTCCTAAATTTAGAGCGATTCCTATGGGCGTTGCAGGAAGTACATTTCCCAAATAAGGGGTTAGATCCCAGAAAGGAATCGGGATTATTTCAACTCTATCGCCCCATATCTGCGTCACAGCTGGAATCAACACATAAACAACGCCAAAAACTGCACCAATAGCGGTACCGATACTAAAAACGGGCCACTTCCATGTTTCCTTTTCATCTCCGCTCTCTTCAGCAAGAGCCATAGATGCCATAGCTGACATCGGAGCCGTAGGGAATGGAAGTTGTTCCCGATCTGACGTTAGCCTGAACAACATATAGCCGGATGTAAACCATGCAATCCTTCCCATAATCGTACCTACGACTAACAACAAAATAGGATATAGCCAATCTCTATGGAGAAAAGTACGTTCAGCAATAGCTTCAGAGTCAGGAGATGGGACGTACCACCAAGGAAGAATCTTCGAAATTCCAAACATTTCAGCTTCAGCAGAGCGGACAAAATATTGTCTAAATAGTAAATCTAAGAATGCTCCCTCTTCTCTTACTACCAATGCTGTCGCAACGTATACCAACAAATAAATTTCCTGACGACGAAGTGAAGCAAAAGAGCGTTTTGCAACCTCCATAAATAATATGACTGTAACCCATTGAGCGGCCGCACCAATTCCGCCACCAGTAAAGAGCCCAAGATACATTTCGCCAGGTGTCATAATGAGAGATATAAATAGGACCCCTAAAACCGTGCGAAGTGTAAATCCTTCTTCGAATTTTTCGGGGACTTCAAGCAGGGATCTGTACTCCTCAACCTCTTCCCATTGCTTTTTTCGCTTTTTATTTTTTAATACGTCCATTAGAATATCATTTATGCGGTCTGTGATTCCGTTGAAGACTCGACCAGCATTTCATAGGCTGATTTTTTGTGAAAGTCACGCATCGAATTATTAAGTGTATGCCACAAAAGAAATTCTTTTCTTAAACCATTTATAAACTTCTGATTTACTCTAATCCAATTTGTATCTTGTCCGCTTAAACGTTCGATAAATACTTCTACGTTATAAACCCCTGAAACTTTCCCCGGCAGAAATTCCAACTGTAAAAATTCACTGACACCCATATCGAATGGCGTCAACCACAGAAGCAGTTGAACGGCATATTCCTTTTTTTGACCGGAATGATCTTCTACGATTCGAACTTTTTCTGCATAAAAATCACCAATGGACTCCTCGCTATACGCTTTAAAATAATTAGCAAGAAAACCACAAAGTCCGATTACTTCCCCCTCACCCACCATAAAAGGGAATTCGAACTGCCATTTATTGCCATTTGGTGCTGGAGGGATCCATCTGCGCACCGTATCTGGAACAGCAGATTGAGCCGCAAGTCTGGCAGGATATATTGTTGATAAAAGGACCACCGCCATGACCAGGATCGCGGAGACGATAGCCGCTACAGACGAGTAATTCAAGTTCATGCCAGCAAGTAAATTGTAAGATATTAATATTTTTCCTATACCTTGTCCTAAAATGTAACCAACCGTTACTCCTATGATTGAATAAACCACAGCCTCTGCAACAAACAGAAGAGCAATATGTAGCGGTGCTAAGCCAACAGAAGAATAGATGTTGATTTCACGAAATCGTTCATAAACAGCACCTAACATTGCATTTAGCACGATTAGCCCAGCAATAATCATAGGGATTATCAATTCTCCTAGCCCATCCATACTCCCAGTTGGTAATGATGTATAGGACACTACATCTATTATACCGGTCTGATTAGAAAACCCTGCAAACAACGTGATTTGCAGTCTTAACAAAAACTCTTCAATTAAAGGTCTAATTTTGACATCATAGGGGATTGCCACTGCAATAGAACGAAGAGTTCCTCCCATCTCTCGAAGTGTATCGTAATTAAGAATAACAACATTATCGCTATCTAGATGAACAAACGGTTTAATCTCCGATGTTGCATCAGAAAGTTGCAATGACATTCTATCAACAGTACTCTCCCCGGGCATCCTAGGTCCTGACATTTGAAAATCAGCGGGTGTAAGTGTTTCACCGTCGAGATCTTTTATTTGGTCAAATTTGTCGGCGGAAAAGATGCCAACGACTTTAAAAAAGCGACCGAAAATCATTATCCGACTTCTTTTCGGATCATCTATGTTGATATCTAATGAATGGGCCATTTCTTCAGATATTAGACAACCATTTGATATCTCTGAAGTGAGAAACACCCCTGAAGAAAGCGTTTCTTGCAGATTAGTCACACTAGTTTCATTCGGCTGGAAACCTAGTAGGCCCGTCGACCGAACGAAATTATTTTTGTGTTTTATCTCAATATATTTTTTTTCTTCTTGATCTACGGCTATATACCAGTTTCTTGGGACAACAGTACCTGTTTCGCCAAAATGGGATTGCGCAAAATCAAGGGTTGGCATCTTTAAAATATCCCAATTTCTGTCTCTTATTAAGGTGCCTTCATAAGATCCTTTGTGAGACATATCAAAAGCCAAATAAGAAATGTCGGATTTGAAGGAAGTAAAAGAGAGAACGGTAAACGTCAAAATTATCAGCGTGAGAAGAGTTAATCCCGTTCTCAGCTTTCGTCTGCGCATATTCGAAATGCCCAGCATGAATGCCGCATTTGAGGCACTTGCTCTGCTAATATCAGTTTCATATACATTAGCTGTCTTTGCTTGATATTCGCGCATAAATCTATTGAAGCGACTAATAATCATTATTAATACAAGAATAGCCATGGCCATAATAGCAAAAGCAAGCAAAACAACCAATGGATGTGCTATTTCAAAGGCAGGATGTACCTGGGAGATTAGCACCCAAGCAAGCAACAAGATACCGAAGAATCCCATCAATTGCCGCCGTATATCGGGAGATGCGAAGATAAGTCGTTCCCCTAAAAACGCAGCAGGTATAAGAAGTGCTAAAAAAAACACGATTCCCTTAATAACATCATTTAATGTAGTAAGCACCTCTGGATAGGCCCTGGATATAACCCCTAAACCTGCACGAATATTGGAGGCATATTGTTCCCAATCTGCGGCATTCTTTGATTCCAATGCCGCTTCAATATACTTTTTACCGCTATTATGTAACCGAGTTAATCGTTGATTTTCGATAGCGTGCTTACGCATCGTATTTAATCTTGCTTCGTTTAAATTCCACATATCCCGTGCGATATAGCTTCCCGTCAACGAAAGATCATCTCTTCTCGGATTATACCCCTTACCTCGTGCGATCTCTTCATTATGGCTTCCCTGGCTATTGAGCAATAACATCCGCCCACCCACCATCAACTTGTAACCTTCTTCCATTTCCGAATCTAATGGAGTAAAAAGGACACCAATCGGCTCTGATTCCCGACGGCCTCTCGCCAAACCGAATTGGCGCGGTGTTACTCCGTTTTTATCTATTACGGTAATCCCACCAAAAGCGCCCATAGATTGCGGATCGATCATACTATAGAATGGCATCGGGATTGTCGGAAAAACAACTATGGTTTTTTCATTTGTCTCCCACCGAACTTTAGCATCAAGCATCCACCCCTCAAATGGAGCGCCGTGAAATTTAGTAGCACGTTCACTTAGATCAGGAGCATAGATTATTTTTCCCGACTCATTTTCGACCACGTAGGCGGTCATTGGAGTCGCTCCGATTTCAAGCCCAGGGATATCAACCACTCCCTCTTTATTGGTGAAGTGGTACTGCGCTAAATGAACACCTTTGTGAGGTTTATACCCTGGCCGAATTACAACTAAAGCATCGTCGACCCCACGATCCGGCACTTGGCTTCGGCGAGGGAATGCGCGAATTTTTGTTCGTAAACCGCGAAGATTATCCTTTAAAACCGGTGTGAAATCCTCCAACTCAGCGAACAGATCCTCATCGTTAATAGCTAACCCGAGGAGGTTATTTATTAGGTCACTTTGCTTTTCAAGATTTTTGAAATTTACGTTTTCTAGATTATCATGTGGCGTATTGATTTTATAGCGGCCATCGTTGACTGTTACCAGGGCTAACGAGACAATTCCTGCATTTAACGCTTTTATGCTGTTAACACTTATACCGCCTGGCATGAACGTCTCCCAATCCATACCTCTAATGGGACTAATACCATTTACAAGAGATCGATCTGAATTTCTGCCAAGCAACGAGCCAACTTGAACATTGTAATCAGAAAATCTTCGCCCAAAAGGGACAAAAAAACGTTTTAAATCATAGCTATACGTATTGTTCCAAATTCCCAACTGATCTGTTTGTGTTGAAATATCTAAACTTATAAATAACGAAGGTTCAATTGGTTTAGTTAATTTTTTCGCATAATACGGGTGTGTACGAGCGTGTTGTTCAAGAAAATGACTGATCCCCTGCATACCGGAGAAATGGGCGTCAGTAGCGGCCAGAACTACAGTCCGACGGGGCTTTTTGTATTTTAAGTATCTCGCATATTCCAAAAGTAGGGCAATGCTACTGGACGTTTCGGCGGAAGGAGCAAGACCGGGGACAATGGAAATCCCATCGAAATAGGCTTCAATAATTACGGTCTCTTTTGAAAGTACTGGGTCTATCCCAGGTACTATAACATGAATATTATGGCCTTGTCCTAATTCCCAGTCCATTCGAGAGGTAATTTTAGATCTATACGACGTCTCAAGGAGTAGGTCACGCAATAAAATACCCTGTTCGCGTTCCAGCCAAAACCGCGGTACATCAAGTGGGGCACTTGAAAATTTATGGTTTGCCTGGGCACGCCCTGCCTCTTCTGGCTCAATGAAAATTATAGCTCGAGCCCCTAAAGATGCCGATATAAGCCAGTTGTTCCAGCTATTAAAATCCAATAAAACAAAGTTATCTTGTATTTTTTGTCCGCTAAGATCAGAATAGCTTCCAGACCTTCCGTAAACTATTTCGCCAAAAACTCCACTATCCGGCACTGTGGTAGTACGAACTAAATTTGGCCAAAGTCCATGTAGCTGAAATGAATCGATTAAACCATCAAGCGTCAAATGCCCACCGCGGTCAACAGGCACGGCAAGTTCAAAACTTTCTCTATTGACCGCACCAATTTTAAATTCTTTAAGTTTGTCTTCAGTAAAATCAGCAGCCTTTTCAGCTCCAGGATAGCCGGTTATCCTACTATTCAAACCAGCCATAAATTCAACGGTTTCTCGAAGATATTCTTTTTTTATCTGGCTGTGGGAAGCTGAGCCAATAAATAAAAAGATTAAAAAGGCAGGAAAGAAAATATTAGAAATTTTAAATGTCAAAAATTCCGTTTCCTATTTTTCCTGTGAAATAATCGATAACCAACCAAATTCCGCTACACATAAATTGACCAGCAATAAGCCCCAGAAAGAATTTTTGACTCCCCTTAAACAAATTTGCGCCTCCATAACGCATCAAAAACAATTTGAAAAACCACGCCAAAAAAATGCTAAACCAAACCTTCTCCATCAAATAATTTCCGCCAATTGGAAATCCTATAGGATGAACCGGCCACCAGGAATACCTTTGCCGAGCAAATGTCATACACAACATAGTTAATCCACCACCGGCAAAAAATCCCCATCCAGTCCAATAGACTCCAGTGGGCTCGATATTACGTTGCGCGAATTTATAAGCAACTGCCGGAGCGCTTTTAAAAAACCAAGAATTTAAGTTTATACCACCATGCTGATAGGCCATATTAAAAATCATCCATATGGAACCCATCGCACCAATAAAAAGAGCAAGCATTATTCCACCAAATACCATTCTACGAAGATTTAGTGGCATTTCTTCAATAAGTTTCAATCCGTTAGCGCAATTTGCCATAACAAAAACTCTTACATCGGCTGCCCAGATATATGCAAGAGAAAAATTCCATATCCCGCCAGCACCAATTAAAGAGGAACCTAATCCCAAGGTCAATAAATCTGAGGCTATCATAGGTGTCCTTACGGCTGCCAAACCGGCTTCACTGACTATTCTGGTAATCCCAATGAAAATGATAAGTGCGGTTACAACAAAGACCAGTGCCACCCATGCTTTAGTACCCATAATCCAGAGCCAGAAACTCATTACTAGAATGCCACCGAAACAGCCTAATACTGCAGCCCTATAAGAAATTATTTCGTCTCGGTCTTCTACATTTGGTGCAAATCCTATCGCTTTTTTAAAAACGTTTAGAAAATGATTTCGTCCAATCCAAAAGCCGATAAGCACCATTGTTATTAGCGCACCAACACCCTGATAGGCCATCAACGGCATTTGCGAAACACCATAACTAATTTTTTGTTCCGATTTCATTCCGATTAAGAAAAGAATCTCCTTTTGAAACTTAGAAAGGAGATGAAAAAACCAGATCCCAGCAGCTATATTCGTATTGATAAAGTAGGAAAATCCTACCATAGCAAAACTTACACCGATCTGAAGTACCTGCTGACCGACAAACGGAAGAAACCAAATTAAATTTACCATCGGGAATGCCGGATCGTACCGGTGAAGGGCATTTAAACTGCCAATAACGATCGGAAGCGACGCTCCATACCACATGACCCTATTTTTTAGAAACCCATTCCATACAGAATTAGAATCTTCTTCTCTCACAATGTCCAAAGCTACCTGCGTAAGAGGGTAGCTTAGTCGTTCACGTTCCGTCCATTGACGCCGAAGAATAACCGAAACACATACCATGCACACATAAAGAGCCAAAAAGAAGATTGCCCACCAACAAAACGGCTCTATCCAACTTTCCCAGGGAATACCATCGGGTGGAGCAATTCCTTCGTAGAATCCACTATTACCATTTCCATCATTCACCATGATTTGTTTTTTGCTAAGAAATGGAAATAGTTGTTCCTGCCATTTATTTTCTGGGGTAGCAAAATAAAATAAGGCTGTAATCATTGGAAGGAACTGTTCACTAAAACCCATAGTACATAATGCCGAGACTATAAGGAGCATGATATAAACCAATATTAACTCGGCTCGATTAAGAGCCAGACCCTGCCTACCCGAAGATATACTCAATAAATTGGTAAATAATAATAGACCAATAAATATCATAAAAATAAAACCGGGTGAATAAATATCCCAATTAGTGGAGAGGATATACCGGTTTGTAAAAGCAATAAAGATTACAAGAAAGGTTGTCACCGAGCGTATCGGCGTCGTAGCCCACTTTAGTAGCGCATTAATTGGTCCCACCAAGAATAAAAATATTGCTATAGCCCCAGGTGTTGTAAAATCACGCGCCATATAGGATCCACGAATAATCATATTTGCATAAGGCGCCGCGATTGCCAGAAAAAAACTTAGGGCAATGCCAATACAAAAACCACGAGGCCGAAGACTAATTACACTATTACCAAAAAGATTATCGGTTCGTTTCTCTATATAATTATGATATGTATCGGGGACTGAACGATTCAATTTTTTCCATTTTATATAAAGACAAAAAAATTCTTAACGTAGGTAAAAATTTAACGTGTTCAGGCCGTAGGAGCAATAAACTTGACTTTTTAACACAATATGTTTCTCTTCTAAAAAATGGAGAAATAAAATGTCTAAAATGTCTTTCGAGGACGTAGCTAAACCGATCGTGAAACAACCTACTGTACCATTCAGTGAAGGATTTCCCATATCAAGTATTTATCGTTTCCTAAAAGACCACCCGAAACTTAAACACACAAAAGATGTTTATGGTAATATTTTTGTAAAATATGATGGGACTACCTCATCAAAATTTCCACGAACCATTTTAACAGCACATCTGGACCATCCAGGATTTCGATGGATTGAGGATATCGATTCAAAAACAAGTTTATTTGGAATTTACGGAGGAATCAACAAAAACCTTTTAATCAATCAACCTGTTCGAGTTTACAATCCACTCAGTGAAAATTCCAGACGTTCAATACGAGGCACAATTAACAAGGTACACAATTTCAATAATTCTCGATCCAACGTAGAGGTTTCATTTCCTTTAAAAACAAATAAAAAACACCTGAAAAATTCCTTTTGTTGTTTGGATATTACGCCCTGGAGACTTTATGGAGATCGATTACACGCTAGAGCTTGCGATGATCTAGTGGGCGTTGGAGTGGCTCTAACTACAATTGCCAAACTCGCATTATCTAACGAGCCCATAAAGGCGGGAATACTTCTTACGAGAGCGGAAGAAGTAGGTTTTGCCGGTATCCTTGGAACATTAAATGAAAATTATTTGAGTAAAAAAGATATCTATGTGAATATTGAATGTTCTAGTATCCGAGCAGGTGCTATTCTAGGTGAGGGCCCAATAATCCGTGTTGGCGACCGCATTACGGTATTCGATCCTGATGTATCTTCAGCTCTAACTTATTGTGCCGACAATATTCAGCAGAAAAATCGAACATTTTCTTTTCAGCGGAAACTTATGGATGGTGGAGCTTGTGAGGCAACACCATTAGTGAGAGCCGGCTTTCAAACCGGAGCAGTGGCAATACCATTGGATAATTACCATAATGATGGAGGAACAAAGCTAAAAGCTGAGATTGTTGATCTTCGGGATGTAAATAATTTAATAGTACTCCTAACTACCTTTTGTCTATCTCAATCAAACAAAGAATCATTTACATCGGTAGCAAATCAATCTATTGATAGAAAAATGGAAGATACCTTTACCCGATATCGTCAGGATTTGAAAAAGCTACCCATTTCCCCTAAATAATTGTCCAACCTCCATCCACCACCAGCGTGTGACCAGTAATCATCGAAGCGGCTGATGAAGCCAAAAAAATTACCGGCGCTGATATTTCCTCCGGTTCAGCAAGATCATGTCTTAATAGATTTTTTTCCTTAACTGCATCAGAAAAAGCGTTACTGTCCCTCATCGCCTGTTCCGCTAAAGGTGATCGGGTAACCGTTGGTGCAACAACATTTACCCGAATGCCAAACTCGGCCCATTCAGCAGCCATGGTTCGCGTCATATTATTTACCCCACCTTTAGCGCCACTATACGGGCCGCGTTCCGGTGCTCCAACAACTCCAGCCTGAGAGGAAATATTTATAATAACACCCCCCTCGCCCCTACCAATCATATGTTTTGCTACGTATTGACTGCAAAAGAACACATTTTTCAAATTGGAATCGATTATACGATCAAACATTTCCTCGCTATAATCAATCAGTTTAGCCAATTTATTAAATCCAGCATTGTTTACCAAAACATCGATTCTACCAAACTTATCTAACACAGCATCAACAAATTTTTCGATCGAAGTTACATTCGTAACATCTAATGTGTGATAAAAGCTCTCACCACCATCAGAGTCAATTTCATTGGAAAGAGTCTTTAACTCTTCGGTCGTTCGGCTACCCAGAGCTACTTTTGCTCCGGATCTGACAGCATCCTTTGCTATAACCCTTCCGATCCCTCTTCCAGCTCCCGTCACAATTAAAATCTTATTTTCTAATGAAAAACAGTCCAACGTTGGCATAATTAACCTCAAGTAAGATTTCTATTTCCAATTAATTCAATCCCATTTTCTTCAAATTATTCAAGCTCACTTCTAGACTTTCAAAGGGATCTCCCTGACATACGTCCTGTTCAACTATGTACCATTCTATATTAGCATTTTGGCATGCAGATAAAATTCCTTCCCATTCCAAATTGCCCTCTCCGACTTCTGCGAATAATTGTTGGGTACCGTCCATAGCCATGTCTTTTAAATGAACTATGTGCATCCTATCTTTTAGACGTCTGAGGCAACTTACAGGATTTCCTCCTCCATGTTGAATCCAATATGTATCGATCTCGAAAGAGAAATATGCAGGGTCACTCTCTTCGACTAATATGTCTAATCCGGTTCTGTCACCAAATTTCTGAAGTTCAAAACTATGATTATGGTAACTAAATGTCAGACCAGCTTCGATAATAGGCTTCACGGCTTCTGAACATTCAAGCGCAAAACGCTGAAAACCATCTTTATTCCTAAATTCTGTAGGCAGACCTCCTATTGCCACATGGCGGCAACTTAATTTTTTGTGATCATCAATAACCTTTTGAGTCTCGTTGACAATCAGGTCATAAGAAATATGCGAAGCGATGATCTCCAATTCATTTTTATCAGCTATTTCACGCAAATCTGATATTTCAATTTTACCTAGTGCTGATATTTGAACCGCTTTATACCCTATTTCACTAACTCGTTCAAATGTAGTGCGAATATCGGCCTCTGTTTTTGTAAAATCACGTAACGTATACAATTGAGCTGCCACTACAGATTTATTCATATCATATCCTTATTTAAGTTCAAATAATATAATCAAATATTATTTTCTATCTATTCTATGTGAATCAATAAATCCGTTGATGAAAAATCCAGTTGCTATAACTCCGACCGCGGCAAACACGGCCATAGATCCAATAGCCATCTGGCTATCAAAGGACTCTGCTGTGGCACCACACTGAAGACGCCCCAACGGCCCTACACCGATGGCAAAGACAATAGCTCCCATAGCGCGCCCCCGCATAGCAATAGGAGCAGATGTGAGAATAATAGAACTTTGCATAACACTGAAACCAGCCTGACCTATTCCAGCTATTAAAAGCCATAAGAGCGCATAATACATATTTTCAGTTAGAGAGAATAGGAAAAGCCCAGCACATACTATAAACGAACCCAACACAAATAAAAATTCGTTACTGAAATTTTCTTTAATTTGATTGACGACCCATAGCCCCATAGCACCTCCGATCCCATTTGCGGCTACTAAAAGACCTAATCCAACCGGGCCCTGGTTCAACACATCTCGCGCAATAACCGGTAAAAGTATTTGAAAGGGAAACGCCCATACATTCATCACCAAGGTAACAAAAAAAACGCCTAAAATTGATGCATGATTACGGACAAAAATCCAACCTTTCACGAATTCATCACCAAATTCCTTAAATTGAGATTTTGATTCATAACCGACCAATATAGGGCCAATACAAAAAAGACATAATAAACTGGTCATTGAAATTAAAAAAAGCGTTAGAAGTGATCCTGTGATTCCCACAAGAGCTAATGTATAACCACCTCCAATAGGACCTATAACGCGCGTGAGGCTTTGAAGGATATTTTCCAGAAGTAAACCATCGACAACTCGATGATTTCCGACAATATCAGGTACGATTGACCGGCGGGTGGGCCAATCCATAGCCCATAGAATCCCCATAGTAAGGGAATAAATAAGGACGATAGGATAATTAAGACCAAACTTCAAATGGATCACAATTAACAGCATTGTTGATAAAGTGCCACCACCCTGTAGAACCCAAAGAACTTTTCGTTTTTCATAATGTTGTATTATAACAGGGCCTATGGGTCCTATAATTAACAATGGAATTGCTCTACAAAATCCTGCTACTGAAACAGACCATGCAGAATTCGTTATTTCCAGTGTCAACCAACCGACTATTATCATCTCAATCCACATAGCCTGCCACCAAAAACCATTGGCCAACCATAGAAAAAGGAAATCTTTATTGGACAACAGGTCGAATAGTGTCGAATTCTTTTTCAATTTGGAAATCTTCAAATTTTCTCACATTATTAAGTGCGCAAAAAATCTTTCACAAATTTCAGATATGATAAAATTTCTAACCTAAAGGAATACGATATGCGTCCTATTAAAAACCTAGAAGCGCTCGGTTTACAACTACCACATCCACCACAACCCGTTGGAGCCTACATCCCTGGAATAAAGTATAATGATCAAATTTTTATTTCAGGACAACTACCTATAAAGGACGGAAAATTAATGTTTTCAGGAGCGTTGGGACTAGACTTAACAGTTGAACAAGGAGCCTACGCAGCACAATTGTGTGCGTTGAATGCGTTAAGCATACTGAACGAGCTCAACGATGGATTAGATACATTGCACATAATTAAATTGACAGGATACATACGTTCAATCGACACTTTTTCAAATCATCCGTCTGTATTAAACGGAGCATCAGAATTTTTTGGGCAGATTTTCGAAGATCGCGGGAACCATGCCCGTGCTGTTGTTGGCGTTAGTTCATTACCATTGGGTGCTGCTGTTGAACTTGAAGTTATTGCTGCAATTGGAAAAAATTAAGGTTAGGAGTCTGTACTATCATTTTCTTCTTGAGAAATACTTCCGTTGGGACTTTCTTCGCCCCCGATTTCTGGCGGATGATTATTCTCGGTATCATTTAACGACTTTCCGGATTCTTTTTTAGCGTCAGAATCATTTTGTCTTAAAACCACACCTGCCTCACGTAACAAAGATCTTAATTCATCGCCATCCATAACTTCTTTTTCAAAAAGAATTTCAACCGTTTTATCAAGACTATCCCTTTGTTCCTTCAAAATAGTCTTAGCTCTGGTATAACCCCTACGAATTATTCGACTTATCTCTTCATCGATGGCCTTAGCAGTTTCTTCACTATACAGTCTATCCTGAGCCCCACCCCCCATAAAATGTTCTCTGTTCTGATCTGAACGTTGAGCCACAAGGCCTAAACGTTCACTCATGCCATACTCTTTAACCATACGGTCGGCCATATTCGTAGCTTGTTTCAAATCATTTGAAGCACCGGTTGAAATTTCCCCAAAAACAATCTCCTCAGCTGCCCTCCCACCCAAAACGGCTGCCAATGTATCCTCTAATTCTTCAAGAGTCATCAAATAACGGTCTTCAGTGGGCATATTTAACGTATAACCAAGCGCCGCTACTCCCCGAGAAACTATTGATATTTTTTGGACAGGATTCGCTTCTGGCAAGATCTCTCCAACCAAAGCGTGACCAGCCTCGTGATATGCTACAATACGCCTTTCCTTCTCATTCAAAACCCTACTCTTGCGCTCTAACCCTGCAACAGAGCGTTCAATAGCCTCTTCAAGTTCACTCATTGTTATGGCATTTTTGTCCCGTCGCGCGGCGAGCAATGCGGCTTCGTTAATTACATTAGCAAGATCTGCTCCAGCAAATCCAGGTGTCCTAACAGCAAGTTTTCGCAATTCAACTTCTTCAGCAAGAACTGCTTCTTTGGCATGAATTTTCAAAATTGCTTCGCGGCCTTTAACGTCAGGTCGATCAACACTCACAGTCCTATCAAAGCGACCTGGACGCAACAAAGCTGGATCAAGTATTTCAGGCCTGTTGGTAGCCCCCATCAGAATCACACCAGCATTTGTTTCAAATCCATCTAACTCTGTAAGTAACTGATTCAACGTTTGTTCTCGCTCATCGTGACCACCAAATGCCCCAGGCCCTCTTGCTTTCCCCAACGCATCGAGTTCATCGATAAAAATAATGGCTGGGGCATGCTTCTTGGCCTGTTCAAATAAATCGCGAACACGGGCGGCCCCAACTCCTACAAACATTTCTACAAAATCCGATCCACTCAGCGAAAAAAATGGCACCCCGGCTTCCCCAGCTACTGCCTTTGCTAGCAACGTTTTCCCGGTTCCAGGGGGCCCAACTAACAAAACCCCACGCGGAATCCGTCCTCCTAAAGCTTGAAATTTTTCCGGCGTTCGAAGAAAATCAACAATCTCCTCCAATTCCACTTTCGCTTCGTCTATTCCTGCAACATCTACAAAAGTGATACCGGTCCCTTTTTCCATAAAGACTTTAGCCTTACTTTTCCCAATTGACATCAATCCACCAGAACCACCGCCCATGCGGCGCGCCATAGCCATCCAAATACCTACAAAAACGACGGCAGGAAGAATCCATCCAAGTAACGTAGTTAACCATGTATTCTCATCACGCCCCTTGTATCGTACCCCATATTCATCCAACAAGGTAACTAGTTGGGGGTCATCAACTCTCTGTGTATAAAAGCTGCGCTCTATGCCGCCAGATAACACCTTGCCACTTATTGTCTCTGTTCCAATATTGCACTCGGTAACCAAACCCTCCTGTACCCAGCTCCTAAATTGACTGTAGGGAACATTATCAACCTGATTATCAAAATAGTTTGATAGGCTGAGTAGCAGTAGAACGGTAAGAATGGCATAAGCTATCGAGAGTTGTTTTTTCTTATCTAACTTCATGGCCTTAGTTTTTGGATAAAATGCGAAAAAAGAACATAAATTCTTTTTATATCACGACGGATCTTAGGTTGACAAACACTTTATTATACGGGACTTTAACATAACTGACGTCCTACTTCCGGTCAAGGATCTTGCACACTTGAAATCAGTAAATCAATTTTTTTGACAAACATAAAAACGCTCACCATCCGCAAATACATCAAAAAACCTATATCCCTTACGTTGCTCAATTCGCTTTAAGGTATTGTAGTTTAGAATCTCAAATCCCGTTATTTTTAACATCTTTTTAATCTTTGAGGGAGGCAAGATTTGTAAATATTTGACTTCTTCGTCATATGCGTCTGAAAAACGCTCTCCAAGTTCATACTCCTTGAATGGCAGTCCAAATATTCTCCTTCCTAATAATTTACAAAAGGCCGACAATCTGAGACCACAAAACCTATTTATAGCAAAAAGAGAGTGGGACGTAAAAATAAAAATACCGCCAGGTTTCAATACTCTATTTATTTCCCTTAAGGCCGTCATTTTCCCTTGAAACCCAGGAACAAGTTCAAATCCGTTGTAGGAAAAAAAGGCAACACCAAAACATTCGTCTTCAAAGGACATTTTCATAACGTCCATATTTTCAAATCGTATATTTACGTCATTTTCCTCAGCTAAAGCCCTTCCGGCCCGAAGCATCCCCGAACTTAAATCAATGGCGGTAACATTGAATCCCATTTCTGCTAATGGAATACTGGTCCGGCCGAGCCCGCAACCTATATCTAGGAACTCAGCTCCGTCAGGTACATATTCTAAAATCACAGACTCTTCAGATTTCCACAGACCGAGTTCGGCATAACGTGAAATTACGCGGTCATCCTCGTATGTAGCCAACACGAAGTCGCGAATTCTTAAAAGACGATCATCAATTCGGGGTGAAGGAATCAAGCAAGCAGACTCGGGGTTTCAAGTATTTCTTTAATTCTAGAAAGGAAACGGCCCGAAATCGCACCATCTAACACTCTATGATCCGCCCCAAGAGTAAGCGTCAGCAGAGGCCTGATAGCAAATCCGTCATCACCCACAGCCACTACTTTTTTCTGTATGGCGCCCACTGCCATGATTGCTACCTGTGGTGGATTAATAATAGCCGTAAATTGACTAATTCCCATCATTCCGAGATTAGAGATCGTAAAGCCGCCACCAACACAATCATCAGTTGAAAGTCGGCCATGACGTGCTTTATCAATTAGACGATTAGCTTCACCAGAAAGATCTTCTATGGATAGCTCATTGACATTTTTAATTACAGGTACTATAAGCCCACTTTCAGCAGCGACCGCAAGTCCAATGTTAACTCGTTCCTGAGGTATGAATCCCCCCTTACAGTAGTGGCTATTCACCCTGGGAAATTCTTCTAACGCAAGCGCAATACCCCTAACAATTAAGGAATTGTAACTAATTCCTTTACCCTCGAGCTTATATCCATTCCGCAATTGTTCCAGCCATATGGCGGATACTTCAACCGAAAGTTGTATGTGAGGTGTTTCCTGATAACTCTCCGTGAGACGCTGGCTAACTATCTTTTCTACTGGCAGCAAATCGACACGCTCACCGCTTCGACATACTTTATCCGTCGGTGTTAAATCATCTTTTGTTGTTGCCATCTTATAAGTAGAGGTCCCATCAATACCTGTTAGATATGCGTCGATATCCGAACTTACAACCCGTCCATTTGCACCACTGCCATTAATCAACGATAAATCAACGTCATGTTTTGCGGCAATCTTTCTTGCTTTTGGTGAGACAAGTTTACGCTTGAATCCAATTTTTGTAGTCTCTGAAGGCGTTTCTACGAGCAAATCAGAAGCCATTTCTGCCGGGTCCTTTAATTTTTCGTCGTCCACCTCTATTTTTTCATCAATCTTCTCATCCTTGCCGCCGATTATGGCAATCCTTTTTGACACCTTAATCTCACTACCTTCTGGATAAATAATTTTACGGATAAACCCGTCTTCTTGTGCCTCAACCTCCATAGTCACCTTATCAGTTATGACCTCCAAAAGGGGTTGCCCTTTACTCACATGGTCTCCTTCACCAACCAGCCATGAGCCAATTACTCCAGACTCCATTGTTAGCCCTAATTTTGGCATAACGACGTTAGTTGCCATAAGTGGAACCTATCCGATTACTAATCATTCTTGTTCTCTTCGGATGAACGCTTCCCACCCTGAACAAATTTGTGGTAAAAAAAACTACCCCATATCACAATCAATCCAATGATTGAAACAATAGTTATTGTTCTATCCGGTTCAACGATTTCAGATTCCATTATAAATTTCACTCCAGTTTGAAAACAGGATGATCTTGCTCGACAATCGTATCCAATTTTCCTATTAATATTGACAATTTTTTATCCATTTGCTTATTGGAAGAAATTACGAAAATACCCTCCTCCTCTAGCACAGACCTCTCGACACCTTCTAACACAGTTCCCATACAGATCGTAGCCGTTCCAACAGCATTGGCCCAGTGTAGCAATTCACCAACTCCACAAATGGCGACACTACATCGAAATAGCACAGATCCTATTGACAACATATCAGTCGCCGAGTGTATGCTCGCCGTAACTCCATACTCCTTCATAAGATAACTGACTGTAGAAGGACGCGCGAGGCCCATAACCATAACTATCTTATAGTTATGCTTTTCTAAGACGTCAATAATTTCGTTAAAAATCTTCTTACCCAATGAATTTAATAGATTTTCGGCATCGACAGCGATAGCCATTTCTTCAGATTGTTGAAATTCTGACTCAAAAACATGTCTAAATGCTCCAATTCGATTTTTAGGTGATTCATTATCTCTAATACCTATAGCTTCCAACAAAGCAGTTCCTATCGAAAAATCACTTAAACCAGTAAGATTTTTCACAAAAGTCATGTTCCAAAATGAAGAAGTTAAGTCTTGAGGTAGGTAACATAACCGAAGTTTGGCACCAGCGACTACGCAGCCATAATTGTCCTTAATAGACGTTTTTGAACCCAATCGTATAAGTAAATCAGGCCCCCATTCTGTTACCGCCTTTATTTGCGAATTATACCGGTCCGACCATACTGCATCAGTATTCCAGTTTCCAATTGTCATTTCAACACCATTGAATTTCGAGACTAAGGAGGCCCAATTATTTGGCACGGAAATGCGAATTTCTGAATTTGGATATCTGTCTTTGAGTTTTTTTACTATTACTGCAGAATTTAGAATTCCTCCATTAACGCTAGAGGGAATCACTAAGATCTTTTTAACTTCTGCCAAAACCTTCGAAAAATTTAAAGGTAGATTCAAACTTTTACCCGATAATTGTTTCTTTATATACAACTCTTCGGCATTTGTTTGTAATGTATCCTTAAGCTTTTTTAACATAGAACCAAACTTTTAATTGCAAGCAGAAATAAATAGAAATAGAATCAAAATTAATGTTTTGTCGTAGATCTAAGGTTTATTTTCTATTAAGTTCATAAGTAATCCAGTGAACAAATCTTACTTGAATTTAAAATCCGATATCCTTCGCAGATCCACGGAGGCTTGTGAGTCCGCGGCATCAATAACAAATAAACTACGCTTCTGGCACGATTCAAGTACTACACTATCACTCCGGATGAAACCAATATTCGTTAATTCAATGGATAAGAATTTTCTAACTATATTAATCAAGTTATTAATGTCACCGATTTGAGATCGTTTCCTAACACGGTTCAATATTAAACACGGATTAAAATTTTTAAGATCTTCACTTATTTTATCCGAGATATCAGCATCAATTTTCTCTATTGCATCTACCACATCACAAATCCTGCCATCTCTTCTTCCAGGTCCAACAACAAAATCAGCCAAAATTTTTCTAATATCTTCGTTATGACCAAAAGAGTTATTCAAAGATCTGAAAATTACATTTTTTATTAACCCATAAGCGTTGATTCTTGAGTGTGGCTCAGGTGTACAAACTACAATACCATTGTTCAAGATAGAAAAAAATTCAAGCGTATTAATCCCAGCCCCAGCACCTAGATCTATTAAAACAACATCTGCATCGAGTTTAATTAACTCGTTTATTAATTTATTTCGGGACTTTTCAGAAATATACGCCATTCCAATCATTTCGTTACCACCACAAATAATTTTCAAGCCTTTTATGCAGGTTGGTAAAAGTAATTTCGGGAAAGTAGACACTTCACCGTTAAGATAATGGCTTAGATTCGGCTCCGTTTCAGGTACATCCAAAAATAGATGTAAGTCGGATCCTCCAAAATCACAATCAACTATTACAACATTGTATCCTTTTAGAGCCAAATAAGCCCCGAAATTAGAAACTATGGTTGATTTGCCAGTCCCTCCTTTACCGCTAGCAACCGGATATACTATTGGATTATGTTTTGAGAATTGACCTCGCAAATGTTTCATTTTAATCGTGATACATTTGTAATTTTGCGATTGTTATGATAGGCGTGTGAAACGTAAATAAAATTAGCCAAATATTTTTTGATACAAGTAAACGTGTCCATTTGAAATTCTTTTTCAACTTTTAAATACCACATGCCGAGCCTCTAGTAACTAACTATATTATCGTAATACGGTAGCGTTACATTAGCAAGATTTTTGCGGTTTTAATAGCCTTCTTGTGAACTTAAGGATTTCATGAATACTATTACACGGGATTTTACAGCAACCACCTTCGTAGTTTCGAACAACTGCACCCTATTGTTATGGCACCGTAAGCTAAGGGCCTGGCTACCACCAGGTGGTCATATCGAGTCCAATGAACTTCCGGAAGAGGCGGCTATTCGAGAGGTTAGGGAAGAAACCGGACTTACCGTTAGAATCGTTGGATCTCAACGAAAAATGCAATCCGTAAAGGTTCTTCATTCACCAAGAGCCATTCTTCTGGAGGACATTGAGCCTGGTCATCAGCATATTGACCTAATATACTTCGCGAAAATAGTAGATGGGTCGCTATCAATAAACCGGCGGGAATCGGTAAAGTTTAAATGGTTTAACACTGCCCAATTAGACTCCAAAGAAATTGCTGACGACATTAATCAACTCGGGAAACAAGCTATCGCAACATGTTTCCCATAAACTAATTCAATCACTCCATAAACATGCAACGAAAGACTGCCGTAGCTTATCATCCCAATTTTTTGCTTCACGTAGCTGGACCCTCGCATCCAGAATCCCCCGATAGATTAATATCAGTTATTAATCACCTGAAAGATTCATTTAAGAGGCATGAGCTTGTTTGGTTAAATATTAAACCCGCCTCTCGTTCTGTAATTGAAAAAAACCATGATTCAAAGTACATAGAAACAGTTGATTCATTTTCATTGCTAAATTCATTAAAACAAATAGACAATGACACAATAGCCGGTCCGTTGACTGGTCATGCTGCATATTTATCTGTTGGTGGAATTATAGAAGCGATTGATTTTGTTATGAACCAAACAAATGCTAACGCATTTTGTGCCGTTCGCCCTCCTGGCCATCATGCCGAGTCTAGCCATGCAATGGGCTTTTGCTTCTTTAACACAGTCGCTATTGGTGCACATTATGCGATAGAAAAGTATTCTCTAGACCGGATTGCAATTATTGATTGGGACGTTCATCACGGTAATGGAACACAAAATAGTTTTTATGAAAGCTCTCAGGTGTTTTATCTCAGCCTCCATGAACATCCCCTCTTTCCTGGTACGGGCTTAGGATCAGAAATAGGCGAAAACCGAGGCATCGGATCTACTCTTAACCTTCCTCTGGCTTCGGGAACCGGCGACAGTCAATATCGTCAAATATTCAATCAGGAGGCCATTCCTAAACTAAGGGAATTTGAACCGGAATTAATTCTTATATCTGCTGGATTTGACGCTCACATTATGGATCCTCTAAGTTCTCTAAAAATTTCTACACCATACTTTGGGGAAATAACAAACAAACTCATCAAAATAGCTGATGAATTCTGCAAAGGGCGTATCGTTTCATGTCTTGAAGGAGGTTATAACGTAGAAGCACTTACAAATTCCGTTGCGTGCCACGTCTCAGCTCTTAGGTAATTCTACTGCTAAGGCTTTACAAAGTGATGTATATTTATTTCATGATTTAATATTCCGTGTTTTACTATTATAGAATCTTTTCTATGCTGATATCCTTTTATTCTAAGCATTTCTATAAAATTTCTAGATGCGACGCGTTTCGGGTCACTGGCATAAAAATCACCTCCACTAGCCAATTGTGAATCCAACAACCGAGCCAATAACATATGGTTTTTTTTTTCATAAATTATGTCTGACCCAACCATACAATTACATATCTTTCCAACAGGGTTTCTCCAGTCTAAATAAGAAATTCTATGATTAAATTTCATGCGATTAATTCTTGCGTTTTCTGTACAAAATACTAAGGCGTCTTCTACATAATCAGTCGCCTCAACACGCCAACCCATGGCAGCAAGAGAAATCCCAACTAGACCTACACCACAACCTAACTCGCGAATCCAACCTTTGGTTACTAAATTTTTTTTAAAATTTTCATTAAACCATTTTGCAAGACCAATGGAGCTAGGCCAAACCTCTGCCCAATAAGGAAACCTTTCTACGCTTCTGTTTCTACTTTCATTCTCGACAAGTCGATCAATTAACCCATATGTATCAACTACTTCTAAAATATCAATTCCAAGTTTGTCACTGATAACGTAGTGGGTCTTTTTGACATCATATTTTGCTAGAACACGATTTTTTTTAAGAAATCCAATTTTCTTCATTCAATTTTTTTAGTTATTCCGGTAATGAATTTTTTATTCTATCTCTATTTTTTTCGATAGTATTTGTCTCACCTAGATCAAGTACCTGAGGTACCAAATGACTATTATTTAGGTAGGAATACGCCTCGCTCCGCAAGTGTGCAAATGGCTGATGCCCAAACCTACGTTTTCGTTCGTGTCTTAGATTATTAATATCAATCGGAGAGACTACAATTTTTTCCCCAGGTCCTGGATCGGCTTGAGCTAATATTTTTCCATCAATATCGACTACCATACTACCACCAGGCCATGAAAACGGTGCGTAGTTTTTTAGAGAGGCCCCTTGGTTGGCGGCAACGACGTAGGCCATATTTTCAATTGCCCTACAACGATTCACCGTCGTCCACCAATCCATTGGCGCTGTAGCACCCCAAGGATCCATATAAGCAGAGACTCGAATTAAAACCTCGGCGCCATTAAAAGTTAACTGTCGTAACACCTCTGGGAATAGCCAATCATAACAAATAGCTACGCCTAGTTTCCCAATAGGCGTAGCTACAACTGGGAAAATATCATCCGTATAGCCTTCAACATCCTTTGGGCTCGAATGAACTTCCCATGGGATCCAGGGATTTACTTTCCTATAAACAGAAAGTATGCCGCTTGGTCCAATCAGGCATGTAGAATTAAAAATCTTTCCAGGCCATTTTTCACTTTCCTCTAAAAATGTAGCAGTTTGGATATAAACACCCAATTCTTTAGCTTTTTTAACGTAAAGTTCTGTATGCTCATTAGGAATTTCAACTGTCAAGTGTTTTAACAACTCCCCTGTTGTTTTGTAAACAGGTGCCGCATGTCCAAATTCAGGAAATACTAATAATTTTATATCCATAAAGGGCTCATAACCTGAGACTGCCATATCTATCATTTCCAACATTCGCGTTGTATTACGTGCAATCTCAATCCTTTTCAACGGATTAGGCTGGTCCACTTGACAGGCAGCCGCTCCATAACGCAATTCATTATTTTCATACATAATTCACTAAAATCCTTTTTTTGTCTTCCATTCCCGTTTAACCCCTCGCCGTACCCTGATAAGTTCAGCTAAAATACTAATTGCTATTTCTTCAGGATTATCAGCTCCAATATTTATCCCAACAGGGCTGGAAACACGTAGCAGATCTTCCTTTGATACATTGCCGCGCTCTAATAGTTTCTTCCAAAGAATCTTCTTTTTGCGTTCGCTTCCCAACATCCCAATAAAAAAGGCAGAAGTCTTTACAGCCCACTCAACAACCTGTTCATCGTGTTGATGACCTCTTGTCACAGCCAGTACATAAGAATTTTCATCAATGTGTAACTTCGAAAATATTTGTTGAATTTGACCAGTATGAAATTCGTCTGCATAGGGATGCCGTTCCTCATTAGCGAATTGAGGCCGGTCATCCAAAATTACAACGTGAAAACCAATGTTTTTCGCTGATTGACCGACCTGCGCACCCACATGACCGCCACCAAAAACGTATAACTTCGGTTTCGGAAAGAAGGGTTCGACAAAAACATCTTCCTCAGAATTTACAGATTCTGATTTTCGAATAAAACCATGATAATTATTTAGACCTTTCTTACCTAATTGCCTCGCGATATCAATTTTTATATCCGGTTTCTCATTACACAAAACATTTCCATTTTGATCAATTAAAACACGCTTTGAACTAACCAAACCGACCACCGTGTAAAAAGTACATCTGTCTCTTATAAGTTTCTGAATGGAATTAAAAATCCCCGCCGATTTTCCCGAAATTTTCTCTATGAAAATCTCTACAGATCCCCCACAATTTAGGCCATCCTCTCCAGCTTGTTTTTCTGTCATAGTATACCTGTAACGCTCTGCTTTTTCAGTATTCAGGACAGATTGGCAGCTTTCATAGATCTCTGCCTCAAGACATCCACCTCCTATTGTACCTACCGTTTCACCATTTTCAAAGACAACCAATCTTGCTTGTTGTGACATTGGTATTGAACCCGTACTCCAAACAAGCGATGCCATAACTACGGACCGCCCTGCATTCGTCTCTCTTGCAATCTTGTCTATAATCTCACCCATTTGTGCTAACATTACCGTATAAACTATTTAAACGTCTGTAATCATCGGGTGTATCCATATCTCTTACTATTTCAATCTCTTGTAAATCTACTTCAAGAACGTCATGTTTGTTGTCTCGAATTACGACATTAAGCCCTACATTATGATCGAGCTGTAGAATTTCTTGATAATATTTTGAATCAATAAACACCGGATGCCCCCTCTTTCCTTCAACCTTTGGAACTATTATCCCCTTTGATGATCGAGAGGCACTATCCAAAATACTTAATACTGTAGACTCCGTTAACATTGGTTGGTCTGAAAGAGCAAACAGATATGAAGATGAAATCTGTATTTCACTTATTGCACATTGAACTGAGGACAACATTCCTAATGAATAGTTATTATTGAAGATGCACCTACATTTCTCTGACTCAAGAACCGATTCGATTTTATTAGCCTGGTGTCCCAAAACAACAACAACGTCATTTACCGCACCCGCCAAGACCCTAACTACCCGAACAACAGAAGGGATGCCTCCGATGGGTAAAAGCTGTTTTAATTCACCCATCCGGCTCGATAATCCAGCCGCCAACACAATCCCTGTAACACGACCACTATGCATTTGTTTTCTTTTCAAAAAAAATGAATACCTCAAATACTCGCTTAACTATTACAATTGTACATTACTCCCCGCAACCTTTCCTGAAGACCAGGCCCACTGAAAATTGTAACCACCAAGATCACCATGCACGTCTATCATTTCACCACAAAAGAATAGCCCGGGACAGATATACGATTCTAAAGTCTGAGGATTTATCCCATCCGTAATTACTCCACCAATCATAACTTCGGCGTAGTCAAAGCCTCGAGGTTCTTTTACTGGAATATTCCATTCAGATAGAGATTTAGAGATTTTTTTACATTCTTCATCATCGATATCCCTAACACGTTTTTTACCATTGTATCCAAGCTCTTCCACTAAAACATTTACTAATTTGGAATTCAAAATACCTGTGAAACTTTCGTTTAATGTCCTGTGAGGATTACAACTCCATCTTTTTTGCAACATATTGTACAATTCTCTCTGCGTTTTGCCTGGAAATAAATTTACCTGCAATTGTACAATGCCATTAGATAGCATAGGTACTATTCGTGCACTTAGATTTAAGATTGTAAATCCCGAAACTCCATAATCTGCAAAAAATAAATCGTCATGATCCTCCATACCCTCTTTCCCTTTTCCACCTCTTATTCGAACAACAGCGACAGTTTTTACACCTTTCATGCGTTTTAAATAGGTCAAGGGACTTTTCAAAGGAACAAGGCCTGGGTGTAGGGTAGAAACCCCATGTCCCAATCGGGATGCCATTTCAAGTCCGCTACTATTCCCACCAACTTTTTCTACACTAACACCACCACAAGCAAGTACCACGTTTCCTGCAAAAAACAATTCTGTTTCAAAGCCTCTTAATGAGAATCTTTCTCCAATTTTTTCGATCTCAGTTATTTTGCAATCAAAATTAACCTTAACATCTAGCTGTCGCAGTTTGTCATATAGAACCTCGACTACGGAAGACGCCTGATTTGAACGCGGGAACAACCTACCACGTTTTTCTTCCACTAATTCGATGCCTAAATCTGAAAAGAACGAAAGGGTGTCTTCCAGGTTAAACTGCCTTAAAATACCTTGTATGAAGTCACTATCTCGAGAATGATAGTGACCCATTTTATCCGCATGCAGATTAGTAATATTACATCTACCATTACCTGAAATCAAAATTTTCCGACCTAATTTTGTCCCACTTTCAAAAATTGCTACACGTTTTCGGTTTTCAGCAGCGGTTATTGCTGCGACCAACCCGGCTGCCCCACCTCCAACGACAGCGATATCTATATCAGTTACTTTTTCCATGTCTACATTAATTTAGAAAAAACAAGTACATACATTGTATAAAACTACCTATTTGAAAATAGACCAGTCTTGACATTGAAACTCACTATTTATACATTATCTACCCTCATTCCTGCAGTCAAGACACTTTCAAAGGTAATTCGCGGAGTTTTGTTTGGGCCATGGAAGATTTTCGAAAAATCAAGGAAGAAAGCCCCGCTACTTCCCCAACATCTGAACACAAATTCCAGGTAAGGGCCCCGGTCACCGAACCCGTGGAAACATCTATTAGCAAAGAAGGTATATCGTTCATTTTTGAATCCCGTTTCGTTGAGGCAGTTGTTCAGTATGTTTATACACCTATTGACGGTACATTTTCTGATCTTGAATTAGAAATAAATGGAACTGAACCTTTTACTCCCTCCGAAGATGGTGGGATTATTATTAATTACAATGGCCAGGATTATCCTCCCGACAGCGAAGAAGTAGAGCGACATTTTATTTCATGCGAAATCACCAATGAAAATATCGTTGAAGCCAGATGGCAATGGATCATAAATGGAGAAAAATCCAATTTTTTATATCGCTTTTCTCTAGTAGGTAAATCACTTATAACCGAAATTGAAGGTGGAGGCGGTAAATGTTCGGGAATATCTCTTGGTAGAGTTACCGGTGTTGCGAATCCAATCATTTTTCCTCTTCCATACTTCTCTCTTGGTGAATGCTATCCCCACTTCCTCCACGCGTCAGGCGTTTTTATCTCAAGTTTATTAGACTGGGATTTTACCAGTTCAACCGAGCTGACAGGCGTCGGAATACCTGAGGCACGTGACAATTTAAAAATGAACGGTGGCTGTAATTATGTCGCCCGTTCCGACGGAACTAGAATACCTTTGCAGGATCGTTGGGTTTTGACCGTTTCAGATAAAATTGAGGAAGTAATACCCCACCTCAATAGTCAAGATCAAAACAACAAAAACATTAATCCAAAAACCCACCAAAACTCATGGTTAAATGTATCCTATCCCGATAAAAATGAAGAAAGTTACGTAACTGTCTACGAACAACTTCGTCAATTAAGGCAGTACGGAATTGAAAATATCTTCATTAATCATCCTAAAGATACTTGGACAGATAGTAATACGCCGGGTACTTTCGATCTAAACGGCTCCGTCATAATGGGGGGCGCTGACGCGTTAAGTGAATATATTGAGGGAGTAGGAGAATTAGGTTATGGACTTGGTTTACATACCAGTTTTCATTCTATTTCTTCGACCCATCCGAAATGGACCCCTAATAAATCTGCCATTGGCTCTAATGGAGAGCCCGTCTCTATTGACGAAAGAAATTTTTTATTTAAACCCTCAACCGTACATAGTGAGGCAAAAACACACGTTGAGAATCTGACCAATAATTTCCCGCCAGCTATTCCGATGTTAGCCGATCATGCCGCACGTCCGCCGTCTGATTTCACAGACTGCGACAAATCACTAAAAGAAGGTACTTCTTTTAGAAAAAATCTTGATTCGCAAAAATCTCTTTTGACGGCTATTTCTAATATATGCCCTCTATATGCCGAAGGTGGAAATCATTGGATGTATCCTGGTATTGCTCAAAACTATTATGCAAAAATGGTAGGAGTTAATCCGAGCAAAATTTCCCCTATCCTCGACTTCGCATTAGGAAAATTGCATGAATTAAGTCTCGATGTAGGAATAGGTGATATTGATGAGTATTATCAGGATGAAATACCTAAATCAGAGAAACACTTTCGTTCACTATATTTAAATCGATATATAGCTGCCACGCTAGCATACGGCCATCTCGGATTACTTCCAGATCCGACAAACTGGGGTATTGCCTCAACCGTAAAGATGCATTTTATCATTCAAGCAATCCAACGTTTCTATACTCAAACCCCAGTAAACCGAATTATGTACCATAAAAATGGTTCGTTTTTTAGTTTAGGAGACGCAATTGTGCAAGACGCCTGTCAACTAGGGCAAATCAGAATAGAATACGTGAATGAAACTATAGTAATTGTCAATTTAGGAGATTCTGAATTTTCATTGGAAGTCGGTGAAAATATTACCATTCTCCCTCCAGGTGGGTACTGGTTTGAGCATAGTAACAGTGGATCTCTTTCTTATTCAATTCTTGATGAGGGAAATAGAGTCGATTACGCTAGATCCAACGAATACATATACATGGATACCCACGGCAATCAAAATACAATTAGTCCGGTAACAACTGATGGGGCGGTGTTGGTTAAAGAAAGAAAATGGGAAATTGATGTAATCCCAATCGACTCCCAAAAACCCGTTGAAATTGATGTGGCTGCTTTATGGCCAGATCGGAAACTACCCCCATTACGGATCATTGCATTCGATAGCGAAGACGACCCTTCCAATTCTTTTAAAGCTGAAATGAAAGGAAATACGGTAATTTTACCCCAGTTGGATAATATTTTTAAATATCGCATCGCTCTTCCCGAATGGATGGTTGAACCAGGTAGATAAACTTTAAGTTACACTAAATTTTCCGGCTTTCCCCGCAATCAGTTACGTTAGATCACCAAACAAATTAGTACACTTTTTGGAAAAACTAAAAGAACATTATTTGAATTCTGAACCTTAATGTACTTCAGTAAATCAGGAATTTTAAATGCGTGAGATCTATGATGAAAATTGAAAGCGATTTTCTACGCTCCTGTTTCGGATTACCGACAAGCTCAACTCCGGTTTGGTTAATGAGGCAAGCAGGCAGAATTCTCCCCCAGTATAGACGGCTTAGATCTAAACATAAATCAATACAAACATTATTCACAAATCCTGAGTTAGCGTCAAAAATCACAGTAATGCCGATTGAAGATTTGGGAGTAGACGCTGCCATACTATATACTGACTTGGTAACTCCACTTGGACCGTTAGGCTGTCGGTTTTCTTATGCCCCTGGTCCAGTTTTTGAAAATCCCATCCGAACAGAGTCGCAGATAAAAAACCTAAAAGAGTTCGAAACCGAGGATGAACTTTCCTACGTAACAGAGACCGTTGATATGGTTTGTGACTTCCTACCTAAACATATTCCACTCATAGGCTATGCGGGCTCTCCATTTACATTAGCAGCGTGGCTTGTAGAAGGAAAATCATCAAAGGATTTTACGGCTGTACGAACGTTATTTAATGCGAGTCCCCAAGCCGCACATTTGCTAATGAAAAAGTTAACTTTTCTGGTCATTGATTTTCTTAATGCACAAATAAATCATGGTGTTAAGGCCGTTCAAATATTCGATACCTCCCTTGGGGTGATCTCTGCTTCTACCTTTGTAGAATTCGTCCTCCCCTATCTAAAAGATATCTTTAATGAACTATCCAACCAAGGTGTTCCCCGAATTTATTTCCCTTTAGGTGCATCGCACTGTAAACACCTTTACCAGGAAATACAACTGGAAGTCTTAAGCCTTGATTGGAGGACCTCAATTAACGATGGGTATAAAGCTCTTGGAAGTAATGGTAAATCTGTTCAAGGAAATTTGGATCCTACAATTTTGTATACGGATCCTCAAACAATAACTCATGCTGTTGAAATAATACTCGACCAGGTGGGTAATAGACCTCATATTTTTAACCTAGGCCACGGTTTACAACCGGACATGCCATACGAAAACGTTCAGCACTTAATTAAAGAAGTAAAAAGAATATCACAAAGGAGTAGAATCATTGGATAATGAATCATCAGAACGAGGGACTACTCGCCGGCATACATTTTTTTGTACCAATAAAGACCGACACACCGAATCACAAAATATTGTAGACATCCACAAAAAGACGATAAAAGCATTCGGCAAAACTGTGGTTGGATGGTTAATAACAACTGAAGAACAAGTAATCGAGACGATAATCCCAGCCAAGAATTCTATAATTGCTACCGATTCACTGCCAGATAAAGATCCAGAATAAACAGTTGCTAACTTTTCTACCGCACCCATTCAAAATTGCTATTTTTCCAGCGACCTATTTCGCGTGGTTTGACGTCATTTCCGTATCCGGGGCCTAAAAATCTTCCTTGAAAATCTATATCAGGATCGAAATTAACACCGATATTTTGAAATTCATTTAGTATCAACGCCTCTACTGCTTTACTAAGTCCCTGAGCATGATAAGACATAGCTTTTTGAGCTTCTGATTTCTCTATTGTTTCCGTAAAGTGCTTGGCCATCGCTCCGCTAAAATTGTACGTAAATTGTATCCCTTGATCTGAGTCAATCACTATATCTATCCGATAGGCAGGATAACTCATCTTTAACGCAAGTATTTCTAATTTTGTCGTAAGCCATTCATACTGGTTAACTTCCCGTAACTCTAGTAAATCGTCAAGCGCTACATCACCAAAGACTCCAGTATTATTAAGGAGAAAATAAACCGCCAAAGCCGACTTGGCCTTCCTATAGTTAAACCTCATTATTCCCCCTATACATATTTCTTACATATAATAATTAGACTTTGTTCTTTTTATTCTACGGTCCAAGTATCACCAGACGAATAGAGCTCATCTAGATCGCCCGCACCGGAACTCTGAATATCTGATTCTATCTGTTCCTTGAGAAGCTCATTATATGTAGGTTTCGAAACAGAGCGTAAAACACCAAATGGTAGAGGCATTTCAGGATAACTAAATCTACTTAACATATTAGCATAGTTGACCGACTCAATCCCTTCATGATGAATCAATATATCGCTTTCTTTGATTTTATCACGAGGTCTGATTTTAGGCTCTAAACCATCAAGATGTACAACATTTTGACTATCTTTACCAAAGACTAACGGTTGGCCATCTTCCAAAAAAAGAATGTTGTCATCTCGCACGTCGGCCTGAGTCGTATGGTCCCATGCCGTCGGATTGTATACTACGCAGTTTTGAAAAATTTCAACAAAGCAACAGCCCTTATGGGCTGCGGCTCTTAGAAGAATTTCGCTCAAATGTTTTATATTTGTATCCTGAGTACGGGCAACAAATGTTGCTTCCGAAGCAAGAGCTATAGACAAAGGATTCAAAGGAAAATCTATTGAACCGAGTGGCGATGATTTTGTACGATGACCTGGCAGAGATGTTGGTGAATATTGTCCCTTCGTCAATCCATAGATACGATTATTAAAGAGTATAATCTTCACGTCAACATTACGCCTCAAACAATGCAAAAGATGATTGCCACCAATAGACAATCCATCTCCATCTCCTGTAATAACCCAAACGCTAAGGTCGGGGTTGGAGACTTTCAATCCAGTAGCGAATGTGGGAGCCCTGCCATGTATTGTATGCATCCCATACGTATTCATGTAGTGAGGAAACCTACTAGAACAGCCTATACCCGAAACAAAGACGATATTTTCTTTATCTACGCCTATATTTGGTAGTATTTTCTGCATTTGTGCAAGGATTGCATAGTCTCCACATCCTGGACACCATCTAACCTCTTGGTCAGATACAAAGTCTTTTCTAGTTAGTTTTTGCTCTTTTATTTTCTGTACCATTTTTTATTCTAATAAGTTATTTATTTAAGATTGAAACAATTTTTTCCGATATTTCCGTGATTTTAAAGGGGCGTCCCTCAACTTTATTCAGTCCTTCAAATGAAACATTAAATTCCGACTGCAGAAGTAACCTCAATTGCCCCATATTTAATTCCGGAACTAAGACTGTTTTATATTGCAATAGAATTTCACCCAAGTTAGTTGGAAAGGGTTTTATCATCCGCAAATGCGCTTGAGATACGTTGTATCCCGATTCCCTACATTGACGTATTGCTTCGCGGATAGCCCCATATGTTCCTCCCCATCCGAGCACCAGTAAATCGGCATTGTCAGGGTCATCGACTTCTAAGTGAGGCATAAATCCGCTAATTTTATCGATCTTTTTCTGCCGAATATTTATAATTTCTTGATGATCATCGGGATCGTATGAAACATTTCCAGTCACATCTTGTTTACCTAATCCACCAACTCGATGTTCAAAACCAGCAGTACCCGGTAAAGCCCATGGCCTTGATAATGTTTCCAGATCTCGCATATATGGTTGGAATTCTGTCGGATCTCTGACACGGTTTATTTTAAATTCAGATATTTCGTCAGAGCAAGGGATTAACCATGGCTCGGAGCTATTTGCAATATATCCATCACTCAACAGAAATACGGGAGTCATATGTCGAATAGCTATCCGTGCAGCCTCTATTGTCCACTTAAAACACTCTCCAGGAGTAGCAGGTGCGACTACCGGAATAGGGCTTTGGCCATTTCGGCCAAAAAGTACCTGCAACAAATCGCTTTGTTCCGTTTTTGTAGGTAGACCTGTACTGGGGCCACCCCGCTGAACGTTAATAACAACAAGGGGCAATTCCATTACAACCGCCAAGTTTATAGCTTCACTCTTCAAGGAAATACCTGGACCACTACTAGCGGTTACGGCAAGGCATCCACCAAAGGAAGCACCTATAGCCGACCCAATAGCTGCTATCTCATCTTCGGCTTGAAAGGTTCTAACGTCAAAATTCTTTAACGCGGCAAGGCCTTCTAAAATACTTGAGGCGGGAGTTATAGGATAGGAACCATAAAAAAGAGGTAGGCCAGCTTTTTTTGCGGAAGTTACCAAACCAAAGATTGTAGCATCATTACCTGTGATTCTTCTGTACTTACCCTTTTTTACTCCTTTACGACTAGGCACTCTTGTGCGATTTTGAAATGCCTCCGTAGTCAAACCGAAATTATAACCTGCCCTTAGTGCACGAATATTGGCTTCAGCAATATCTGGGATTTTAGCAAATTTTTGCTTATAAAAGTTTTCCGTCGTTTCTAGTGGACGATCAAAAATCCAATACACCAGACCGAGGGCTAATGCATTCTTGCATTTGTCTCTTGCCTGATTTGACAAACCATCTATCTCTTCTAAGACGACCCGTGTCATTGAAGTAAGTGGCACTTTGTGCAGATCGTAATCTCTAAAATCATCTTGAGAATCTAAGGGGTTATCCTCGTAACCAGCTTTACGTAAGTTGTTTCGCGTAAAAGCATCGACGTTTACGATTATTGTTCCTCGTGTTTCGACTATCGGAAGATTTGCTTTTAATGCCGCCGGATTCATTGCTACTAAAACCTGCGGAGCATCACCAGCCGTATACAATTCCTCAGAGGAAAAATTAACCTGGAAGCCACTTAGGCCAGCTAAGGTGCCTGCAGGGGCCCGAATTTCAGCAGGAAAATCAGGAAAGGTACTGACGTCATTACCAAATATGGCTGATGTGTTGGTAAACTGGTCACCAGTTAACTGCATCCCATCGCCTGAGTCGCCGGAAAACAGTATTACTACATTTTCGCTGGACCGACTGGATTCCACATTTTTTGAGGAGGCCGTTTTCTCGGCCATTTTACTAGATCTCCTGCAATTGGTATAGGTGTAATTTCGTTGTCCAAAGTATTAAATTGTATACAGTAAATAAGAATAGCAGATTTAAATCGAAAAGTCGTAAAATAGCTAAACCAATCAGAATAAGATAGAGACCTGGTGGCAATATAGTCAAGTTGGAGAATAGACTAAGATTGGGCTTCAAAAACCCGTAATTAAATCAACACTGCGTTTTTCTTAACTCCTAATGAACGAATATCGATTACGTGATCACATATTTCTCGGATTGCCGCATTATCAATCGTAATGAAAATTGTAGCACCCCTCATAGCTAAATTTGACAAATGCTGAATTAACGAGGATATATCTTCTGGGTGCGCCCCACAGGCTGGGTCATCAACGATGAAAAAGTGACGTTTCCCCATTTTGCGCGACTTTGATGGGAATTCCAGTTGTATGGCCCTCGAAGTACATGGTCCTAAATTTTCAACGTATTCATTAAGGCGAATTTCACTAAGCCCGATTTCACAACACTTCTCAAAAGTTTCTTTTAAATCCTTTTCCCGTTTAAAATAGCTAAGTGCTTTTGCGATTTGCATTTGGAGGGTTTCTGCAATATTTAAACCATTAAAGGTTATCTCAAGAATTGCATCTTTAAATCTTACTCCATTGCATATTGAACAAATAGTTTCGTCATCCTCTTGAAATCCATCATTTAACCTTGTCAATCCAATACCTTCACAACTAGGACAGCGACCTCCAATTTTATCTAATCGGTAAAAATCTTTTGGATAACCGCGTTCCTGGCCTCTTTTTGTATTGGCGAACAGACTTGAAATAGAATCAGAAATCCCGAGAAAATCGATGATTCGCCCTCCAAATATTTTTCTCCGAATTTCAGTCATTCGAAGAGGACGTTCAGAAATTAATTGGTAGCCGTTATTTTTTTTATTTCTAAAAGCTGGTTCAATTACTTCGCCAATAAATCTGCTTTTACCGACTCCACTTCTTCCCGAAATTCCAACAATACTAGCACTGAAAAAATCAAAATCTATTTTACCCCAGGAGCCGTTACCGATAATTTTAAACTGTTTGCCGAGAGTATGGTTCACGATATTTTCTGGCAAAGACCAGTTTAAGTTTACTGAAGGCACCTTGTCAAACTTTCCTTTTCGGCATTCAAAAATTTGATTTGAAATGGCCTGAGCCTCTGGTGATGAGTCAACTAGTAAAACGGTATTACCTTGGCCTACTATTCTTTGTATACCTGAAATAATTCTTTTTCGAACATCGCTATCAACACAACTAACAACACCCCGAAATATGTATAACACACCTGAAAGCCCCGACTCTAACGCCACTACAAGGCGAAGACGTTGCCATTCGCTACTTGATAACGTTTTTAGGGGTTGGTTTATAGGGATAGGATTCAGTCCTAAGCCCATTGTATTAGATTGTAAGTTTTCGTCTGAAATACTATCACAATCATTTAGGAACCTTAAACTCTCACCAATATCCCAATTGGCAACATCTGGCCAATGTATGTCACCTAATCTATACCCGTTTAACAGATTTTTAGGATCATCATCTAAATACACATATTCACATTCAGCACAGGATCTTTTTTCATTCAACAACAATTTCTTCCCATTAGCTAACAAAACAATCGTAAACCCGCCTGATATCGTCCGAGAAGTATATAAACTTTCTGCAACGCGATTTCCTGTGTTTTCAGTAATTCTCAAACGATCAACGACAACCTCGATAAGACCCTCCGTATCAATAGACCAATCTTCATCCAATCTAACTATTTTGCCAGAAACTCGAATACGGATAAACCCTTGCCGTATAAGCTCCTGTTTAAAGTCATTTATATTTTCACGATCACATCTCACCGGTGCCAGAATAATTAATTGTTCTCCGTGAAAACATTCCTCTAAATATGTTACCGCCTCTTCAACCGAATAAGATTTACATTTCCCAGAACACTTTGGACAACAAAAATATCCCTTTTGAAAAAAAATATCTGCTAGTTTACCAAAAATTTTTATATAGTCACCAACTTTACCGAGTGGTCGCTCTTCCCATTCTAAAAAATTTATTACTGGTGGAAGTCCCTCAATGGAAACATCTAGTTCTGTTGATTTTATGGAAAATGATAGCTCCGTGTTTTTGAGATCTCCATAGAGTTTTTCACTATGCCTCACTATAACTGGTTCCAAAAAGTCATAAAGACCACTGCCAGAAGGTCCGACTAGAGCGGTAATCTGCCCGATCGGTATATCTAAAGCAGCCCGATTCAAAGTTCCATGTTTTATGTCTTTAATTCGAATGGCGTCCAAAACTTCATCCTATTTAAGTAAGTGGCATTTAATTACATTTGAACTTCAAACCAAAACCTTTTTCAACGTTATTTGGCCGTAAGATACTGCTGAATATCATTATTATGATATTATTTACAATCATCATTCTTATAACAATTTCCTGTAAACAAACACTAAGTCAGTTCGAGGCGAATTCGTTTCACGCTCAATTTGACTCTATTCTTAAATTTAATGTTAGGGAAAATGGAGGAATAGATTATTCAAACATTACCAATAACCATACAGATCTATTTAGATATACGACAAAATTAAGTCATTTTAGTCCTAATTCCCATCCGAATCGATTTCCGACGCCAATGCATACATTATCCTATTGGATTAATGCATACAATGCTACAATAATAGCCATTGTTGTAAGACACTACCCAATCGACAGCATATTGGATATAAACACATTGGATATCATTTTTCAAAAAACCAGATTTAATTATGGAGGAGAATATTTAAGTTTAAATGAAATTGAAACACATAAACTACTAAGAAAATTCAAAGATCCTAGGATTCATTTTGCTTTGAACTGTGCCAGCATCGATTGTCCACCAATTAAAAATTCTGCTTATACGTATTTAAATGTGGAGACGGATTTAATTAGCCTTGAAAAACGATTTTCTGAAAACCCTGAACAATTATTGTTTAAAAACGATACGCTTTTCGTACATAAAATTTTTGATTGGTACGCGGATGACTTTAAGAAATGGTTTCCACCGAAAAGGCCATACGACAATAATCAACATGTCTCTGTAAATTATTTCAGTACTTACATTCCTGCCTTACATTTTGAAGCAAATCGTATAAAACGTATCCCCGTACGTTTTTTTAATTACAACTGGTTGTTGAACGATTCAAAAATAATAGATAAATATTATTTTAATTTTAAAAGAAAGAATTGATACAATCCTGTTTTAACTCCGATCGAATATAAAAACTCTATAGGTTTACGATGGGCTAGGCTCAGTTGCTATTGGATTAATCCTCAAATAATCCATCAGAGCTAAAGTCACCAGTTGATCCAACGAAATATTGCTTTTTTTGGCATAGATTTTACACATCTCGAAAAGAGGTTTATTTAGTTTGATCCAGTGTGCCAGATCACGCGGTCCGGCCTTTTCCTTTGTAAACGCTAAATCTCTCTTTTTCCATTTAACAACGATTTCTTTTAACGCCTTTACCTCATCCGCTTTAAAAATATCATAAATAATTGCTGCTTTATCTTCATGTGAAGAAATCTGATCTGGCTTCTTAGACTCATTAATCTCCGGAGACCTAATTCTATTCATAATCTTCTCGTCGATTGTGAATCCCGATCCAACAAGATCTTCATCAGGTTTTAGAAGACCCATATCAAGTGCGGCCACGCGCGCCGTCCTAAATTTTCTTTCAGTTGCTCCTTCGCTTTGATATTTCGACATAATCTGTGCGGCAGACAATCCAATCGCATAATCTTCTATCCAGTGCAACCGACTACGTAGTTTCTTCAGGTCATGTCTAGGCATTTTTATACTTTCTCGTGATCAGCAATTTCCCAAATTTCCAAAGAAACATAGATAAAAACTCAACTTAATCAAAAAAAACGGCCATTGGGGAATCAATGGCCGTCTCTCGATAACAAACACAGCACGGCATGGATAGATATGACTGTGCCAGTATTCGAATGTTTGAGATGGGTTGTCTCAAACAGGGGGTTACATATAGTTTTATTCGCCACATTTTCAGCGGGCTTTAGCTTTTTGTGGAAAATTGTTAATTTTTTTTGTAAACTGATGTTACAATTCTAAAAAACTTAGATGTTGTACTAAAATTTAAAACAGATTTATTGACTACTATGTGTATGCTTCACCTAGTTAGAAACCAAACGAAGTCACTTACAACAGGATGATTCCATTATGGCTGTAAAATCATTTTTTGAACAGGGTTTAGTCGAAGGCGAAACGGCAACATCTGGTCCAAAATCTCCGGATACGCCATATACACCACCCTCCGGGCGGATGTACGTGAGAACTCAAGGTTTTGGACACACAGAGCCCGAATTGCGGTTCCTACAAAGATGCGGCGTTAGACACAAAGCAGCCCAATTCCCTTACCACGATGGAATCGGGTGGAAATTAGATGAATTAAAAGAAATTGTCGATCTACATGACAGATTTGGTTTTACATTGGACATGAGTGCTATTCCAATCTACGAAAAATTACCAAGTATCATCTACTACGGGAAAAATCCGGATAGAGATCGCGATATAGATATTGTTTGCGAAATGATTCGGACTGCTAGCCAGGCCGGCGTAGACTCTCTCAGGTACAACACATGCATACTTCCAATAGATAGGACTGAAATGGAAGAAGGTCGAGGTGGTTACTTTCATACGGCCTTCCGATTAAACAAAATCTCAAAGGAAGACCAAGAGACCTTGACGGATGCCGGACGTGTAACGGCAGACCAACATTGGGAGCGTATAGAATATCTTTTAGAAAGAATTGTTCCCGTAGCCCAGGAATTCAAGGTGCGAATTGGAAATTCACAAGAGGATCCTCCAACGCCTGATGGCTATCGTGGTGTCGATAAGGTATTAAACGACTTTGAGGGAATGAAACGGTTTATAGAGATCCAACGCAGCCCTTATCACGGATGGAATTTCTGTGTCGGCTCCATTGCAGAAATGTGTGAAGATCCTGCTAACGACATCTATCCCTTTATTGAACATTTTGGCCAAAAGAAAAGTATTTTTCTAGTTCATTATCGCAACCTCCTAGGAAAACGTTATAGTTTTAGAGAAGCGCTTCCCGACGAAGGTTCCATGGATTTTTATAGAGTATTAAAGGGACTCAAAGACGTAGGATATACCTACGGGATCGACCCAGATCATGTACCCAAAACAGATGATGACCCCAAAGGATATTATCAATCATACGCTTATTCATTTGGTTACATAAATGCCATGTTGCAATCTGTATATGCCTGAGGTAGTTACTAAAATATTCATCAATTAATTACGGTTGATAACTACTTAGCTATTAGGAAACATTGTATTATTTTTGCACATAGTCTCATGAAAGGTATTCGCCAAATAAAAAAAATCCGATAAATATTGTGAATAATTATTAGTTGTCACCTAAACCTTTTTATAAACATCGATTGACATTATGAATGTTGTTGATTCAACCAGACATCTATCGAGAGAAACGATAGATTCATATTATAAATTTGGCTACGTTGTAATCCCTTCTTTACTCAGCAAGTCCTATATAGATCGCCTGATGCGTGCTAATAATAATCCACACAGCGAAAAAAAAGAATGGAATGGAGCAGGTTTAAACGCCTCGAAGCCTAACGAAGATCTTAGTATTCATCAGATTCTTGTGCACCCAACTATATTGAATTTAGCTGAAGAATACCTCGAACAACCTGTTAGGGTTCACTTTGGTATATTAGCAATCATTGCGGCCAACGGAGGAAACGGGTTACCATGGCACCAAGACAACATGTACACAAAGCTACTTGGAAGAGCCATGAATATCTTTATAGCCTTATGTGACATCACTCCAGAAATGGGAACATTGTGGATAGCTCCCAAGAGTCATGTCCATGGCGTCCTCGACTACCAGACAAATACAACTACTGCGCCGGGACATCGTGAAGTAACCGAAGCACCAAAGGATTCTCTCTGTATAGGGACTCTTAAAAAGGGAGATGTTGTAGTATTTGACCGTCAGACGCTTCATCGGTCTTTAACCAATTCGAGCCCCTCAGATCGTTACGCATATGCTGCTCAATTTTCTTCGCAAAACATTCGCAATGCTGAAGACGGAATGGTAATGCGTGAAAAGATCTTAGCAAGAGATCTTTTAGCTACCTATCTTAAATCTGATTCATATATTCAACCAAAATAATTATTTTCCGTCTCATGTTCCAAAAATTTTCAAGTTTTCTCTAAAGCATCTGATGGCAAACGGTTTTTACGCATGAATTAATTTTTTTAGTTGATTTTGCAAAATGAGGCATGCTTTGAATGATAACTTCAAACAACACTCACAATCATTTCCTTTATGCGATATGCTGGGACTTAATCTCACGCATCCTAGATTCTCTATCGATCACATTGACCTTGGCATATTAGACGAGACAACCTGTAGAGGCGATTTCGTTAAATTTTCAAATTGGGGAATGTGCGTTGTAACCTGTAAAGCAGGACCCGTCATCTTCGATGACAATTTTGCTTACTTATGGCCAAAACAACCAGAACATCGGCCCGGTCGGCCTCACTCAGAACCTCTTTACCTTTCCCCTAGTTTCAAAAATCCAACGCAGGTTGTGTTGGCTTTACTTGATAGATTTCTATGCGATGTAGAAGCAAATTCCCATCTAGTAAATGTAATTCAAACTAAGTCTGACTTAGATATTAATAAGGAACAAAGTAAGGTAGGCATATTATTAGGCTGTAACCGTTGCGACTGGTTTGGAGACTCACCGGGGATACTGCGCATGTTCGCCAGGCTCGGCCTACGTATGATTACACTTAGTGTTTCAGGAAGAGATCCCGGTTGGGATGGGCATGATATCGTAATCGGAGGCGGCGGTCTAAATAAATTGGGCTTGCGACTTATTAAGGAAATGAATTCATGCGGTATCCTCATAGATTTAGCACATACCAATGAACATAGTGCACTTGATATAATCGAAAACTCGCGCGTACCAGTCGTGGATACGCATTCTAATCCACGAGCTCTAGAAGACAATACTCGCAATACTACCGATGAGGTTATGAAAAAATTAGCCTCACGGGGCGGGCTTTTAGGAATAACGCCATCAATTGAACGGCCCCAAGGAGAAAAACCATACGAGAGTATTCCCCAGGATCAATTAGACAATGTTATGAAATGCATTAATTACGCAGTTGAAATCATGGGTGTTGATTCTGTAGGGATCGGCACCCATTTTAATACCGCCTGCCTTCCTTGGGTCATAGATAGGGCTCTTTCTGAAGGATACAGCAAAAATGATGTATATAAAATAACTGGTGGTAATTTTCTTCGTGTATTGAATAATGTTCTTCCACATTAAATGGAGTTTAAATGGAAACGATTAAAGCTATAGATTATTCTCCAGAAAACGAAACTTTGCACATCACCAGTGGTAATTTTACCGGGATTGTCCATGGCGTAGATAATTACTCTTTTAAGGAAATAGAAAAATATTTTCAGAATACACTAATAGGATCTGTAATCTGGCAAAAAGAGCGGACACTACTCGATCTTGATCAAATCAGAAAGACAAATCATCTCACTCCAAAATCGCTTGGTTTAGTAGATATATCCTTATGGGATCTTCTTGGAAAAATTCAGAAGTTGCCTGTCTACCAATTATTGGGCGGTTTTAGAGATAGAATTCCTGCATATTCCGAATCAGACGTAAATGCTACATCGAAAATGATGTCGGAAGATCTTGAGACGGCGCAGGAGACCGGATTAATAGGACATCAGTTTACATTTAAAACAACTAAACAGATTTCAAAAGAATTTTCTAATGTACCAAAACCTACATCGACTTCTTTGCTACTTTTGGCCACGGGCAGAAGATCTTTAAACTTAGGCGATGCTCTTTTGATAGCACGAGATCTTGAGTCCTACGGATTTCATTGGTTTGAGTGCCCCCTTGCTTCTAATGATCCAAGCGCCCTGCTGAAACTTAACACCTCTGTATCAATCCCAATTGTTGAAGGTGATTTTGCAACATCTTCTGCTCCTTTGGCGATGAAGAGTCTGGTAGATCGCGTAGTCGATCGCTTACGTTTTGAAATACCTACCATGGGCGGAATTACCGAAGCTATTAAGTGGGCTCGAGGTTCAGAATCCTTAGGAATGAATTGCGAGATCTCTTGGACTACACCTGTAGGACCAAATCCGGCTGTCCATGTTTTAGGAGCTATTCGAAACGGGGAACTCATTTCATGGCGGCCCAACGATTCCAATCTCGAAATTTCTGAAGGATGTATCATTATACCATCATTACCTGGATTGTGCTTTGAAATAGGCAAGAAAGCTAAATTCTCATGAAAATAACCAAAGCTTCATTTTATATACTACCAGGCGAACCTCAGGTTAGAAGCGTCTCCTTTTCCAATCGGGGCAGCCTACAAAAAGTAAGACCCGGTTTGTCCGGTCTTTTCAGCCATTCTGAGGGCATGGGATGGAAAGATGATATTCAAGTAGACTTCACCTCTGGAGACGAGCTTCCCACTTACCAACTTCGTCTTCGGCTCCATGTTGAAGGTGGAATGGATGCTTATGCAGACTGGTCTTCAGGGTTCAGCAAAAGCGAGCTTGATTGGGAAGCAAAACATGCATTGGCAACTATAATGCCACTTATCCTTGGCGTAGATGTTTTAGATAGAGAATACATATGGCAACGCTTGTGGTATGCTCAAAGATTCTTTTACACTGGCCGACAACCATTAGATAATATAGATCGCATGCTTTGGGATTGGTACAGCCGTTACACATGCAAGCCCGTTTACCTGCTAATGGGTGGAGCACGCAATGAAATTCCTGCCTATGCAAATTTCGGTGGAAAGACAATTGATGATATGGTCGAATCGTGCCTAAGTGTAAAAGAACGAAATTTTGTGGGTGGGAAAGATCATTCATACCGCGGTGTCGAAGAGAATTCACAAATGGCCAGAGAGCTTCGGAGTGTACTAGGCGACGAATTCATTCTGTTGCATGATCCGGTAGAATCGTATACATGGGAAGAAGCCATTCGCATTGGACGAGTTTTAGAAGAATGTAATTATGGCTGGATAGAAGAGCCACTCCAAGATTATGACATTTTCGGATTACAAAGGTTGTGCGCAGCTTTGGACTTATCCGTACTAGCCCTGGAATGGATCGGAGCTATTGGTGGTCAACCTTTCAACGCCGCACCTTACGTCGCTTTAGGTGCAACTGATATAGTGCGTCAACGTGGAATCGGTTTGACCGGCCAATTAAAGGTTGCACATATGTCAGAAGTTATGGGTGTTCCTGTACATGGAGGGGATCCTCATGTTATCTTAGCCGTCGCTAATGATCCATTATTTGAAGCATTCATGGGTTTAAAACCTGAGCCTCCGGAGGACGAATTAGACTGTAGAGGAACCATGGTCGTGGATAAAGGGGTGATGCGGATTGCATGGAGAGAGCGTCGTCCTACCGAACCAGATTGGGATGCAATCGGCAAGGAGGCCTTACAGGTCATAGAATGATTTCAAGTCGTTTTGTGTCACAATTACCGAAGGCAGAGAGATTAAAAATTAGGCGTCTTCCCTGGGTAATACTTAGTGGCGGGCTATCAAGTATATATTCGACTTTTGCACTAGGTACAGTTTCGATACTGTTTTACGACGCTATGGGATTATCCAAATCTCAAATTGGGCTTCTTAACGCACTTATATTTCTTCCGGGCCCCCTTGCAATATTTATTGCTCCCTTAGCTTCAAAATGGGGCTTTAAACGTACATTCATGGTGTTCTATAGTGCCCGAAAGATTCTCATTATGCTTTTAGCTGCCAGCCCATGGATTCTTGAGCAATACGCTTTGGCTGGTGTTGCAATCTATACTACTTCCCTTATGTCGCTCTATGGAGTTCTTCGGGTTACGGCCGAGACCGCTATATATCCCTGGCAACACGAATATGTTCCACCTCGTGTACGAGGCAAATTTACAGCAATAACAAATATGGTGTCCACGCTTGTGGGGATAGGAGCTGTGTCCGCCGCAAGTCACTACCTCGAAAATGGAACGACAGGTTTAGCTGCGTATCAGTTTCTCTTGATAGTTGGAAGTATTTTTGGGCTATTATCAGTATTTGCTAAATGGCCCGTCCCCGGTGGACATCCAGATCCAAAATCTAACTCTTACAACGATTACTTCGTTGAACTACGGCGCCCTTTAAATGATAGGCCATTTTGTAGATTTATACTAGGGCTTTCCTTCGTATCAATAGCAACACATTCTTGGGCAACATTTATCCCTTTATATATGAAAGAAGAGGTAGGACTTCAAGCCGGCCAAATTGTACATCTCCAAACATGGAATATGGTCGGAACCCTACTCTCAAGTTATTTTTGGGGTTACTTCTCCGACAAAATTGGTAGTACACGGGTATTATTTATTGGGCTGGCTGGTATGACGAGTCTGCCCATATTGTGGTTTTTCCTCCCTAACATTCCAACTTTCAAAATTATTATTTCTGGGCTTTCGTGCGCTGCATGGGGCATCACAACAATCGGATTCAGTATCGGACAAGAAAGGCGCTTAAACGTTGAACTTGTTACTCCCGAACACAAAACCGAATACATGACCATTTTTTACACAACATCCCAAATAGCTGCGGTAATTAGTCCTATTCTTGCCGGTTGGGGTTTAGAATGGTGTCAAGACACAAATAGTGACTATTGGCTTGTGACCTGGGGAACCTACACTCCATTTTTCTTTATAAGTAGCCTAATACTTTTAACTTCTTTACGTCTATTTCGTCCCCAATCCACCAGCGTAACCCAATAAGAAATTTCTTCTGCCACGTCGAGAATATTTGATATTTCAGATTAAACCCGGAAGATCTCGATGAAGATATTGGGATATATTTTCGTCAATACCGCTGTTTTCGTAGTGTCCATCGAGCAAAGGAGACGAAATCATAAAATCGGCAGAGGCGCGATTACATGCAATCGGGACGTTGTATAAGACGCCTATTCTAAGTAGAGCCTTTACGTCAACATCATGGGGTTGGACCGATATTGGATCCCACAAAAATATCATCATATCGACATCTCCGGAACATACCAGCGCACCAAGCTGTTGATCACCACCCAACGGACCTGACTTGAATTTTGTCAAATCAATAAGGTCATTATCATCTCTGCAATCATCTAAAAGCGCCTTTTCGACTAAACGTCCGGTAGTTCCGGTGCACACCATTTTATGCCGTATTAAAATAGATCTGTTGACTTTAACCCAATCTAACAAATCACTTTTTCTATTGTCATGAGCTATAAGAGCTATCGTTTTTTTCATTATCACTCCCAAGAATTTTCTTTTTGAAGATATATTAAGACATGTTTGTCAGAACTTATTTTACTTGCAATATACAATCTCTAAGACCTTATTCCTTTTAAATCTGTCAGATTATCTAAAAAGTAAATATAGGAGATGCACTAATAATGCCTTTTGAAATATTTAGCCACCGAAGGGATTTAAAAAATCTTTTAGTGACTCCACAGATACGTGCCCGCTTTCTAAAGATAGAACCCGGTGAAGTGCACGATATGCATAGTCACGATTTGGGCCACGAAATTTTTCTAATATTAAAAGGTCGATTGCGGTTCTATATCGAGGGAGATGAAGCTACTGTCAGCGAAGGCGAATTATGTATTGCGACATCAGACCAAATACACCAGGTAAAAAACGAAACAGATGAATCGGTGGTAATGTATCTTTCCGTGACACCTCACATTCAACCAACCCATACCGGAAGAGACGCAGATGGAAGACGACATTCAACAAAGTTTGTGGAATCGAGAAGCTACGACGTCACTACCGATGAGACAACTCCAATAGACGATCTTATTGATCTAGTAGACACGGCAACAAAAAAAATAGAATCCACGTCACGTACTGCTTCAGATAATTTTTCCTCCGTTTCACGCGAATTGAAAACAGCTATTTCTCTTAATAAAACGGAGGATGCAGATCGCATACGCGAAATAATATGGAATGATATCCGCCAAATCCACAAAGACCTTTATAAACTTAGTGAATTGTGGAACGATCTAGCACCAAGGGCCGGATCCATTTAACGAACCTAGGATTGATTATGGATCGCATAAAAATAGGTGTCGTAGGATGTGGTGCTGTTGCACAAATTCAACACCTACCAAATTTGAAAAAACTCAAAGACCTTTTCGACGTAAAAATTATTTGCGATGCATCGAAAACATTAGCGGCAGACGTATCCTGTTTATTCGACATAGAGCAACACACAAATGACATAGATAAACTACTATCTAGTGATATTGAGGCAGTATTACTTTGTCATACAGACCCTAAAGTTGATGCAGCAATGGCATCGTTCGAAGCCGGTAAACATGTTCTAATCGAAAAGCCTGTTTGTTTTTCCCTCCAGGAGGCAGACAAACTTATTAAGGCACAGCAAGACGCATCAACCGTTGGCATGGCAGCTTACATGAAAGTATTCGACCCAGCATTTAATCTTGTCCAACAAGAACTTTCTGGTATGTTACCCGTCCGTTATGCACAGATAAATCACCTCCACACCAACAACTCTCATCATTTAAATAATTTTAATCTATTGCGTGCCCACGACCTAGACCCCCAATTACTAAAGAAGGCAGAGGAACGTCGAATCGATTCAGCTTTACAGGCATTAGGAGATGCTGATGATGATACTTTAGATGCTTTTTTTCGCTTGTCTGGAAGTATGATACATGATTTATACGGCGCCCGTACTCTTTTCGGTATTCCTGATCGAGTAGCATCAACAACCATTTGGAACGAAGGTTGGGGGATTCATACCGTTTTACAATATCCAGAAGGATTTGTCTGTGCCGCTACCTGGGTAGAATTGTCTAATATTAAAGATTTTAAAGAGACTTTAGAAATATCAAGTGACAATGAACGACTACTTTTGTCCTACCCTACTGGTTTTTCGCGTGGAATCCTTTCTTCCTTAGAAATTCAATGCTTATCTACTGATGGAACCCCCATCCGGTCTTATCCCGACATAGAGTGGCTGAGCCCTTTTGAGCGTGAACTCATCCATTTTCATAACTGCGTAACGACCGGAATCAAAGTAATGACTCCTTTAAATGAAATTCGTCATGATATTGAATTAATTATTGAAATAATTGCAGCTCGTAGATAGTCATAAGTCAAAAACCATTTACAAATTAGGGCCAAAGAATGTTCCGTGATGTCAAAAAAAATAAAGGAATCGTTTTAATAACAGGAGCTGCGGGCAGAGTCGGAACTATATTACGAGAAAAATGGGGTAATCGATATCCGCTACGCTTAGCGGACGTCAAATCCGTTGAAAACCTGGAACCACACGAGGAATATGTTAAGTTTCAAATGACCAATTTCGATTCATGTACAGATGTTTGTTCGGATGTAGAAACCGTGATCCATTTGGCCGCTGATCCTGGCAACGGTGATTTTAACAGTTCACTGCTTCCCCGAAATATTATCGGTCCCTACAATCTGTTTCATGCAGCGGCATCACAAAACTGTAAACGCTTAGTATTCACAAGCAGCATTTACGCAGTTCGCGGTCACGGACCTAATCTACCTCCTGTCGAACCATCAGATCCTGTATATCCACAAGGAATTTACGGGGCGACGAAATGTTGGGGTGAAGCGTTAGCAAGAGTCATAGCGACGGAGCACAAACTTTCAACTATAGTGGTTCGACTTGGAAACCCCTCTTTTAATCCAAATGCATCCTACAATTCGAGCGAACCGTCATACCTTATTTCACCTGATGACACAGCACGATTATTTGCACACTGTGTTGATGCAGATAACATTCATTTTTCTATTGTTCATGGATCTTCCTCCCACAACCGAATGTGGTTAGGAATGGAAGAAACTAAGAACACTTTAGGATTTGTTCCCGAACATGGGACCCTGCCCAAAAAATGTAAATGAGAATTCCAACAATCTAACATGCTTGGTTAAAAAATATTACAATAGCCAATCAAAATTGATTATATATACACCTTAAAATTTTCTGGAAAAATAGCGGAGGTAAGTATGGAAGCCTGGATTTTTGTTCACGATCCGTTAGAAAGATATTTAGACGACTACAAAGCCACCTTCGACGCATGGGAAGCAGGTGGCGTGCGTGGAATAGCCGTTGGCTATCTCCGTTTTACAGGAGACAATGGACAAACCCTGCCAACATTTCAGTCTGATCCATCTATTTACCAATCTTTTGGTGTGGAACCGCCCGAAGAATGCGAGCGTGACCTAGAAAAAGAGCGACGTTTCGGTGAAATGTTGGACGACGCCGCAGACCGAGGATGGAAGGTTTTAACTTTTTATCCGGGCGGTGGTGGTGGCTCACGCCCGATCGAGGAGGATCCCCATGGTGCTATCGGATACGCTGCTCGCGTTGCAGATACGATGGCTGGTCTACCTCAAGTCGATGGGTTTATTATGGATGGTCCCGGAGAGCAACATTACGAACTGGCATTTCACCATGGTGGAGAACTGCTTGAAATTAGGCCCGGCAGCGACCAACTCTTCTCAACGCTTGGTTTCGATATTGATCGGTTAAATCGTGGAATAGACCATCTTCGCACTCGCTTGCACAAATTAACCCCTGCAAATGTACGATATGCTTCTCCTGGTGGAACATTAGCTGGTATGCAGCTATTTGATATCAATGAAGACGTCCTATACTGGTTACGTGCCCGACGAGAGGTTGCTCTAGGACAGATGAAGTCTATTTCTAAGACGGTTCACGCCTTAGATTTTCCCGTACAAATGGGAGGGATTCCCAGAACTGCTACATTTTCTTCCCTTACTTGCCAGGATTACGTAGAAATGGGACACCATTTTGACCTGGTGTTCCCAAAACATTATTACTGGCACCGTGGATTTGATGGACTCTACGGCACGGTATCCAGGTGGGTGCAGACATTATTGCAATGGAATCCGTCATTAACTGAAAGCGACGGCTTTTCTGTAGTTCGCTCTTTATTTGGTATCGAACTTCCAGAAATAAATTCATTGTTAGATATGGAAATGGGGTTTCCAGATAGTTTTTTTACAGAAGTAGTATATGGTGAAACTAAGCGGGCCCTTGAGGCTCTGGGACCAGAAAAAACAGTATGCTGGGTTTCAACGGGACGGGCACCACATGCCGGTGACGCTATGCCAGCCCATGATCTTTTTAGAATCCTAGAATCCTCAAGACAGGCTGGTTTGCAGCGATTTCTTTTTCATCCAGATCGGGAGTTAGGAGCTCCGGAATGGCATGTTATATCTAACATGTGCGGCACGCCATGGAAAGAAGATGTAAACGCGCCATACTGGCCACCTGATTCACCACGTGAGACTTTCAGTGGCCACCGTGAGCCTAAACGCAGGTAATAAACTGGTTGAACTTCTCATAGAAGATGGAGCAGGGTCATACTATTTACGACGAAATGTAATGATATGAGTTTCTTGTGGGGCGCTAACAATTAGTCCGTTTGTAGGTAAAATTTTTAGAAATTTATCTCAGCTCGTTTAATCTTTCTCTAATCGTTGTTTACATATTATTATTTATACGCATCATATGATTAGAAAATTGTTTCCCTGTGGATGCTTGCGATGTAACTTACCATTTATTACGCTGAAAATTAGAAGAAATATGAATCCGAAAAAGTATCTTTTTCTTTACAATGTTGTTAAAATGCCAGTCTCTATCGTGAAGACTAAAGTACTAAAAGGAGAGTTATGAATAAGACTCCCAACATATTGTTTATTATGTCAGATCAAATGGTGGCAGCCCTTACCGGCGCATACGAGCATCCTGTCGTCAAAACTCCCAACCTTAATCGACTCTGCGAACACGGTATCAGATTTGATGCAGCTTATACCCCCTTCCCTGTTTGTTCACCGGCACGCGCGTGCACCATGGCAGGTAGACATGCCTCTGAAATAGGTGCTTGGGATAACGGAGCCTTATACGCTGCCGACCAACCCGGCATGGCACACTATTTAAGTAATGCAGGGTATGATACCGTGCTCTCAGGTAAAATGCATTTTATAGGGCCGGATCAAGTACACGGGTTCAACCGAAGACTCACCACCGACATTTATTCGTCTGATTTTTCGTGGGTCAAACAGGAATGGATAGACATTAAAACTAATCAAAGCTGTGATCACGAAAAGATTATGGCCAACAGACAGGCCTACAACGCTCAAGGATATACGGCAGAAGAAATACACGTAGGGAAATGGCATAATGCCCTTAGCTATGATGAAGAAACACATTTTCGGGCTATTGAATACTTACGATCCAGGGGAAATAATACAGAACCGTTCATGTTAGTAGCTTCTTATCACCACCCACACGAACCATTCCATACACCACACGAATATTGGGATCTTTATGAAGATGCCGAAATAACTCTACCGATTTTCCCCGAAAATATAGATGAGACGTATTCAATGATGGATCGGTGTCTTAATTCCTATCACGGTACCAAACGATATAATCTCAGAGATAATGACAGTTTATATAAACTAAGAAGATCGTATTATGGTCTCGTGACGTATATGGATAACAAAGTTGGCGAGCTATTGAACACACTTGAACAGACTGGTTTGGCAGATAATACCGTTGTCGTATTCGCCAGTGACCACGGTGACATGTTGTGCGAAAAGGAAATGGTCCAAAAACGTTGCTTCTACGAATGGTCCTGTCGTGTTCCCCTTATTATGCGATTCCCCGATCATTGGCAGGCGGGTACAAAGTGTGAAACACCCGTTTCATTAATCGATCTACTACCAACCTTTTGCGAGATTGCGAATACACCACCTTCTCTTCCACACGATGGCGAAAATCTCATCAATCTGATTGATAAACCACCGGCGGATCGGACGATCTTTGCTCAGGCACACGAGGCAGTCGGTATGCCGTGCATCATGGCTCGCAAACGTAAATTTAAATACAATTACATACACGGCCATAAGGATCAATTATTCAATCTGACCGATGATCCCGATGAATGGCAGAACCTTATTTCAAACCCCTTATATTCTGATCTTGCAAATGATTTACGAAACGAAATTACAGATCGGTTCAATCCAGAAATTATAGCTTCGGACACTTTAGAAAGCCTTCTTCGTCGCCAATTAATTAATGAAACGATGACGCGACACAAGCAAACTTGGTGTCATTCCCCAAAATTCGATTATACGAGAGGGTCTATGGATCAGTATTTACCCTGACGACTCTTATACTTTAACATTGAATGTAGGCTATCCGAGAATAAACTTATTCGGATCCAAATTTGGCACCTTACAAACCACTTTTTCAAATAATGCACCTTTTCTTAGGAATACGAAGATATGAATCCAATTTTAAACCGCCCCACAAAGATTCACTACAACCTTAAAGGTCCTTTAGCAGACTATCTTCATGCTGTTTCAAATCAGTGGCTACTAACGACCCCTGAAGCAAACCCTGCCATTTTAGATATGTTTGCTGACCGTGATCGTAAACCGTTTCGAGATCAGGTGCCGTGGGCCGGGGAATTTGCTGGTAAATATTTAACAAGTGCGGTCCAAATCCTCCGCCTAACGAACGACCCGACTCTAAAAAAATACATACAGGGGTTTGTTTCAAAATTGATATCCCACCAAGATACAGATGGCTATCTTGGTCCGTGGCCTATTCGTTATAGACTTATCGGCAAAGCCCCAAACGTTAAACATTCGGCCATTGAAGGACGAACCCACCCGACGTGGGATGCTTGGGGACACTACCATACTATGCTGGGACTCATTTTATGGTATGAGGATACCCGCGATAAGACCGTTATAAATAGCGTAGAAAACATGGCGGAATTATTCATAAAAAAATTCAAGGGGAAGAAAAAACTTCGTTTAGTTGACACGGGTAGCACTGAAATGAATATGGCACCCGTCCACGTCTTGTGTATTCTTTATCGCCTCACCAAGAAGAAATCCTATTTGGATTTAGCTTTGCAATTCGTTGATGAATTTTCCGCCACAGATAAGAATGGCAACTTTCTTTCCGGCGATTACGTAAATCAGGCTCTTTCCAACACCCCATTTTTCAAAACGCCGAAGCCACGGTGGGAAAGTTTACATCCAATTATGGCTTTAGCTGAATTGTATTGGATTACGGGGAAAGAACAATATTCGGAAGCCTTCCAGCAAATTTGGTGGAGTATTGTCGAACAGGATCGTCATAATAATGGCGGATTTTCTTCGGGCGAACAAGCACAAGGTAATCCCTACCACCAAGGCGCCATTGAAACCTGCTGTACTATCGCCTGGGTTGCCCTAAGTATTGAAATGCTAAAACTAACGGGTGATCCTATCGTAGCTGACGAAATTGAATTATCGACCCTCAATTCAATTTTAGGTCTTCATTCGAAAAGTGGTCGTTGGGTAACCTACAACACACCCATGGACGGGGTTAGACGAGCCAGTGCACATGATATCGTCTTCCAAGCGCGGGAAGGCAGTTCCGAATTAAACTGCTGCAGCGTTAACGGGCCACGTGGCCTCGGTATGGTTTCTGATTGGGCACTCATGCGAGGTAAAAAGGGGCTATGCCTAAATTGGTACGGACATGGAGAAATAAAAACGCATGTGCGTGGCACCGCTGTCAGAATCCTTCAGAAAACCGAATACCCCCGCCACGGAGAGGTGACTCTTCAAATAATACCGGATCGACCTATTACCTTTCCGCTTGAGCTTCGAATCCCCTACTGGTCGCATAAAACTAGAATCTCTATCAATGGTCAACCGATCACGGGCGTTACTCCTGGCACCTATTTTACCATAAAACGACAATGGAAAAAACAGGACCGTATAAAGGTCTCAATAGACATGAAAACCCATTTGTGGCGAGGAGAGAAAGAATGTCGCAACAAGGTATCATACTACCGAGGGCCCATTCTTTTAGCATATGATCGTAAGTTAAACACTCTTGATCCGTCAGAACTTCCAACTATTGATATTCGTAAATCCCGTACACGTATGATCGACGTTGATAACACAATCGTAGCCATGGATATAGCGGTTGGTAATAAAAAAATACGCCTGTGTGATTTTGCTAGTGCCGGTGATGGCGGTTCACCCTATTTGTCCTGGTTAAAAGCCTCAAACGCTCCATCCAGCAAATTTTCGAAAAGAAACCCACTACGGAGTACACAATAATCCAGACTATTTTAACCTCATAGAAAAGGAAACGATTGCCTGCTATTTGTACTATACTGCTGATCTCCCTGTCCACCGTAAAAGGATATTCGTCTGTTATAACACTCCATCCAAGCAAGGACAATACGTTGTTCCAGAGTGTAGACGAACATCTCAGCAACGGGGCCGGGCCACATGTTTTTTCCGGTGCTACTCTTTCATTCGGCTTACGGCGTGCCCTTCTTTATTTCGATATTAGTAAAATACCTTCCTCGGCAAAGATAGTTTCAGCCAAACTAACCTTATTTATGGATCGTACTGCTGTAGGTAGCTTTCCAATTAGCCTCCATCGGCTTTTAGATCACTGGGGGGAGAGCGACTCTATCGGCGCACGCGGTGGAGGCCTTGGTGGCAACGCCCGTAAAGGAGATGTAACCTGGTTATACCGTTATTTTCCTGATATATTTTGGAATAATCCAGGAGGTGATTTCTTAAAAAACCCGAGTGCGACGGCAGCTGTTGATACTATTGGACAATATGAGTGGTCAAGCGACCGTATGTTAAATGACATTAAGCTCTGGCTAACAAATTCCGAAACCAATGCCGGTTGGATCCTAATTGGGGAAGAAGATACCGACACCATTACGACTAAACGTTTTGTTAGCAAAGATTCAAACAGCATAGATCAAAGGCCAGCGCTACAGATCTTTTATGAAATACCTTCAACCATAAATTCGAACACATGGGCTACAATTAAAGTCAAGAAACCTTGATTTTTTGGCTGGTTTCCCTTCGCTGTGCTGAATCTTATCTTATATTTATTAATAACGAAATCGCCTGTCTATAGATAAAACCTATCCGTATATAATCAATATTTTTTTAAAAAAAAGGCACAAATTAATTGATTGTACCAATGAGAGAAAAGACCGATCTGCACATAAAGATAAAACATCAAAACCATAATATATATTCAATCTGTTCATTCGTAATTTTCCTGTTAGCATGTTCCTCAGAGGAACCAGCCAGACCAAATAATTCTACAGAGCCTATCGCTGTGGAAACGTCAGATGACAATGACCAAACAAATAATAATTCCACCTCATCGGAAGGTACCACGAATATTACAGAAGCTACGAATCCTTTTACCGCCGGTGGGGATATCACCGGCGCAATGGCCTCCAGCCGGTCCGGTGATTGCGCCACATATGCCAACAGTTACACCTCCAACGTGACAGATTTAATAACCGGAAAATCTTTTTCGGGGGATGTCACCATCAGTGTGTCCGGCAGTAAGTGTCTGTTTACGACCAATGCCATCCCCAATCACGACATGGGTGAAGGCGGTGACTTTGCTACGGCCATCTCTACCCAGAATCTCAGCTACGAGATTACCACCACCCCGGTCCAGGCCGGCTCGCCAACAACCAATATCTGGAAAGCCAGTGTCATTCTTTTGAACGGCGGTACTGTCGACCTCCTGCCGGCAGCATGTTACGGCGAGGGAAATAACGCGTTGGGAACAGAAAAAATCGGGTGCGGTCCCGACCTCATCGATCACCCCTGGCGCTACGATGCCATGTCTCCCCTGAACAGCTTCGGCACCGATATACACAACGCACACGTCCAGCCCGACGGGATGTACCACTACCACGCGGATCCCAATGCCATATTCGAAGGTGACTGCAATACCATGACGGCCGCCTCACCGGTAATCGGCTTTGCCGCGGACGGATTCCCCGTGTATGGGTCGTGCATCAACGTCAACGGAACCATCCGAAGTGCGCAGTCCAGTTACCAGCTAAAAGACGGTGGAGGTCTCCGCCAGTCTGTAGCCGGTTACCAAACACCTACGGCTGGAAACGGTGGTATTGCCAGTTCCAATTACGATGGACAGTTTCGTGGTGATTGGGAATATACAGCAGGATTGGGTGACTTGGATCAGTGTAACGGGATGACCGTTGATGGGCAATACGGATACTACGTAACGTCCTCGTTCCCGTGGGTGCTGGCCTGCTATTCCGGAACACCGGACGCCTCATTCAATCCAGCGCCCTCCCGTCCGCCACCACGACAAATACGAATCCGGGTTCCAACCGATATCTTTTAGCAAGTTTCTTGGTGTTTTTTATCAAGATATCTGACTAATCATATTTCAACCTTCTTAAAAACCAAAAGGTTAATCACGTATCAGCATCAGCAAATTCTCTTCTATAACAAGATTGAACGTCTCCAAAACTTGATTATCATCTCTTTCGTCTACTTCAACAAAAGCTTCTAACATGATACCCGTAATAGCTGGCATTGTCTCTCTACGAAATTCTTCATCCCCTAAATTAAACACCTCTAAAATATTGATTGAAACTTCTAGCGCATTATTAATAGATGCAATTACAGAATTTCCATTTGCCATCGAATAGTGCATCACCATCTGAGCGCCTTGTATAGCCGAAAAAATGACTGCCTCGTCAAATTCTTGTAAACCATCTTTACCCGATATCCAACTGAAATAACGACTGAAGTGTTTTTCATCGAATGCAGGGTCGCCATTAGAGAAAAAATCGCGAGCTTCTAAAAAATCTATAGTACCACCACCATCTATATCTATTTGATAAAACGACCGAACAGGTTCCATCAAAGAATCTATCGCCAAACCGATATCGAAATCTTCCAACACGAATGTGTTCTCAATTAACTCTTTGTGTTTGCTTTTATTTTTTACTGCGTAGTAACCATCACAATCGCAATTTACCTGCTCACCACTACCATCAGATTTCCAAACTTGATAGGGCCCTTCAAACCGATTGACTGCCCTACCCGCATCAATAAAATACTCTTCAGCACCTGAACAAAGAGCAATGCAGTTTCCAGTCCAATGATTTCGACCAACCGCTTCCTGAGACTGCGTTTGAGCCACGGTGTAATTTAAAACAACAGTAGCTATAATTAAAAACATATAGTTTGTGATTATACCAACGATTCGTTCCACTAAATGGACAAAAAATAAAAACGCCAAACTAGGAGACAGATCGGCGTTTTTAATACTCACAGTGTTAAAATAGAAAGGCTCTACAGCGATATATTTTCTCTATATCTCTATAATAGACACGAAAGAATAGAGCATTCCGTATTTTCTTCGGTCGAATCCTGCTCAGAGAGAGCAAGCACCGTAACGACAGAAGCCACACAAACTGCAAAGGCAACTAAAACTGGAACAATTTTTATTTTTCTCATGACTTTTCCCTTTGAAATAGATACGAAGAAACACTCTCAGTCCTCCCTGTCAATATCTTCAAACTTCTAATTTAAATTGATTTATGTCAACCTTATTTACACTTTTAACAACCACCACCATTTTGCTTTACGACTTGAGATCAAAAATACATTTATATACAAATATGAAATATTCGTAACGAATAATCACTCAACTATCGCGTATGCTTCAATCTCTACCACATGGTGAGGCCTTAGCAGGCTCGCTACCACGATCAAAGAGGAAGCCGGCCTAATTGCGCCGAAGGCCTCGCCGTGAGCTCGAGTAACACCGTCAGCATGTTCAGTACTCGTAATATATACCACCGTGCGCACCACATGCGATAGCGAAGAGTCTGCCTCTTCGAGTGCTTTTGCAATCAAGCCCAAGACCATAGAAGCCTGAGAATAGGCGTCCCCCCTATCATTAGGTGGTTGAGCGCAAGTTCCTGAGACATGAACTTGATTACCCACACGCACAGCGCGAGAATAACCGAATTCATCGCCGAACGGCCCCTCTGTCGGTACGGTTTTACGTCCCATTTGCTGTCCTTTTTTGGTATTTCAACTCTGTCACTTTGAACTAAAAGATAGTCTAATCAATGGAATACATGAATGCCAGTATATAGCGTTGATACCAGAGAGTATTTCCACTAACAATCATCAAAGCCGCTGCGTCGTTAATACGGCACGAATAATGAGAAAAACCTTCTTAGAGATTGTAGTGCAGCTATTTATGAGTTTATTCCTTCAAAAAATTGTTGACTTTTTGACGACATCATAACGTCCGTATCGTGCCAAATATCAGCCATAAGTCTTGCCTTTCTAATTTTACAACACAACTTCTTTGCCACCCGTAGCTCCCTCCGCGTGATCCCAGGGCCGAATCCAATCCTCGTCAATTTCCTGTCCAAATCCTGGCGCATCACTTGGAACTAAATAACCGTCCTTGGGAACTGGTACTCCAGGAATTGCGTTAAGCTCGTGCAGTGGTATCCCCACGGGTGTACTCAAATGAAATTCACTGAGCGAACATTCAGGCATTGCATAACAAAAATGCTGTCCATAAGCCGAATTTAACCCCCCATGTGGACTACTCATAATCCCGGCAGCTTCAGCGATGTGATATATTTTGATAGCCTCGGTCATTCCACCACACCAATGTAAATCGGGTTGAACCACGTCCACACAACGGTTTTCAACTAACTGACGGAACGGCACACGAGTATGATGATCTTCACCGGTGGCTATTGGCATAAAGGGTACCGCTTTACGCAATTGAATATGTCCCTCAAGATCCTCGGGGATCAGTGGCTCTTCCATCCAGCGCAGTTCGTAGGGCTTGAGACGTTCCGCCAAACGAATAGCAAATTCGACATCGTAAGCCATCACTGGATTGATCATTAATTCAGCATCCCGTCCTACTTGTTCCCGCGCTTTGGCAACCTTTTCTTCCATGATATTTAATCCAGCAATACCCTGCTCGTAGTGAACGGGATTCGTTATTTTAAAATGCTTGAACCCTAATTCGATGGACCAGTCCAGATCGTCACCTGTGCAATAGCATAGAATTTTTTCTCGTGCTGGCCCACCCAGTAGCCGGTACACGGGCTGTCCTAACAATTTTCCTTTTAGATCCCATAACGCTAAGTCAACGGCACTCTGCGCACAGGCCGACAACCCCAGCGATCCGTGACGTTTTGAAGCACGCCACATCATATCGTTTAAATGTTCGGTTGCAAAACAATCCCGTTCCTCTAGTAAGGGAGCATAAAAATTGTCAACCAATGATGCCACAGGCTCTCCGAAGCTCGTTCGTCCAAGGCCCCAGGTCCCGTCTTCAGCAGTCACCTGAACCCATACAGCTCGGCCTCCGATACCCGGAGATTTAATTGGCAAATCTGGTGGGAATTCCTCGTACTTGTTCATGGGTAGACCGATCGGAGCCGATTGACGCCAACTCTCACGTCTGGCTGTGGTATTAGATACCCTCTTCGGCAGATCGACATTTACCGCTTTAATAGATTTTATCTTCATACCGATCCTTCAGCTAGTCAGATAATATTTTTAAAGAAAGACTACCCCAAATGTATCTTTACGTTACAATAAAAGATTCACTATTTCTACCATCTGAGGATTAACGATTATTCATGAAATAACAGATCGTGCCTGCACAGAGATGGTATTTATCCCTTTTATACTAAAACTACCACCTTAGAACTAATCGTATGCGGCATTTTTCACGGTTAACCCGGTGCCACGATCAATTGATCATAAATCATTTTCACTAACATTTAAATACAGTGTATTCGGTTGTAACACAAACTCTTACACAATTTAGTTGATTTAGCATCGTTTCGTATTTTTAGGCTTAAATGGACTTGCGCTACACACATATTGCACACAAAAACCACATGCTCTGTAGGGAACTCTAAGCTCTCCACCTATCGAACATACCTAGTTTCATTATCGGGATGTTCTGGATCAACAATAACGAGTTCGGACATCGACAGAGATTCAATATCATATTCGGAGAAAACCTCACCAGTATCCACGTCGGTAATAGTCAGTCTGTCTCCCTCTATTTCCCAGGAAAAATTATACTCTTCCATTCCATCAAAAACCACAGTGCCGTTACGTTTGAACGTCCAAACCAATTGTCCTTCTATCTTCCACCTTGTTACGATTAATTCAGAATGGGTAAACTCTCTGACGGTTCCATCCTCATTATAATGAATGCCGTCCCCTTCTTGTTTACCATTTACGAAATTAACTTCATACTCCACATCCCCATTTTCGAAGAACCAGTATGTCTTACCTTCTTGTACACCCTTTACGAAATTAACTTCATGCACCGCATTCTCATTTTCAGGTCTGAAGTATAACCATTTTTCCAAGGCGTCATTTACCCAATATTTTTCGTAGATCTTCCCACCAGCCTGATATAAGGTCTCCTTACCCTCTAATTTTCCATCGACATAATTGATCTCCTGCCACAAAGTTCCATCCAAGTAATACTTAGACCATTTCCCGTCTCTTTTGTCTTGCTTGTGAATTCCTACCCATTCATAGTTTCCGTTTGAATAGTAGGAGTTATACCATCCTTCTTGTATTCTCTCATTATTTCCGGGATCTAAGTAGTACTGGTATTCCTCTTCAACGCTTCCATCGCTGTCTGTTTGTGTCCAAATTAAGAGTTCCTTTTTTGTACTTTCACCGTCATTTCCCGTAGAACTGTACCCACCACATCCAGCCCCAACAGCCAACATCGATAACACCACAAGAAATTTGGTCATCCTATTACTCCCAGAATTGGAGATTTATATATATATATCTAAATTCTCCGACAAGATGTCTTTGGGGAAGAGAAAACACAAGTAAAAAATATTTTATAAAACGGCGGGAATGGCACTGACCGCAAAACATCGCCCCTATCTATACCAAAAACAACGACCTACAAATTAACATACGTGGTCGTTTTCTACGGTAATTACGGCCCGAAATCGAACCCACAACCAATTGATTATAAATCAATGTTCACCATGATCAAGCCCATGTGAAGCATTTATTTTTCAGCTTTAAATAACTGTTCTACAATAATTTAAAGACTCATTTTAATTTTTTGTAAGGTGCCTTCTCAAAGCCTTGTGGATAATAAACGTGAACCTTACGTGATCATATTTAAAGCAGAAAGCCCCCGGCTAGCATCGTGTTAACCGAGGGCTTTCACGAGGACCAGCTCGGGCTCCTACTCACCCACTGTCCTCCTCATACCCGTCTGATTGCGACGATGCTGGCCGATACCGGCATGCGGCACCGCAGAGAGCTTGGGGCGTTGGCGGTGTAGCGGTGGATTATATCGCAGGGCAGTCGGTGGTGGAGACGTGGGGCGAGTGAAGGACGGGACGGGGTAAAGAAAACGGGGGAGCAGCCATTAACGGCGCTCCCCCAGTTTTTTTCTGCCATTATATTAGGCTGAAAGGCTGTTAATCGTCGTTTTGCACAAGGGACGTTTTGAATGGATAAGCAACACCTTTAGCTTAGCTTCGAACGGGACCAGAAACTAAGTATTGCGATTGTTCCTGTGGCTATCACTGGAGGCACGAGTAACGGAAGACCACGACCGGGACCTTCCATTAAAATTATGACAGCACACATCACAGCGAAACCGATAGCAACACCAGAAAGAATTTCTTTTTGGTTATCTACTTTCTCAACTTTTCTGGATTGAAATAAAAGACACACAACGATGAATAACATACCCGCCATAACGTATCGTTGAGTTATTCCTATTTCTAAAGCTAACCCTTCTGCATTAGGGTATGACTCTAAAATAAAAAACTGTGGTACAAAAAGAAAAGCAATCGCAAATAGTAGAGGTACTATTGTTGCTACAGACATCATTATTTTATATGGCATATAAACTCCTCGTTAATGGTTGGCTATTATGTGGTCAATATACAGAATATACGGAAGGGGCGGGTGAATAAACGTGACGGCGGCACCGAGTGCGGTGGAAATCACCCTGCCGGTGGCTGGCGTAGCAATTTAGAAAAATTTATTGAAGAGCGAGCTAAAGAAACAGAGCGGATAGACCAGTTAAAGTGACATGTATTAAGGAGACATTAAGGAGATAGCGCATATCTAAACCAAAACAACCACCTACGAATTAACGTAAGTGGTTGTTTTTTATGGTGAGCCCGGCGCGAATCGAACGCGCGACCAATTGATTAAAAGTCAACTGCTCTACCATCTGAGCTACGGGCCCACACAAAATATTGTATTATAAAAACATATGATATGATTTAATACTGTCAACCAATCTTCACTATCAAAATTACCCTACTAGCTTCGTTGAGAAACTTCAGAAGTAATAATTGGGAATATATTCTTATTTGCCAATTTGGACGTTGATATTCTCATACCGATATACCCCACTAAGTACAACACATGTGTTCGATTCAAATTTGACAAAATCAGAATTAGAAATGATATTTACAAGAAAGTATGCCTAGCCTAACTTTAGTATTGATCATAAAACTAAATTGGCAAAACATTTTCTGAGAGTCCCGAATGTCTTTAGCAATTTTTTACGGTTCAACTACAGGTAATACACAAATGGCCGCAGAAAAGATCCAAGAGCTCATGGGAAGCCACGTAGATTCCCTGTATAGTGTCGACGATTGCCAACCAGAGGATCTCTTAAAATATGACGTGCTTCTGTTGGGTATCCCTACGTGGGATGTTGGTCAGCTTCAAATGGACTGGGAATATTTTCTCCCGAAACTTAGTGAATTAAATTTGGAAGGTAAAAAAATAGGCCTTTTTGGGATGGGCGACTGTGAAGTCTATTCCCTAAATTTCTTAGATGCATTAGGACTTTTATGGAACGAGATAAAAGACAAGGGTAATCCAGAGCTAATCGGTATTTGGCCAACAGAGGGATACGAATATGATGAGAGTTTGGGCCTTTATGATGACAATAACTTCCTAGGATTAGGTTTAGACGATGAAAATCAAGCGGAACTTCATGATGAACGTATAGAAAAATGGGTAAATCAGATTAAGGCCGAGTTGGGAATAGGTGCTAATTAGAAACCATGTTTGTTTCCTTATTACAGAGTACTTAATCAGTAGGACGTCTCAAAAAAACTGGTTTTAGTGGTTCAGATTCCTTTCGGGAATACCTGTAACCTGATACAGAAAAACCTTCAAGCTGACTTACTTTTTTAAGTTGATTCTCGATAATATATCTGGCCATAGTTCCGCGGGCCTTCTTTGCGAAGAAACTAATAATTTTATAAGCCCCATTCTTGAAATCCTTAAAAACAGGCGTTACGACCGGATAACAGATTAATTTCTCGTTGACTGACTTAAAATACTCACCAGAGGCCAAATTTACCAGGACGTCGTCTTTCTCTTTTTTCATACTGTTTGCGATGTTCTTCGTTATGTCTTCCCCCCAGTAATCATAAAGAGTAGTTCCCTTGCTATTCTTTAATTTCGAACCCATTTCCAAACGGTATGGTCTTATTAAATCTAGGGGACAAAGAATGCCATAAAGACCTGAAAGAATTCGGAGATGTTTTTGTGCATAATTGAGCTGTTTCGCCTTCATTGAATTTGCATCCAATCCCACATACACATCACCATTGAAGGCCAAAACAGCCTGTTTGCCTGAGGTAAGGCTTACTTCAGGATCCCATTCGGCAAATCGTTCCACATTCAGCTGGGCCAATTTCTCACTTATACCCATAAGTTCAGTAAGCTTAGAGGCGGACAACTTCCGACATACTCCAACAAGCTCTTCGGCTTTTTCAATAAATTGCGGTTGACTAAACTTTTTTGTAACAGCAGTTGTCTCAAAATCCAGGTTTTTTGCTGGAGAAATTAGAATATGCATAACAAATCACCTACTCATAACTAAAAGTTGAAATACAGATAGATTCTACTAAGCTAGCTCGAATACGAGATAATAACAATTTTTTCTATTGTGTCCCACACCATTCTTTTTATAAAATAGTATAATCCCTTTTTAGCTACTTTTAATTTAAACTTTTAAAATTTTTAGGATCGGAGCCATTTTTGGATATTCACGCCGCGCTTAAGCCTCTCGATTTTATCGTCATAGGAATATACATTGTTGCCTTATTAGGGATAGGGTTGTGGGTTAGTTCCAAAAACCGCGGTGCTCAATCCGATTTATTCCTGGGTGGACGGTCTATGCCATGGTACAATGTTGGACTGTCTATATTCGGAACCAACATAGGGCCATCCTTTCTAATCGCATCCTGTAGCATCGCGTATACATCCGGTATGGTCGGCGCAAACTTCGAGTGGCTGGCCTGGTGGTTTCTAATGCTCCTTGGCATGTTGTTTGTTCCACATTATATGCGAACAAAGATTAGTACGATGCCCGAATTCATGTTAAACCGGTTTGGCCCTCGTGTTCATAGTTTTCTCTCATATTACGCCTTATTCACAACCGTAATACTATGGCTTGGAGGCGCATTGTATGCTGGCGGTGTACTACTGTCACAAATGATGGCCTGGCCTCTCTGGCTATCCGTCTGTCTTCTCACATTAATTTCATTACTGCTAACTATCGTCGGTGGTCTCGTCGCCGTTGTTGTTACGGACTCCTTCCAATCAATATTAATGATCTTAGGATGCGCTACACTAACCATCATCGGTTTTCAGGAAATAGGAAGCCTAGATAAGCTTTTAGGCAATACTCCAGCTGACTACTGGCATTTATTTCGGCCAACCGACGACGATGTATATCCCTGGCACGCCATTGTTCTTGGTTATCCGGTATTGGCTATTTGGTTTTGGTGCACAGACCAAACAATTGTCCAAAGAGCCTTGGGGGCAAAAAACCTGAAAGAAGCCCAAATGGGCGTAGCCTTCACCGGATTCTTAAAGATTATTCCCCCTTTCATTTTTATGCTGCCTGGCATTATCTGCTATGTGCTTCACCCTAACCTGGCCAATCCCGACGAAGCTTTCATGACTATGGTTACCAACTACCTTCCACCGGGAATGACCGGTCTGATCGTAGCCGTATTAATAGCAGCATTGGTAAGTACCGTTGATTCCGGACTCAACTCATTTAGTACTGTCTTCACTCTAGATATTTACGTAAAAAAATACCGACCGAACGCTACGCCCTCGGAAATAGTCTGGGTTGGACGCGTAGTCATGGTTCTGGTCGCTGGACTTGCTGTTTTTTCTGCACTTTCTATGGAAAGTTTCGGAAAAAATATGTTCGATCTACTACAGGGCATAATTTCGTTTATTGCACCACCCATGGGAGCCGTATTCCTGATCGGTGTTCTATGGAGAAAAGCAACGGCTACTGCTGCCCTATGGACACTGTATCTCGGCTCTTTTGCCTCTCTGGGGATTGGACTCTGTCATTTTAAGAAATGGCCAACAGCAGACTTCTGGCCTCATCACCTGCTTTTAGCCTTTTTCCTATTTGTATCTGTAAGCGTTCTTATGATTGTCATCTCGAGTTTTACCAAAAATTCTCAAGCAGAATCTCGGATGCCATCTCTTGCTGAAACGTATGTAACCATGGAGACATCACCACGTTTCGTGTGGACCCTCTGGATGGTATTGGCCGTGATCATGATTTCTATATACATAATATTCAACTAATTAGTCTTAATTCGATCGAGTTTAGGGCTTCAATTGGTCGTCAGTGAAAAACCACTATGGTCGAAGAATTTCGTTCGGTCCGTTCCGGAATCTGACGACTTCAGCCACTTGGTTTCTTTGTGCCATGTTTTCAGTATGTTCAGTAGTTGGCTTTTTAACTCTATTTGGGATTCTAAGCTAAATAAATCGTGTTGCTGGTATGGGTCAAACCGTAAATCATACATGGATCCGGTTCTTTCTACTATTTCATGCTTTTCTTTATCCAAGCACAAACCTAATACATGAGTGGGCGTTCGTACTCCTATTTCTGTAAGATGGTCTCCTGTTGAACTTGAAGAAGTCTCAATAAAAGCATGATTCTTCTTTAAAGATTTTATTTCACCTTTCAAAATCTGAAACAGAGACTGGCCTTGAACCGAGTCCGGTATATCCATACTACAGGCTTCCAGCAAAGTTGGCATTATATCTACCGAACTGGCTACCTGGCCAGAACTATTTCCAGGCTTTATTTTTCCGGGCCATCGCCAAATCTGCGGAATTCTGACAGACTCTTCAAATAAGACACCTTTATTCCACCTATGATGGCTACCCAACTGATCTCCGTGATCTGAGATGAATAACACAATAGTATTTTGTTCTAGGCCATTAATTGCAATAGACGTTAAAAGGCGGCCAAAAATAGAGTCAACCCATGAGACAGCTCCGTAATACAGAGCAATTAATTTTTTTAAATCAAAATTCATTGGAAATGTCAGGGTCTGGTTTTCCCTATAGTGGTAATACAAGTAATCCCATAGATAAATTTTAAACCATTCGTCGCTATATGGTAGCTCTCCCCTTTTATAGATATTCTCTCGGAAACTTATATCATTTGGCTCATACAACGTCACAAATTCTTCAGGCATATCTGCTAATGGCATGTGGGGCGGCATCACATTGTAGTATAGAAAAAAAGGTTGATCACTCTTTTGCTTTTGTAAATATTTGTCGACTTGTTGAAATTCGAATTCGGGGCCAAAACCATCTTGGCGTTCGTAATTGCCACCATTAAATGAATAATTCTGTCCTGAATGCCGATGATTATTTAAGGGAAGGACACTATTATGAAATCCCATTAGGTCCGGGCAAGGTCTGATATGCCATTTTCCTATGGCAGTGTTTTGATAGCCAGCCCCCTTCAAGATTTCTGGTAACGTTTGATTAGGGAAAACACAACCCCTACGAGATTCCGGCATTTCAGGTTCAAGTTCCCCCATTCCCATATCTGTCTGGAGAAAGTCATTACCTAAATCTCCCGTACAGCTACGACTGTATTGTCCAGCCATCAAACTCGACCTAGAAGCCATACATACGGGATTATTACAAACTGATGTTTCGAACCGAAATCCTTGATTAGAAAAATAGTCTATATTGGGGGTCTTTATAGTCGTATTACCGTAACAACCTAATTCAAAAGCACGTAACTGATCACATTGAAAAATAATTATATTAGGATGTTCCAAGTAAATATTCGGTACGTTGGTAAGAGTGAACGTTAACCAATCTTATATTTTGCTAACGCCTCGCGATCCAATTCAACACCTAACCCCGGTTTGGTAGGAACTGTTACCAACCCATTTTGAGGAGTTAATTGATCACTTATAAGATCCGTTTCACGCGTAAAATGAAGAGAGTCCGAAGGCACCGTAGCGTTTCGAATCGTTGAATGAACGTGAGTACCAAATGCACCAGAAATTCCCAAGCCTAAACCGACAACTTGTAACCAGACCGGCATTCCGGCAGCCTCGGCCATAGCCGCCATCCCCTGCACGTTTTCAATCGAACCACCCAGGTTAAACATATCTGCTGCTTCGCCACGAATCGCACTCATGACCTTTTGTGGATCACCTAAATGCGGCGCTAAAGGGATCCTGGAGTTTCTACGAAAATCACGGTACTGATGCCAACCCGGTAAATATTGAAACGGATCCTCAAAAGCTTCAATATTATATTTTTCGAGTTTCTCTGCGATACGCAAACTAGAAGACAATGAACCGAATTCAAAGTTAGGGTCAACGATTATCCCATAATCAGAACCAGCTGCCGCTGTCATCAATTCAACCGTCTCTACAATGTTTCTCTTTCGTGCCTTCAACTTGTGCGTCTTGTAACCCAGTCTTGCCCCTTCTTCTGCCATGGCCGCAAATTCACCTGCTTCCAACGGTGGTGACCACCAGCCAACAGGCACAGCATCCCAATGTTTTGAACCCATCAATTTATTGGCAGGCACGCCTAAAGCCTTTCCTACAATATCGAATAATGCCATACCCATAGCACCGCCCTCACACGTCAAATTAACGGTCAAAGGGTCCCTTCCAATCCAGATTTGCCCCAGACTTTCTAACGAGCCCCCACGCCCACCTTCACCTAATCCAATAATACCCTCGTCAGTATGTACTTCTATTATGCTGATAGGACGCTGGAGATAATCTCCAGGACGACTTTTTTCTATCGACGGTATATGAGGCACAGCTGTGATATGCTCTTCAATTTTGGTGATTTTCATTCTATAACCCTCCGAAAAATATTTGGAGTCCTAATCAACTTATCAAAATTATCCTGACCACTTGCCTCTAACGGGTTGCTCTATGGCACGTTTATACAACGAGTTCCATGATTTACTGCCATCATCAGGTTGTGCGACCAAATAAACTCCTTCAACATAAGCCGGACCGTTCCCTCCGACAAAGTATCCATATCCCTGTGAAGATCTTCCCATATGAACACAAGACCCATCTGGATATACGATCGTATTTATTATTCGCGGATCCGGCCTATCATAGAGTTTCCCTGCCTTTTTAGCCTTGTTCAATTCTTTCTTATCTACTCTAAATCGCTCAATTGCTCTCTCATCAACGTCCACACCTAAACCTGGTTTGTCTGGAACACGGTGATAGCCCCCTACAATTTCTATATTCTTCTTTAAAAGCTGGTTGCTGTAAAGGTTTATACACGTTATCGTGGGCCATGTGGCATTAGTTAATACAGCTCCTAAATGAGCCGCCCACGTAGTGGTAAGACCATTTCCAACTAACTGTAACCAAAATGGCATCTGCGCCTCTGCACTCAACATTCCCTGCCTCACAACCTCACTTTTCCCGGCGCAAATAACGTAACCATCACACACTTCTTCCCGAACGTTCGTAACGTAAGGAGGCGACCCAAAATGCATTGCTATCGGACGATTTATAGCGGCTCTTATTTGTCGGTTACCCAATACATCATGCTGAGGGATCGGCGTTTCGTACATCGCCACTTTTTCAAACTGTTCAAGCTTTTTAATTATCGGTATGGCCGAAGCCGCATTTTGCCAAGTACCGTTAGGATCAAGATCCAGTTTAAAATGATCCGGTACTACTTTTGATATTTCTCCAATTTGTGAAACGATGTCCCACCAAGGACGTGGCTTAAGTTTAAAACTCGTATAGCCATTCTTAACCGCATCTTTTGCTTCAGCTGCCCAATCTTTTGGCGCGGCATCTATCGACCACCATGAGATGGGTACCCATTCTCTAACTTTATTACCCAATAATTTGTAAACTGGAACGTTCATTACCTTTCCAACCACATCAAATAACGCCATCTGCAAGCCTGCCCCTAACGTATCATCATTCATTAAATCTGCAGGGCTGTTACCAATAACACGATCTACAGCCTGATCCGTGACTCGAGACCAGGTATAATGAATCACTGTTTCTCCCCATCCAACGTGACCTGTATCGGTCTCGACTCTACAAAGTTCTAAAATGCTCCAATTGTATACCTCACGTGACGTAATTTTTTTTTGACGTCGAGTAAATGGAACATCCACAATGATCCGGTCTATATCTACAACTTTCATGGTTTTACCTCGGTTAGTTTTTTCTATCGAGTGGTTTGATAGTAGCGTTGGAAAGGCCGCCTTTCTATCCCTTTGATATTTAATTCTATACCAAGACCAGGGCCTTTAGGTAGATCTATAAACCCATTCTTGCTACATACGACCTCCGGTTCGCTCAGGATTTCTTCTGCTAATTTTTCCTCGGCTTCATTCCCAACAGTTTCCAAAATATGTCCGTTTCGAATTGATGCGATAGCCTGTAGTCCCTGAGCAACAGATAGTGGTCCATTGGGATTATGTGGAGCGATAGCTACGTTATGTATTGCTGCAACGGTTGACAATTCATTAAATGAGATGAAACCACCACAATTACCTACATCTGGTTGAAAAATGTCAACCATTTGCTCGGTTACCATCCTAATCATGTTCCTGTCATAAATAGTGGCTGTTCTTTCTCCCCCGGCAATCTTTGGTCCGCCATTAGCAACAGCAGCCTCTTTTAACGTTCTAAGGCCGTCAATATCCTCAGGCGGCAACGGCTCCTCAATAAGATCCGCAACTCCACTAAGTCCATGCACCAAAAAGGCTGCGTGAGCGCCACTCAACCTGGCATGACAGTCTACCCAAATTTCTACACTGTCCCCGTGGTTTTTTTTAGCAAATTCAAAATAGGATACCACTTCAGACAGCACCCTCTTGTCGATCCATTGATGTTCGTTGTGAGATCCATCAACACTACCCTTGGTACCCGAATATGCATTACCATCTGCCGCATATTCAGATCCGTCTGAAGACACCTTCTTTACTTGACCATAATAAACCGGTAACGTGGTTTTACAAACTTTGTATCCGCGCTCTTTTGCCGCGGCGACGTTTTCAGAAAACTCTTCAGGACTGGAACCACCGGGAATATGACAATAGACCGGAATTCGATCAGCAAAGGTTGGACCCCCGAACAACTCATAGATAGGCCGACCCAATTCTTTCCCCTTAATATCCCACATTGCAATTTCAATAGCACTAATAGCTGAGGATGCAACGGAACCCGTAGTCCATTGATTATCACGGTACATTCGTTCAAAATGTAAATTAGGCTGCCTAGGGTCTTTACCTATCAAACCAATATTCTCAGTCAAATTACGTATACCATGTAAGGTGGCATCATCAAAACGTTTTGTAACAACTTCTGAAATTCCTGTAACACCAACATCCGTATGGATTTGAGTTATAATCAGATTTCGAAAGTTTGCATCTATTAACCTTGCGTCTATCGCGGTTATCTTCAAGCCTATAGCACCTCCGTTTGGCCGCTTTCAGCAGATCGGTAAACAGCTTCGACAAATTTCATAGCTTTTGCGGCATCATTTCCATCGGTAATAAATAATTTCTTGTTTTGATGGGCTACAATAAAATCTTCAACATAATCGATACCCATTTGCCCACCATACCCCACACCCTCTGGGGAAGGACAATGCAATTCATGGTATTCATCCTTATCCCATTGTGGGTTCACACTTTGTAAATAAACGTAATCCTGTCTTCCTTTATAGTCCCAACTCCGCCACGTGACGTCCCCCTCAGTGCCACGAATAATTAGCGCAATATCTCCATAGCGTCGCGGTAATACATAACCTGCATGAATCTGGCCTACGGCTCCACCAACCATGCTGAAGCTGGCAGTAGCCACCTCTTCAACATCTATATCCTGAACAGAAGTGGCAATCTGTCCGCAAACACTGTTAAATTCAGAATCCGTTAAATAACGGATCAAATCAATGGTATGAATACCCAACCAGTGTAAAATACCCCCACCCGCGCGCTCCTCTGTAAATAACCAATGAGCCGGATTCCTTGCAGCAACGTGACTGGTTACCATTCGACCTTCAATCGATACTACGCGCCCGATGGCTCCACTCTCCATCCATCTCTTTAGCTGAATAACCGCGGGATGATATCGATTAAGAAAACCAGTAGTCCAAACACCACCTGATTTTTTAGCTAAATCGTTCAACTTATCAATTTCCATAGAATTGCGGGCCACTGGCTTTTCAACTATGGTAGGAATTCCAGCATTTATCGGGATCGTTGCCAAGGATGGAGCTTCATCATTGGGTGCACAAACCAAAACGACATCTGGGGGCCTTTCGTCAAGCATCCTATCTATTTCAACAACCGCATGATCCTTGACTGAATCGTTGGACCAATTTCCACACAACCGCAATTCGCTAATGGACGGACAATTTTCTAGCGTTTCTAACCATCCGGATGCATGAGGATTATCTCCACCCAAAGCCATAGCCATAAGACCTTCCGAATCAGACATAATTACGCCACCTTATTAATTACTAAATGGAAAAACATTTAAATCAGTACCCCTATTATAAAAGTCATTATCTCGATTTCACATCAATATAAAGTAATGAATCATTTGGGGAATTAGTCTGTAAGGAGTAGATCAATATTTTCTCTAGAGCGCAAAAGCCCTTCCATCTGCAATTCTGGCGTTTGCCAAAAGTAGTGATCTTCCAATTCGACACTTAAAACACCATCGTAGCCGATATCTTTTAGGCGTCTGACAACCGACAACCAATCTACATTTCCTTCGCCCGGAATCGTATATCTCCACCAACCTTCTCCGCACACATAACTGTTTCCATAAGATTCTCCAAGAATTCCGGATTCATAAAGTTTTTCTTCTATAATTTCTGTATCTTTCAGATGGACATGATGCACTCGGTCACCAAATTCATGTAGAAGTCTTAGATAATCTATTTGTATACGCAAAAAATGTGACGGATCAAAACAGATACCTAAATTAGGAGACGGACACACCTCAAATATTTTTCGCAAACTCTCGGGAGTACATCCTAAGTTACCATAATGTGGAGCACCACCAGGCCACGGCTCAATTGCGATATTCACGCCAACTTTTTCGGCATGAGCTACGACCTTTGGATAAATCTTTTTGAAGATATTGAATGTTTCATATCGAGGCATAGTAGGATCATCCGGCCCTAAAACAGCGAAATACGTTTTACCTCCATTTTTTGCTATAGCCGACAAATCCTTTTTTAATTTACTCAATGCAGTACGTCTCTTTGAAGCATCTCGACTAAAAAGACCTGGCGCACCTGCATCACTGGTACCTATTTCTAAACCTAATTTGTCACATTTATCCGCCATAGCTTTAGTTAGGGGCGGAGTATCTATAGCTTCAAAATCGTTATCCGCTAACCACTCAGCAAAAGCATCAAATCCTATTTTACCTGCAAATGGTGGCATACGTGATCCAATCTTCATGTTCTTATTCCTCTCTGGATATCTGGGGTCATTCGCACCCCTTATTTCACAATTACCCTTAACAAATAATATTTCCATTAATATGTATTTTATTGTTCAACTAATCCAGTATTGTCCTTGACGAACCCCCTCGGCAATTTTATGTTCGCGGTCTAATTAAGTTTAATAATTTTAAGGCAGGAGGATGGCCATGAGTGATAAGCGTGTATTTATTGGTGATTTGACGCGAAAAGAATTCAGAGAACGAATGCAGGCTGGAACCATTCGCGCAGCTATCGTTCCGACCGCAGCCACTGAACAGCATAACGAACATCTCCACATGATTCACGACACCCTGCACGCCAGTTATATGGCGGAACAATCCGCTATCCGATTAAATCCAAATGTTTTGGTAGCAACGCCTATTCCGATCGGTGTCTCTGAACATTGGATGGAACATATTGGCACTCTTACTGTTCGTCCTGAGATCTTTTGTGAATATGTGTTCGATGTCTGTCATTCCCTGGTACGCGCTGGAGTAACTAACATTCTTATTCTGAATGGGCATGGAGGAAATGTTAAACCAATGATGCGGCGGATGGACGAATATCGCGACAAACTCAAAATAAATCTCAGATTTCAATCATACTGGGACGTATATAAACCTAAACTTGTCCAAGAGCACATGGAACACGGTCGCCTCCCAGGCCACGCAGATGAATACGAAACTTCCACGATGCTTTATCTTGATCCGGATAGAGTCCAAACAGATGCAATTGACAATGAATCGGCGGCTTTGGGTAATCGAGAAAAGGGAGAAGCCATGATAGAGCCAGCGATCAAGGGAGTAGTCGCACTTCTTGAAGATATGATATCCGGCAAGGAGATTGATCTACCAACGGTCACATTCACCCCTGAAGGAAAACGCAACCTAGTGACCGGCGAACCGGCATAGTATTGTTGAAAATTACGGAGTCACAACAACACCCAGCGCCTCATCTGGAGCCTCCACCAAGACATCTACGGCCTGGTCAAAATTATCTAATGTGAATTTATGCGTATAAAGATGAGAGACCAATAAATTACCTGAGTCAATAGTGCTTAAACATTCTTCCATGTTTCTCTTGGTATCCCATTCAACAAAAACTCTCGGATAATTATTTCCTTGCTCATAATCTTCATCGTGGTAGCCAGGCCCTGTTCGCGCAGCACTGCGAATATCGACATTCCCTAAGCCCGCACCGAAACCATGACTGATCTGAGCACCTCCGACAACAGTGATTCTTCCCATATGGTGACCGTCGGGTGTCTTCTTCATCGACCGATACACTTTTTTAAAAGCATCACTTGCGTCTCCACCAAAAGAGATTATTCCAAAATCCAGTCCATAACCTTGACTCCAACTTGACGTTGCAGCCATCGAATCTTCGATAGCTGCATCTATAGTCGTTTCCGCGCCACCTTCATGCGCCTTTTTTAAACGCATAGCATATTTATCCATTCCCGTCATATGACATCCTGATAGACGACCAAACTGTAGGCACAATTGCCCTACTAAACCCAAGCCGACAACCATGCCATATTCACCGAACAAGGGAACGGTTCGCCTTAAAGCGTGTAACGCTGTAGCAGCAAGATGGGTAGACGCCGCCTCTTCGAAACTAACGTCATCAGGTATCAATACGCTTAGATTCTGAGGAACTATAACACGGTCCGCGTGAAGCGCATACCCTGCACCCATACAGGCAACACGTTGTCCGACTTTAAAGTCTGTTACACCGGGCCCTATTTGTGCCACCGTTCCTGCATTAGCATAACCAATAGGCTTGGGCGAAATATTCTGATTTGGATTCTTCCTAAGATGACCGCAACGTCCTAACTCACTTCCAGGGCTAATAAGCGAAGCTGCAACTTCTACTTCTATTTGGCCCTTCTTTAATTCCGGCATATCCTCTACGATACAAACTCCGCAACCTTTACCATCTACCGCCCCAATCTTTCGCTTCATGCCAGTTCCTCCATAGCCAAATCACTTAATATAAAGATCTAGGTAATCTCCAGTCGTTATCGCATCTATGCCCTTAAGGATTCGTGCACGAGCTAGATTAGCCCCAACAATTTCAGAGACCTGCAGGACACCGATTTGATCACCTGCATTTATTGGGCCCCGACTACTTTTGGCTATAACGATCAATCGAAAACCTACGCGCAAACCATTCTGGGAGCCAACGCTGATGTATACAACATCTTGATAACTATCCGCTGTGTTTTTCTCCCAAGAGAGAACCACAGCGGAGTCCGGATCTAATTCTATGTTCTCGGGTTGAAGCAAAGCTACCAATTCTTCTTGGGCATCATTCATTGCTCCTAATGTTGCTCTGCCAATAAGTGTTTCCCTAAACTCATCGGAGCCAAACGAAACAGTATGGAGATTTGCAAATTCAACATCTTGGTCCCTCGGCTTCCCAAACAAATCCAATCCTAAATCACGGTCGGAAACTTCCTGAACTCCGAAAACCTTTCCTAAGCTTCGGCTATCCTCCACCCTTACGATTTCTATTTCAATATCTGCCAACCCAACATACGATTTATAACCACCTAATAATGGATCACCAACAGCAAGCCGTTTCATGTCGTAATCGAGAAGAACGCCTAACGCTAAAATATCAGCCTTTAATTCCTTTCCAACTTCGAACCATTCTCCTAATGAAACACCTTTGTCACACGAAACAGACGCACATAAGGCATCGTATGGAATAATTCGCCATTCGTTTGAATCACCAATTTCATCACCCAGAAGTCTTGCCAATCCACTAGGCAAATCCCATAAGTTTTCACGAAAACCAGACTCATCTAAAAAAGGGAGAATTGCTATATAAAGAGGCTCTATTGTAGACTCTTTTTTTGCTGCAGAGCGCATCGCCCAATATTCTGCGATTGGGTCATTGACTTTCACTTTATGATTTTGAACAGAATTATCAATACTGTAAGTTGGATCAATCGGTTGCGTTAGAGGAGCACAACCTACCAAAAAACAGAACCACAAAATTTTACGCACTAATTGATGCAATCGCATCATTTCTCCTTCATCGATATCAAACTTTGAATCCGCTAGGTAAAGAGCTTGCCAACAAACGTTCAGGTGTAGCCTCTGCTCTGGAAAAGGAGCAACTAATCATTCCGTCACACATGACGTAAATGCGATCACTTAGATTGATCACTTCATTCATTTCGGAAGAGCATACGACGACACCAATCCCCTCATTAGCCAAATTATTTAGTAATCTATAAATCTCATCTTTGGCCCCAATATCAATCCCTCGAGTCGGTTCATCGACAACAAGTACCTTAAGGTTTTGAACCAATAACCAACGGGCGATCAAGACTTTTTGTTGATTCCCGCCGCTCAATTTCGCAATTTTCTGATGTAGATTCGGAGTACGGACCTTCAACTGACCTACAAGATCATTTACTGCCAAATATTCCTTCTTTATTTTAATTCTTCCCAGTTCACTAAAACGACTTAATGAAGATATGCTGGCGTTATCACGAACACTTAAGTGAGGAAATATGCCGTCAATTCGCCGATCCTCAGGTACTACACCGAGTCCAAGCTCACGAGCTCTACGAGGCGAATTTTCATTCAAAATTTTTTCTTCAACCTTAATAGATCCCCCTCTTCTTCCATCCAGTCCCAATAACGCTCGAACCATTTCGCTTCTACCGGATCCCATTAGTCCTGAAAAACCAATAATCTCACCTTCACCAACCTCAAAGTTTAAATTGGAAACGTTATCCGTAGACAACCCATTAACTTCCAACAAACATTTTTTACTTTTTATTCTCCTTTTATGCGGTTGATTGATATCCATATCCCGCCCAACCATATGTCTTATGATTTTGGGTTCATCCAAATCAACAGTATCCCAAGTCCCAACCCGACTTCCATCCCTATAAACCGTAACACGATCACTAACAGATAGAACCTCATCCAATTTATGGGACACATAAACAATAGAAACACCGTTACTTTTTAATTCTTGGATTATTCGAAATACATTTTCAACTTCCGCTGGACTTAAGGCTGAGGTAGGTTCATCCATAATTATTACCCGGGCGTTACAAGCAAGTGCACGAGCTATTTCGACTAATTGTTGTGCACCGACCCCAAACGAAGACACCAACTCTCTAGGATCAATTTCTAGGCCGACTCGCTTTAACAAAACTTCCGATTCCTTATACAATAAATCCCATTGAACTCGACCAAAACGATTTGGCAACTGTCCGAAAAAAATATTCTCAGCAACAGAAAGCGACGGTACTATTTCCAACTCCTGATAAACAACCACTATCCCCAGCGCGATTGCATCCATTGGACCAGTGATTCTCACTTCTTCACCTAGGATTGCGTAACACCCGCTGTCGGGGATATAAACTCCCGATGCTATTTTTATCAAAGTCGATTTTCCGGCACCATTTTCTCCAACTAAAGCATGAATTTCACCTCTAAGTAAGTCAAAATCTACTCCCTTAAGGGCATGCACTCCTGGAAAACTTTTATTAATACCAGACAATTTCAGGATGCTATCTTTCATCACTAAGAAGAAGCTCCTAACATCTTCTTTACGAGGCTCGTCTTTCTTCGACTATCTAAATAAACTGCCAAAATTATAACCAATCCCCTCGCAATGTCATGATAGAACGATGAGACATTAAGTAGTACCAACCCATTGCTAAGAACCGTTAGAATCATTATCCCAATGAGAGCACCTGCCAAGCTACCAACTCCACCTGTCAAACTAATACCACCAAGAATTACAGCTGCAATTACCTGTAATTCGAAACCGAGCCCAGCATTCGGTTGTCCCGAATTTAATCGCGATGCTAAGATAAATGCACTCAATGCCCCTAGTATTCCAGCAATAACAAAAACCACAATCCGCGTGCGATCAACGGCGAGTCCCGCGAGTCTAGAAGCCTGTGGATTACCTCCTATGGCGTAGAGATATCTACCAAATGTTGAATAATGGAGCAAATAGTAAAAGACAATAGATAGCAAAACAACTATTATTACGGGTATGGGGATGGATGCAGCATAACCGGTTCCAATTTCAACAAATCCAGAAACCTTCCCCTGAATCGATACCGCTTGGGTACTTACCATTGCTCCCCCACGCAGAATTGCCATCATCCCCAAAGTTGCAATAAGAGAGTTAATACCCGCTTTGGTGACTAACAAACCATTGACTAACCCAATAACGGCACCCGTTAACAAAGCTGCAGCTAAAGACAGATAGATACTTTGCTGATCGTTTAATACCGCAACAGCAACAATACCAACCGCTGCCTGTACAGATCCAACACTTAAATCTATTTCGCCAAGTAGGATTACCATTACCATTCCAATACCAGCAATAGCAACTAGGGAGGCATCGCGTAAGACGTTTTTCAGATTAAGAGCGGAGAAGAATACAGGGTTTAGAATAGAAATAACTACACACAAGATTAAGAGAGCACATAGCAGTCCGGCCTGTTCATTTTTTAGCAATCGACTAAATGCTTTCTTCATTGTAACAATGCTCTAACAGCATCTAAATCCATCGTAAATGTATCTGTTTTGGCATCATAAAACCGGTCTACATTTTCACGCGTTATCATTATCGTCGGTGTCTCATAATGATCGGGTAACTTTTTATTAGCAAACAGCTCAATAGAAGCATCAACCAACGATACCCCAACAAAATCAGGAAACATTGCTAATGCAGAGCGATACGGTGTGTCACCCATTAAAGCCGTCTGTCCTACGGTCCCCTCAAAACCAAATCCAATAGCTGTTAAATTTTTCTCATTTAGATTTGCTGCCTTATACGCCGAGATCCCTCCGGACACAGAATCATCATTAATTCCAAATATCGCGTTAATATTCGGGTTTGCAGTAAGTGCGTCTTGCGCCACTTTAAAAGCTTTTTCTTTCAGACCCTGTCCATCTACTTCTTGTATAATTTCGTAAGACATACCACTTTCAATTAATCCGCGTTTAAAACCTTCCACACGTTTTCGGCAGTCATCAAAATTAGGAAAACCTATAATTAAGACCTTAGGAGAAATATTATGTGAATTTGCGTATTCAGCGAACCACGTGCCAGCCTTAAAACCGCTAGCCTCATTATCTATTCCCACATAAGTGTCACTACCGGGAACTGGATTAGACTCAGTTATAACACGAACTCCCGATTCTTTCGCCTGACTCACGATAGTCCCCATAGCCTTGGCATCTACAGGAGTGAGAACCAACACATCTACACCTTGCGCCAAAAGATTCTCTGCTTTTGATATTTGAGCCGCAACGTCATTATTTGCGTCAGCAATAATTAAATCAACACCCATTTTTTCTGCATGTTTTTCAGCAGCTCTGCAAATATTTTGATACCACTCATGTGACTTGAAGTTTACCACATATCCAATCTTCAAACGATCTGAATCATCTTGTGGACCGCTACACGCAATTGAAAAAATCATTAAAAGCAAAAGGTATTTAACTAAATTCATAAACAAATCTCCAACTATAATTTGGTGTCGCTACTCTTTTACTGCTCCAGCGGTAAGACCTTGAACGAAGTATCGCTGAAGCGCAATAAATAGGACGATAGGTAGAAGGCTAAAAATAAGGGACGCTGCGAACAGTTGATCGTATTTGTTTACATATTGACCAAGAAACGCTGAACGAAGCCCCACGGCAATTGTAAGTGCCTTAGACTTAGTCAAAACAAACGCAAAAAGGAATTCATTCCATGATAAAAGAAACGCAAATGTGCCAACTGCTATAATTGCCGGCGCGGCCAAAGGTAATATTATCCGATAAAGAAGTTGTAAACGATTACAACCATCTATTAATGCCGCCTGCTCCAAATCTGATGGGATCGCTCCAAAATAACCGTTAAGAAGCCAAGTACAGAAGGGAATGGCGAATCCAGTATAAACTAGAACCATACCAACATGCGTGTCTAAAAGTCCCAAAGTTCTGATTACCTGAAAAATAGGGATAAGTATAGACGAACCAGGCAGCATCTGTGACATTACGACAATCATTAGTAGCAGAGTTGCACCTGGGAATTTGAATCTTGCAAATGCATAGGCTGCACTGACACTAAAAGACAGAGCAACTAAAGCAGTCGCTAATGAAATAACGATACTGTTTAAAAAATATTTTGCGAACGGACCCGCATCCCAGAGTTCAACATATGCTTGAAAGGTCAAAATCTCAGGAATGATTTTAGGTGGAGTAGCTAAAACCTCTGACAACGGCCTTACCGACGTAGTCAGAACCCAAATCAAAGGTAGGAGCAAACTAACAATAAACAAGCCACCAATTCCATACGAAACACACTTTTTTATTCGGCCCTGGGTCCTAAGCAGCACGGGTGCCCTCACGATCCTTAAAGAGCATCCGAATAAAGAGAGCACTCATAAATAAAAGAAAAACAAGCAATATTAGACCTGCGGCTGCACCTCGACCAAGCTTAAGATGTTCAAAAGCTATTCTGTAAATAGTGATAGGCACCACTTCTGTAGCTCGGGCTGGACCACCCTCTGTCATAATGAAAATGAGAGCAAAATCATTGACCATCCATATCGTGGCGAAAAGAAACACTACACCGATAACATTTCTCAACTGAGGAAGAGTAACGTTAAAAAAACGTTGAATTACGTTCGCTCCGTCAACCTGTGCTGATTCATAAAGCTCTGTTGAAACACCCTGTAAGCCGGCCAAAAGCATGATCGTTATATAAGGCATAAACCGCCATACGTTTGCCGTAATAGCAGCCATCATAGCAGTATCCGGCTGAGCTAACCAAGGTATATTGGAGTCAATAAAACCAAGGTTAAGTAGGCCATAATTTATCAAACCAAAACTATCGTGAAATAACCACCTCCACATATATCCTGTAACTACAGGCGCTATTGCCCAAGGGATTAAAAGACATCCGGTAAATACAGGGCGATACTTTTTTATCTCGTTAAATATTAATGCCATACCTAATCCCAGAACAAAGGCTATTGGCAGCGACAATAGAGTAAATCGTATAGAAACTATCATACTGCTTATAAACGCCTTACTTCCAAGCAGTTTTACGTAGTTACTGAAACCTATAAAAAGATCTCCTTGACCGTATCCTTTTAACAGTCTCACTTTATGCAAACTCATAATAGAGTTGCTGACTACTGGGTAAAGTATTATCACAAGCAGAACAAGTAGCGCTGGCAACAAAAAATAATAAGGGGTCAATTGTTTGGTTAATCTATCATTCATTTCTATTCAATTTTCTTCTGAACATCAATAATCACCGAGAATCTCATTTACGGATTCTGCAGCTTGATCCAAGGCCTCTTTGGGCGTCATCGTTCCTACTAATGCAATATTTACAGCGTCGGCAATATGACGTTGAATTTCGGTGATACTAGGGTGTCCAGGCCATCCAACTGCATTTTCCCCTTCTTCTGCCATAACGTCCAAACCAATATAGTCAGATTCTATTCCATTTTCGTAAGCCGCTTTCTGGGTTGGAATACCTCCCAAATCAGGGTTAGGAGCCCTCCAAACAGGATCCTCAACGTATAACGTCTTCATAACCTCCCAAGCATATTCAGGAACGGGAGTATATCCTGTAATAGACATCATAAACACGTCTAAAAGAGTTGCTGATGGACTATCTCCAATCTTTTTTGACGGTCGGGGCACCGGAGCCAATGCGAGATTCGATAAATCAAATCCATAATTTCCGCTAGTCGCATTTTGCCACCAAGGTCCCTCAATAGACAAGGCCGCTTTGCCAGAGGACCAGTGAGCCGCATTTTCATCAAACCGATACGCAGCGCTTGCCGCAGGCATAAACCCACTCTTTTTCAAATTCACAAGAAATTCCAATGCCGCTACACCGGCAGATCCATTAAACGTGGCCCTCGTCCAATTCCGATCAAAAACCCGACCACCTGCTTTCATTAATAAAGGCAGAAATCGGTAGGCAGTATCTAAATTAACTCCACCCGGCATCGTAAAAACATGTATACCCTTCTTTGCTAAGAAATTTCCAAGCTCTTCAAAATCTTCCCACGTTTCCGGTACTTCCAAACCATTTTCAGACAGTATGCTCGTATTCACAGCCAGAATGAACGGTGCCATAGTAACGGGGACACCATAATATCGGCCATCATAAGAAACTTGTTCCCAGACATTATCTAAGATTAAATCTTTTACTTTCGGGAAATCGGCAAAAGAATCGAGAGGATAAAGACCTCCCAGTTGTCCAAATTCAACTGAATACTTGTGGTGTACTCTAACAATATCTGGACCATCTCCCAATATTGTTGTACTTATCAAACTTTCACGCTGGGTCGCCCAATCTCGTTGCTCTAACTCAATTTCTATGTCGTCACGGGAGGCGTTAAATCCACCAACCGCCTGCTTCGTCCAAGCTTGCATTCCCGGCAGTCCACCAAATTCCCAAATAATAACTTTGACAGGCTCACCTGGAACAATACGCTCGGGTTTGGAGCAAGACAATACACAGACTATTGCGATCAGTTTTAGTGATAATAAATACTTCATTGTTTTCCCATGAATGGTGTATGCATACCAATAAAGAGATTAGGAAATAAAGCAATTAACGGCAAATATCCATGAAGATTATACACTGCAAAAAAAATTGTCCGTGTAGACGAATATCTGATTTTTGGCTATAGTTACTATCCGGAGATGTTGCTCACGAAAATTAAAAAAGGATAGTTTATGGTGCCGTTATTTTATGCGCTTCTTATCGGCATTAATACAACACTTTACGGTCAAGTAAATAGTGTCATACATGCACCACTTTTGACCTCATCCCCAACAATAGATGGTAATTTATCCGAATGGCGTGATTTAGCCCATAACGACGGAGTATGGGACATCAATAGAATCAAAAATTCCACTTTTTACCAATTAGACAGAGGTGCCAGAAACAGACTAACCGATCACGGAGAAAACTCCAACTTAGAAGATGACCTTCACGCCCGATACTTCATCGCATGGGATAAAAATTATCTCTATCTCGGAGCAGAGGTCCACGACAATATCCGCGACATTAAAGATCCAAATCCCGCCCCAAAAAGATGGTATTTTCGAGATGCCATTTGTTGGTTTATGGAAGGTCCTAGAGATCGTGCCAGCGAATGGTTCGGCCAAGGTGATAACGCATTCTGTTTTACAGCCTCACCAAAGAAAAATAAAGATTATGCTTGGTGGCGTCATGGGAATTCAAAAGACACTTATATCGAAGAACCCCTACCGCAGACAGCATCCAGCTATGTAGTAATCGATAGGCCCGAATGGGGAGCCGGTGGATTCGTACTTGAAGCTAGGATATCCTTTTCCCATACGTTTAAAGAAAGTGATCCGCGTTGGACGCCACCAACAATTGGAGATGAATACAGCATTGAAATCGTACACACCGATCCTGATGGTGGGGACTATGGAGGACATTTTATGATATACGGTAACGGTGACGATGACAACACGTGGACGCCATTAGTATTGAGTGGTCCCGCTTCAAAAATTAATCGCCTGGAAGAATAGCCATAAAATGGCAGAATCTTTTACATCATTAAAAACCGCAAATTCTGAAGATTCTAACTTTTCTAACGGTCTTACTCTCAAATCTTTAGGATTTGGTATTGTTCAGGTTTTAGTTGTATGCCTTGGATCCCCTTACGCAATCTGGGTGTTGGGGACATCAGAAATTTCCTGGTCATTTTTCCCAATATCCGTAGGGTTTTTCTTCGTCTGTCTGATTGTTTTTAACGGTATACTAAAGTCTGTAAAAAAGGACTGGGGCCTTCAACCATCAGAAATTATTACAGTTTTAATAATGGGGCTTGTCACTACCGGCATCCCTATATTTATGATGGGTTTCATTCTGTCCATACCAACCACACCGCACTATTTTGCATCCGCTGAAAATCAGTGGGACACCTATGTTCTGCCGAATCTACCGCATTGGCTACTTCCCTCTAACGAGGGGCTCGCTATGACATGGTTTTTTGAAGGGTTACCCATTGGCGAACCCGTCCCTTGGTCAACCCTGTTGGCAGCATGGGGCATGCCAATGTTTTGGTGGCTAAGTTTTATTTGGACTCTCTATCTCGTTTGTTTTTGTATGGTGGTCATCCTTAGGAAACAATGGGTAGAGCGTGAACGTCTAGCCTATCCTCTAATGGAAATTCCTGAAGCACTTTTGGATAAAAGCCAAAATTCGGGACGGTTCCCTTCCATCTTTTACAACCGTGTTTTTTGGATGGGAATGTGTATACCCCTCGGTATAGCTTTGTGGAATATTGTCGGATTTTTCTTTCATTTCGTACCAGAAATAGCATGGGAACATCCTATTCAGATAGCAGAGGGTTTTCCAACGATCAGCGTTCGTTACTACTTCCCTGTTATCGGTTTTATGTATTTTGCAAATCTAAATATAACATTTAGCATATGGTTCTTTTTTCTTGTAACCATGTTAGAAGAAGGCCTGTTCAATCGTTTCGGCATCGGTGTCACCACTGGGGATACGTTCGTTTGGGGTCTTCCTTCTACTTCATGGCAATGCTGGGGAGCCTTTGTAGTTCTAGTTTTATGGAGCCTTTGGATGGCAAGAGAACATTTGAAGGACGTAGTAAAAAAAGCCTGGAACCCTTCTCTACCTATTGAAGATCACAAGGAACTTCTATCTTATCGCACTTCATCTATCACGCTGCTGTTAGGACTATTTTACCTCACAGTTTGGTTATACAAGGCTGGAATGGAAATTAGCATTGCCGTCTTTTTTCTTGCAGGTATTTTCATTGCCTACTTAGGAATCACGAGATTAGTAGTTCAAACGGGCGTTTTTTATTTAACAACACCAATCGTAAGTCAGGCAATGACAGTAGTAAGTTTTGGAACGGGGGCCATTTCTCCAAGCGGAATTGGTGCTTTGGGCTTAAGCTACTCATTTTTCGGAGATGTCCAATCGATATTCATGCCCTCAGCCGCACACGCCGCACGCATGCACAGTAAATTTTCCATGAATAGAAAAGGCCTTCTTTTTTCTATAGCGATCGCCCTGTTCATAGGCTTTTCAGCCAGTCTCGTGTATGTGGTGACTATGGCATACGACCAAGGGGCATCGAATTTTAACTCCTGGTTTTTTCGTGTTTCATCTGGTGCTGGAGTAAGAGCCTTTGATGATGTTATTGCAAAAATAAAAACTCCTACTGAGATTGATTTTCACAAACTAAGTTTTTTCAGCATAGGCGCTACAGCGATGAGTCTGTTAACCTTCCTACAATATCGATTTACCTGGTGGCCCCTGCATCCGGTTGGACTTGCCGTATCTTCCGTTTGGATGATACGGAATCAAGCAGCTGCAATTTTTATTGCATGGGCTGCAAAAAGTCTGATCATGCGATTTGGAGGAATCGAATTATATAGAAAGTCAGCTCCTTTCTTTATTGGACTCATCTTAGGGCATTTTAGTGCGGTTGGTATATCTTTTATCGTGGATATGGTCTTTTTCCCCGGTAACGGACATCCGATATTACACGGATGATTGAATATCCATTTCACCCCCCATAGCGACATAATCAGCGCGCATTTCGGGTGTAATCGTACGCCAGACTAAAAAGCGCTTTCTCAAAACATTCAAAAAACCTACATTGAGTCGCTTCCAACTGGCAACATCTCCACTCAATCTTGTGATATTAATTTCGATACGGTATATCCCGTCGATGTCTTCTGTGGGCGACATTATCAACTCTACCCGTTGACTAACTCCCAAATCATACGGTGCGAGCCAAGCCATTAATTCAAGTTTATATATTTTCGATTCAACAATTAATTCACTTGAAAGCTTCACCTCTTCTGTCATAAACTCCCCCACAGACCCCTCACCATAAGAAGAAAATATACGATGGAGGTAAGCTCCAATTCCCGCCGCATCCCCACTTGCCAAAGTAAAAGGGAAATCGAATTTCCAATGATCCCCATCCGGCTCGGGAAAAGACCAGCGACGAGTTACGTCAGGTACCGACATTGATGAAGCTTTACGTGCTGGCCATAGCGTAGACAAAATTACGGTAGCCATTACTAGGGAAGTTGAGGTAATAGCAGACAAAGATGAATAGTTTAAAAACATACCAGCCAATAAGTCATATTTCGTTAAAATAAGGGTCGTCGTTTGCCCTACTAAGTAGCCTAATACAGAACCCATAATAGCAAATACAAAAGCCTCGGCCAGAAACAATGAACCTACGTGGCTTGGAGCCAAACCAACGGAACTGTATACTCCTATTTCGGAACTCCGTTCATAAACTGACCCCATCATCGTATTCAAAACAATAAGAGCCGCGATAGCCAATGGAACTAAAAGATTAGACATACCGGAGAGGGTGGCAGAACCCATCGATGTATAAACGCTAACCTCGGTTCCAGTACCTACAAAAAGAGGGACGGCTACCCTGGACACAAAGCTCTCCACTAATTCGGTCAAATGCTGTGGATTTTTGAAATTAGCCAAAGAAATGGAACGTAGCGTGCCCCCCAAATCAATTACTTGCCGATACGGCATCAAAACCACATTCTGAGCCAACAGGTGAGTAAATGTTTCTATCGCGGCTGTATCCATCAACCTTGGATCTAAACCAGCCATTTCCTCCATTTTCTTTGCCTCGGCAACAGTGTCGACTGGCATCGGACTTTCGTCGTCTAAGTCTCTCACCCGATCTACCATTTCATTATCTATAATTCCGATAACGAGGTAGGCCTGCCCCATGATATTCACCGAAACTTCTCCGATTTCATGTAGCGAAACCGAAAGAATATCAGCAATCGATGTAGGTAGAATACACACCATCCGATCCTCATCAAGAAACCATCGACTCTTAGTTCCAACCAGGAGTGATTCGAGCCCCATAAGAGCACCCTCTCCTTGCGAAACTCCGTGCAAAGCCGCAGCAAAACTTTTCTTACTATCTCCAAGCTTCTCGATGTCAATATAGGCCCGCTCTCCAATGACTTGCGAAGCAAACCAGCTCCTAGGTAATACACTCGCGTAATTTCCAAATGCACTAGTTGCGTAATCAAGCACTGACTGCTGTAGGCCTTTCCAACCGCGATCTCTTAATAAAACGCCTTCGTAACCGGGTGAGTTGCCCCTCGGTATCTGATAATACTTCAAATAGCTCTGTACAGAGGTAAATGCTTGCGTTGTAAAGGTTAATAAGGTTAATGTGATAACCGTTAAAAGTGTCCTCGTTTTTCGTTTTCTAAGATTCGAAATACCCAGGGATATTGCTGCAGAGGTCGCACTTAATCTACCGATATCCGCCTCGTGAACGCCTGCTGTGGCTCTCTTTCTTTGCGCCACTTCACGTGTAAACCTACCAAGAATCATTACTAGAGCAGCGCTACCTATTGAAAAAATCACAAAAGCTAAAAAGATTATGTAAGGAGAACTGCTTAGCTTAAATGCAGGATGAATCAAATGCATGATACCAAAAATACCCATAAAAAAAAGAGCAGCCGTAAAAAGTTGCTTACGAACATCTGAATGACCAAAAAATAATCTCTCACAACAAAAGGAAAACGGCAGAAGGAGCGCAAAATAGAAAATGACTCCATAAATGGTATCATCAGCCGTCGACTTTATCTCTGGATAACCCCGTCCTTCTAACCCCCAAGCTTCACGAGTAGCTGCTTTATATCCCGTATAGTCTTTTTCTATTAGATGATCTCTTGCCTCTAAGAGAGAAGTGCGAGCATCTTCATGCAAACGCATGAATTCTTCGTTTTTAACACCATATTTAGCCAACTGTTTTATCCGAATATCATCTAAAACCCACATATCCCTGGCCGCAGCATATCCTGGACGCAATAGGATACCATCGTCTATTTCATACCCACGACCTAACGCTGTCTTTAATTCTTCTTCACCTACTTCTTCAGGAGAAATTGGCGAAGTGAGCCATCTATCTGGCGCTCCACTTAACAAGTAACGAACCCCAAAAAGACTTGTGCTCATTAAGACCTTAACACGAGAGCTCGACGGAGCATATACTACCGAAGCTAGCGTCACCTTTCCTTCCTCGTTGCTTTGCCGCTCGATAAAATCTGCCCCCCATGATTGAGGTACTCCGTCTCGATCATCCAAGACAGTTAAATGATCCAAAACTGATAGATAACGAGAATCGACAGTCTCAAAAAGGCTAAGCGCGCGACATTTAAAAATTACCTGTAACATCTCATTTTCCCACCAGCCCCAATCGTGTTCCATTGGATAGGTTTCATCCCCATCTTGTCCCATATCTGGAGCTGAAACAATAGCTCCCGAACCATCTATTTCGTAAGCCTTTATTATATTCGAATACCTATTTCTCATAATATCAAAACGAAAACGACCATTTTCATCGGTTTGGTCCAAAATCAAAGTTCGTACCCCACCCACTGAATTGCCACCTATCTGTTGATAGGTCACAACGGCTCCACTTACAGGCGATTTTGGAACGGCAAAATTTACATCTCTATCAAACCAATAAATTGAGCCTCCTAAAGAATGACCGTAGTCTTCTAATTGAAGTTTAGACGGTTTTAATAGTTCTGAATCCCGACTCCCCCATACCAACATAGTTGAAATATTTTCTATTTGACTCTTTACATTTTGAATGTCAATGAGATGGGGATTATCTAATGGTGTATCCACAAAGGGTCGGGTGTCATTCGGCGTAGAAAAAGTAAGTGCTTTTTTTCCTACAAACTGAACAGCCTCGCTAGCGAATGCCAAGGGTATCGGCATATAATTCTTCCAAGTCCGCTTAGAGGGTGCTAAACCTTCAATATGACGGGTTGAATCCGAAAACACCTCTTCAACAACCGCACTCAAACGTTTAGAATAAGGCGTCAACATATATTTTACATAACTATCTGTCTTCCATTCCGGATTGTAAAACGTTCCGGTTCCGAAAGCGATCGACTGCCTTGAACGACTTGAAAGATCCAACGTAAACATAAGATCAAAATCTATTCTTTGATCCTTCCTCATTTTTTCGTCAAAGTATGAACTGCCACGGCTATGTCGATATACGAAATCATTTATCCCTGCCATTCCTTCAAAATGACCCGCTGTTGCTAAAAATAAAATACTGTAATTGGGCTTTGTTTTTTGCAGGATTTTGGCGATCTCTAGCAATGTGACAATACTTACAGCATTCTCTGCACCTGGACCTATTGCCGGAACCACCGAAATCGCATCGTAATACGCTTGGATTACTATAACTTGATCTTCCCATTTTTGGGCAGATTCACGAGTTTTGAGAGGCATTTGATCCGCATTACCGGGTAGCCAGCCGAAGATGTTTTCTGCCCGAACTTCCTCCCAATCCATACGAGCATTCAACCGTACTTCACCCCGATTTTCGACTACAGTTTTTATTAATTTTTGCGCAATATCTCCGTCTATCCAAAATCTTGGTATATCGACAGAAACTTTAAGAAACTTGTCAGAAGCTTGCTCACGAGTAACTCCGCCATTATCAAAGAAAATAATCGCGGACGCACCAAGTGATGCAGCATTCAAATAGTTTTGTCCACCATCGAAATCAAGCAGTATTACGCAATCTTCAATAGGATGCCCATCTAAATCCTTTAGTGATCCCTTTCCTCCATAAATAATAGATCCCTTAATACCTTTGTCGGGCAGAGTTGGTGTCCGGACTCCATTCGGCCATAAACCATATATTGGAAAAGTTTCACTGGTTGCAGACACCTTTAATGTTCCACCCTTATCCATCGGGACTGTAACGTTAAACGATTCACGTTTTACTTCTTTAAGACCTATTTTTTCAAAATTCTCAAAAATAAAGTCTGCTGCCTTTTCGGCTCCTTCATAACCGGTAACTCTAGATCCCATAGTCGACAATTTGTAAATTTTTTCAGCAATACTGGCCGAATCTATTTGGGATGCAATCTTTCTTAGCTCTTTAGCTTCACTATCACTGATTAATTTTCCTGCTTTAGGAAGACTAGCTTTCCATCCGAAATAGTCATTGACTGTTTGGTTTATTTGAACAGGGTTTCCAAACAAAAGCAACGATGGAATAGCTAACGCTATTAAAAGCAAAAAACATTTTATATAAAATTTCATGCTCTACAACCCTTATCGAATTTTGTTCATTGTAATAGTAATTTTGGTAGGCTATCCATGAAAATAAGGATGCCCCTTACCCATAAACCAAATCGTATCAACTATAAATGATATCCCGACTCCCAAAAAATAACCGGCAATCAGACCGATAAAAAAAGGGCGAGCCGTCCGATACGAGGATATACCCCCATAACGTATAATTATACTTTTACTCAACCAGGCGACTAAGACCGAAAAAATAATAAGTCGAGTCATCCACAATGGAGCTATTGTGATACCTATGGGATGAATCGGCCACCAATGAAACCGATATTGCAGAAAAGCTAAAAGAGCATAAAGAGCTAATCCAAATCCAAAGTAATTAAGTTTATTCCAATCTACTGGCCATGGATCATTGAAATGGCGAATCACACCGTCGAAAGCCATTCCCCCAGCTCCTCCACCTGCCACAAAATACCATGATCCGAAATTTCCCGCTCCATACGTATAACATAGTTTCAAAAGGAAATAAATGTTTACACAGAAACCGGTTACAACGGCAAGAAATAATGCAACCCCCATACCCCTTTTTATATCATATGTATCCGCCATTTTCGCGCCATGAGCACCGGCAGGCATGAAAATCGATTGTACATCTCCAAACCAACTATAAGTCATACCCAAGGCAACCAAATTAGATCCACCTATTCCAGTTCCGGTTATTGCAAGGGTAAAAGCCTGCGCTCCAACAGGAGGACCTAAATAATAAACGCCAGCTTGCACAACGATACGTGTTACTCCATAGTAAGCTAACAGAACACTCGTCAAAAATAGAATCGCAACATGAACATCCATTCCAGCACTACACAGCCACATGATTACGTAAACCGCGCAACCTAAAAAACCAACGACAGCAAATCTATAGGATGACATTTCCTTTGAATCATCTATCTGATTTCTCCCCGTAAAGACTTGAGCAAACACGTCCTTAAGGTGCGTGCGTGCCATCCAGAGACTGATGAGCACCATCGCAACAAAACCACCCCACGCCTGCCAGGAGAGAGACTGCATACCCCATACAAAGGCATCAGGACGAGTAACATCGTAACCGATACGATTTGTTACCCCTTCCTGCAACACCGCGAGAAAGTAAAAAAAAACGATACTAAAAGACACATTCGAATTAACAAGAAACATAAAACCGATCACAGGCCAGTAGAGCATCAAAACCAGAGCTGGGAAGCCAGGACTTATATGGATGTCAATACCTCGTGTAAATTCAATTTGAGGAAACCCTAAATGGAAAAAACCGATCAAATTGAAAAGAATCATCCCTAGAGGGATAGAACATCCAATCCAAAACCAACGTGAGCCAAACAACTTTTCACCACCATCCTCTACAGCAAGTCGGGGCATCTCCATAAGAGGAAAAATCAATCGTTCGTGCTCTACCCATTGACGACGAAAAATTACTACAACGGCAAAGCACATAAAATAAACAGCAAAAATTACGCTTAGAGTCCATGCGAGCGGGACAAGCCAGATATCAAATGGAATTTGCTGACCTTCTGGCAGTCCCTCATAAAACCAACGCATAGCGTCTCCCTTATTAGAAGGGAAAGCCCAAATAGGCAAATACGGATGTATATTTGAAACCCATTCATTCTCGGGAGTTGCTCCATAGAAGGGATTGGACAAAATTGCAAGCGTTGTCCCCGCAATAAATGTAGGTATACCGGTTGCTGCTAACCCCATCACAAGGATCAATACAAGTTCCCTAGGCTGCAGTTCATTTCCAGGGAATATTTTTCTGAAAGCGATATTAAAGAGAATAAGAATGATGAAACAAAATCCAACGCTAGTTGGAAAATATGACCATGTCAATTCAGACGAATGAACCATCCAAATAGAGTATGGAGCAGCTAAAACCACGATACATACTAAAGTTATGCCGATAATTATAGATCTAAGACTCATCTGGAGACTAAAATATAACTTGTGAAACCGCTTTAGAAATTAATGCTACCGCTATCGAAGTCATTCCGATAAGTCCCACTCCGCAGGAATATCCAGCTAAAACGATTGGAGAATAAGAATACCATCGATCAACACCAAATCGACGTTCGAAATAGTAACGTCCTAAAAGCGCCCCTATAAAATTTAAAACAGCGAAATGTGGCCATCCCCCAAGACCTGCTACAAATCCATAGAAGACACCTACTGGAGCACCGAATAATATTAAAGATCCGTACAGTAAACCGGAAAATATCAGACCAACTCCTATATAATCCCATCGAATGATATTAGTTACGAGACTTGCACCAGCACCAGGAAGCGTGGACTTAGCCCAGAATGTCTGCATGGTAGCATGAAATGGCCACATCTTATTTACAAAGGGATACGCAGCAGAAGGGATCGGACCCAACTTCCATATCAGCGTCCAAAATAAAAAAGAACATATAAACATAACAACAAGCGTAAGCAACGTCATCTTTACAAGACTGCCGAATTGGGTCCTAGTCAATTCGAGTTGTTTAAAAACCTGCGCCTCGTATCCCCACTGGAAAATAGGCACTGGAGCAAACCAAATCGCGGCACCTTGGTAACCGGAGAGAAAAAAACTTGCCTCCCTTAAGTAGGGAAATGTAACCCCCTGCGGCGATCCGGTGAGCCCTATCATGCGGGTTCCAATATAGGAATATATCGGCGTCCAGATAAAACCAAACATTGCAGTAATCCACCAAGGGAAATCCGGGACTAACAGATAAACCATAACAACAAAGCATACAGTACTTGCAGCCCAAATCCCCAAAGAAGTTATAATTTTTATATCTCCACGTTGAAGACTCGGTCCTGCAACATTAGCCGGTTGTTCCGAACGAAAACCTCGGGCAGCCGCAATAAGCACCTTTCCCGCAGTCCAAAAACCTATAATGGCTACAACGATAGCCCCACCAAGAGAGAAACTAAGCCAAAAATCAAACGTATTTGCAATTTGCGTTGGTATCGCAGACATACCGGGTTCCCAAGTATGTAGTATCCCCTTCGCATACAAAATTGGATTGGCAACAACGTTAACAATCAAAGAGGAAGAGAATACGCCAACAACGACCCAGAACGGTAATACCAAACCAAATAACACGTGGACTAAATCTGTTGCTATACCGATCACTGCTGCAGGAAGGACGGCCTTAATGGGTACAGTAAAATCAATAAAGGGAATCGGTAAAATGGATACCGTCTCGGTTAGAAATACAGAACTCAACGTTGGAATAACAACATATAAACCACCCCAAATTGCCCCGATAAAGGCACCAGTGCTAAAGACATGCCAGCGCCAACCTTCATTCTTTGATGAACTTTCTGCAAGAGCCGTAGCACCACCTGCTTGTACTGCAGCCATAGGAAATGGTAATCGTTCAATATCATGTGTGATGCGAAATAAGACATAACCTAGAGACAGCGCGTTGATGCGTTGAAGCACAACTGCAAAAAGTAGAATGACAATCGGTTTAAACCATGCAATATGCATGAAACCTCGCTCGAGAAGAGCATCTGAACCACGTGGCGGAACAACCCAATCTGGAATGTAGGCATGTAATTCATCCGCCTGCGGTGTCTGAATGAGATATTGGTCCCAAATTAAAACTCCAAACGGACCTCCAAACAGATCCGCGCCCGTACCGAGTTTACCTCCCATCATCACCAATCCGCCTGCCACCCAATAAAGAATTATTATCTCCTGAGTGCGCAGGTGTACGAATGTTCGCTTTGCTATTTCTATGAAGAGTATTAAGGTAACCCATTCTGCACCACCAGCCATGCTCATCCCAGTTACTAAACCCAGATATATCGCACCAGGCAACATTACAAAACCAACAAATATAGCAGCCCAGAACGTTTTCGTATTAAACCCAGCCTGGAATTCAGTCGAGGGGTTACGGTTAACTAAGCCCTTGTCCTCTAAATTATTAACGGATGACATTTTTTATAGCCCAAAACCAACCTTAATTATACGGTCAAATATTTCTATTTCATCCGCTCGATCTGATCGAGTTTTCTTTAGAAATTTATTGAATACAGCTCTCTCTTTCAGTGATCTCACATCACGAACGACAGCATCTCTTACTCTACTTTCATCTAGTGTATAAAATTGATCTTTAACCCGCTCAATCACCTCAATTAAGGAATAGCCTCCCTCGGCTTTTACTGGGCCATGAATTTCATTCAGTGGTATATTCATGGCATAATTAATCCAAGCCGTACCATATTGTTCAGATTGAAGTGCAAAAACACGAAACATACCTTTACGTTTACGGCCACTACGAAGCGTATGAGCCTTGATTATCTCTCCAAAATCTTCCCCTGAATCGACACGTGTTTTTAGCAAATTGGCTAAACTTTCTTTTTCAACTAAAACGTCACGAACTCTTGCATAGGAAGGAATAGCAAAACGAGATTTCGTCTGAGCATATCTATTCAAAATTTCTTCTTGAGATACTTCAATTTCTTTACATAATTCCCGCCTTAAAAGCGAAATCATTAAATCCTCGCGACGCGATTCGAACCATTTTTTATAATTATCTTCATCATCTGCCCCTGATTTGCGACCATGTTCTGCCAAAAGCATCTGCGGCAAATACTTATTCTTCAGCGAAGTTATTAAATCAGTTGTAGAAAGAGTTTTACCATCAAATGAAACATTGACAACTATTCCAACTAGATCCACCACACTAATAGTCTGTGAGCCGTAACTCAGAGAGACCTGATTCGAATCATTCTTTACAAATTTTCGGTCTTTTATGCTTTTTACACTGAGTAATTCTGTAGTGCGAATCAGCCCTACTTTATCAAAATTGAGGTTTAGACTATTATTCAAATGTTGGAGAAAGGCTCCCCGTAACATTTCTTTTTTATTTCTTTTTAAATGTAGAATTATTGCTTCTTCTATTTCCGAAGGATCTATTGAACGACGTTCAGCACAATAAGCCAGAATGTACCCTTGACGAAATTTTATAGGAGTTGAAAGAGCACCTACTGGTATTTGAAAAACTCGCTGAACTATTTCCTCTGGGCCATCGTAGCGATTGTACACAAATTGTTGAGCCCCTCCCATTGGAATATGCATAGTTCGATCAAGTGAGTATAGGCGACCAGCTTCGTAAACGTCCATACCATTTAAAATATCGGACCTCACCTCTTCCGCACGCTTTAAATTATCTAAAAACAATTCGACACTAACAACGTGTTCATTCCAGCCCCCCGTTGCTTTAGCTACTTCAATCTCAGAATCACTCGGTATGGCCCGTTCGTCAATTTCTCGGGTATATACAATTTCAGCAAGGCGTGCTTCACTATCCTTCATCAGTACAAACTGGAGCTCACTGTTAATTTGCAGAGAGCGGTCCTTTGCCTCACACAATAATAATTCTCGGTCTACAAGAGTTTCAAGATAATCCACATGTTGCTCAAACGAGAGTTTGGTGCTATCAGTAGCAACGGACTCAAATTCACGTAGATCTTCTAAATAAATCAATTCGGTTCCAACGCGGCCGACAACATTAGATTCTTTATCTGATTGACAACCAGCCACCATAAGAAAAATTAAAATAAACAAAAACAAGACTCCGAAATGGGCAAAAAAGAAACCAGAATACACAATCTTTCCATGCACTCTGGTCGGGCACGAACAACAATTATTTTTAATATGTAAAATTTGGAAAGACATCAACCTGCTTTTATTTAATACACTAATAAAGAGGATCTAATTCAGTTTTTACTATCCCTTGATTTACATCGAAACTACATTGAAAATCAATTGTATTTTCAGCTCCCCCCGATGGGTCAAATGCAAGAATAAACTCACGAACTGAAAGGGTCACCGATGTTACGTCTTTCGGCAAAATAGCAAATGCTAATTTACCGGATCTTTTGTCTCCACGAAAAACAGGCCTAAAACGGTGGAATGCCGTTTTATAAATCATTCCCATACGCTCAAGGTTGATATCTTTGTCTAGTCCCGACCTGCCACGTTCAGTTTGATAGTAAGCATTGAATTTATTTCCTCCAAGTGGATCAACCCCTTCACCAGCCCGACCAGGATCATAGTAACGTAATTCAGCCCCCGTATCACACTTTAGCAAGGTTTTTGCTGGATCAAACTCTATTTTAGCATACGTCTGGTTAATCACCTCAATATCGAATACCGTAAAAATTGGCGGTACATAACCGAGATCAGTATCATATACATCAGAAGTGTAGGGGTTAGAGTGTCTACCATCAAATAAGGGTGGATACAAGCCATTCAATTCATTATCTGTGTAAGGCCTTATGCGTACAATCATCCCCTCGTGACTAAATTCAACCGTCCTTGGGTCGTCTGGATCAATTCTGTAGGCACCATTCCCTTCAGAAATGTTAGGAGTTAAAGTAACTTCATAGTACGCTTCTTTGGGAATTAAACCTGACAAATAGGCACAACCAGACATTATTACAACTATACAAGATATTGCAAGCACGAACAATTTGTTACTCAACATATACAATGCTCACTCCTTAACTTTCGCCTCACCAATCGATTTATCTTCACCAGTTTCGAGATCAATTTTCGACACACCAGCCATAACCGCCATTTCCATAGCATCCAAAACAAAACCGTGCGGAGTATCCGCGTCAGCAGTAACGATTAACGTTCCAGACCCCGAACGCAATCTTTCGGCCTCAATCAACGTAGACAACTGTCCCATACTCACTATTTGACTGTTGAATTCCAATTGTCCCTTATCAGAAATAAGGAGGTTTAATTTTTTCTCCTGATCAATCTGATCATAATTTTCAGCTATAGGAAGCTCAATCTTAAGTTGGGTAGCCTGAACAAATACTGATGTAACCATAAAAAACACAAGCAACAAAAACACGGCATCAATCAGGGGCGTCAAATTCAGGTCATTATTATTTGCATCGTTACCTTGTAAGCGCGGCATTTTCTCTATCCTTCCGCTGATTTTGCAAAAGCAACCGCTTCAATTCCCTGACCCCGAGCCACATCAACAACCTTCACCACTCTCTGATGTGGAACACTTCTATGGGCTTCGATAATGACATTTTTAATATTATCAGCTTTAACAATCTTTCCAATTCGGCTTGCTAAATCATTATCGGCTGCATTTTCACCATTGACTTGAACGCTTCCATTCTCATCTATAACGATATTGATATCTTTACTTGCTCGGGACGAATCACTACCCTGTCCACCGGGTAAATCTACACTCAGTCCCTTGGTGTTGAGAAAGGTAGTAGCGACCATAAAAAACACAAGCAACAAAAATATACAGTTAATCAGCGGTGTCATATCCGGATCGTCACTCGTGTTGAACCGAGCGTTTTTCTTGGATTTGCGACGAATCCTTCGCGCAAGTGCGGGCCTCATTGCCATTGAATAATACTCCCTTTACTAATTATTTGTACGGTCGCCCATACGAAGAATCAACGTATTGGCGAAAGCGTGACAATAAAGCTCGATTTCCTTAAAGGCTTTTTCTGCGCGCGCCGATAAATAACGGTGAAAAACAATCGTGGGAATTGCTACAATTAGTCCAGAGGCCGTAGTAATTAGAGCCTGGGAAATACCTGCAGCAACCGCAGCGGGATCACCTGCACCAGCCTGAGCAATTGCATCAAAGGCTTCAATCATCCCAACAATCGTACCTAAAAGACCCATCAAGGGCGAAAGAACACCAATGGTGCCCAAGGCATTCAATAGTCGACCAAGGTAACTCAAACCAGCTTCTTCAGTTACTGTAATCAACTCCTGTCGTACATCTTCTATATCGGTCCTATTCTCTAAAATCAGTGAATCATAACGCTTTAATAATGCGGCGAAAACGTAATTTAGCACTCCAGAATTTTGCTGAAAATGTTCTACTGCACCCGCTTCACCCTGCTCCTTCAAAACACCTTCTACCTCACTTAATTGAGCTTCGGCTTCTTCTTCAGATGGTAACCGAAAATAACTCAGAAGACGGTCAATAATTACGATAGTCGCCACAACGGAGCACAGCAACAAGGGCCACATCATCGGCCCACCCTTTAAAAACTGACTCACAATAAAATTTTCGGACATTTGTTGACTCTCCTCTTATACAGTGCGTATAGTGTATTCTATTTATACACTTATCCTAAAGTCTATTTTCTACTATCCAATCTCTATGTAATTTTGCGAAATTTACTACATCAGAATTTTCTATATCACCACTTCCCATTTTCAACGTATTATCATAATTCTCTACGGCCTCAGGCCACTGACGAAGAATTTCGTAGGTTAAACCTAAATTACAATAGGCTGCGAGTTGCGTATACGTTTCGGGATACTTCTCTATTATTTCCTTGAAACCTTTTATAGCCGATTCATACTGTTTCCCCTCGAACTGAGCCATAACCGTCTTATACGCCTGACTGGCCTCGATTTCGTTCAATTCATCTACAAGCCGTTGAGCCTTTGAAGCTTCCGGCTCACGAGGATAATTTGTTATCAAAGAAGAATATGCAGTTAAAGCTGAATCATATTCTTTATTATTGTAGTGATAGTCACCTACGGTGAATTGGGCCCTAGCAGCAAATTCACTTTTAGGATATTGCAAAACCAATAGCTCCATCGCCGCAACACCATCTTTCATATTCTCCTGTTCAAATTCGCACCATGCCAATGCGTACAGTGCCGAATCAGCAAAACGTCCTTGCGGGAAACGATCAAGTTGTTTGCGATACGATTCAGCTGCCTGATCAAAAATTCTCCGGTTATAATAATTTTCACCAATCAAATAAATGGCTTCTTCCGAATAGCTGGAATTGGGATACAACTCTAACAAAACTCCAAATGCTTCACCCGCCCGATCAAATTGCGTTAGCACCTGGTAACTGTGCCCAAGGTAATACTGGCCATGAACAGAGTTACGATCGTCACGAAACTTGTTAACATAAAAGTCAAAACCTTTTGCAGATTTTTCATAGGCACCCTGATTAAAATCCGCGAAGGCTCTTGAGAAAGCCAAGTTCGCACTTTCTCCCGAATTTGGATATGCATTCAAACCATCTCCAAACACTGCGCTTGCCGCAACATATTGTTTGCGCTTGAGCAGGGCATTTCCGATAATGGAATAGGCCCGCTCCTTTCGGAAATAGCCAGCTGAATTATCGTCTTCAAATTCCATTTCAAGTAGTTTCCGAGCAAAGGATTCAGCCATCTCATATTGCTGTTGATCAAAATATAGCTCAACCAGCAACATCTGAAACGTAGCTTTTTGCTGAAGATCTGAACTTGCATCAATTAGTTCACTATAGTATCTAACCGCCTCCTCTTCACGTTCAAGACGAATCATTCCTGCGCCAAGTGTACGAAAAGCACTATCCTTGATGTTTGGAGCGGGATCTCTTTCTAAAAGAGCTTTCATATCTATCAACGACGCTTCGTAATGTTCACGTGCCGAGGCGGTATCTTTCTTTGCATCAAGCTCCTTAGCCAACTCGTATTGAGCACTGCCACGAGAAAGAAGAGCTCCGTCAACAATATCATCGGCAACAGGCAATTGCATGGATTTGCCAAATCCGGCAATGGACTCACTGTATTCCCCATCCGCAAAGTGAATGCGCGATTTCACATAAAGTAATTGACCCCGAAGTTGCTCGTCCTTGGTACTGTTCATCGCACGCACCAAAACGCTCTTGGCCTGATCCATCTGTCCTGCTCTCACATGCAGATCAGCCAATTCAGCCTGCACCTTTGCCCACTGTGGCCAATTTGGATCAATCTTTTCAAAGTATGCTATAGCCTGGGGAATATCATCCAAATATTTCATGGTAAGCCCCAGTTCCATGTAACCCGCACTGATCACGTCCGATTCTGGATATTTAGACACGAGTTTTTCGTAGCGCTCACGGGCTTCATTATATTCACCCCGCTCGTAACTCAATCGAGCCAATTGCTGAAGAGCATTTGGCGCAGCGGGATGTTCCGAAAAATTATCAACCATAAACTGGTAAGCTTCTTCGGCAGAAGAATCCTTTTGTAACTGTTTCACGTATCCAATCGAAAAGTGTACATCAGGGACCATACTGCTTTCACTATGCTCAGTAAGTATTTTGTTATATAACTCCAAGGCTTTTTGAGCATAAGCCTCCTGCCCCGGACTGTCGCCCGACAATCCTACGGAACGAGTCAACATCTGGTAGCACTGTGCAATCCGGAAATAAACTTTATCAGGAGCAAAACCTATACGAACAGCTACATCACCGTAAGCGTTTAAAAAGATCCGATATTCTTCTGCAGCTTTTTCATATTCTTCGACATCGTAATACAGGCGCCCAATTGTAACCTGAATTTTTGCCTGAAACCTTTTATCATCAACATTTTCTATCGCACTTTTATACGCTAATATGCCAGCCTCAGTTCCGCGCTCAGATTCTATTAATTCAGCAGTTTTCAAATAGGCTGATTGTACTAAGGCCGTCTCCATCGGATATTTGGCCGGAACCCCTGCGAAAACCGCTAAAGCATCTTCGACATCGCCTCTCTGCGCTAGTATATCTCCTCTTCTTAACTGCGCCTTGGCCACCAATTCACGGGACGTCTCCTCAACAAGTCCTTTTAACTTCATGCTGGCCATGTCAATCAATTCTTTTTCGGACATAGCAGAGAAATCGTAACGGCCTATCAGGCGTTCAAGATATTCCAATGCCTGGTCGTAATCATTCAATTTTTCATAAGACTCAGCTATTTGAAAATAAGATCGATCTGCATGAGACCCACGCGGCGATAAGGTTATAACTTGTTCAAAGTTGTCGATGGCTGAATCGTAACTACCGAGTTCAAAAAACGACCATCCGATATTATACATGGCAGCCGTCTCGTAAACACTATTCGGGAATTGTTCGAGTAACTTGCTACCTTCTTCGATTACCTCCTGATACTGTTTTAACTTATAGTTCGTCTCTAACGTCTGAAATTGGGCCATAACTCGCGTACGTTCATCAACGTCATCCTTTGAACTAATTTCTCCAAAGTATTTGAGGCTGGTCTCAAAGTCGGCCAAAGCCTCGGAATAACGTTCTTCAGCAAGCTTCTGTTTACCTTCTTTACGTAGATAACCAGATCTTCTCAACTTATCCTGGCCCAGTTTGTTATGGGCATTGCCAAGCTGATACATAGCAGCCACGCGGACGGGAAGGATGAAGTCATCTAAGGTCACACTAACTTCATCCACATTAATTGTTGCATTACTTTTTGTCTTTAATACCGCACGAAAATGGCCGATCGATTTTTCATAATCACCGAGGGCATATAGCGTCTGCCCAGCACCGAAACGATCCTGTAATTCTTGCGGAGAAAAATAACGTGTAGTTAGGCTAACTGCTGCGCCCATCACTACTACGGTAAGTAAATTGATTAAGAGCATTCCTTAATTCCCCAGTTATACTTAAAAGCCAGCAATTATATCGAAAAACATCGTCGAGTTGTTACGATTCAAGGCCGCATTTTCCTCACTATCATATTCTCGACGCGTCGTCTCCCAACCGAATTGCGTTGACAACGCAAACCCGTAGTAATCCGAACGGTTTGTCAACATAAATACGGTTGTCCACTCTTTGAAATCCTGCAGATCATCAACTCGATCATCTTTCGTATACCGCCAAAACGGTAGCCCTTGGAAACCCAACTGTAAATTAGACTTATTAGTTAAATCAAATTTTGTACGGAGAATTGGCGTATATATGGAAAAGGATCGAATGTCCCCAGATTCTCCTTCTTGTTGACCAAGTAGGTCGGAGTGCTCCTTGAGATATAAGTGTTTATACATCGGTTTTACAGAAAAGTTACCTGCCCGAAGGGTATAGTCGATTTTATTTACGAGAGTAAGCATGGATCGAACATCTTCATCTTGAACAATTCCATCCTCAAATTCATCCGCAGCCTGTGCATTCCGAATCAATTGCACATTATTAATTATGTTAAAGTCTATAATCGGAGCCGTTCGCATTTCCATGAAAAACGTATTTACCAAACTATTGCGCATGGCTAAAGGATCACGATCCGGAGGCATAAGTTGAGAGTTTAAGTCACGCTCTTCAATTTGGCGTGGAGTTATATGCGGATAAGGAGAATCAATTCTTTGACTACCCCGATCCCGCCATATATAAACATCATCTCTTATATCATCTTTAACCATTTTTATATCATCATTAACCCGTATCCTCCCTAAAATCGGAGAGTTCACAGTGTACTCATATCGCGCGTACACGGCACTTGCCTCTCCACGTCCTGCAACTTCACGTGTATTGTAATAACCCACAGATAAATTATTTCCTAAAAGACCTAGACCGTCCAGACGGCTAAATACATGATAGCCACGGCGATCCCGCCGATAAGGATAGTCCGGGAGCCCGTCATTCTCTCTGAAATCAACAACTCCGTTATTATTAAAGTCCAATCCATAAATAAAATCGGGTGGATCAGCATCGTAAAAGATTATTGGTTCCGTCCAGTCAGCTATACCGTTCAGATTCTGATCGGTATCAGGGACAAGGTCCTGGTTCTCATCAAGTCCCGGAAAGACACCCGAATCCTGACGATCAGCGCTGGGAAGTTCAACAATGAGTTCATCCGGCCATTGATCATTATCGTCGTTGTCGGTCATAACGAACATCTCTTGCATCTGAGATCCGGTTTGAGCCACGTCAGTAAAGAATGGAACACCTCCCCTAATACTGTCATAGTTGCCACCGTAATCAGCATCAAGTTGAAAAACTTCTAACCCGAAATAGAAGCTTTTGTAACGTTTCATAGCATTAACAAAAAAGGCAGCGCTCCGTTTCTCAAAGCGTTCCCCAGCATTGCTTCCTACCGGATAAATAAAATATTGAGGATTGGTGGCAAATTCACCTTTGATATCTATGCCTCCTAATTTAAGTTCCCCATTTAGTCCAAAGAGAGACTGCCCAGTTGGTATACCATAATCAAAGGTGACAATCCTCCTATTAGTTATCCCCGTCTTTTGAAATTCCGAACGAACTACCGTATAAGCGACATCCTGTGGATCCTCTAAGTTCCATTTAAATTGCATAAATGGATTGAGTTGACTCGTGGATGGAGAAGGAGGAACAGGCCATTGTTTGTAAATTTCTTCGCCAGCAGCATACGCTTCAGAGGGACTTAAAAGAGCATCTTCCCCTTTTAATCCGGTAAAAGGGTTCACGTAACTTTTGTCACCAGGAGAATATTCCTTACTAATATTTTTATTGTAGGTTTTTTCATTAAAAAATAAGTGCTGTTGTTTAACAGAGATCCTATAATCACCGGCAACGTCTGCTGCAAACTTTACAGATTTAATCGAAACACCATCCGAGACCGTGAGGCGTTTATCCGTGGCGTATTCAGCTGCGTCAGGTAATACAAACTCCGGCATTCGAAACGTATAAACCACGCGACCAGGCCCAGAGACTTCCCTTCCACCATCTGCATTAGCAATCCCACCATCTACAACAGGAATCATGGAAATATCGTAATCCTGGTCTCCCTCCAAACTGGAAAAACGGACCATATTTCCCATACTTTCCGCTTGTACTTCAATCCCCACATTGTAAACTACAGCAGAAATATTATCGCCATCCGGATTGTCGTCCTCAACAATAACGCTTATGTATGAGGGGCCCAGCATGCTATATGGCGTATCCCCTCTTATAAAAGAGCCCTTATCGTTAAATGTGTCGAGCATGTGCTGATTGAAATAGGTGGCGCCTAATTTAAGTGCGCTACCCAACTGAGTTTCCCAGTGACCTCCAAAAAGCAACACGGATGATCGCTCCTTGCTACCCTGAAAGGTAGAAAATTTCGGATTAGGAGACTGTGTAGCCTGGCTTCCACCTTGGCTTAACAGCAATGTGAAACGATTGTCAGCGGAAGCTCCATCCATCCGAATCCCATAAAACCTTGGATCGTAAAAAGTTAAATCGGTAAGTTTTGTTCGAATGTCCTCACCAACCGTAACGCCCATATTCCATCCACGATAGGTGTCATTCATAACAACTAGATTATTAAACCAGCCCAGATATTGTTCGGACCTTGTCGCAAGTTCACTATAGCCTGGACGCTGTAATTCCCAAGTGAACGTACGGTGACCACGCATTTGAAAATTACCTAAGCGGTCATAGCGATTACGAGCACTGATCAATTCAGGATACGGTTCGTATTCAGTCCTTCCATAATTAAGGTAGCCCTCTACTGCACCAAGATTTAGGAAATCTCGCTGACGAAGGTGGGTCTGTGTATACCCCAAATCCACCAGCAAGAACATTGTGACAACTGCTCCGACCCAATGTCCAGAACATCGACAGGCCGATAATGCACGTCTGCGCGTGTGCCTCATGGTCGCACCCTCACATAATAAAAAGAGATATTTTTTAATTTGCTGTATCAATACACTATCCTCCATACTCACGATCCATCTTTTCAACTTCCGAAAAGGCCGATACCTATTCGGTGTGTAGCACCAAACGACGAAAGGTCATAAGAGTGCGAATATGCGTAATCAAATCGAATTAAGTTCCAAGTATAACCCAATCCAACGTTAGCCGTGCGATTTAGCGTTTCCGCGAACAGAACGTTTCCACCAAATCTCAAGTTCCAATCTCCAACCAAAGGCGTTTCACAACCCGCTCTTAATTCCCATTCCCCGCGACCAGTTTCCACTTCCGCAGCAAAGATCTGCTTCTCGGGCCTTAATTCAAAGGCAAACACGTAACGAGAAGGACGATGTCCTGTCAACCTGCCAGAATCTCTCGTAGTGCTACCAAGCCCTCGAGCCACAAGGCCTATTCGAGCAAAGGTATGAGGGGTGATCCATCCGACCTCATACAACCCTCCTAACGACAACGACCAATCACGTGCCCCCCAATCTCCAAATTCCCACCCGGCATTACCTAACTGAAAACCAAGGGAAAAGCGTTGGTGCATCTTCCGAGCAAACCCCATCGCAAATATTTGCTCGCTATACTCCCTTTCTCCAAATCTTGCGAAACTGAGTGTAGCTCCCCCATATTTAGTCGGAACTACACCACCGCCCGAATTCTGTTTCAGGCCTCCAGGTACCCCTTTAAAAAGCTGAACATGGGTACTGGTAAACATTTTTACCTGCATGGCTGCAGCTACTGCAGGATTAAACCAACTACCTTCTACAGTGCCTACGTGGGCTGAAAAAGCTCCCCCCATGGCTGCTGAATGAGCGCCCCAGTGTTCTACCTCAAAAGCAGCAAAAGCGACGAGGGGCTTCAATCCAATACACAATGCAACACTAACAACTATATTCTTACTAATAGGCCACAACGCAAGTACCCCTACGACGACCACTTACACCTGCTCCTTCAACAACAACCTGATACATGTAAAGTCCAGGCGGAACAATCTTCTCACTCTCAGAACTTCCATCCCAATCAAACCGATAAACACCCGCAGTTCCAAATTCCGACAAACGCTTTACACGAATCCCGTTCATCGAATAAATTTCAATGCTTATTTCTGTGGCTGAACTAATGTTATCTACGTCAAACTCAAAGCTTATAGAAGATTCATCAGCACTACCTGGCGAAATAACGGAACCAGACTGCCGAATCGAACTGAGTAAATCGCCAGGTGCCCCCACAACTTGTAAATCCCAGCTACCTAGTGGATTTTCCGTCGTATTCTGCCAGTTTATGTAGCCATCTCTTTCCGCCTGCACCCGATTCCCAACCGAAGCGCGTAACTCCGTATCAACAAACAATCTCGTCTTTCCAGTAATTTCGATCCGCGAATCCTGACGAATTGTTGATAATAATTCAATCCGCGTCCTATTTAGATCAACATCAGCCATAATTTCATATTCAGCAGATGTAAGCATCATACCATCAATTTCTATCCCTATATCTTCAAAGATTGAGTTTTTTATTTCTATCCAATCTATTCCATAATCATCAGAGCCGACCATAGCATCAATTATGTATTTTACCTCCGCTATTTCTTTTCGCTGTATCTTATTCGGTTCAATATGACATATTACATACGAAGCCACCAACGTTGGATCATAATCAATCTTCAGTTTGTCGAGACGTGGCGTAGAAAAGGCCGCCTTTGTCTCAAACTCCACCTTAAATTCAAGATCTTCAACTGGCTCAACACCCGTATATTGATCCCTTTGGGCCAGACTGGGTACTTCTGCCCAATCTAAATTATCAACAGATACACCCTTTGCTTTCATTCGCAAGTCTGTTCCATCAGGCACATCCGCTTCCCAAACAATACGGCCAATGTTTACTGGTTGTTTCGCTCCAAAGTCAAATTGTAGATCGCCGTGTGCATGATACCCAGTCCCATACACCTCAATATCACCGAGAGCGACCCAATTGCTTCGATCCTGCCTCGTAATAGTTAACCTTACATATCGGGCTTCTCGATATGTGCTCAATCCAACATCATCAGTCACCTTCCAGGAAGAATCCGCTTGAGTATCCAAAACCAAATTAAAATGCTTAGTTTGTTCGGCCAATAACCGCCAAACATCTCTCGAGTTTTCGTGAGCGGCCTCGATCCGATAACCCCGCACAAAATATTCGGGTTGATTAAGGGCCGTCTGACCGGGTATAACTCGAACTTTTGTGATAGCACGATTTTGACCTAAATCAACAACAAAATTGCGTCCGAAAACATTCGGTGAATTGGAAATCCATTCACTGACAATCAAATCTATTTTGCCATCAGTCAAAGGGACGCGCAAACCAAAATCATCCTTTGCAGTATTCCCGAGAGCAATATTTTCTTCTTCAGAAAGTTCAGCTAACTTGTAGGCCCCATTTATCCAGACCACGTCTCGACGAGTCGAAGGCAAATAGGGTTCGTCATCCCATTCCCAACGTTTCATCTCTGCGTATGATTCAGATCCTATTCCCAACATGAGTATGGCTAAACCAATCACCTAAAAAAGCGTTTTTTGAGTAAGAACCGTCGATATAAAAACTGCGATTGCTTCTTCTAATTCTTTGGAATTAAAGGTCATATTGATCCCGGATTTGACAGGCAAAATATCCGCCTGACGACCCGTAGCCAAATCCTTAATTTTGATTCGAACTTCTACGCTTGAACTGTTTTGTGAAAAACGTTGTTCAACCCTCTGACTCATCAGAACCACTTCACCGCTAATCTCTAACTGAGCACGCTTGTCTTCCGGTGCCACCAATTCATACGGATTGGACATAACACGAACCTTAGAAAGATCTGTAACTCTTTCATATTCACTTAGGTAGCGTAATTCGTTGTTGCGAAGTTCACGTAACAACGATCGAGTAAGATCTTCAATCCGAGTAGACCGCGATATAACCATAATCGCGTTACCAACCTCAGCCAGTGAATTAATCGAACTGCCGCCACCTTGATACTGATCTCCACTAGAAATTGCATTAGGGTCGATAACATTGGCCTTACTGGTAACCGGAAACTGTTTGACATATACACGCACACGCTCTGTTGGTGGATTGGTTAACTCTGTTCCCTTCAAAGCAACATATTTCAAATTACCACAACCGAGTGTGACTACCAAGACCAAGCACAAAAACCCAAACACTTTATATCTATTTTTAATGCTCATTCGCTATTTATCCCCCACGGTATAAACCCCTTGATCCACGTTAAAGTCAAAATGTATATCCATGAATTCAGTAGGATTCCCAAAACCTGCCTCAGCACTATCGTATGCAAGAATGAAATCGTTGAATTCAAGAGTAAATTCCGAAACCCCTTCGGGTAACGGCGGAAACGTTAACATTCCGGTATACTTTCTTCCCTTACGAACCGGTTTTTCACGTCGATATTCCGTCCGATGCCAAATATCATTCATATCTGTATTCTTATAAAATTCGACATTCCCTTCCCGACCACTCCACTTCAAATAGCTGTAATCAAAGTAATGATCCTTAGAAATCAGTCTTCCCACGCCTTGACGACAGAAATAGTACTCGCCGTTATCCATCCGCAACACTGCCTGAGTAGGATCTAATTCTACCCGTTCACGCGTCCTGTTGATTACGGTTACTTCAAAGGCTGTCCACAAGGGAGGAGTATAACCTTTTATAGGATCAACCCAACCCGACAGCGTATACGGGCTCACCTTTGGATCAAACCTTTTGTCCAGCATTTGATCATCGTAAAATTTCACCTTTACGATAAGTCCTTCCTTACTCCAAACGAAGGTACTATCGCTTGGATCCTCATAAAAGGTCTCTTGTTTTCCTGAGGATAAAACTGGATCAACGTCGACACGGTATACCAGATGCTGACGTGGTGGCAAAAGAGAGCATCCACCAAACATGATCAAAAGCGCAAAAATAAAATTTAACATATACGTTGGCATAGGTGTTTTCTAGAAAGGCGTTATGATTTCAACAAAGAAGGTGCCGCGACGATAATTACGATCCTTCAACGTTTCGTAGTTCCTGTCAGCAATGAGATATCCGAAAAAAAACTCATTTTCAAACCCAAAATATTCCGATTGCATTTTGTACATGAAAGCGTAGTCTGTCTGATCAAAACTACCGTCTTCCCGAGCACGATCTAAACGCTTATATGGTAGCAGCGGCAGGCCCTGAATCCCCAGAACAAAACTCGTTTTAGGTGTCCATGCATACTCTGCCATAGCAATAGGAATAAGATCGGAATACGAAGTCCGAGACGATTGCTGAGAATCAATCGTCTCATAAATAAGCCGATGTTTGAATTTAGCTTGAATGTCTAGCGAACCTATCAGCCAATTTCGTTTTATCTTATTCACCAAGATTATGCGCGAAATTGTATCGGCCTCCTGAAGGTTACCCTCTTCACCAACAAGAGCTATTTCAGATTGTTCGTTTCTAACCCAAAGTGCGGAATTGCTAACCGTCATATTGGCTATTCGGGTATAATCGGTCTTTAAAAAAGCGGTGTATACGAAACTATCCTGCATGAGCAATGGATCCGGAGTAGCTGGACGGTACCTTCCTGGCAGTCCAGGGTGTGTATCAGGCTTGTTCAACCAAGGTATGATATCGTCATCGTTCGGTGGAACTGTGTAAACATAACTGTCGTCACGAATGTTATCCTTCACCTGCTTCACGTCGAAATTCACCCGAATGCCACCGATCCCTACGCGTTTTTGGTCGTATGCATATCTCAAATATAAACTTTCGGCTTTATTGCCTCCTGCCTCTTCTGTAGCCTTGTAGTAGCCGATAGATACAGACTCGCCCAATTTACCTAAACTATCCAACAGAAGGAAGAAATGACGACCTCTTTGATCTCTGCGGTAAGGATAGTCAGGTAAATCATCATTCTCTCTGAAATCTGGCATTCCGTTATTATTGAAGTCGATACCGTAAACAAACTCCGGTGGGTCGGCATCATAAACAAGGAACGGCTCTTCCCAGTCCGGAACAAAGTTTTCGTTTCTGTCAACGTCGGGAATATTGTCTAAGTTTTCGTCCAAACCCGGATAAACTGAGGCATTGGTCCAACCAGGATACGACATACGTCCCGGTGAGGCAGTATCCTCGACAAAGTCATCAGGCCATTGGTCATCGTCGTCGTTATCTTCAACCAGACCATATTCTTGTGTGTCAGATTTTACACGGGAACCATCCTGATAGTCCAGATGGAACGCCATACCACCACGCTGACTGTCATAGCCACCGCTATAGTTCGGATCGAGCCTAAAAACTTCCGCACCAACCTTCGCACCAAAACGTCGGGCAGGCCCCAAGTCCTTCACCACATTGACCCAATAAGCCCAAGCCTTTTGGCTACTTCGCTTCCCGTCATTAAGTCCAATTGGATATATAAAGTTCTGCGTATTTCGAACAACTTCTCCACTGAAGTTCAAACCAACCAGATTGGCCTGAAAATCAAACGATGCCAAATTTTGTCCCGTCGGAATCCCGTAATCAAACCGAACAATTTTTCTGTTTGAGCTATTTTCTCCCTTACCTTCCGACCGAACTACTGTGTAATACGGCTCCTCGTCTTCCTGAATATCCCATTTGAATGGTCTTCGCGTTCCTGCTTCCGTGATAACAAAGTCGTCAGGCCAAACACTTTCGGTGAGATCAAGGTTACCCTTGCGATCCACACCCGGAAAATCATGCACCTGCCTGACGCCTATCCGATAGTCATCCGAAACATGTGCTGAAAAAGTAGCTGACTGTACCGTGACATCGGAGGGAATATTAAATTCGTAAACTACGGTTTCTCGACCAACAGCCTCTCTTCCATCGCTCCCGGGAATCGTACGGCCTCCTACGACCACAGGCTCAAGACGCGCATCATAATATTCTCCAGGACTACTGGTCATCATAACACGCCCATCTTCCCTGTTGCCTTCGAGGGCAATATCTAAACCATAGACCCTCGCGTTATGCCTTACTTCCTCCGGAGAATCATCAGCAACAAAAACCCTTATCACGCGAGGCCCAAGCATTTCATAAGGTAAATCGCCTCGTAGGGGGCTACTAGTGCCTGATGATGGCATATTCATGACTTGATTTAATAACGTGGTACCAAATTGAGCATACCTGCCGAAACGATGCTTGTAGTGCATACCATACATCAAAACAGGCGAAGGATCCTCAGTGTCTCCACCGACAGAGGCCCACTCAGAAAACAAACCTCCAGGACGTGTGCGCCCTCTATTAAAAAGTAATGTTGCCCTATCCTGTCCGAATTTATTATCGAAATCAACGCGGGCTACAGATAAGTGTGCCTGTGAAAGTGTCAGCGGAGTAAAAATGCTGCGGACTCGTTCCCCCACCGTCGCAGTCCAATGCAGGTCCTTGTAATTGTAATGTCCAATTCGCAGTGTCGCATCGGTATATCCAGCAGGACCTGACCAAGGAGAAGGCGACATGTGATCAATAAAACTTCTACCCTGCCCTAAATCATCACTCCGCGTTTCTTCCCATGTAAACAACCTCAAATAACTTGAAGCAGGACTGGTACTAACCGTAGACCCCATGTAATTGCCCAAACGATCCCAGCGCGTATTCCGAAATTTCCAAGGACGCCCCTTCGGCTGAAACCACGGGATTAATTCCCTCTGCGATAATATGTATCGATCATCAGCGTAGTTTAAATACGGAACCTCATCACCAGTCCCCAGAAACATCCGAGATGCCCCCCGCTCATACCGATCACGGGGACCCCGTATAAAGGAAGGCCTCTGAAGCCATTCTGGACCTGATACATAACCAGGTTCGTCGCGGTAATAAGGCAAAGGACCCTGTGATTCCGGATGACGCTGTGCTTTAGATTCGAGAACACTGCATAAAAGTATCCCAAAGGCTAAGCAAAACAGGCCGCACGCATTTTTAAAATCTTTTAATATGGACATCCTTACACCTGAAATATTCCGACAATTAGGAATGCAACATCACGTATTATACAAAAAAAATCATATCGGAGACCAGTCCATGGTCTCCGATATGATATAAACAATTACTACAGAAGCATCAAATCTACTGAAAAGTAGTCTTGATACGGCCCCACGAATCAGCCTCGACAGCTGTTCCACCTGCTGGTCCAGCCGGCGTCGAGGACATTACCCACGTCGAAAAGTTTGATGGGTCATCTGCCCAACCCCAACACTGGAGCTGACCACCGTAACTATCGTCACCATCCGGATCCGGTGGCAACCATGAAAAACCCATTTCAGAACCAACTACTGGTACGGCAGGAAGGTTAAAGCGGAGTAAGTTTTCCCAAGGAATAAACATCTCCAGAACGTAATCAGCTTCACCGCCGAATTCGTCACCAGCGTCGCGATATCCATTTAAGAACCCGTCTACGAGGTCAGGATCATTTCCGTCTTCGTCTGAGCGCTTGTTTTCAACCGTACGAGCCCACGAAACAGTGTACGGACTTGATTCAAGAGGACGCGCTTGAAAGTTAACGATGTTCAACGCCGTATATTCGCCGTTAAGCACCGACTCTTCTTTTTCGTTGATCAGGTCGACATACAATGAGAGGCTGTCGCGCTCCCACCAGGCCCAACCATTTTCTCCGCCCTCTACATCGTGGACGTTATCAGCGGCTGCGGTGACAACCCACAATCCATCATCATTCCAAGCCTGCCAGATACGAGAATTGAAATCAGCATCCGTGCGCGCGATACCTGCATCTTCGCCATCGGACTGAACCAACTGGTTTACACTAATTTCGCTCTGCTGTGCCTCAATATCGCGCCAGCCATAATTGGCGCCATCTTCCTGGACCTGAGAAGGCGAGCAGCCTAACTCAAGGGATCCGGCCCATTCGTCACCATCGATAACACCGTCCAAGACGGGAGCCTGCGTCAACTTAGGCAGATCGAAAACACGATCGCCCTGAGCGAACGAAGCACCGACAATGCCGAACGCGGCAATTGCAACAATGCTCAATTTCCTCATACCAATTACCTCCGAGAAAAGATACGGTTCCCCAATATTGAGGACACCTGTTTAAAAATCGCGCTAAGAATAAAAACGCGTCTACAGGATACAAATTGTATAAAAAATAATCTTTTGTCAAACAATTTTAGTAACGTGCTTTCACATATCAAGTAAGTCTTAAATCTCAGGAAATAAAAAAATAATCGTGACATAACAATCCTATTCTTGCCACAAGCCACGGTTATTCTTTATTTGCACAAAAGCTATGGCTGGACAATTCAAATAAAATTCCAAACAGACACCTCTAACAGAGGCACATTTGAACAATCTCAAAATCCTGATCGCTTTCTGTTTAATAAATGAAGCTCTTTACTCCGAATCAATTGATAACAGATTGACGGTTAGCCTTGCCTACACCAGTCAGATCGATTCAACCCGCATTTGGCCTCATATGCAACAATTCCATCGTACCAATATCCAATATATGCATGCTCGAACTGATTCTGAATTACGATCTTTGGGTATATATAACGTCACATCTAACATCGTCGAACTAAACTCACAAGGAGTTACAAATTTTACCGACGACGTGACCGCTGAATATATCGCACACTTTGTCGTCAAATCGTTCAACAGATTGTACCGTAACCGCACCATTTACCTAAGAGATCCAGGATACGCCCCGCTCACGCAAAGACAGGAGGAGGCCTTACCACGTCAAATCAAATCTCTTCCAGCATTAACCACCGCTGTAGAAATACGCTTAATCGACACTACAAGAAAAAAAACCATTTGGTCTGAATTGCTGGACAGTACGATCTTGTTGCCCCATAGAGAACGTTTTGTTCTCAACCCAGATAAATATCCTGGGTATACCGATCCTAAATTTATTAAAAAATTTACTGCGCCAATTCTCAGACAACGATTCAAGAATCCAAGTACATATCGAATGCTGACTGTTGCAGACAGATGGTATCTCTCATCTCCACAAGACGATATTTCCTATGCTAGAAATCTAACACAAGCAATCGCCTCGGCGGCCGTCCCCAAAATTCTTGCGCAGTTACCATTGAGCGGACGTATCGTGTCGATACAGCAACCCGATGCGCAAAAGCGACGCCAATTTATTATCAATTTGGGCGGTCAACATGGAATGAGAGAAGGCCTAAGACTTGATGTCTACCGTGAAAAGCGTAAATTAGTGAAAATTGGACAAATTAAAATCGTTGCGACGGGCCCTACAACATCGTTAGCCCGCGAACACAAAGTTGAGCGAAACGCCCGAGAGAATGGGGTTATTCTTTCCATCGGCGATTCCGTTGTCTCTGATAAGCGGCCCTGATTTTTACCGCATGAGGTTTGAAATGGAAACTACCAGATCTACACGTTTTATATCGGCAGTCTCGTCATTCCATCCGGATGCCCTACTGCGGGAGTTGCATAAATATCTTCTTTTCTCGCTAATAGCAGCCCTAGGGATTCATCTGTCGGCCGCAATCATTGACCCGGCAGATGAGGTTGTAAAAAGTACGCCTCGGCCATTGACTACAAAATTTATCAAGAGAGAACCCAGATTAACAAAACCATTAGAATTACGGAAAGTGCCAAAACCAAAACGCCAGATGATTCAACGCCAGTCGGTGGCACTTCGTGCCCGGATGGACCAAGTTAGGGCTACCGCAAGTTTCAGCACAAATTCAGCACTCAATAACGCTGCTGCTCCCTCAATGTCCATTTCTAGAAGCGTAGATGTTGGTGGTGTGGACATTGAACCAACACTGACTGCCGTTGATCTTACCGGAACGAGACAACCGGAAAACAAAATAGACATGGCTCTAGACATGTTAGATGTGAACAGCATGGATACTGGACGTTATCGGGCTATGCTGGTCCAAGATGCCGGAGATCCCCAAGCTATCAAAGGGTTCATCAACTTCGCCCGCGTTGTTTCCGCAAGTGCGCTTGCGTCAGGAGCTAGCGGCGGCGGAACAGAGAATCTAAGATTTCTCGTCAATGGTTTGAACGAGTATACCGGAATCAGCGCAGATTTCATCGGTAGTATTACGTATGATGATGAACGGCTTCTTGAAATCCCTATTATTCTTCCTTCTGGCGCACCAAATGAAGGAGAGTTAGAGCAAATGACGCGCTACTTGACAAACGGCGGATTCATTTTTGGTGGGATTGGAGGTTTTCATGAAGGCCTCATCAAATATGGTGGCTTAGTAGAAGGTAGAGATTTTTGGTCCGAGCGACTACCAGATGACCATCCCGTATTTAGCTCCTATTTTGAATTCAAGGGTGGGGCACCAACTTCTACACGAGGTACCAGTTCCAACAAAAACCAGAATCCCTGGCAATACACCGTAGGTCATTTTATTAAGGACCGTCTGGTCGGTATAAGTTTTAGTTTAGGACTCGGTTTCACTCAATCCTCAGACGGTCAAGACAAACTTCGACAAATGCAAATGGCTATAAACGTGATTGTATACGCTCTCACGCAAGAGGGATCCATGACTCAACGCCTGATGCAGATGGTCAATTAAGCTATTTGCGTAAACTCTTTTGGTACTGCAGAGTTGGCGTAGAGTATATTTAAGAGTGAATTCGTTAAGCCCTTCCTTCTTCAATCTGCTCATAATCTGCTTAGCCGGGTTATGTTTTACTTGTGGCAAACCTGGTACTGACGATTTAATCAGTAAACTTAGCGACGAACGCTCTGACGTCCGAAGAATAGCTGCATACGCTTTAATAGATGCCGGTGAAAGCAGCGTAGTACCTTTAATCAAGACCATAGCCGACGCACCAGATACCGTCAGATACATCGGTGCCCAAATTTTAGGTCGAATCGGATCCCCGAAGGCCGCTAATATTTTGCTCATTTTAGCCCACGATCCAAACTTTTTCGTGCAACAAGAAGCACTCCGAGCACTTGGCAAAATTCACCGACCCGAACTCATCGATACACTAATTCACTTTAGCGCTCACGCGCAAACAGATAAATCTCGTGCAGCAGCAGTTGAAGGCCTTTCGTCGCTTAGAGACTCCTCCATTGTTCCTACAATAATTACACTCATGAACGATCCCTCTCCATTAGTCAGGAAAGAGGCTCTTTCTGCAATAGGTAAACAATGGATGCCCCGGGCCGAGCAATCCGTAATAGATCGAGTTTCTGATATTGACGAAACCGTCCGTTACATAGCTGTCCAATTGTGCGGTGTTCGGAAAATAAAGAAAGCACGTTTAGCCTTGCACATGGCACTAAACGACCCGAGCGTCCATGTTAGGACCGAAGTCACCAAAAGCTTGAGCCTTTTAAGAGACACAACTGCAATTCCTCTTTTGGTAAAAATGATTAAGAAGTTCGACGGTCCGGATACCAAAGCTGCATTAAAGACATTACGGGAATTAACAGGCGATGAATATATCATTCAATAGGCTTGTAAAATTCTTAGTAGCCCTCTTCGCATTTATCGAGATTTTTTGCACTTCTCCAGAAGATAAAAATGAATCTCTTCAATCTCTTCATGACCAAGCCATGTCATTTGTCAATAATTCAAAATTGGATTCTGCATCAATCATATTTAGAATCCTAATAACCCACGATCCAAACAATTATGTGGCGCTGCTAGGATTGGCGGAAATAAATCTTAGAAAAAAGGATTTATCTAACGCCGTTAAATACTTAAAAAAAGCAGCTAAGGCCGATACTAATCGAGTTGAAGCAGCGTTTCAGCTATCACAAATCTACCGAATCACCGGTAAAGAAAAAAAAGCAAAAGTAATACTGGAACAATTAGTAAAACGATTTCCGACCTATTCCCCTGCTTGTATGGCATACGCTGACGTACTCATGACCGACGCCCCACCAAATCCAGAAGGGGCTTTACACCAATATGAGTCCATTCTTTCTCTAACTCCAAATTCTCAAAAAGCCCAGGCAGGTGCTGCTGCTTCCCGTCTGCGACTAGGTGACTTTTCTCGCGCTGCCTCAGGATTTAAAACACTTATAGAATCTACCCCTGAAGACCCTCATTTAACTTTTCTTTATGCGACGACCTTACACTGGCTACAAGACTTCGAAACGGCTATTAAAGCATATCAGAGGGCAGTAGACGTTTTGCCATCTGGATCGCCCTTAAGGTCGGTACGGCTATGGAATCTCCGATTAGCCTATATTGCTTTACATGGGAAATATCCTGGAGATCTACCCAAAAATCACATACTTCAGATCAAACCTGCAAACGGTGTAGCCTCGGTAAAATTTGTAGACATTGCGCACCGAATGGGTGTCGACAAAATTGATCGAGGACGTGGAGCTGCGTGGGGCGACCTAGACGGTAACGGATCCTTAGATCTGTTTACGGTTGGTATTCACACTCCCCACGGTCTTTACCTACGTGAATCACAATATTTTGTTGAGGCTAAGGAACGCAGTTCTTTGGACCATATTGTAGGGGGCTGGGCTGCAGCAATAGCTGACTACGATAACGACGGCGATCTCGATGTTTATGTAACCCGCGATGCGTGGGAAGGACGGCAAAAGAATTCACTTTATTCGAACAATGGATACGCCAATTTTACTGATTTTGCCGATAAACTAGGAGTTCTAGATGAGGACGATAGTTTCACGGCAGCATGGGGTGACGTAAATTCTGATGGCTGGTTAGATTTGTATGTAGCAAACGGCGTAACCGGTAACGCAGCACCCAACAAACTATTCTTAAGTCAAGACGGCAATCACTTCAATCAACGCGCTGGTGATTGGCTCGTAGATGATAGAGGTACGTCCTTAGGCGTTGCCCTTGGCGACTACGACCAAGACGGAGATCTTGACCTTTACGTATCAAATGTTAGTGGGCCTAACAGGCTTTACCGAAACGAAGGCCAGTCCTTTACGGATATTACTAGCGTTGCCGGTGTTGAAAATCCATTGAATGGTAGCTATATACCGCTTTTTTTTGATAGTGACAGTGACGGCGATCTAGACCTATTTGTATCGGCCATGTCTTACTATGAAGACGTTGTCGAATCAATCAGATCTTCTGGAGATACTTTTAGAAACCCAGCCCACCTGTATAGAAACGATGGTAATGATGTATTTGTTGAACGGGCCGTTGACGCTGGCATAGCTCGTTCATTTGGTGCTATGGGAGCAGGCGCTGGCGATCTTGACAATGATGGTGTTGCGGATCTTTATCTAGCTAATGGAGGCCCTCTTATGGCCCGCTTTGAACCCAACGCCCTATTTTTGAGACGTGAAAACAGTTACGCTGAAGTTGGGCAGCAGGCAGGAGTTGCCAACTTGGGGAAAGGTCATGGAGTAGCATTTGCCGATATTGACGAGGATGGCGCCCTCGATATTTACCTAGGGTCGGGAGGGCATTACCCAGGCGACGTGTGGGCAAACAGTTTATATCTGAACCAAGGATCCTCTTTTAATGGTATATCTATCAAGCTAAATGGGTCTAATAAAAATAAATTCGGCGTGGGCTCCAGTGTAGTACTTCACAGTGGAACAAACCACCGCTTACAACGCCTTGATGCTGGAAGCGGATTCGGTTCAACTAATAGCTATTCTCTACATTATGGATTAGGGAGCCACAACCAAATAGACAGTGTGTATATCTCATGGCCTGACGGGCAATCCGAAATGCATTACCCCAAAAATGAAAAACATAATCTAATCTTTGACCATTCGTCGCATGAATAAAACTATTAATTTCGAGCCTATTAAATTCGTAGTTATTTTTTGGATAGTGATCTCGTGTTTAAAATGCGATCTATTGAGTGCTGCTGAGGATGTGTTTTTTACTGATCAGACACAAAATGCGGGAATAACTTACTATAACACCTGTGGTAGTGAAACTAAATCTTATGTCCTGGAAGCACACGGAAGCGGATCTGCATTTTTCGATGCAGACAACGACGGAGATATGGATTTGTATATTGCCAACGGATCAACCCTAGAAACGTTTCAGAAGCAAATAGGTCCCGGCAACGTATTTTATGAAAACACAGGCAAGGGATCTTTTGCAGATCTTAGTGAATATTCAAGGTTAAATCACAAAGGTTGGGGCACAGGAATAACTGTAGGAGATATAAATAGCGATGGATTAAGAGACCTTTATGTGACAAACTACGGACCCAACATTCTTTTTTTAAACAAAGATCAACTTTCTTTTCAAGACATCTCTGATTCTAGTAATATCGCGTCCGACGATTTCAGTGCCAGTAGCGCCTTTCTTGATTTCGATAACGACGGCGACCTCGATTTATATGTAACGAACTATGTTGTTTTCGACGCAACGTCCGTTCCTGTTAATCCAAATTTATGCTCTTTTTTCGGCGGGATCCAAGTCTACTGTGGTCCTAAAGGTCTTATCGGTGCTGAAGACCGACTGTATCGCAACGAAGGAAATGCTCGTTTTACTGACGTAACCATACCATCTCAAATAGCTAAATCTAATTCATACTATGGCCTTGGTGTGATGCCTATAGATTATGATATAGACGGATGGACAGACATATTCGTCGCAAATGATGAAACCCCAAATGTCCTATTCAAAAATCAATCCGATGGAACTTTCAAGGACCTAGCATTACTATCAGGCGTTGCTTACAATGGGGACGGAGAGACCGAGGCTGGAATGGGTGTGGACGCCGGAGATTACGATAATGATGGGGACTTTGATCTTTATGTGACACATTTTTTCACTGAAACCAATACACTCTACAATAACAATAATGCTCGTTTTACTGACGTAACTACAACCGCTGGCTTAGCAGCAAGCACTGTAGATCTATTAGCTTGGGGAACAAAATTTTTTGATTACGACAACGATGGCTTATTAGATCTTTTTGTAGCCAACGGACATGTTTATCCACAAGTCGATAACATTGACGCTGGATCTAAATATCGACAACGGAATCAGTTGTTTATCAATATGGGAAACGGCCGATTCGCTCAGCCTAAATCAGATCAGGCTCTTTCAATTTCCAAGGTTAGTAGAGGGAGTTCGGTTGCAGACTATGACAACGACGGTGATTCAGACATTTTTATAGTAAACCTCAATGATTCCCCTACCCTTCTTCGCAACGAAATAGATAAATCCAATAATTGGATTGCGATACATCTAATCGGCTCCGCAATTAATCGAGATGGAATTGGAAGTCGTGTCGCGATAAAAACCAGTAATGTAACACAGTGGCGTTACATTACTGGAGCCGGTAGTTATCTCTCGTATAACGACATTAGAGCTTACGTTGGATTAGGTGCTGAAGAAACGGTTTTGGCTGTAAGTGTAATTTGGCCCGACGGGAGTGAATCAGAAATTAAATTCCCAGAGATAAATAGATTGTTGGCGATACAATATAATGGGGACAGTCGAAGTTTCCATCTATACGAGTTAGATAAAGTATTTGAGTGGGTTAATGATGGTTAGTTCGTTTCCGACAATTGTTGCAATAAGGCTGCAGCTTTCAAAAACTCCGGAGTCAGCGATACTATACGTTCTAATATCTCTACAGCTTCTTTTTGTCTCTTAAATTCCAAATAAAATTCAGCAAGTAAAAAAGCAGGCTCTGGATTTCGCGGTTGACGTTCTACGGCCCGAAGCAAGTTTGTTTTACGCCCTTCGAATTCTTTTAGACGTTCAAATAAACGCAATTCACGCTCAGCTTCCGATACCTTTCCTTTGGTGATATACAACTGAGCTAATCCATACCTAGCACTGGGATTTTTTGAGTCTATTTCGATAGATTTCTTAAAATAATTCTCAGCTATATTCTCCTCTCCGGTTTTAAATAATATTCCGGCAAGTTTTTCATATATTTCTGATGAATTTTTTTCCACAGAAAGTGCCTTGTTATACCAATTTAGGCTCATCTGTGTATTTCCTTTATCTTCAGCAATTTCTCCCAATTTCATAAAGATCGAATAGTCTGACTCTCCTAATTCAATAGCCTTTGTATATGCTAATTCAGCTGCATCGTATTTGGCAATTTTCATAAGACTCGAACCCAGTCTTGTGTAAAGAGGCCCTTCTTTTAGATGAAGGGCAATAGCGCGACGGTATACCATTATGGCTTTTCCTGGGTCGTGCAAACGATCCCAACACAACCCTAAATTTGCTTGAGCCTGCAAAAATTTTGGTTTTAATTGTAACGCTTTTTCATACTGTTTTACTGCTTCTTCGTATAAACGTTGCCTTTGATATAAAAAACCAAGGTTATAATAAATTTCAGAGAAATTAGACTTTTCGAATATCGCTTTTTTGTAAGCTATTTCGGCCGCAACAAAATCGCCAATACCATCCAATGAAACAGCAAGGCCTATCGTAGCTTCGAAGTTAGTACTATCTTGACTTAACGCCTTTTTATAATACGGCAGAGATATTGCAAAATTTTCAGAGGCAGCAGCAATGTTACCCAATTTCACCATAGCATCTGTCAAATATGGATTCAATTCCAACGCTATCATAAATTTTTCTTTAGCGGCTTTATTGAAACCCTTTGCTGCCAGATCTTTACCTTCAAGTAAAAATTCTTGCGACCGCTCCTCCCTGTTCTTCCCATATACATACCAAATAGCTAAGCCGGAAAAAACTGATAGAAAAACTATAAAGGCCACGCTAAACATTGATAAGCGTTGTATCTTTGGGCCTTTTTTATTCCGATTAAATTTTGCCATTTCCTATGTATTCTCCGCGATGATTCTGTACGTTAGACATACAATAAAACCTTACGAATCGTAGAATTATATATAAATTTACAAAAGGCTGTGATATTGTATAAGCACACCAACAGAAGGATTGATATTGATTTTTTTCAAAACCTTAAAATCTATCTCCAATAAATCGTTAACTATAGGCTACATAATATTGACAGTTTTTTCTGTCGCCATATTCATAGTCTTTATTCAAAAACCAAAGAGTATATCCAGTAATCTAACAAGCAGTACGACACCGATACGAAAAAATGCTGTAAACATCGATTCACTGACAATACATGCACAAAAAGCACTTAATGCTCGCCAATTCCTTAAGGCTCTAAAAATCAGTAGCACCGGGCTTCAAAATGATTCAACATCAACAAATTTACTCAACATACAGGCAACTGCGTATGCTTCACAGGGAAGATATGCCCTGGCGATAGAAGCATTGACGAAAATTACAGGGATACAACCTAACTCTGCTATTGCTTACTTAAACTTAGGAGGGATTTATACTAAACTTGGAAAATTTAAACAAGCTGAGATAAATCTGAAACAAGCACTAAAGTTTTCTCCAGATCAACCAGAAATTCACAGAAGGCTTGGAGAAGTATTTTTAGGAACCAAAAGGTATATACTAGCCCAAGAGCACTTTTCAACGGCTTTAAGGTTTTTACCTCAAGCATCAACTCTGCACTACTATCTGGGGCGCACCCTAGAAGGCGCCTCAAAAAATGACAGCGCCTTAACAACCTATCTCCGTGCCGTTAAGATTGATATCGGTTTTGCCGAATGTTACTATAGAGCTGCTATACTAGCTCGTAAATTGGGTTTGTCCAATATTGCCAAAACAAACATGGAACGATTTACACTTCTTGGGGAAATTGGTTCCGGAGATACTGAGGCGATTAAAAAATTCAAAAAACTTCGTGCCTCTATTCTAAATGCTCCCGAATCATTCATGAATCATCTCAATATGGGTCACTTCTTCGGTCAGCATAACTATATTGAAGAAGCGGAAAACCAATTTCAACTTGCCATCGGCATAACGTCGGAAACGCCCAAGATTTTAAACCATATCGGTAATATTTATCTTGAATTAAAAAAACCGAATTCAGCTCTGCCATATTATATCCGCTCAGCGGAGATAATGCCCGGACATATCCCGTCTATCCTAAATATAGGAGTTACCTACGAGTTGATTGGAGATTTTAAACGTGCATTTTCTTACTATGATGTGGCCATAGAAAGAGCTCCCCTTGACGCAAGGTGCTGGTATGCACTAGGATTAGCAAATTTCAATAAAGGGGACATAAAAGGTGCCAAAGCCGCTTGGGAAAAAACATTACGACTTACACCAAATAATCACCCGTTACGGCAAGAAGTCCACAATCGAATGACGACCTTGTCCGATCAGGGATGATTTTCCACAATAGTAATTGAACTACCCGATTCAACCTTCGATACAACTTGTAGAACACCACTAGGCCAGAGAACCTTTAAACTATCAGCCATTTTCCTTATTCCCAATCCAAAATGTAAGATCTTAGGGTTACTCGATTGGTAACCTGATCCTGCTTTTACCTGCTGAATTTGTCGGTGACTATCTGCCCAAACTTCGACCAAAGCACCCACAGCATCCCGATTACTCTGAGAACCTTCCAGTTCAACTTTTAGCCAATTATTCTTGTTTCCACCATCATTCCGCAGTAACGAAAATCGTCTCCCTGAACTTGTCACAGCCAGATCCATATCGCCATCATCATCGTAGTCAGCATAAAGAGCTCCCCGTCCAACGAATTTCTCCTCAAAACCATCCTGAGGTTTAGCTTCGCGTTCACTAAAGCGCCCATGGTTATTTCGGAATAGTTGTGCATGCTGGGCGTAAGTCACCAATTCGTCGTAGACCTCTATATTATCGTGAACATGTCCATTAACGACGAAAAGATCTGTCCACCCGTCATTGTTGTAATCCACGAAGAGACTACCGAATCCCAAATAATTTAGACTTAATTCTCCAAGTCCTACCGAAAAACTCACTTCAGAGAAGATTTCACCTTCATTACGATAAAGCGCATTATTCTCTAGTTGGTAATTTGTCACTAGCAAATCAATATCACCGTCATTGTCGTAATCAGCAGTATCAACCCCCATTCCCGCCTGAGCTAAGCCATCTGCACTCATGGCCACACCAGCGAAAAGTCCATTCTCGGAAAATTTCCCAGTTCCATCATTTACGTAAAGAAAATTTGCTTCCATATCATTAGCCACATAAACATCCTGGTCACCATCTTGATCATAGTCCCAACAAGCTAGCCCAAGTCCGTTACCCTCCTCAACTATCCCTAACTTTTGCCCACGTTCAGCAAAGCCCCCACTCCCATTATTAACATAAAGTAAATCACGTACCGGTTTATACTGACGCGGATCACAATAGAAACGTAATCCCAGTGCCTCATGCCCACACCAGGGATGGTTCTGCATGGTAAAATCAACATAATTCACTACGAATAAATCCAAATCCCCATCGTTGTCGGAGTCAAAAAAACTCGCACTGCTTCCCCATTGCTCGTTTCCCAATCCAGCTTCCTGGGTTTGATCAACGAATTTCGCATTCCCTAGATTTACGTAGAGTTGATCCATCCCCCAGTTTGTCAGATAAATATCTGGATCACCATCATTGTCATAATCTGCAGTAACGATTCCCATTCCATAATCACGCCCCCTCACTCCTGCATCCACACTTACATCTTTAAAGTATTTTCCCATCTTTATATTTTCATATAATCTATCCCAGTGCCCTGAACGTCCCTTTACTATATCTCCACTATTTACCAAATAAAGATCTAGATCACCATCTCCGTCGTAATCAAAAAAAGCCCCACCTGATCCATCTGTCTCAGGTAGACGTTTTTTTTCACTTACGCCATTATGATGTTTAAAATCAATACCTACATCTGTCGAGATTTCAGAAAAAATAATATTTTCAGCCAAACAAATTGGCACATAAATATGAATAAATACGAGATACACTAAGACACCTAAATGGCTACAGAATATTTTCGAAACCAAACTACGACGCTCCTAAGATACTTTTGTCAGAAAAAGCATGAAAACCAAAATAAAACACTACTCTAAATTTATAGAACATTTACGACATTACCAATAAGCAAGAGAAACTTGAGACGTGGTTTGCGCACTAGACTAAGCCATATTAACTTAGCGAAGGTTTTGCCTTTATCGATTCTTAACCTAACGGGATCGGGATATTCATGAACATAATTATTGCTGCAATTGTAGGCGGTATAGCGCTCCTATGGGGCGGCGTATTCTGTATATATAAACTCGTCGAAATAATTGAACGAAAACACTTATTTTATCTATCGGCTTATGCGACATTAGTGGCCGCTAGTGTAATGGGCCTAGTTCTCTTTACCAACTACGAAAGACAAAAGGAACATCGCCAGCAACTAACCGAACAAATGGACGTGTTTTCTTCAAAATTGAATTCTCTAAGTGCTAGATTAGCGGCTCAATTAGAAGAGAAGGCCAATCTCACACAATCCGAATTCGAGATCAGACGAGACCTTCAAAATGAACAAAAAAACCACGCAGCGACCAAAATAAACTTAAAAGAACAAATCGAAATCAGCGACAAGTTCCAAAACAAACTATCTTTGGAACGCAATGCTAGACTACTTTACCAGCAAGAAATGAATAATAAGGTTGAAGAACGATCTGTTCAAGAAGATGACCGATTTAATAAAATAACGACTACGCAAGAAATAGCACATAGAGAGCTACTAAAGCGTCTAACTCAGATTAACGATGAAATTAGTAAATTAAATACCTCTTCCTCTAGCTTGACTTCCCAGCAAAACACTCTATTGGGCAAAGTCAATATGACCAGGGAGATTCAAGAACTGCTAACACAAAAATTAGACGCACTTGCCCGAAGCCATGCAACACTTTATGACGATTTAAATGAAACAATGGCAGCTGTTGACAGTCTTTATAAAGAAGAATTTGATTAAATAGGCCTTTTAAAGGAGCAATTATGTTTTACAAACTTTCAGTATTGATCGTAACCATTTGCTGTTTTTCGTGTGGTAATGAAGAACAAGAACTGATGGTGCTGCAATTACAGGATGATCTAAATTCAGCAAATGCTGCAATCGATTCATTAACTTACACGCTTGATGATTCTAATATTTTACTAGATGCATTACGATCGAAGGCCGACAGTGCACAACACGTAAATGAAAAACTCATCAAAGATGTGCAAGGTTTAAACAAATCGCTGCGCGAATTTCGAAAAATTGCTGACGAACGCAAGCAACAAAATGAAAGGCTCCAAGGCGAAATACGTCGAATGAAGATAGAAAAACAGGTAGATAGCCAAGCCATAGCAAGCTTGCGCGTTGAAACTGACAGTTTGAATAGTGTCCTCCTTGAAGCTCATACATCAATACGTCGGCAAAGCGACCACATACGAACATTGGAGGTTGAACTCGCGCAGGCGCAGGACTTAGTAACAACTTTTCAGGCCGCAAGAAATTCAGTTCTCTTGCTAAGTGCTGAAGAAAACTTCTTAAAAGAAAATGGCTTTTTAGATACAAGTAGGCCTTTTGGCCGAGCTTTTCGAAAGCAATACAAACTGGCTCAACGCTTTTCACCTGAAAATCCTGCCGTACAGGTAGTACCGTTAGATACAGACATCAGGTTAGATGGCAAATTGAAGGCTATTTGTGATCGATTCGGAACATTGAAAAAAGGTGACGACTACGAAAGTAACTATACTGAAGGCCAAACAATTATTCGTTTTTTAAACCCGATGGTAACCGGTGCAGACGTATTGGCCATTCTTAAAGACTGACGTCAGGGGCTGCATATTGATTTACTTATTATTAGAGTTCGAACGGCCGTATATTTCCATTGACCCTACCAAGTATGGATATATACGGCCGTTCGAACTTTATTCCCTGCTTGATCTGTAGAAAGTAATGAATCAGCGTAAGAGGCATGCCTAATCAAATCTGTACGATTACCACCTTTCAAAAACAAGTGAAGATCCGTATCGGGCTGAATCACCAAATTCTGAACCAACTTACGAAAACCAGTTTCATCTAGTTGCCGAACGATAGAGTAGCCGTCCTTTGACATGCCCATGCCTTTTGACGTATAAATAACAACCGCATCACCAGTATCGGGATCATGTCGATGAACCCGCCATACGGGTTGAGTCGCGTTCAAAATCATAATCCCTAGACAAAGCATAAGCATCATGATACCCAAAAATAATTCCTTACTCACGTCGTGCTCTTCCAAAGATTCCTCACGTTGCTGAAGCAATCGACTCATCTGTTATTAAACTCCTCACATTGACGTCGCCAATTTTGCTCTAATTCGGCCAAACGCTTTAATAATAGGTCGACTACCTTCCGAAGCGGAAGATATGCCAACAAAGCTACCAGCGTAGTTTTAAAAGCCAGAACTAAACCCGTCGCCATCGAAGAAAGAACTCTGAATGTCTGCGATGCTTCATCTATACGCCCTAATTCCTGAGCCATTAAAAGAATACCACAAACAGTTCCGAGATAACCATAAAGAGGTAGCCGTGTCATGTCTCGCCGAGCATTGAAGATTGGCTCTGAAACAAAGCCCACCAAATCATCTATAACCTCATCGTCACGAGTCCGAACATCGATATAGTGCCTATTATTAGCTTCAATCTGTTTTAACCTCTCCATACGAATGTCACTCAAACTATTCGATGAGGGCTCTCGACTGAATAATTCACGTTTTATATGCAACCAGGCATGAATTAGAACGAGAACATGTGAACTGGCCGCACAAATTATAAGTACATAGGAAAATCGTCCGAGCCAAGCTACAAAACTAACTCCTTGATTCTCAACTAAATAGAGGCAACCTAATACACCAACCGCTAAACCGGCCAAAGACCCCACGACAACAGCCACATGTTTAATGTTAGCAATTACAATCCCATGCCTAAGATCTCTTTCTATCATTTTTTGCACGGTCTGTAAATACCAAAGCACACCGGTTAGCGCACACGCAAAAACTCCAAAGATAGCTAATACAATAATCAAGTAATGCATAACATCATCTCTCCTCTACCCATATTCTCCAACAGCGTCTTGAAACAAAGCAATTATAAATTGACAGAACTAAAAACCCTAACCAAAGTCGAATTGATCCTTTGTTTTTAAAATCCTCACCGATCACTTTTACAACAGTCTTTGGCGACATTCTAACCTGTTCATGGTAATAATCTTTGGGAGGTACATAATTTGACTTTCGATCCTTTTCGTTAGCAGCGACCATAGCCACTCTCTGCTGAGCCACATGAGAATCAACTCCCTTCAGCCTTCGTGACGAAGCAGTCAACTGCAGAGCATGATCTGGAGACATATTATTTCTCCAAACATCTAATTTTTCTATCAATTTGGATTCTCTTTGCGAAGCTAGTCGCCCAGCCTTACCTAAAGAAAAAGCTAAACGACGACTAACATATCCTCCGTAACTTTCTACTCCTGCGGCATTTATGTCATCGTGAAGAGAAAATATTTTTTCCAACTCTCTTTTCCTGGTATTCAATCTAACGATACTAGATATTACAGCGTGGGATTCCATCGGCTTGACGGTGCTCAAAGGTGCTTCAACCGTATTACCCTGTTTTGCTCTATTAACCTCAGTCAAAGTAAACTGTGTCTCAAGCCATACTTCACCATACATCCCAGCTCCCCATATGACCTCTGCCTGAGGGATATCCGGCACACTATTTGAATAAAAGCGCACATCGGCAAATCCATCTTGAGTCGACCAAACATCTTCATCTGTCAATAAAACAGGATACAAATCACCTCCAGTTCCTACAACATAAAGTCCAGCCATAAAGCCACTCTCGACCTTATCAGTATCCCAACAGTGCGCTTGCAAAACATTTGTTTCCTGCAAATAGATAGATGGGATATCTATCTGGGTTGGGGTCAGCCTTGTCTGGCCAACACGAAACTCATTTAAAAATATTTCCGCTTCATCATCGGCCCAAAAAATCAATGACAGTTTCAAATCAGCTGAGGCAGTTGGACGTTGTCTTGTGAGGTCTTCTATTGGAGAAAGATCATAAAGCCTTACCAAGGTATCTAACGAAGCGGTAATAGCATTATATTCTTGTCGCAAAAGAAATAAATCCGTTGCCCAACACCATTCACATGAAAGAAAAAAAACTAAAAATACAGTAATATCTCTAATCACGAATCGAAACCAACTCCTACTCCGTTAAGTTTACTACCAGAATATTAACTTTACGATAAACTATAAATTCGATTTGGATTGCCCCCCATCAACGTTAATACAGGCTCCAGTGACCCAACTCCCACTTGAAGAACTCAGGAAAACGACGACATTCGCCACCTCTTCGGGGCCTCCAAAACGACCAAATGGTAAATTGTCATCTATAAACTTTGCTATTTTATCGGGATCTTCTTTTTGACGTCTTTCCCAACTACCTCCAGGAAAAATAATAGATCCGGGTGCAACAGAATTCACCCGGATGTTTTGAGCAGCAGCTTCTATTGCCAGATTTGAAGACATACTAATCATCGCGGCCTTGGATGCATTGTAGGAAATTGGACCCCCCGTCTCCCTACCAAAAATAGAAGAAATATTTACGATACTACCGCCTCCACGTTCAGACATAAGAGGGAATGCTGCGCGACTCACACGAACGGCGGACATAAAACTCAGATTTAGAACGTGCATCCACTCCTCATCGCTAATTTCAGCAAACGGCGTCCATACGGATCCTCCAACATTATTCACCAAAGCATCAACCCCACCAAAGCTATTTATGGCAGTATCAATGAGTGTCTCTGCTCCCTCCGGTGTTGTAATATCCAACGGCACGGCCTCGACCTCGCAACCAGATTGGCGTAACTCTTCAGCTGTCGTATTCAAACCTTCTGCATTTCTTGCACAAATACATAAACGAGCACCTTCATTGGCAAACCCCAGAGCTATTGAACGACCAATACCACGACTAGCTCCAGTAATTACAACTACTTTATCTTTTAATCCCATGTCCATATGTTATTTTCCTTTCAATATCCTGGCACTAAAATTTGGTTACTGTTATTAATTTATCAATCCAAATAAGAACTTAGTAAGCGTTGAGCATTTTTAAACGTAATTTTTTCAAACACCTCTGAATCCAAAGATAACTCGACAAGAAAATCCATTAAACTTGTATCAAAATAGTCTCTACCGAATAACATTCTATCTTGAAATTCAGTCAGGAAATTCCGACTGAATTCAACATCTCGCTGAAGAGCACGTAAACCAGAGCCAGCTGAAAGATCAGCATATAGATTGGGATATTTGCGCAACATTATTGTAATTTTTCCACCCGGTACGACAGGACCTTCAGGGTAAGATACTTTACTAAACTGACCATCTAAAGACAAATGGGCCCAAAAACCCGGTGCATGCCCGATAAACACCGTATCAGGACACTGTACTATAGCTCGCTCTAAGGATTCAATACTACCACCATACCACCAATTTGGCCTCGGATATGATCCATTGCCATGATCAATTGGGTAATCTAAATGAATGGTAATCGGTAATCTGGCTTCGCCACAATAAGAGTATAACCGTAAAGCATCCGGATCGTCGAAAGAAAGACGAACTTTAAGCTCTGAGGCCACCTTAACACCGTGAATTTCTACAGCGGCCTTCAGGCGATCAATAGCATCCGGACGCTTCGGATGTGGCATATAACCAATGACGAAACGATCAGGTTCAACATTCGCGACAGCGAGGACGTCCTTAAACGGGATCCCAACCCCGTCAGGGGGCAACACGGCGTGATAACTTGGACTGTATTCGTTATCAGGTAGCTCCCAACTAAAAAGCCACATTTGATCAATACCCTGGTCATCCATATTCCGCAATATTTTTTTAGCATTAAATCCATGCCAATTGGGATGATTATGCGCATCAATTAACATCGAAACCCTCCAAAATTAGATACATACAACCCAACATACTTCTTCCCTAAAAATAAGTATTTGTTGAACTCCCTGCATAGTAGATGAATATAAAATACTTGAGAAAGTTTTATATACGTCGATAAATCTTGTATATATCCTGAAAATCAAAATTAATACAAGCAGGTAGACGGAAAAATTGACCGATTTTATACTAAATTCACTTCTCACAATCGTAGTCATAATAAATCTTGCCAGCATAATCGTTTGTATTTTTAGAAAAATTTTTTTCCAATTTTGTTCCACAAGCAGATTTAGAATACCCGCAAACCGAAGGCTGGCAAACAGGAGAAAAGGACAACTACTACAGCTCCGAAATACCCTCAGAGGTTTCTACAGGGACATTGCTTCAAAGTCTACTTCTTAACTCCACCTTGACTTTTGTTCAACATGCCCAGAAATTTTTAAAGAAACAGATCTACACCAAATACATCGCAAATATAACTTTGAACGGGCGGAGCTTCTAAGATGAAAGTAACAGACTTAGTCGGCCAAAAAGTAATGATTGCCGTCTCAGGCGGATTAGACAGTTGCACAATTACGTATTGGCTTAAAGAAAGAGGGATAGAGGTTGTTGCATATACGGCAGACTTAGGTCAACCGGACGAGGCCGATATCGATGATGTCAGACAAAGAATGATCGCCTGTGGTGCCAGCGAGATGATTGTAGGTGATCTGAAGAATGCCGTCAGCGCAGCCGGCGTACAATTGATTCAATCTAAAGCGCGGTACGAGGGAGGCTATTGGAATACAACAGGCATTGCGCGTCATGTCGTAGTTGCAGATATGATACCCTTGATGTCTGAACGTGGGATATCTATTCTTGCCCATGGTGCGACAGGACGTGGAAATGATCAAGTACGATTTCAACTGGCAACTCAGATGTTAGCTCCGGATTTCAGTGTGTATGCTCCTTGGCGTGACGATGAATTTCTTAAAATGTTTGGGGGGCGAAAAGAAATGATCGATTATTGCCAATCAAACAGGCTTCCCATCACAGCAACTCACGATAAGCCTTACTCTACCGACGCGAACTTACTGGGATTGACTCACGAGGCTGGTGAATTAGAAGCTCTTTCCACTCCATCAAATAGGATAAAACCGGGGATGGGTGTATTTCCTCTCAATGCGCCAGACAAGGCAGAGTTGTTTACCGTCGAATTCGAAGAGGGTAAACCTATTTGCATCAATGGACAACGCGTCACAGATTTTAAAGCTATTACGACAAGCAATGAAATCGGTGGACGACACGGCATCGGCATCGGTCTCCATGCAGTTGAAAATCGCTTTGTTGGTATTAAGTCACGTGGGATATACGAAGCCCCCGGATTAGAACTATTAGGAGCTTGCTATGAATACCTTCTACAGCTAATCCTAGACAGAAGGGCACGTCGTATTTTTGACCCGATAAGTAACTATATAGCAGAACAAATTTACCAAGGGTACTGGTTTGATACGGCCACACAAGCTTGTTGGAAATACGTTGAACATATAAATAAAATAGCGACAGGTGAAGTCACGGTATCTCTTTACAAGGGACAAGTATCGTTTCACGCCGCCAATAACGTGAAATATTCTTTATATAGCGAGGATACTGCCTCCATGGAAGACATCGGCGACTTTGACCATCGTGATTCTGAAGGATTTTTAGGTGTTCTTGGCGTAAGCGCCCGTGCCCTAAATCAATCAGGACAAACAGGGCAGTAATTTACTCAGAATTACAAGCAGTCTCCTGGACGCTCTGGAAATTTGCTGAGACCTCGAGAACGATCAAACTGATAAATTCTTTCTAATGGACGAGAAGAGGGACTAAAAAACTGCAGATCGTTGGATTCGATTGCGGCTTTTGTTCCACTTTTGCTCGAAAGATCGGCAATGGCCATTTCCCTCAGACTACCACAGACTTCAGAATTCGTTTTGGACTGGTCCTGAATTTCATCTGGATCGGTAGTTAAATTAAAGAGCTGTTCAAGTCCCCCATTTGCCATATAAATATATTTCCATTCCCGCCAACGAACCATGCATTTGAACATACTTGTACCAGGCTGCCCATAAACTCCGAGATAATACTCCCGCCCGACACTTCCACCACCTACGACAGATAGTAGATCTTCTCCTTCCCGAACATCGACCTCACCGGACGCATGTGTCGCAATAGCAAACAAGTCTTGGAGCCCAGCAAATCCATCTACGGTGCCTCCCTGAGGTAAAACTTCTGGCCAGCTTAATATGAAGGGTATTCGACAAGACACATCGAAAAAACTTTCTTTTTGCCAAGCACGATGGTCTCCCATATGGTCACCGTGGTCTGAGAAAAAGCAAATGACCGTATTTTCAGAATCCTCTCGAGATTCAACCGCATCTAAAATCCTCCCTAAACATTTGTCGATAAAACTTAATTCCCCATAATAACGAGCTCTCAGAACACGTGCATGCGAATCACTGATATCGTCTGCCCAAATCGCATAGTTCATCCATCGAATTTGTTCATCCATTTGATCTACTGTTAAATCTCCACGAACTGGGGACGGCATCCGGTCCGGGTCATACATTCTATTAAATGGAACAGGCGGCGCAAATGGTGGATGTGGACCGATAAAAGAGACAAAACCAAAAAACGGTTGGTCGCCTTGCAAACGAATTCTTTCCACAGCTCTGTCAGCGACCCAACTCTCTACGGTACAATTTTCCGGTAGTGGACTCATTTGGGGCATATAATACATTTCTGTCCGCTCTCCCATCAGTGCCTCAATAAAATCATACTCTGGATACGATTCTGCGATAAAGCGAGCAAAGTCATCATTTTGTCTTTGAAAAGGATTCCCATAAAGTTCTTCGCTGCGCAAATAAGACTGGTAACCTACATCTTCGTCCCAAGGTTGAGTATGAAATTTGCCGATACCAAAAGTTTGATAATCTCGCGAAGCCATCTCTTGAGCAAGATATTTTCCACATCGACCAGTAACAGAGTCAGCCTGACCTGAAACAGGCTTTGAAAATGAATTTGAAAATACACGAGTGGAGGAAGGTAGACACCCAGTTCTGATAACATATCTTGCAGCAACACAGACCGGACAAGGTGAATAAGCATTTGTGAAAGAAACGCCTCTGGCTACCAACCTGTCCATATTAGGTGTATAAATTTCAGAATTGCCTAATGAGGCAATAGAATCAAAACGTTGCTGGTCCGTCATTACAAAAAGTATATTTGGTCTATTTTTCATTCAATATTTTCCTGTAATATACACCCTTTATAGCTCATTATTTACAAACAGATTGTAAAACCTATAGTCCGTCTTTAATGCAATCTACTCTAATAACAAACTCAAGCGCGGTAGTTCAGGGTTTATTCTACTAACAACTTCATAATTTATCGTCCCAAGCCAGTCCGCCCAAACCTCGGCACTGACATTAGCACCGTCCTCTGCTCCGAGTAATGTCGCTATACAACCCACTTTAACGCGGGGTAAATTAGTTAGATCTACCATGAACATATTCATACAAACGCGTCCGCAAACCTGTGCCTTTTCCCCCTCGATCAATACGTAACCAATATTTGACAAACGCCTATCATAACCTTCGTAATAACCAACAGGTATTATACCGATACGCATTCTACTTTTAGCTACAAATGTACGACCGTAGCCTATGGAATTTCCTGAATCAATTTCTTTAATTTGTGAAATTCTAGCCTTCCACTTTAAAGCAGGAAGCAAACTTTTTTCCTTTGTAGCTACAGAAGAAAGTTTTTGAAAACTTGAAGAAACTTCACTTGATGGCCATAAGCCGTAGGCCGCAATACCGACCCTTACTATATCTCCATGTAGATCCTTACGAAGTAAAGTCGTAGCAGAACTTGCAGAATGAACCATAGGTAGAGTTACACCCGACTCTCGTAATATCTCAACTACTTCTTCTAAACGTTGATGTTGACCATCCGTAAAGCCATGGTTACTGGTGTCTTCACTATCAGCTAAGTGTGTTGTAAGTCCTTCTAAATAAAGCCCGGGTTCATTAAAGATGAATTTGGCCATATCTACGGCTGATTCCAAATCTAAACCCTGCCTATGCGTTCCTGTCTCTAATTTCACATGACAAGGTATCGGACGGTTCTGGGCTCTCCCAATGACAGCAAGCTTAGATACTACTTCTTTATCGCACACTACAACTCTGGCTTCACTTGCTGCTGCTTCATCTACTTCCTCAGGCAAAACTTGAACGCAGATATAAACTGGCAACTTAATACCACTAGCACGAAGTGCCGTAGCCTCCTGCACACTATTGACTATAAGCCAATCAACAGCCGCACGTTCAAATATCTTAGCACATAAATCAAGCCCGTGCCCGTATGCATTGCTTTTCACCACAATACCCAGTTTTGTAGTCGGTGCTAATAAACTACGTATACTTTTAACATTAGAATCCAGGGCTTTCTCATCTATCTCACACCAGGATTTTAATTTATCACTAGTCACGGCCTAACTCTCTTTTTGCCAGCTTTGTAATTTATTAAACAGTTCCTTAGTATTATTTACCACATTAAAGCCAGTCGCTTCCAATCGACAGCGACTTTGATGACCATATGAGACAAGTAGGCACTCAACCTTCATTGCTCTAGCTACCTCTGCATCATGAACAGTATCCCCTACATATACGGTCGTATCGAGGTCAATTTTCTGATAAAAATTTTCCACAAATTTGAGGCCTAGCTCAATTTTACCAAACCCCTCATCGTTGTCCAATCCACAGATCTCAGAGAAAAATCTGCATAATCCATGAAACCCTATTAGCTCTTTTAATTTTTTCTCCTCGTATGCAGACACTACGCACTGCCCCCAACCATCTAACCACAAAGATTCTATTAAATTGCCAATACCCAAGAATAAAGAGCACCCTTCTCTCTCCGTCTCATAAAGTAGATTCCACTCTCTTGACAATTCCTTAAAGGACTCTTTATCAAGGTCTAAACCTATCCTCCTATAATAATCGACCAACGGAAAACCAAAAACCTCACGATAGGTTTCTCTATCCAAGAGACTCAGTCCTCTATCTGCAAGGAGAGAGTTTGTGACCCTTAACGTTAACCACATGTCATCTAACAGAGTCCCATTCCAATCCCAGATCACGTATCTACTATGTCTCAATCTGCCTCCAAGACCCATATCTGTTCCCCAAATCCCGGATAGGGATTACCCCCAAAGTCCCCATAGAAAGCAACCACCGAAAAACCTGTTAAATTAAACACGTGACGCATTTCCCACTCTGTCGACCACCTGAGGGAAAGATTTTGAATATAACGTCCTTTAGATTTACCAGAGTTATCCCATCTTTCAAAAATAAACGATTGCTCCATTAATTGGGTTTGTGGGTCACATAAACGACTGAAGTAAACACTTACCATTTCATCCTTAGAAGAATCAATCACTTCAGCGTCTAATCTAAGCGGAGTGGACCAACCATGCCGTTGAATCTCGTCAGTCGGTTCGAAAATATTGAATACCAGCCGTCCATTTTTTCCCAAGTGACGACGTATCTCCTTTAACGCCGATAATTGATCTACAGGCGTCAAAAGATGTTGAAAGGTCCTGTATGGTAATATCACTGTGGCGAAGGTCTCACCTAAGTCAAAATCACGCATATCACCTTCTACAATTTTAGATCTTTCTTGGACTGCATCGGATTCCAGTTTCAACTTAGCCAAAGCAACTTTAAGTAAAGGTTTACTTATATCTAAGCCTGTAACAGGAACACCAGCTTCTCGGGCAAGTGGGATCAAGATTCTTCCCGTCCCACAACCTATTTCCAACGTAGGACCCCGACCGTCCTGTGCCTCACCCAAATAAAATTCTACGTCTCCCTCGACGCCATTGAAATAGAGATCGTACCATTGCGGATCATACTCGTTCATAAAAACCTAAATTATCAAAGAGAAACGCCAAACAGAAAAAACCCATAGATCTATCGGTGAAATGATACTTTAACGGGACATGTATGCAAAAAAATAATCCCCGGGACAAGACGCTTCGCTCGACCCGGGGAAAACATTTTTTGAATCGTTCAGACAACGAAAATGAATTTTTTTATGAGCTCAATTTAACAAATCTGCTATGACGGCTCTCTCTTCCTGTAGCTCGTTTTGGGTCGCAACAAGCTTTTCCTTAGCGAAAGAACTTAATTCAAGCCCCTGCACGATTTCCCAATCACCATCACCGTGGCTTCGAATAGGAAAAGAAAATATTAGACCTTCTTCTATGCCGTAACTACCGTCCGAATAAATACCAGAAGAAAAGAATTCTCCATCAGGAGTTGCGTTTTCCATACTCACAACGTGGTCTAATGCCGCATTGGCAGCTGAAGCCGCGGAGGATAGTCCTCTAGCACTGATAACCTCTGCACCCCGCTGTTGAACTATTTTTATAAAATCGTCTTGTAACCAAGAAACGTGCCCGATAACATCAGGTACTGGACGTCCATTAATTTTTGCATTTTCGGCATCAGGATACTGAGTGGCACTGTGATTACCCCAAATTATCATATTATTAACCTGCGCAACTGGCACTCCAGCTTTTTTGGCTAATTGAGCCTGGGCACGGTTCTGATCTAAGCGCGTCATAGCGTGAAAGCGGTTCGTGGGTACACCGCCCGCTTGTGCATTATGCATTGCTATCAAACAATTGGTATTTGCAGGATTACCCACAACAAGGACCTGAACATCAGAAGCAGCTTTAGCTAGAGCATTTCCTTGGCCAACAAAGATAGGACCATTTTCTCGAATCAAATCTCCTCTCTCCATACCTTTCCCGCGAGGTTTTGACCCTACAAGAAGTCCCCAATTCACACCATCAAACGCTACGTCAGGATTGTCAGTAATTTCAATAGATTCCAAAAGAGGGAACGCACAATCATCTAATTCCATAACAACGCCCTCAAGTGCCTCTAGCGCGGGAGTAATCTCCAAAAGACTAAGAGACACCTGAACTTCGGGACCAAAAACTGAACCAGATGCCAAACGTGGCAAGAGAGCATATCCGATTTGACCTGCCGCTCCAGTTACGGCCACTTTTACTCTCCGAGGCATTTTCTTATTCTCCTTAATGATTTACCATCTAATTTATCGATTGTCTTTGGTAATATTTTATTTACTTAATCAGTAGAATTTGCTTAATAATATTGTTTTAAGCAATATACAGTGGATAACGTAAAAAACATAGATAGCTGAAAGGACTCCCTAATGGCGGAAAATTACGATGTGCTACTCTGCGGAGGACGCATTATTGATCCAAAAAATAAAATAGATTCTGTAATGGATGTGGCAATCAAAGACGGAGTCATTGTTGCTATCGAACCCAAAATTGAATCTAATGCGAAGAAAAACGTTGACGTGGGTGGTCTCATAGTTACTCCCGGATTAATTGACATTCATGTACACGCTTATGGAGGATTCGACGGCTGGCTCTTCCCAGATCAACATTCATTGCCACATGGAGTTACTACTGTTGTGGACACAGGCGGTTCGGGCTGGAAAGACTTTATAGATTTTAAGAAAACCATAATCGATAGATCTCAAACACGCGTACTTGCATTAATAAATATCGTCGGTGCTGGAATGACTGGCGCTCCAGAACAAGATATTTCCGAAATGGACCCTATCCCCTGTGCAGATATTATTCGAGAACATCCGGACGACATAATCGGATCTAAGTCTGCCCATTTTGGTGGTCCTGGCTGGGAATCAGCTGGTGGCGCCATCGAAGCTGCCCGACTAAGCAACTCCATAGCAATGATCGACTTCGCTCCTCAACCCACTAGGACTTATCAGGAATTGCTTGAACGCCTAAGTCCAGGGGATATACATACCCATCTTTATGCACAACATATCCCACTTCTCAACGAGGATAAAATTATTAATGAATATGTACGTGAGGCTCGCTCTAGAGGAATTATTTTTGACACTGGACATGGAGGAGGATCTTTTTGGTTTCGCATAGCTGTTCGAGCGATGGAACAAGATTTTCCTCCAGACACAATCAGTACAGATCTTCACAAAAGCAGCCGCATGCGCCCAAATGCAACTATGCCCGCAACAATGTCGAAATTCTTAGCGATGGGTATGTCTATAAATGAAGTAATATATCGTTCTACTCAACGCCCAGCTGAAGTAATACGGCGCTCCGGACTTGGGCACATGAGTATTGGAGCAGAAGCTGACGTGACGGTGTTAAAATTAAGTGAGGGTAATTTTGGATTTGTAGATTCAGGAGGTGCCAAACTTACCGGTACTCAAAGCTTGGATTGTGAAATGACGTTACGCGCTGGCCAAATCTTATGGGACGTAAATGGGCGAAGTAGGCCAGAATGGGAAGACTTGGGCGACTACAAACAAGTAGAATAGTGTGAACAGGCAACCGGCATAACAATATACTCAAGACACAAGTAATATTGGCGATATATACACAGTAGTTGAAATGACAAACATTTTCGGTCCATCTCGTTGGATCGAAATTTGAGATTCTATGACCGTGTTAGCTACATACCAAATTATTTAATAATTACTTAGAGTCAACTAAACACTATCAGCTTAATTTATAACTTATATTTTAATTGTATATTGTTGTTATTCAGTAATATACAACTTAAATTAAATCTTAGAAACAACTTAGATAATGTGGAAAAACGATAGATATTTGTTCTCCCATAATAGTAAAATACAATCCTCTCACAAGATATTAGAGGTTTAAAGTATTATACTATTCGAAAAAAAATAACGCTTCATACAAATATGTGTTGACCAAAACAGGAATCTATTGTACTATACTTCTGTTTACCCCTAAATATCATAATTTCAATTTGCGAGGAAATATATGCAGAATCTGCATGACGAAGAGAGCACCTTACGTCTCTACTTCGATGATATTGCTGAGTCTACTCCCCTTAGCCGAGAACGCGAAGTTGAACTGGCTGAACAGATAAAAAACGGGGACGATCGGGCACGCGACGAAATGATTCGTTCAAACTTGCGTTTCGTTGTTGACGTTGCCAAAAAGTACCAAAATCGCGGTCTATCTTTGTCTGATTTGATTAGTGCTGGCAATTTAGGCCTGATTACCGCAGCGGATCGGTTTGATGGAACCAAGGGCTACAAGTTCATTTCGTATGCCGTCTGGTGGATTCGTCAATCTATCCTGCAAACTCTTGCAGAACATGTTCGAACTGTGAGATTGCCCCTCAACAAAGTCAGTCTTCTTAAAGATATTTCCAAAGCTTCAAGAAAGCTAGGGCAAGATAGGGAGGGTGATCCGGACATAGAAGAGATTGCACAAGAATTGGACGTACCTGCCGAAGAGGTTTTGGAGACAATATTAAGCGCTCGCTCCGTTACCTCCTTGGACGAATCGTTTACCGATGATGATGAGCGCAGTTTAATGAACACCCTTCCCGATCAGTCGCTTGAGTCACCTGATGCCGATATTCTGAGAGAATCTGCACGTGTCCAATTAGAAAATGCACTCAATACCCTTGATGAACGCGAATTGCGAATCATACGGCTCTACTTCGGCCTTGATGGTAATGAAGCATTGACCTTGGAAGAAATCGGTGACATGATGAGTCTTACGCGAGAGCGCATTAGGCAACTCAAAGAACGGGCTTTGAGTAAATTGCGTCATCCTTCACGCAATAAGCAACTCGAAAGCTTGACCGCGGAAGTTTAGTCCAAAATAGCATTCCATTCTTGGGGTATTGGGGGGATACCGAAGCGGTCAAACGGGGCAGACTGTAAATCTGTTGTCTTAGACTTCGTAGGTTCGAATCCTGCTCCCCCCACCATCTTTAGGGAGGCTCTTAAATACAAGAGTCTCCCTACTTTTTTAGGCGAAAAATAGAAAGACCTATTCCACCCAGTATTGATAAAACAATTTTATTGGGTTTAATTGCTTTAGGCTTATTTATATTTTTAACTACCTGTGAATGCACCCCTGATCTAATCATGTCAGAATAATTGACGACGATAGCACCATCCGACATTAAAAGCTTTATATTCCCGTTTTGATATTTTTTAACAATCTTACCCCGTACACCACTACCATCTTTAAGATGTATATAAAAATCACCATCGTTTTTCATATAAATAGGGCCTAAAAAACCGTTACTTGTCGAAAGTACAATAAACTTTATGGCATCGGCATCTACCCATTGTGAACTGTCATTTTGGTTCAATTGAACCGCTCCAAATTCATCTTGCCCTTCAAATTGGCCGATTAAAGTCCCACCACCATCCCTCAGAAAAATTTGATCTCCATCTATCATCGAAATTTGACCTTCAGGTGTCGAAAATTGATGTCTTTGTCCAATAATTTTTTCTATTTGGTGGAATTTTATTAGATACTCATTTTTGGGGAAAGGAGGCCTGAACCAGATTCCTCCGGATACTACTCCCATAATTTCGCCTCGACGTACAGAAATGTCATTTTTTAGGTGTACTTCCGCTTTAACTGGCAGTGAATCAATTAACAAATTGTTTACTTCGTAGCTTACACTTTCAACCTGTTCAAAACTATATGAAAATACTTTTTCATCACTTGTCTTAATAACAATTCTGCTATCGCTTCGAATATCATCTATCTCGGAAAACATATAAGGAATTAATTTTTTTTCGTTTGTCATAATTTTAATAGTCGGATCTTTACCTAAAATTAATTCCTTTATGAAACCCTTTCGCTCCTCTCCATTTTTTAGAACAACAACGTCATCAAAATCATTTTCTCCCGCAGAACCTCTTCTTTTCTTTACGATCTTATCTATTAATTTATGGCTATAAGTAAATGGCACACCTTCACTTGTTCGTATTTTGATTTTGACTTCGGGGCCTAATACTGTTTCAAGGATCGTACCGTTTATCACTAAACCATCTTTAAGGTGGATTCCAACGTCAAAGGGTTTGGGTTGAACAACTTCGATAATTTTACCTCTTTGTACGTCCCCACTCCTGAGATAAATTACGTCCTCTGAGATTATCGGGATCTCCCAAGAAGGCACTTCCGGTTGTACAACTTCAACATTTCGACGCTCACTAAAATACAATAAATAAAAGAGCAAAACTAAGATTTCCATTGAAAATCCTAACTATGCAGGTCTAAGGGCAGTAAAACGACAAAACAGAGGAAACAGATAAACTTTAACTTATATCGTGATTCTATTTGAAATATTTCATCTGGACCTTGAATTAAAACCCGCCAATAGACTTAGTCTTACGCCGTATCTAAAGACCACCACCGCTACATTTACCGGAATCATAACATTACCAAAGGCATGATTCTTTCCCGCGGCCATTACCATTCCCGAGTTTATTTGTAAATTTTTATTATCATCCTCGGCGATAGAAACATTAGGACCAAATGCAAACTCTCCACTTTCCAAATTTCTGATACCTACCAAAAAGCTTGCACTTGGGATAATTTTACCTCTTTCAA
>JAYYVF010000075.1:0-9121 GCA_036343635.1 Candidatus Latescibacterota bacterium | reverse complement strand
AGATGATGCTCCGAGTTTAGAAGAAGCGATTCAAACAGTTGCGACAGCAGCACAAAACTGCGGAAAAATTTGGGGAATAGCAGGGGGCGACCCTGCCCAATGGAAGGAGTGGCGAGCAAATGGGGCTCAGTTATTAATTGGCACAGGAGACTTCATCCTGCGCGACACACTGCAAGAGGCAAGTACATCTTTGAATGGGGCTTTACAAAATTAGTTTCACAGATCAACAACGGCAGCCGATACCGCATTAGAAACACGTCTTAGTAACGATCCTTCGTGAGACATTTTATTCGTAAGCACTATGCATATGAGCTCACGTAAAGGGTCTGCCCACGCAACGGTACCTGTCGCTCCTGTGTGACCAAAAGTTTTGTTAGAGACCAATTCACCACAGCGATTCCAAACAATACTATCTGACAAAGCCCAACCAAGTCCCCAAGGGGCTGCCAAGTGGTCATTTTGATTCCGCTGCATAGCTTGCGAAGAAGCCACACTCAGTATGCGGTGGCCATCGTATACTCCACCGTTCATCGCCGTTTGCAATAGAACAGCAAGATCTTTACCGTTGCTGTGCATACCTCCCCATGGAGCACCTAAATCACGCCAATACTCTGTGTTCCATCCCCAACTACGCTCGTCTTCACTCTCATTATCCGCAGAAACCGTTCCACACCAAACAAGGTCCTCTACTCTACGTCCACCCAGCCCTAAAGAAGAAGATTTCATATCCAACGGAGAAAAAATCCGACCTTGCTGAAAATCACGGAGAGACTCTCCGCTGATTCTTTCAACAATAGCTGCAGCCAATAATGTACCTTTGCTCTGATAACTGAAACTGGTGTTAGGCGCAAACAGTAACGGCGTTTGCTGTGCTCCTTCAACAAACTCATTTAGCGTAGCATGAGACCGACGCAATTCAACATTGTTCGGCAACATATCTGGCAACCCTGAAGTATGAGAAAGTAAGTGCCTAACTAAAATCTGATCACGCATTTCACCAGAAAATTTAGGTAGATAATGAATCACAGGATCATCAATCGAAATTGCACCTTCGTCAACAAGTTGCATCAAAGACCACGCGGTAACTGGTTTGGTTATTGAGGCCAACAAAAACACAGATCCTGCGTTTACCTTCGGCGCATCAGTTGCGGGATACATAAGGCCATGTCCCCGTTCAAAAATCACTTTTCTACGACGCACGACTGTCAAAGAAGCGGCACCAATATCCCCCAATTCTATTGCATTGCACAAATGGCCATCGGCACTCTCTAAACCTTCTGAATCTACGCCTACCTCTTCCGGCGAACCCATCTCTAGTGTCTCCATGTCGATTTATTCTCTCCCATCACATAAAAATGACGAACCAGGTTGGAAATATATCATGCTTAATTGTTATTTTCTAACATTTTTCTTTTCATTTAGACCTGTGGTGGCTCGACAAACATAATCACTACTAAAGGAACAAGTACGCAAAATCTTTTTCGCTGAACCACATATACCATGACAACACGCAACAATGTTTCAATAAACTAGATACCAACAGTCGGAGACATATGACAAATTTTATCGTGTTTTTAACAGATGACCAAGGATACGGAGATCTCTCATGTATGGGTTGTCCAGACTTTCGCACGCCGAATTTAGACCAAATGGCAAATGACGGTGCCCGCTTCACTTCTTGGTATTCGAATAGTCCGGTATGTAGCCCATCTAGAGCTTCGTTATTAACCGGCCGTTATCCGGGGAATGCCGGTGTACGGCAAATATTAGCTGGACACCGAACAGCCAGCGGTTTACCATCAGAAACGCCCACAATAGCATCTGCTCTCCGTTCGATCGGCTACAAAACTTATATGACCGGAAAATGGCACTTAGGCCTACATCCCAATTCCCGACCCACGGCTCACGGTTTTGATCATTGGTACGGGTTCATGGCTGGTTGTATCGACTACTATTCACACATCTTCTATTGGGGGGCTAACCGTGGAGGCCCAGGCCAAAATCCAACTCATGATCTCTGGGAAGACGATAAAGAAATTTGGGAAAACGGTTCATATTTCACTGAAATGATCACCGACAAAGCAATTGACTACATCCAGAAAGCAAATTCGGAAGGGCTCCCATTTTTCCTTTATGTGCCTTACAATGCACCCCACTATCCCATGCACGCACCAAAGAAATACATGGAACGATTTTCGGATCTTTCCTGGGATCGCCAAGTAATGGCCGCCATGCTTTCAGCAGTAGATGAGAGTGTAGGGAAAATTTTACAAGAAATAAAACGACTTGGTCTAGCAGAAAATACTTGTTCATTTTTCACTTCGGACAACGGTCCGTCGCGTGAATCTAGAAATTGGCTTGACGGCACATTAGACCCGTATTACGGAGGCAACTCTGGTGGATTGAAAGGTCACAAATTTAGTCTTTTCGAAGGGGGGATCCGTCTGCCGGGGATCATTCATTGGCCAAATCACATTCCGAACGGACAAGTATTAGACGCTCCCTGCGCTTCTATGGACATCTTCCCTACCTTCTTAGATATCGCCGGAGGAGATCACTCTAATTATGAAATCGATGGAAGTAATATTCTTCCCTATATTCTTGGTCACTCTGAGCCTTTAGAGCGATCTATTTATTGGGAAATGGGTAACCAAACTGCCGTGCGCGAAGGTCCATGGAAACTAACAATTAACGGACAACTTGTTGAAGAAGACGAACCGGAACACCCATTATACCTAGCGAACCTTGAAGAGGATACAGGCGAAACAGTAAATCTAATGGACGAATATCCTGAATTAAGCTCAGCGCTTAAAGAAAAGGCTGAATTATGGCGGGCAAATATAGAAAAACGCTGGGAACTTGATTACAATGTGACTAAGCAGAGGACCGTTACGCATCCATGAATCATACAACAATTTCAAGGCCCTTCATCGACGACTTGGAAGGAAACTCCGAGGATAACCCACCTAAAAAAATTTTTTCTGGGATGACCACCTTACAAAAACAAAGAAGGATTCAGATATGAATGATGATGAAAAATATCTTTTCGATCTTACTGGTTACTTAGTCGTACCAAATGTACTTGATCAAAATGAAATAGATGAAGCTAATAAAGCAATAGACCATTACGCTACAGAAATCAAAGAACGTTCAGGCGAATTCTCATTGTCAGGTGGATCTGCTGATCTACTCGGTGATACCGGGAGAGGAGACCTAAATGGTGCTCTTTCATGGCCCAAACCGTATCGAAATCCATTTCGCAAAATGCTGGCACACCCACAGATTACGCCCTACTTAACCGAACTACTGAATCCTGGATTTCGCTTAGATCATAATTTAGGCATCATAACTATGCGAAAAGGCGCTGAAGGACACGTTCTTCACGGATCTTCCGGGCCCGGCTTTGATCCACACCAATACTACATCTTCAAAAATGGCCGCATGCACAACGGACTTACTGTGGTAGCTTGGCAACTCGCCGATATTGGCGACGGAGACGGCGGGCTTGCGGTAATACCAGGAAGCCATAAGGGTAACATTGCGCCTCCTCAATCACTTACCCGATATGAAGCGTATAAAGATGTTGTTAAACAAATAACATGCAATGCCGGAGACGTAGTAATATTTACCGAAGCCCTAACCCATGGCACGCTTCCCTGGAAAGCAGACCAACAACGTCGAACAGCGTTATTCCGCTATTCACCCGGTAACATTGCGTATGCAAAGGATTATAACTGGCCCGATTCAATGTTGGAAGGGCTCACTTCTGAGCAACGAGCGATAATGGAACCCCCCTATCATATTCGTTTGGACCGACCAGTCGTGAAAGAATGAATATCTAGTAGACAACTGACAGCTTGCGTGACACACTTTCCGAACCGACTTGAGCATCTAACTTAATTTGTAACGTATAGATTCCGGGTGGAACGAATTTATCGTGGTTGTCTCTTGCATCCCAGGTATAAATATTACCAAAACGATCTTTATCTTTGGATAGTGTTGCGATCATCCGCCCACTTAGATCATATATATGACCATAAGCCTCAGCAGCTTCGGTTTTGTAAACTACAAATTTTACGACCAATTCATCATTAACACCATCATTATTCGGAGTCAAAATGTCAGATGAAAATTCTATATCATGTAAGAGACGGTGTCCTCCGACCAACTCTGGCAAAAACACCTGACTCGCCCTTCGTTCGGCCGATTCTACATTCTGCCATAATCCAACATTCTGACTATTACTAATATCTACCTCACATGACGCGGCATTTTGCAAAACACGTGCAGAAAAAAAGAATGTGATAGAGTCGCTGCTGACAACTTCAGGTAGGGTTACTGTAATTGAATCACTACGAACAAAAACCTCGACATCAATTTCAATATCGGCTAGGTGCACTTTAATTGTGCTTTCATTGATTATGCTTCCAGGCCAAAAAAAACGAACTGTATCAAAACCTCTGTCCTCTTTATCTGCGTCACTCCTAAGCCCATACGTGAAATTGGTCTCTTCATTCGGTCGGGCCTGACGCGGAACAATAACACCCCGCGCATCCTGCACCAATGCATCTTCGAATTCAATACCTAAAGACTTTAATACGGGTGTATTTTCAGGATCTTCGGTCGCAAGGATAGCTTCCAATTGAATATAACGTCTTGGACTTTCTGACTTAAAGGATTCACCGGTTTTTTGATAAAAATTGCTCCAACCACTCCAGTCACTACCGACCACGACCATAGTATCCACCTTGCCCCGTAAAACAGCGGGCATACTATTGAATCGAGCCTCAGTAACCTGCTCGCCAATCTTATTGTAAAAAATATAGTTTTCATCAAGAGACATACCCGACCTTGAACGTAACTGAAGTTCGGTGTCTACAGGAAAACTGGCATCCCAATGGAGTGCTTTGATAGCTTTTGCTCTCCGATCTCCGGCCAAGACACCTAAATCTATAAATTCAGACCGTAAAACTACTTGGGCTGGATAACCGGCAGAGAACAACATTAACTCCGGTACACGAACGAACCATTCAAGAGCGGTAAGATGACCATGCCAAAATAAATAACGAATCTTCTTAGGAGAAAAAAAATACCGGAAATGACGTTTATCGACCCACTCCGTACCATCCTCTCTCCCCTGAACAATCAATCGGTCGTAGTCGACATCACCCGAAGTCGTCCTCCGGCCATCAGAATGAAGAAACGAGAATCCAGTGCCAGCATTTTTTACCGACGATCCTGAAGCTCCCTCTCCCGGATTGAGAAAATAAATAAAGATTTCGTCCAGCCAAAACTGGGCACCTAAATCCATCTCCCACCACAGTCCCTCATCTCGCCAACCACCGGTCGCTCTATACGTCGTAAATTTGCTGGCATAAGTGTTCATATCCCCATCTACCATACCGTAAGCATCACGAACAACGATCCCTGCCGATATTGTTCCACCGCGCTCCAAAAGACCTAAAGCAATATTGTCTCCAACTGCATCAACATAAATTTCCGCTAAAGAAACATCCGCAATCTTCTCATCTATGCTAATCCGAACAAATTGCACGGTTCTAAAACCTGATTCTAAAAGGTTCTCGACCCTTACATTAGAATCTACAACTCGGGCAGTATCTCTCCTACCTGATAGATCAACTACGACCTCGGTTTTTTTATTAGGCAAGGTCGTTTGATAAACCGGTTCGAAATAAAAGATATCTTTTTGAGTATCAATTGAACCTCCCGTGGCAACATAAACGGAGAATTGGGTGGGAGGACGAGCTCCTTCTAAATCTGGAAAATAAAGATGGATTTGCCGAGCCAATACCGGTCTTCCAAGATCTATTTCTATCTCCCACTTCGCTAATGGATCATCCGGGTCAGGTTTCCAATAGGTCTCAGATTTACCATCAACCACCATAGAGGCTGTAGATGCCCCCGAGCCAACCCTCCAAATCCCACCGCGAACCACACCGCTTTGCGAGGTATTATGTTCGAATGCACCAGCTTCTCTTATTGCATTAATATTCTTCCGAAATTTTGATAGACGGAGGTGGCCTCCTTCATCTATTTCGACTAGACCCTTCGGTAATGTCCAATCTTCCCATTCTGCCTTTGAATCAAAGGTTAACATTTCTCCTTCCGAAACTGCAATGCAGAAAAAAATGCTGAGGGAGATGAAGTAAATTAATATTTTCACATTATTCTCCTCAGTAAGCTATCCCGACCGGACGTACATGGCGGACAATACCTGATTCAGTTTCTAATTCAAACCCTGCAAAATACAATCCGGGGGGCAACAAATTGCTATTAGCGCCACGAACATTCCAACGTATCTGCTGCAACCCGGCTTCCTGTCGTCCAGCGTCGGTACGAACAATATTTTTCCCTTCCAGATCGAAAACGACCAACTTTACAACAACTGGATAGGGCAAGGAAAGTAGCTCGTAATTCATCACCCACTCATCATTTGTTCCATCTCCATTTGGTGTCACTATGCCTGAATTGACACGAATTTTATGAGCATAATTTGTTATTTTTGTTGTAGCAGCCAATACCCTAAAATTATTTGTTGACAACGCAGCACTTACATCCCCCGGCTCAACCGGCTGTGGTAATAAATCGGAAGACGAATCATACACTTCTGCCTCAAACGAAACTGCCTGTATGTAAACTGACGAAGAAAATACTAGGCGTACCAAGCTGTCGTTAGATTGTCCGATGTGATTAGGCAATTGCACACTAAAACCAGAATCATTTGTTACAATTTTCACCGGTTCCACGGCCTCATAAAACTCACCTATCTCCAATCGAATAAAATTGGGTCGACTTCGCGTATTTATACGTACTACATCAAACCCGCCATGGTCCTCAGAAAAATATCCCCTTAGGTCATAAACAAACTCTGTCTCGTCTCCCAAATCAACCTGCGTAAACCCACGTGCGGGCTGTGGATCATCGGAACGTGCGACCTCGCCCACTACCCTCTCAGCAAGTGGATTCGAAATTTCAAACCACAAAGAATCGACCTCGATCCAATCAAAAAATGATCTACTCTTTAATGATAATTGTAATTGCAGAAACGACCCGTTACGGAGGTCAATAGTACTACCACTTTTCAACAACGGGCTGGACCAGAAACTCCAATTATCGGAATCATCTTGTACCGAGGCCCTAATACCAGGACGTCGATCAGCCTGTAGTATGGCACCCGTACTATAAGCACCCTCCCGATCCCGCAATACATTTTCATAACGATCCCTGGATACAGGAAATTCCTTACCTGAATCCGTGAATTCATTGTATATATTTGGATCGTCGTCTCTCCCCGTTCGCATTTCTATCTCTAACCACGCCTCCCCATCCGCTACTGAAACTGGTTCTCCGTCAACCATTCGCATTTTACGTGCAGACCAAAATAGACGTCCAAAGTTAACTTCTCTCCCAATTGGCAAAATTTTGCTTCTATAAACAGCTCTCTTTGGAACACCTTCACCTCTCAAAACAAACTCCGAAATGGTACCCCGAATCGTGTTGCTATCCGTTGTATTTTGTTCATCAAGTATAGACTCATTTCGATTAAATCTGACAAACCTTACATACTGTTGCCGAAAATCGATCTCGACCTCACTATCGAAATTACGTGTCACATTTGAAATAACCGTGGGAAGTCGTTTATAGCCTAATTCAAATATAGATCCATCAGATTCTTCGGCGGCAGTGATTTCAAAAGCTGGGACTGAATCTTTGTTTAATGGTACGCCATCCGAGCGAGTACCTGCGGTAGGAGTATAAAGCGCAAACTGAAAAGCCGGCACAGGTACCCCTACATCAATCGTCCAAAACCCACCACGAGCAGTGTTATACGTGGCTCGATCACCATCGACATAAAGGGGGCTATCAAAGTAAGAAGTCCCATAGGCATTCAACCCATCCATAAACCACAAACGAGGCTGATGCCCATCAACAAAACCCAACTCTTGCGGATTTCTTAGCTCAGACCAACCTGTAACAGCCAAGTATATATTTTCTTCTGGAGAGAAATAACGCGGGTATATACTATTTTTTTCCGTATTAAATTCAATCATCACGTTGGAACTATCACTAGCTTCCCACTGAAATCCTTCTCCACCCATGACCCAATATTGAATCTGGCTAAAGGCATTTGTTACACAAAAAAAGAGCGCGATAGCATGCAAAAAACAATAGTAACGATACATACTCACTTGAAAAGATCCTCCCGATTATTCTCAATAAAACTCATCTATAGTCCTTTTCACAAGAAAAAACTGACTTCCCGCTTGACTAAACCCGTTTCTCGCTCGTCTTTTTGGAAAAAATAATACATCATATTGAGACAATTAGGAGTCATTTTATGGGAATGCTTGGCTACGAAGACACACCGATTATAAAAGGATCGACCTATTGTGTTCATGACCCAAAGAGACCATCACCGCCGTTAATAACGCCTTCTGATGAAATTGGAAATCCGCCATCAGATGCAACTGTGTTGTTTGACGGCAAAGATTTGTCTAAATGGAGTAGTATAGGTGGAGGAAGTGCAGAGTGGAAACTTACAAATGATTACATGGAGGTCTCTCCGGGAACAGGCGACATTCAAACCAATGTACATTTTGGTGACGTTCAGTACCATTTAGAATTCGCCTGCCCAGTTGAAATAAAAGGGGAGAGCCAGGGTCGAGGCAATAGCGGAGTATTCATCATGGGCCTATATGAAATTCAGGTCCTGGATGGATTCGAAAATCCAACATATGCCGATGGAATAACAGCAGCGGTTTACGGGGAGCACCCTCCTTTAGTTAATGCCTGCCGTGAACCGGGGGCTTGGCAAAGTTATGACATACTGTGGAATGCTCCACGTTTTGACGGGGTAAATCTCGTTAAACCTGCCATTGTCACAGTGATACATAACGGAATTGTAGTCCATAACAACCTTGAGGTCATAGGCCCAACGGGACACCGGGATGTATATCCATACAAGGCACATGCTCCAAAAGGACCATTACGCTTACAAGACCATGGCGATTTGGTCCGTTTTCGGAATATATGGGCACGACCAATAGGAACGTATGACGAAGGATAGAAATTATACGGAACTAAAGGTTAATTAAATGAC
>JAYYVF010000074.1:0-8869 GCA_036343635.1 Candidatus Latescibacterota bacterium | reverse complement strand
CTTCATCAATCCGAATACGCTTTTCGTCGAGCGCGATTTGTCGTTCCATCCACTGGCGCTCCATATTGTGCGCTTCTTCATCGAAGTCATCGCCTTCTTCTGCCCTCCGCTGCTCTGCTTCGCGCTCGAACTCCTTTCGCTGATTCTGGATGTCGTCGCGTTGGCGGTTAGTCCAGGAAGCTTGTTGTTCTCGATCTAGTCTACGGAATTCCTCTTCAATCTGTTCATACTTACGTCCTATTTCCTGGTCGAGTCGTTCCCACTCATTTGGGTCCATTCCGCGTTGACTTCTGCTCAACTCCTCGCGTTTGCGATTACCCTCTTCATCAATCTGAATACGCTTTTCGTCGAGCGCGATCCGTCGTTCCATCCACTGGCGCTCCATATTGTGCATTTCTTCATCGAAATATTCGCCTTCATCTGCCCGTCGGCGCTCGGCTTCACGGTCGAACTCTTCTCGTTGATTCTGGATATCATCGCGCTGTTGATTTGCCCAGTAATCCTGTTGTTCGCGATCTATTTGACGGAATTCGTCCTCCAGCTCTTCATATTCACGTTGCTGTTCGTCCTCGAGTCGTTCCCACTCACTCGGGTCCATTCCGCGTTGGCTTCTGCTAAGTTCTTCGCGTTTACGGTTGCCCTCTTCATCGATTTTAATTCTACGTTCGTCGAGCGCAATCCGCCGTTCCATCCACTGGCGTTCAATATCGTTGGCTTCTTCATCGAAGTCATCACCTTCTTCTGCCCGCCGGCGCTCTGCCTCACGATCGAATTGCTCGCGCTGATTCTCGATGTCTTGTCTTTGTTTTTTGGTATAATATTCCTGGCGTTCTTTATCGAGGTCTCGACGTTTCTTGTCCAGCTCGAGCTCTTCAAAATCCAGATCTACCTCACGCTTCAAGAACTTGCGCTCGGCTTTATATTGATCCTCGTCGAAGTATTCACCTTGTTCACTTTTCTGGAGTTCCCAATCGTTCTCGAACTGGTCCAGCTTCATCTCGATTTCAGCGCGCCTTCTTTCAAGTTCACTTTCTTGCGCAGAGGCCGGGATTCCAGTTCCCAAAAAAGTTGTTAGAGCAAGGCTAAGATATACCAGCTTTTTTCTCATGTTAAATTCTCCTGATTTAAGTTCTTCTTATGCTCATTTTTTAATTTTGTCCAGAGCTACAAAATCTACGGAAAGGGTAGTATAAGGCAAATAAGTTCCTTTTACAGGTTAAATCTGAGACAATTATTTATTTCAAGTAGTGATCGAAATCACATAGAGAGAATAATTACAGAAAAAAAGTATAAAATTTCAAAAAAACAGCCTAAAATGTCTATTTTCTTTGGTTATTCGTGTCTAGGTCGAAATGAGAGCGTAAATCGGGATTGTTGCGAACGTAATCAGCTACCTCCATAACGATATTTTCTTGAAGTTGAATGCTCAACCCACCGTCGATGGGTAACAATACCCCGTTTATGAAAGAGGCCTCCGAAGAGCAGAGAAAGGATACCGCGTGAGCGATATCGTCGGGAACACCCGTTCTGCGAACGGGATATTGTAATTCGAATAGCCTAAAACCCTCCGCATTTCCATGAGTCTGCCAGGATTTTTCTCCTGCTTCTGTGACGATATGGCCGGGTGCAATTGCATTGACGGTTATTCCCGTTGGACCAAAGTCAATAGCCATTTGGCGGGTGAGTCCTACTACCGCAGCTTTTCCTGTTTCATAGGTAAGCATTTTTGCAGCTTGTAGGAGACCGTGTACGGAACTGATATTAACAATTCTTCCAATTTCTTGCGGGGCGGGCTTACTATTACTAAGGTTATTTCCGGCGTGGTGAATAGGTTCATGAGTTGGGGGTGGGCCGGACGATTGCATGGCAGGGACAGCAAAGCGAGCGCCAAAAAAAAGAGCATCTACAAGTACGGCCATGCTTTTTCGGTATCCGTCGATAGTGATCTCTACCGCACTTCCGTAGGCACCATCGGGTGCACCAAACGCATTCTGGACAAGAATATCTAGACGGCCGAAATGGTTCATGGCTTGCTCTACCATCTTTTTTGCGACCTTCTCTTTAGCAACATCACCAACAAACGGGATTGCGTCGCCTCCTTCTTTACAAATAAGTTCGGAGCTTTTATTAGCAGTTTCGTCATTAATGTCGACTGTGAGTATCTTGACTCCTTTGCGCGAGAGATTCAATGCACTGGCCAGCCCTATGCCTGCTCCTGATCCCGTAACGATCGCAACTTTTTGTTCGAGGCTTTTTGACATATTCATGTTACTCCATCACTAATGGTTTCGTTTGTTTTCTTGCTAGTTATAGAGGTGTTGGAGGGTCTACATCGACCGCAAGTTTGTGAAATAGTTATTACTCCATGAGCGAGGTTTTACGATCCACCCGAATGGTTCTGTGTTTTTAAAGGCATGCAGCCATAACCCAAAATGGTTTGCTGCCGACAGTGTAATCAGAAAATGGAGAGAGATCGCCGTTATTTTGGTTGATCTTGAATGCTCGAATTTGACCAGCTGCTTCACCTGCACAATAAAGGAAATGTCCGGTAGCCTCGATACTAAACGACCTTGGGCTAGTAGGGACAGAGAAAAAGTTGGACGGTGTTAATGAGCCATTATCGGCTATATTCATGCCCACGATGCTGTCATGCCCTCTGTTGGAACCATATAACCATTTTCCGTTGGGATGTACTTCAATATGAGCCGTAGCACCGTTATCATTGGCATATCCTTCTGGTAAACTCGATAGATGTTGAGTCCTTTCGAGATGGCCTTTTGAATGATCGTATTCGAACTTCGATATAGTCATACCCTGTTCATTGATAACGTAGGCAACCTCTCCACTTGGGTGGAAGCAAATATGGCGAGGTCCTGTTTTGTCATCCGGCGGTTCCAAACGAGAGGTTTCGTTGTCCGAAAGCTGTCCGGTTTCTTTATCAAAGAGAAACTGTCGTATGTGATTTGTAGGACATACGTGAGGCACGAATACAAAGGAATCGTCAGGCGTAATATAAACTGCGTGCGCTTTTTCTCCTGTTTGTATATGCTGGACTTGGCTGCCGATAGAGCCGTCAGGCTCCAGACGGTGTACGCTGATTCCGCCCCCTCCATAATAGGCAGTTAGCAGAAAATTTCCGGTGCTATCGGTTGTCATGTGGGCCGGTATATCTATTCCTGTATCCACTTGATTTTTGTGATGTAGAATTCCGGTTTCTCGATCTATATTGAAACTGGCAAGAGAGGTTGACTCTACATGAGCATCATACAACATGTTTAGATTTGGATGTAAGCACAGGGCACCTGACGGACCATGAGCTGGATTTGTGCTACGCATGGATAAAGTTCCATCAGAGTTGACATCATAGACGGAAATGGTTTCGTCCCCTGTTAGAGAAACAAAGATAATCGACTGTTGGTTGCTGTTCGTCATGGTGAATTTCTCGCTTATTGATATACGTTATTTGAATTTAGGAAGCCACTGGCCGTGGGCTTTGATTAGATCATTACATAGGGAACGAATATCGTCTATTGAGAGTTCAGCTGATGTATGTGGATCTAGCATGGCAGCTTGGTAGATGTGATCTTTGTTTTGAGTGAAAGCCGCCTCCAATGTTAATAGCTGCGTGTTAATATTTGTGCGATTTAGCGCCGCACATTGCTCTGGCAGGTCACCCACATAAGTTCCCTGTATTCCGTTTTTATCGACAAGGCAAGACACCTCGACGCAAGCATTGCGTGGTAAGTTGGTTATTAACTCGTGATTTAGAACATTTCCGCCAATCACTGTGGGCTCACCCGTTGTCATTGCTTCCATGATAAAAGATCCGTATTCGTGGCTGCGTTTATGGGTTAAACCGTTTCCACGCAAGGACTTTTTGTGTTCTTTCCAACGTTCGACCTGGTTGACACATCGCCGTGGGTATTCGTCGAGAGGAATGTTGAATTCTTTGATTAACTCGGGATAACTCTTTTTTATAAAATAGGGAAGATATTCGGAAAGATGTTCCGACGATTCGGTGATGTAATAGCCGAAATTAAGCATCATATAGAGGCGCACCATATCGAAATTTTTCTCAGGGCCTTTTCGCCAATCGTGTAGTTTTTGTCTCGCACGTTTCTTGATCTCGGGATAGAGGTCTTTGCCGCCATCAGAAATTTCGAGCAACCAAGCCATATGATTAATTCCTGCGATCTTCCATTGTAAATTCTCTACTTCATCCAACATCTCCATATTACGAAGTAAAGTAGCGGCACAAGCCTGAACAGAATGGCACAAACCAACAGCCTTGACAGAGGTTTGGCGCAAAATACCACCCGTAAGAGCACACATAGGATTTGTGTAATTGAGAAGCCAGGCGTTCGGACAAACCTTTTCCATTTCTCGCGCGAATTCCAACATTACGGGATACGTTCGCAGGACTCTAAAGATACCACCGATCCCGATTGTGTCTGCGATAGTTTGGCGCAGCCCATATTTTTTTGGGATCTCAAAATCAGTAATAGTGCACGGGTCATATCCCCCCACTTGAATTGCGTTTACTACAAAATCTGCTCCGCGAAGGGCTTTCTTCCGTTGGCTCTTACCTAGGTAAGATCTGATTTTTGCACGTCCATGATTTATTTTCTTGTTCAAACCGCGCATTACCGTGGCCGAATCGTTGAGTCTACTTTTGTTGATGTCAAAGAGCGCGATCTCCGAATCTTGTAAAGCTCCTGTACACATGCAATCGCCTAGTATGTTTTTGGCAAATACGGTACTGCCAGCGCCAATGAATGTTATTTTTGGCATAACTAACCCTCCCAATTAATTTTCAATTTAATAGAGACCAAAAAATTGCTGAATGAGATCTGCGAGTTTGGTCTGCTCTTCATTTTCTATTTCATAGTTGTCAATCTAGATTATTAAACAACAGCGTAGCTTTATTATTACACGAGTGACCTAACCTATGTATTTGGCTACATTAGCTCAACAAAGTTTTAATTAGGTCCAAAGGAATAACCGTGAAGAAAAACAAACCATGGGCGAATACGTATTTTGCGGTGATCTTGTTTGCTGGTTTTTGGGGATGTGAAGGTGAAAGTCCTTTAAGTGAAGGCAGTAGTGGCGAATGTGTCGCGCAGGTACTTAGTGACGATTTTGCCATTCGTTCAGTTCGTGATATTGTAGCTCTCGAACGAAAAGGAGGGTGTAGTTATTCTATTGCAGGGAGTTTATTGATTACTCAAGTTACGCGCTCTTCCTTAGAAGGCTTGTCCAACTTAACGGCCGTTTCAGGCGATTTGAGCATTATTAAAAACGAAGATCTGGAAAATTTTCAGGGACTGGCAGATTTAACAACGATTGGAGGTACAGTTCATATTCATAGCAATGAAAAACTTGAATCGATAGAAGATATGTTTATTCAGACGGTGGGCGGGGATGTCAATATTCACCATAACGAAATGTTAGTTGATCTGGCTGCTGTGGCAAAGCTTACAAATGTCGGAGGTCATCTCCATGTTCACAACAATAACATGCTAAAGGATGTTGAAGATCTTTATAATCTGGAACGTGTTGCTGGGGATTTCATTATTGAGTTTAACCCTTCTATTAACCTCATAGAAGATTTGTCACGTCTACAGTATGTGGGTGGAAACTTTATTCTGGAGAATAATTACTCTCTGGAGGTGATTGAAAAAATATCGAATTTACAGTTTGTGGGTGGACACGTAAGGATAGGGCGTCATGCCACTTTAGACAGAATTGAAGATTTGAGTGGACTTTCACAGGTCATTGGAGATCTGTCTATTTATGGCAACGAACGCTTAACCAGTCTATTAGGGTTTGTTCAGCTGCAAAAAGTAGTTGGGAATTTCAATTTATATGCCAATAAAAAACTTACGAATTTGCGAGGTTTTGAAATGTTAACTCAAGTGGGTGGGGATTTCAACATGTATAATAATGACCGATTATCTGACATTAATGCTCTGGAAAGATTAGTACAGGTCGAAGGTGATTTTTTCGTTATTGATAATAGTAGTCTTGTTACCGAACAGGTAAGGGTATTATCCGATCGAGTAACTCCTAACAAGGTAACTATCGTAGATAATAAGAATTAACCTTCTGTTGTTTCAGCCGATACAGATTTTTCAATCCCCAATAATTCAATCTCAAAAATCAAAATAGCGCATCCAGGAATAGAGAATTTTTTACCCCGTTTCCCGTAACCTAAATGTGGAGGTATCGTCAGTTTGGCTTTGGCGCCATAGTTCATTTTTTGTAATCCTTCTATCCAACCCGGGATAGCGTTTTTCAGTGCGATCTTTCGTGGACTACGATATTTTACGGTGTAATCAAAAACCGTACTGTCTGCCAACATACCAGTATATCTAACATGAACTTTGTCGTTTGGTCCAGGTCCAGGTCCTAAACCATGCTTCAATTCCCGATAGATTAATCCGGAAGGTAATAGTTCGGCTCCAGGCTCTGAGGCGGCCAACATGAGTATCTGTTGGTCTGTCTCAGATTTACAAGGATCGCCACACCCCAGTAACGATAGCATAACAGGCACTAGCGTATAACCAAAGATTGTTGGCATAAGCACTTCTTTCTCCTATGAGGTCTATATCTCTTCGCTGCCTAAGGTGCGTAAAATCTGGATCACAGCCGAATTGTCCAATTCACCGAGCCCGTTAAGTCGTGCCATGCTTAAAATTTTCTCATGTGTCACGGTTAACGGTACAGAGACCCCAGTTTGTTGGGCCAATTTCAGAATAAGGTCAACATCTTTATGGTGTTGGGCTAATTTTGCCTGAGGGGGATCAAATTCGTTGTTAACCATTTTCTCCCCTTTGTGGTCCATCGCTCTCGAATAGGCGGCGCCGGATTTTAGCACCTCTAATAGCCTATTTGGGTTTAACCCAATTTTTTCTCCTAAATTTATTCCTTCAGCCAGAGCAAGTCGGTTGAGCCCCAAGACTAAATTGACCACCAGTTTCGTTTGTGCACCCTTTCCATTTTTGCCCATGTGGAAAAATCGTTTAGAAAAAATGGAGAAGAGCTCCGTATTTTCTGTAATATCATTTTCAAGTCCTCCACACAAGAGAACGGCAGATCCATTTTCAATTTCATTGCTAGATCCGATTATGGTGGCATCTATGAATCTTATACTACATTTCCTGAGTCGTTGTGCCAATTCAGCCGAGGCATTGGGGTCGGAAGTAGTAGTATCTATTATCAATGAATTTTCGGATATTGTTTCTAAGAGCCCGTTGGGTCCTTCGACGACCAGATCCACTATTGTCGAATCTGGCAATGAAAGTAATATGATGTTCGATAAGAGGCCTATTTGTTTTGGCGAGTCAGAAATCTGAGCACCAGATCGTTTAGCCTGATTTGTTGCTTTAGCGCTAATATCGTAGCCGACAACCTCAAAACCCATTTCAAGAAAACGTTTGCACAATGCTGAACCTACGAGCCCAAGTCCGATTATTCCTATCATTATCAGTTTCTCCCTGGAAAGTTATATTACTCCTATCAAATAAATAGAGCAATAAAAAGAGAGAGAATACTAGGTTGACATTTTTGTTTCGTCGTTTGGTGCGGCCGATTTTATTTGAGCTGGATCCTGAATGGATACATGATCGTACCATTGCAATAAGCGAATCTGTAGGTGGAATCGACTGGGCAATTAAGTTATTAGATAAGCATTACAAAGTCGATGATGAGCGACTGGAAGTAAGATTAGATGATATTTTTTTTGATAATCCTATTGGTCTGGCAGCGGGATTTGATAAGAATGGGCGCGCTGTTTCGTTGCTCGATGCATTAGGTTTTGGGCATGTTGAAGTTGGATCGGTGTCTGCCGATTCGTCGAAAGGGAATCCTCGACCCCGCTTATTTCGTTTGCCTAAAGATGAAGCAATAATAGTCAATTATGGTGTTCCAAATGAAGGAGCCAAAGTTGTAGGAGAGAGGCTCCGTCATTGTTTGCATAAGGGAACGATGGGTGTAAATATCGTAGAAACGAATACGGGTAGGTCTGCTACGCATGACCAGATTGTTGCTGAATACGTCGAAGCGATTCGGTTACTCCGCTTTAGACCAAATTATATTGCCCTCAATTTGAATTGTCCGAACACTTCTGCTGGAGAAAGTGCGTTTGACGATTCAATAACGTTAAAGGCTCTTATGGATGAATGCGAAAAAATTGAGGATTTGCCGCCTGTGTTTCTCAAGTTGACCGCACATGATGATGGTCAACGGATGGAGCGAACTATGCGCGCTATAGAAAACTGCAAAGCCGTCCGGGGGTTTATTTTCAATATTCCTCCGGGTAAGGACTATCCTATTGACACTCCGATCTCAGAGGTATGTGAACTTCCTGGCACTTTATGCGGCGCGCCGACCCGGACTCTCATGGACGCTGCATTAGCATTTTGGTATAGGAACGCAGATCGTAAACGATATGTATTTTTTGGGTCGGGGGGAATCCGCACTGCTGAAGATGTGTACCGAAAAATTCGCTTAGGAGCATCAATAGTGCAAATTTACACCGCATTGATTTACAATGGCCCTAACATTGTTCGTCAACTTAATACAGGCTTACTGGGCTTACTGGAGCGCGATGGATTTACCCACATCGACCAGGCGGTCGGTGTGGATAATCCATTAACGATTGATTATTAACTATTTTGCTTTTTTAACGAAAGTAATCCAAAGAGGGCTATCTCCTACCATGTGCCGCTGCAACGGTGTGAGTACACCTGAGTCAGGGTTTATTTTGTAGGACTGTAGGCCGTTAGATGCCTGACCAACCGAGAGTATAAATTTACCGCTGGGATCGATTGCGAAAAATCTTGGTGTGTCTTCTGTCGGGAAATGGTCG
>JAYYVF010000073.1:0-8434 GCA_036343635.1 Candidatus Latescibacterota bacterium | reverse complement strand
AATAGAACGACTGCTTCGGGCTTAACTGTAGAGGCTACTTCGTAGGATTACTGGGGAGTAAACTACATTTTGTAGAGTGCTACATTTTGGCCAGGCAGGAATCTAAAGCATCGGAACGACTCTACCACGATGTATGTTGATACACAACTAATGTGCATCTATGTCCATACAATATCGGTAGGAATTTGAAATATCGCAAGAATCTTCTGGGTGTTTTTTTTACTAGCTTGGCTCACATCCATTAAATGAAGTTTTCTCGACTAAAAACTAATGTTGTTCGTGGAAAGAAAAAGTTGAGTTGATTGTAGCCATAAATTTATCCTTTATCGCGCGCGATAAAGGATAAATCAGTACATCTTGATATTGACATAAATTAATCTATGGAATAACTTCGTATCATGTTCGACTTGCTTCGTATATATAAGGCATTGGCAGATGAAACTCGTTTGCGCCTGATCCGTTTGTTGGTAAGGGGCCCTCTGAATGTAAACGAAATTTTATCGATTCTACGCATGGGACAGAGTCGAATCTCTCGCCATTTAAAGATATTGTCTGAGGCAAGACTCGTAACTAGTCGCAGAGAGGGAACTTGGGTCTATTATCAAGGGAACATTGACAGAGATGAAAAAATCGTAGCTGATGTATTGTGTTTGTTGAAGAATCACGAGCAAGAATTACCCCACTATTTAAGTGATCTGCAAGGTATAGAGCAGGTGATTGAGCAACGTGGTCAAAATATGAGGATTTTTTTTGATAACATAGCTGACCCGATTGAATTACAACATCCTATTGATGGACAATATCTTCGGCAATTGGCATTGAACCATATTTCTTCTGGTTGTGAGGTGGGACTTGATCTTGGCACAGGAGCTGGTTTAATACTACCAGAATTACTCGGACTTGTTTCGAGAGTTATAGCTATCGATTCCTCGAGAACTATGTTGAATATGGCTCGAAATTTGGTTCAAGAAGGATCGAACCGTTGCGATTTTCGTCTTGGAGATCTGTCGCATTTGCCTGTAGCCGATGGGGAAGTAGACTGTGTCATTGCGTGCATGGTTTTGCATCATGTATCCAATCCCCGACATTGTTTGAAGGAAGCTTTTAGGGTCCTAAGAAAGGATGGCTATTTGATAATAGTGGATCTTTATCGTCATCAGGATGAAACTTTGCGAGAAAAAATGGCTGATTTATGGTTTGGTTTTTTACCTGACGAAATAGAGAATTGGCTTAAGAATGAAAATTTTTTTATCGAGCATTCTCAGGTTTTGGGCAATCCTGAGGAATTTCGCTCTTTGTTATTTAAAGCCCGAAAAGAGGAATAAAAGTATGTCGGATGCATTGGAGAAGAATGTCGTTGCCGTAGGTGATGATTTTAAGGTGGCAGATTTGTCACTTGCAGATTGGGGTCGTCAAGAGATAATTCTTGCCGAGAATGAGATGCCAGGTCTTATGTCTTTGCGTGAGGAATATGTCGAAGGGCAGCCTTTAAAAGGAGCTAGAATTGCAGGGTCTTTGCATATGACGATTCAAACGGCTGTTCTAATTGAGACTTTGGTTGAATTGGGCGCAGAAGTTAGGTGGGCATCCTGTAATATATTTTCTACGCAAGACCACGCGGCGGCTGCAGTGGCGGCTAACGGTGTGCCTGTTTTCGCCTGGAAAGGTGAGACTGAAGATGAATATTGGTGGTGTACGGAGCAGACGCTAGCATGGAAGGATCATTCAGGTCCGAACATGATTTTAGACGATGGTGGTGATTTGACTAAATGGGTTCACGAAAATCATCCCGAGATGTTGGATGAGATTTGTGGAATCTCGGAAGAGACAACAACAGGAGTCCACCATCTTTATCAGATGTTGAGCCAAGGGTCACTTAAGGTACCAGCCATTAATGTCAACGATAGTGTTACCAAATCTAAATTTGACAATTTATACGGTTGCAGAGAATCTTTGGCTGACGGCATAAAGCGTGCTACGGACATAATGATTGCTGGAAAAGTGGTTGTAGTCGCTGGATATGGTGATGTCGGTAAGGGCTGTGCAGACGCTATGAAGGGGTTGGGTGCTCGAGTGATAGTGACGGAGATAGACCCAATTTGTGCGCTGCAGGCTGCGATGGAGGGTTATGAGCTTAAGAAGTTAGACAATGCTGTATCCGAAGGAGATATTTTTGTCACGACTACTGGGTGCAAAGATATAATTCGTATAGACCATATAGAGCAAATGAAAGATGGCGCAATCATTTGTAATATCGGGCATTTTGATGTTGAAATCCAAGTGGCGGAGTTACAAGGTTTTGAAGGTATAGAGCATGTTGAGATTAAACCGCAAGTTGACAAGTTTACCTTTCCAGATGGCCATAGCATAATTCTTTTGGCAGAGGGGCGATTGGTTAATTTGGGTTGTGCTACTGGTCATCCATCATTTGTAATGTCGAACTCCTTTACGAACCAGGTATTAGCCCAGATAGAGTTGTTTAACAATCCGAATAAATACGAAGTTGGCGTCTATATGTTGCCTAAGCAACTTGATGAAAAAGTGGCACGTTTGCATTTGAACAAGTTGAGCATCGAAATTGATGAATTAACGCCTGATCAAGCGGAATATTTAGGTATTCCGATAGCGGGGCCATATAAGCCGGATCATTATCGCTATTAGTATTTTGCCTTATTAACTTAAGAATACAAGTCAAATAGAAACGGCGGGAATGTTCCCGCCGTTTCTACCCTATAAAAATATTAAATCTAAAAATTAGCGAGAAGGGATTATTCTCTCATCGCTTCTCGAATTTCTTGCACCCATTTCACACTTTGCGAAATTTTCTGGGTTAACCCACCCCAGTCTTTCGCGTCAACCAATTCTTTAGTGATCAGCTTAGATCCTGCTCCGACTGCAGCAACACCTGATTGAATCCACGATGCTAGACTTTCTCTAGTTGCGTCAACGCCCCCAGTGGGCATGATTCGTGTCCACGGACAAGGACCGAGTACTGATTTTACAAAAGCAGGTCCACCAACTTCTGTACCGGGAAAGACTTTTACAATTTCTACACCCAGTTCTTCTGCTTGTCCGATCTCACTTACAGACCCACAGCCCGGGGAATATGCAATTTTCCGTCGATTACATAAGTGCGCAACCTCTGTATTTAGTAACGGGCCTACAACAAAATTTGCTCCATTTGCAATATAAAGTGCGGCGGTGGGAGCATCACAAATTGATCCGACACCCATAATTACGTCAATGTTTTCATTAATTACATGTGAAGTGGCTTCGGTGAAAACCCGATAGGCCATATCTCCTCTATTTGTGAATTCTACGCACCGAGCGCCACCTTTTGCACAACACTCTATGATCCGGATTGTAGTTTCGGGGTCCTTATGATAAAACACGGGTACAATACCGGTACTAAAAATTGCATTGAGAACAGCCATTCGATCATACTGGGCCATAAAAATATAACTCCTCTATAGTTGGGTTTTTTTAGATAGGTTTATTGCTTTTGAGGCATAGTAAAAGGGGCTTCTTGATCTGCAAAGTGATTATAATTGTCCGTGCCTCTTACGAGAATTGCAGGCCATTTGTCACCGACGGAGTTGGCTTCAATTTGTTTGATGTGGGGCTCAACGAATCGGACAGTTAGGCCACAACGCCTGCGATCGGAAGTGTTGGGATTGCTTGCGTGAAATAACTTTCCATCATGTATTGAGATTTGGCCTGCATGAAGAGGCATATCTACTGCTTGACTAGAATCAACTTCTTCATCTGGTATAGATTGATTAATGCTTAGCAAATTCCCTTCACGGGCTGATTTTTCATGGGTAACGATTCCTTCATTATGAGATTTTGGAATAGCTCGCATGCAGCCATTTTGAGTGTCTGCATCGTCTATCGCAATCCAAGCCGTATGGGCTTCGGGTGGTTCTAAACCCCAGTATGTTACGTCTTGGTGCCAAGCTACGAATTTTTCGCCCGAAGGATCAGGATATTTGCAGAAGAAATGCGTTGAGAGAAGAAGTAAATTTTCACCAACAACGTGTTCCATTACTTCCAGAAGCTTATTGTCCGTAGCTAATTGCCAAATAAATTCGTCGGTCAAGTGACGAGCTTGAAGGCCAATTTGGCAAGCTTCACGTCCTTCGTCGGCTTCTAATTTGTCAAAGCATCTGCGGAAATGGGTTATTTCTTTGGTATCGAAAACATCAACGCCATTTAAAAAACCTTCCTCGGTGTAAGCAGTAGCCATACTTTTGTCAATTATCATGGTTTTCTCCGTTATCGTAGCTGTATTCTAGGGTGTATATTAAGCTTTTTAAAAAACCATATTATGCGTTAGTTTGTGGCACTACAATATAGCGAAAACAAACTGGTCGACCAATTTTCGGGATTAAACGGAGAATCATGATTTAATGAATAATTTGGAAATTAATTATGAACTGCTTAAATCTATTCCATTTTTTGGATTTGAAGAGAATTTAAAGTCTGCAGGAAGTCTTTTTGATTTCGATAGACGACGTGTTGTTTTAGGAAGTGGTGCAATTGATCGCCTGGGTAGAGAATGCCAACGTTTAGGTTTGAAAAAAATCTTACTAGTTAGGGACGAGGGCGTGGCTTCGTTGGCAACTCATATTCTTAATTCTTTGGAAAATCAAGGTGTCATTTTAGTAGATACTTATGACAAAGTTATTAGTAATCCAAGTGTTTCTTCGATAAAGGATTGTGCAGTGGCAATTGCAAAAAGTGGTGCTGATGGTATTGTTGCTCTTGGAGGTGGCAGCACAATGGATACGGCTAAAGCAGGAGCTTGCGTAGCGACGACTAATCTTTCAATAGAAAATTACTGGGGTTTTGATAAGATCCCAGAACCAGCCCAATGGCCGGTTCTGGCGGTGCCTACTACCGCCGGCACGGGAAGTGAGGTAAGTCGCGTATGTGTAATTGCTGACAAAGAGGGTAAAAATGCAGTTTATAGCGATTATTTACAGCCAGATGTAGCTATTGTTGATCCTCAAATACATATGGGAATGCCGGCTTTATTGACTGCAATAACTGGGCTTGATGCTTTGGGGCATGCTTTTGAATGTACGGCGTCTTTGAAATGCGAAGCTATTGGGGATGCCGTCGCCCGCGAATCATTAAGGATTGGTGCAAAATCATTTGTAGAGGCGGTTGAAAATGGAAAGGAATCTTTAGATGCTCGTTACGGAATGGCCAAATGTTCGCTTTTAGCGGGGTTGTTGCTCGGACCGATTAATACGGGTGCTGGACACGCCTTGGGCTATGGTATAGAAAAATTAACTTTTCTGCGGGGTTGTCCCGTTCCGCATGGTGCTGCAGTTGCTTTAGTGCTTCCCGGTGTAATTAGACACAACATCCCAGCTGTCTCGGAAAAATATTATTATGCAGCGGGGGTTGCAGGAATGAACTTAAAAGGCAAGACCCGTGAAGTAGGAGCTGCGGAGGCCGCATCTTGGATAAATGATCTTCGTTGTAATTATACAACTTTTTCTACCTTGGAAGCTGTTGGAATTACGGAGGAAGATATCCCACAGATGGTTGAAATGGCTTTGACTGTAAGGCGTTTGTTGGATCCAAATCCCGTACCCGTAGATCAGTCGGTCGCTGAATCTATATATCGATCGGTTTTAAATTAGGGCTTTGGGAATGCTCCAGCAGCTCCTAGCATACTTGAAGGTTTAATAGGACGCTCCGAACGTCTGGGGCGTGCTGATGGTTCAGTAGTAGATAAGGCATTATCCCAAGCTTGATCCCATTCGGCGTAGTTTCTCAATTCGCTCCCAGGATTTATTCGACTACGAGCTTCAAATGCTGGATAAAATGGGCGTCCTGTCGGTGTCCTTATAGGTTGATACCTGAGGTCTAAGCTCCATCGAATGGAATCGGTGTAATTAGGCGTTGAACGATGCGGAATGAGTTTGTGCATTAGCAAAACACTTCCCTTCCGCATAGGTAAGGTTTTTACTGGGGTTTTAGGTAGGTTTAAATCGCTTATGCCAAAACCTTCACTCCAGAACACTGTGTCACGAACATGTTGGCCTGGAATAATTTGCAGACAACCGTTCTCGGGCGTAGTATCGCACAGAGGCAACCAAACCGTTAGGATGTAACTGGGGTCAGCGTCCTCTAAGTGTACTTGAGCATCTTGATGCCAGGGAGCTATGTCTCCATTGATGGCGTTTTCTAGCTCGGCTTGATCGATATTGTTATCGGCTTTTGTCCGCAGGCTTTCTGGCAATTTAGCTCTCACGTGTTGTATCGGACTACATAGAATTTCAGGGCCGATGATCGGTTCAATTAAATCTAGGAGGCGATCGTTGATTAAGAAATTAAAAACAGCAGATCCTCGGACATGCATTAGGTCGATATCTTTGTGGATTGACAAATCATGTCTACTAAGTTTTGCGAGCCGCTCTTCAAAACCTAAAGATTTATAATCTTCTTTTATTTTACCAAGACGCATTAATTGTGAGGCTCGAGTATTTATGAATTCAGTATAACGCTGAATGAGAGGATCAAGGTCGCACGTTTTTAAAGCGTTTTCAACTATGACGTAACCTTCACGCCCAAATTGGTTTTTCTGAGATGTTGTTAGTGACATACAAATATCCTTTTTTATAACGTACGAGAAGGTTAAGGAGTCCGTAAGTGGTATGCAACGGGATTTTTAAATTGATTTAGAAAAGGGAAAAATCATTATGGCATTCGACTCTATGTTACAGCGACAGATTATGGGACGGTTTGCTACCGGAGTAACAGTAGTAACAACAAAATTCAATGAAGAGATCTCTGGTATGACGGCTAATGCAGTAATTTCTTTATCGCTGGATCCCGCAATAGTTGCTGTTTCTGTCGACAAATCTGCGACTATGCATCAACATATTGGAGTTGGAGAATGCTTCGCAATTAATATTCTGCACTTAGACCAGCAGCAGATATCAAGTAGATTTGCTAAGCCGGGCCCTAAAGATTTTTCTGATATAGATATTGATAGGGCTATATCAGGGGCCCCTATTCTTAAAGGCGTAGTAGCTTGGCTTGACTGTCGTTTGACTCAGACCGTTTCGGTCGGAGATCATGATCTTTTTTTGGGAGAGCCTATTGCCGGCTCTGTTAATGAAGGTGCTCCACTGATATATTATGGAGGTCAGTACGATAGCTTGGTGGGAGCCGAAGTCAGAGAGCTTGATTAGTGTTCGTGTAGTTCATGTGTTTTGTAAAGGAAATAGCCGGTCTTTTATGTTTTTTGTAGCTTACTTTTAGGTTTAAAAATTTTGAGGATCTATTTCTATGACTAATAATGACAGCGGTGGGGATTTGAGTAGTAAAACCAAATTAACTGAAGAGCAATATGAAATTACGCAGTGTGGAGGAACTGAGCCAGCATTTTCGGGTGAATTCTGGGATCATAAGGAGGTTGGTAGGTATTGTTGTATTTGTTGTGAAACTGAGTTGTTTGATTCAGAAAGCAAATATGATTCGGGGACTGGATGGCCGAGTTTCTGGCAAGCGGCAACTAGGGACTGTATTCGCGAAGAGCAAGATAATAGTCATGGAATGATTCGTACTGAAACACTTTGTAGTAATTGTAACGCTCATTTGGGGCACTTGTTCCCAGATGGGCCAAAGCCAACCGGGTTAAGGTACTGTATAAATTCAGCCTCACTTAGTTTTAAGCCTACTGGTACGATTATCTCTTAATCAATTTTTTTAATCAAATGGGAAAGTTAACCGTAATTTCTCATAATTGGGTGATCTAAAGTGCAATATCGTCGATTCGGACGCACCGAATTGCAGGTAAGTGCTGTGAGTTTAGGTGGTGCGTATTTAATGGGTGATGGATCTGTTGATCCTATAGAGAATGCCGGATTGATACTTGAAAGCGCTCGGTTGGTTGGTGTCAATTATATCGATACGGCGCCGCTATATGGTGACAGCGAAGTTTTATTGGGTAAAGCGTTAAAGGGTTTTCGTTCGGATATGATGGTTTCTACTAAAGTGGGTTTTGATCCTCAGGATTTTGATTATAGATCAGAATCCGTTTTAGCAAGCATTGAGCGAAGTTTAAAGAGACTCGGCGTAGACAAACTCTGTGTTGCACAGATACACGAGGTGAATCTTGCAGGCTGGGAACGGATAATGGAACCTGGTGGTACTTTAGAAGGACTTCGTATTGCTCAGGAGAAAGGTTTGTGCTCTTATCTTGGGATAACGGGACGTGCTATCCCTTTACTTTCACAATTGGCATCTACTGGTGAATTTGATACGGTTCTTGTTTATCATGACTATCATCCTTGTAGGCGTTTGGCTGCAAAGAGTTTGCTTCCTGCTGCCATGCTAAATGATATGGGGGTTGTCGTTGCTACGATATTGGCTGGGGGGCTTTATGTAGAGGGTATTTCGAACAAAAGTGCTT
>JAYYVF010000072.1:0-20718 GCA_036343635.1 Candidatus Latescibacterota bacterium | reverse complement strand
GGCGCTACTGCATTTACCCTTATTTTTGCATCCGATAATTCAAGAGCTAGAGCACCAGCAAGAAAATTCTCTGCAGCCTTTGCGCAACCATATTGAGCCCGCGGAGACGGCTTTGAACCGGAAATAGATGAAACAATTACTACCGTACCTCCCCCAGAGTCGCGTAAATAAGCTAAACTCGATCGGGTAAGACGCACGGCATGAAACAAATTTAGATTAAATGTCTCTTCCCAGTCTTCATCCGAACTTTCCTCCAGCAAACCTCCAACAGACCCACCCACATTATTTACTACAATATCGATACCACCTAATTTTTCAACAGATTGATTCACGAACAAATCAACTTCATCTTGTTTTCGAACATCACATTGCCGAGACCATATCGTGGAACCGTGACAAGCCAATTCTTCCTCCGCTAGTTTTAGTTCAGCATTCTCACGGGCACAGAGAGCGATATTGACTCCCTCTGTAGCAAGAGATTCTGCTATACTTCGTCCAATGCCACGACTAGCTCCACTAATAATTGCATTTTTACCACCTAAATCCAAATCCATAATAACTTCCTAACTGAAACGATTTAAGCCAAGAAAATCTATCGGTTGAGACGTTGTTCCCTCTATTGCTAAGTCTGACAAAATCTCTCCAATAACTGAGGAAAATTTGAATCCGTGACCAGAAAATCCAGCAGCAATGACGACACGTGAATGAATTGGATGAACATCTACCACGAAATGCTCGTCTGGCGTCATGGTATACATACAGGTGGCATGGTGGGAAAGTTTAGCTTGAAATTCAGGGAAAAATTCGTCTACAAAAGTGTCCACTGACTGTCTGTCACTATCAGTTAACTTATTATTTAAAAGACAAGGATCAATTACCTCGCTGTCAGTATATGTAGTATGCTCTGCAACTTTGAGGCCCCATGGATTCATAGCCGGGAAACCATAAAAAATCATATCATCCTTACCAACTAAAAAACACGGCATTTTCCCTAGCTTAAATTCAATTAAGTCTTCTCCATGATACCATAACAAAACCTTTCTTATAACTCTCGTTGTTACATGGAGTTCCTGTAACAGGGGGGCCGCCCATGCACCACTTGCAATTACTAAACGGTCCGCAGCAATCTGTCGCAAATTTGTTTTTACGACAACGCCTTCCTCAGTTTGGTCCCAGTCGGTTACAATTTCATCCGAATACAAAGTCGCACCAGCTTGTTGGGCTAAACGCAAATGATTTTCGACACATTGTTCGACTCGCAAAAATCCACCTATCGGATCAAAATAAGCCATATAGTCTTTATGAAGATGGATTCCTGGGTAACGAAAAGAAACCTGCTCACTATCTAAAATTTCATGTGGCAAATCATGTTCCCTATAACAAGCCTCCTGACCCCGTATAACCGATGATCCTTCAGAACCCGCGATCAATAAACCACAACGTTCAAACAACAAAGTATCTGACTCCCTTTCCAATTCTTCCCACAGTTGATACGCTCGTTTCAATAGGGGCACATAATTTGGATGTTCGTAATAAGCTTGACGAATTATTCTTGTCTCGCCGTGAGAAGATCCGCGATCATGAGGAGGATTAAATTGATCAACGGCACAAACACGTTTTCCTTTCTTTGCCAAATGGTACAGTGCGGAACTACCCATCGCACCTGCACCCAATATCACCACGTCATAATTTTCCATATAGTTTCCACATTCAAGACAGGCTATTTTTGTCAGCCAATTTTTCATCGAAAATATATTATTTTAGAATAATCAACAAAATAACACTCGACCTTACTTAGAAAAACAAAATTCTAACAAAATCGCACTGAGTGTTATATTTCTGTATAAAAGACCAAAAGAAAACACTTAATGTAAAGGAAACCATTTCACCGTTGAGAATAATAACTGGAAGCCTCAAAGGGCGATCGATCCCGAGCCAGACTCTTGGCGATGTCCGGCTTACTCCCTCTCGGCTCAAAGAATCTATTTTCAACATGCTTGGAACCAATTTGGCGGGGCTTCACTTTTTAGATCTGTGTGCAGGGTCTGGCCAAATAGGACTTGAAGCATTAAGTCGCGGTGCAACCGTCGCTTTCAATGAGCCAGAGAAGAAGCGCTATAAAATCCTGAATGATTTGCTGCAAAAATGGGATATGCAACCAGAAATATTTAACCAATTAGGACAAAACCTTATTCGTGCTTTTGAAAAAAGACGTAATGTATTTGACATCATCTATCTTGATCCCCCTTATAATGCCGAAAGCAACGGAAATCCTCTCATTACGGACCTGATGATACTCCTATCGCAAACCAATCTACTCTCTAATACTACTGGCTGCTTAATAGCTCAACATGCCGCTTCTATAAGCTTACCAACTCAACTCGGTTCTTTTATTTGTCGAGATATGCGTGATTACGGCAGTACTAGCGTCAATATCTACGTCCCATCTTGACGAACTTTTTCTTCCCACCTATTATATGCCCACATGAAGATCACGCGCATAGAATCAATACCCGTTCGGGTTCCACGACCACAATCGTTCAAAAGTAGCCTAGGCATTCAATTAGCCAGCGAAAATGCTGTAGTACGCATTTTTACGGATGAAGGCCTTGTTGGAATTGGTGAAGCATCTAGCATATGGGATCGCCGTGGCAGCGGCGAAAGCGAAACAATTAATTCATTTCTGTCTGAAAAATTAATTGGAAGTGATCCAACACGCATTAACGATATCTCTGCTCAAATGAATCAGTTTTTACATAGATCCTATCCGGCTAAAGCTGGAATTGAGATGGCCCTCTACGACTTACTGGGGAAATCTATGAATTCACCAGTTTACAACATCTTAGGTGGACTAGTACGTGAACGTGTGCTTCTTAGTCACTCACTTTCAATGGGTGAGCCAGTACAAATTGCCGAACAGGCTCTGAATTTAGCGAATTCAGGTTACAAGACGCTTAAGTGTAAAATTGGGCAAGATCTGGCTGCTGATATCGCTGTTCTAGATGCGATACGAAGTCGCGTTGGCGATATCACCCTGCGAGTAGACGCCAATATGGGATGGGTTTCTGCAAAAGAAGCCATCAGACACATTAAAGAGTTAACACGCTTTGACCTTGAACTTATTGAACAGCCTTTACATTACACTGATGTCGACGGCCTTCGGTTTGTCCGAGAGCACGTTGATGTGCCCATCATGGCTGATGAAAGTGTGTGGACACCAACCGATGCCATGCATTGTATTCGAAACAATTCAGTTGATGTATTTAACGTATACGTTTCAGAAGCAGGTGGAATTGGCCCTGCCGCAGAAATCTTTTCGATCGCAGAGGCAGCTCATGTACCTTGTATCATTGGAAGTATGCCAGAATTAGGTATTGGGACTGCCGCACAGGCCCACTTAGCATTTGCTATGCGAAACTTGGGATATGCAAGCGACGTAAATGGTTTTGTTTACCATAGCGATGATATTATTCAGGAACGTTTAGAAATTCAGGACGGCTATCTATTACCTCCTAAAGGCCCTGGATTAGGCATAACGATTGACGAGGAAAAACTCGCAAATTACCGTATCGATTAATGTATTTTCGCCCTTGCATAGACATTCACGAAGGCAAAGTAAAGCAAATTGTAGGCTCTTCCCTTCGTGACGAACTGACCCCTGAAACGAATTTTATTGCTGATATGTCTGCTTCATACTACGCTATAAAATATCAAAAAGACGGTCTTACCGGGGGCCATATCATCATGCTTGGTCCTGATAACGAAAAAGCGGCGCGTGAGGCCCTCGAGGCTTTCCCAGGGGGACTACAAATAGGCGGAGGTATTAATACAGAAAATGCATCTGCATGGTTGGAGGCCGGAGCCTCTCACTTAATCGTCACATCCTTTGTGTTTCATAACGGTCAAATAAATTGGAGAAATTTAAAAAAATTAGCCGACGTAGTAGGCCAGGAGCACCTCGTATTAGATCTCAGTTGCAAAAAAGACGACACTGTTTTTCGGATCATGACAGATCGATGGCAATCATCTACCAAAGTGACCATTGCAGAGAATACATTAAACGATTTGGCTGAATATTGTAATGAATTCCTCATTCATGCTACCGACGTAGAAGGCAAACAGGAAGGAATCAATAGTGAACTAGTGAGCTTGTTAGGCCAATGCACACCAATTCCAACAACATATGCAGGAGGCATACGCTCCCAAAAAGACATTGATCTAATCGCTAAACTCGGTCTAGGGAAAATTGATTTCACTGTGGGTAGTGCTCTTGATATTTTTGGAGGCAATACACTTAGTTATACAGATCTGGCCTATCGATACCACCCAACAAAGAAATAAATGGATAAACAACAGCTTTTCCAACAACACGAATTTTTGATTAACGAAACCGAGTTGCCTTTGTTAATGGCTTTAACCACGCACTTACCTGGCCTTAGTCGTACACTGGGCCGAAAGGCAATACAGGCTGGCCTTATAAAAGTCGATGGTACCGTAACCGACAAAGCTCAACAGACCGTCACGACTGGCAACCAAATCTATTGCGACTTTCGACACGGTATTGACAAACCCTATCAACTCGCTCGATTTGCCCCGCCTGAGGGAGAACTCCCATTTGCAGTTTTACACTGCGATGAAGAAATTGTCGTAGTAAATAAAATGTCTGGATATCTTTCTACCCCCACCTACAAAGATGAAAGAGGGGCTGTCAGTGAATATCTTCGCCGCTGGTTACGAGCTCAAGGAGACAAAAGACCTTTTACCGCCTATGTTCACCGGTTAGACAAAGAAACTAGTGGATGCCTTTGCTTTGCTCGCAACCGTCGTTCACAAAAAATTCTGTCTATTCAGTTTGCCAAACATACTGCACGAAGACGATATCGATGTATCGTGGTAGGTGGTCCACGAAATGACCGGGACACCCTGCGCAATCGAATCGGTCGGGGAAACGACGGACGTAGATCTGTAGTCAACGAAAAGAAGCCAGGCAAAGATGCTATTACACATTTTGAAGTCGTGCAGCGTTTTAAAACAGCTACTGAACTAAAATTACGACTCGAAACAGGGCGAACACACCAAATTCGAATTCACCTCGCGCACATTGGATGCCCTATCCTAGGGGAGCCAGTCTACGGTGACCCTAAGTCCTCTTCCCAACAGGCGGAAAGAATGATGTTGCATGCAAGTCAGCTGGAATTAGAACATCCTACCACAGGCCAACGGTTAACGATTTCTGCTCCGCTTCCAAACGAATTTACAAGCTCGCGAAGTAAATTAGCAGAGTCCTAACAAAAATTCCTGAGTATTGTGCTCAATCCTTCAGCATATTGATTCAATACACTGTCTGGATCGTGAATGCTACCTGGTTTATTAATCACTTCAACAGAAATATAACCAGAGAAATTATCATTTATAAGCAAACTTAGAGGCGTTTTATGATCAATATCCCCCGCGCCCAAACGACCGACTTTTATTCGCCCATCAATAAATTTTCCATCATGAGCATGTAAATGATTTACATGTGGACCTAATGTTTGGTAGCTTTCGCCTGGTAACTCAAGCATCCTCTGAGTATGCATAAAATCCCACAGAATTTTTAGATTAGAACTTCCCAGTTGTTCAATCACAGCTCTTACGGGCGCCGAGCAACTCCAATCATCGTGCGTCTCCATCAAAACAACCACATTTCGATCCTCCGCCTGTTCTATGACCTGAGAATAACCATCTACGACGTAATCAATGATAGCTGGCCATTCTTTATCTCGTGAACGTTGACCTCCAAATGTACGTATTCTGCTACATCCAATATCAGCAGCCAAATCAATATATTTTTTTAATGATTCAACATGAATCGCACGTGCTTCAGGAGAAGGATCGGCCATCCTTGCGCCAGTGGCAATACAACAAATCTCTAAGTCTTCTCCTTCTATTTGATATAGTAATTCTTTACGTAAACTTGAAGACATATCTAATTCAATTCCACAAGCATGCCCCCATTCAACACGCGGTTCGAATCCTTTGTAACCATATTTTTTCATAGCAATCAAAATTTGTTTCATATCCCAATCGGGACATACGCTGCTCATCATTGCTAATTCAATCATATTAAAGCTCCAAATTGTTTGAATATTTCATTATTGATATCATTTGTATATCTTCTCGATAGATCTAATCCAGAACCACTAATGTCAATTAACCATTATCTTACTTAAGACACAAAACATTTACGGAAACATATTTGCAATGAACAAGTCGATCGACCCGGACCTGCTACCCACAATCGAGGAAATCAAGAAATACCGAGAATGCGGTTACTATATTTCAAAGCCCATATTCCAACAAACAGATTTGGATACTGCCATTCTAGCAAGTGAGGCCTATTATGCCTCGTTGTCTAGTCGTAAAATCCATCTGCCCAATAATCGAACCTACAATTTGTCATGGTGGCCAGAAGACGGTCTATATTGTCTTAGGAAAAATGACTACGCAACACTTGTTGTACCCGAGCTGGATGCGCTACTCAAAAATCCGGTAATTGGAGCAATAGCAGCATTATTATGTGGAGAAAACGTCCGTCTTTGGCACGACCAACTACTTTACAAACCTCCTTCTAAGCCCTCGGTTCCTACAAGTGTCGGATGGCACACTGACCACGGCTATTGGCGAACCTGTAGTTCCGACAACCTGCTGACAGCCTGGATCCCCTTTACCGATATGGATATTCCAATTGGAACTATTTCCTTCATTGAAGAAAGCTTACATTGGCCAATGAATGATCATCTAGATTTCTTTTCCTCAGACCTGGACGGACTTGAAAAGAAATTTAATACTGGTGGCGCTGATGTGATAAAAGTACCAGCCATTTTAAAACGTGGTCAAGTAACCTTTCACCATTGTCGGACTATTCACGGCAGTGGCCCCAACGCAACCAAGCAACCTCGTCGCTCTATCGCTCTTCATCTACAGCCAGCATCAAACAGCTATCAAGAGATCTACCACGACAATGAACTTGCTTCACATCCCAACGACGAGATGACACGCCTACCCAGTGGTGAACCGAATTATTCAGATCCAATATACTGTCCCACCGTAGGTGAAATCAAAAGTGCAAAAAACGCCCTAAACACCAAATTATGACTATCAAACCAGAATAAACATGGAAAATTATCCAAAAAAACGTATCGGGCTGATCGGTTCATCTGCTTATGGAGAATCGTTGCTAACTTCCTTATTTGGCATTTCCAAAACACATCTTGTCGGATTATGTGAGCTAGAATCAAATTCCACGATGCAGACAATAGCCTCTCAACAAAATATTCCAATTTTTCCTGACGTGACAGCATTATTAATTGACCGCGAAATAGATTGGCTTATAAATATTTCTGATCGTACAGTCGCTCAATACCATTTACTACAAGAAATGCACCCAGATCTAACAATTGTCGACAGCCATATAGCCAAATTAATACTTGAAACTATCAAGAATTTCAACAACTTCTATAACAATCCTCAGAAAAAAAACAACAATCGTATCGAAGATTTTTTGTGGCAGATCATAAGCAATATTGTCAATAACACTCAACCGATTTACCGGAGACTTGAGCATATCGCGTTCCACGATCCACTCACTGGTCTTTATAATAGGAATATCTTTATAGAATTATTGGAACGAGAGATAAGTCGAAGTTATCGGCAATTATCTTCTATAGCATTGGCTACTGCAGACATTGATCATTTTAAAAATATCAACGACAAATTCGGTCACAACGAAGGTGATCAAGTTTTAAAGCAATTAGGGGAAATATTCCGAGATTCATGTCGAAAGAGTGATATGGCAGCTCGATATGGGGGCGAAGAATTTGTGGTCGTCTTGCCAAATACTGATCTGAAATCTGCTGCAACTTGGTGTGAACGTATACGAAGAAATACTGAGACATTGCTAAAACGTTCAGACGGAACCCCCGTAACTATCAGCTTAGGTGTAGTCTGTCTGCATTTGCCTCAATTCAGCAAAGAATCTTCTGCACAAATTTCTCCCGATTTACTACTCGGGCATGCAGACAAGATGCTATATGCAGCTAAGAATGCAGGGCGCAATCAGGTAGCATCTACGACAATAAAGGTTTAATTCCCGCATAATTGACCTGACAACACATCTTAACATGCAATCAAAATAGATCAGTAAACATCATTTTTCTATATTATTTTAAAAAAGTAGAAATTATAAGGCAATCAAGAATGTCAAAAAACAGTCGTTTAGTCTACTCAAGTGACACTGGGAGGATCCATTCAAACAGTCAACAACAAACCAAAAAACCAACAGGAGATGGAACTGCACGCGTCCGAAGAGAGACAAAAGGACGTGGAGGTAAAACCGTTACAACAATTTCCGACCTGCCTCTTGGCACTAGTGAATTAAAAACATTGGCATCAGACTTAAAAAAACTCTGTGGCACTGGAGGATCTTTTAAAAATGGCATTATTGAAATTCAAGGCGATAATGCCGATCGAATTATAGAGGCTTTAACCTCACGCGGGCATAAAGCTAAACGTGCAGGAGGTTAGCCGTCTACATCAGGTCGAGGTATCTCTTTACCCTGGGGGTCTGTTTTTCCTTGAATATTAGCGCCCAACTCGGCGGCCAATGAACTATCTATAAAATGCTCAACCATATCTGCGGGTCCATGCACATGATCCTCTGGAAGTCCTAAATCGCTCAAATAGCTCTCCCATAAACGATGGTTTCGTAACAACTGCAAAGCTTCTGAGCGTCCGCCTTGAGCCAGATTACACATCCCTCCTTGGCATTCAACAAGTCCAATCCTCGTCAAACGGTATAGTGACCACCGAGCCACAAAATTAACAGAAGCCATTTTTAATAGTTCTATTCGATTTACCCCCCCAAGATCTTTTCTTTCGTCATTTCGCACCAAAGCAAGAAGGATATGATCTTGAGCGACCTTTATTGACAACATGAGTCGCTGCCAAATTCGGGCAACAATTCCTTGATTAGGAGCAACTATCAAGGATATGGCAAAGAAACTCCCTGCCACTACAACCATCGCACCTGCTATAGAGCTATCCCATATAGTAGCCAACGCATAACCCAGTGGGGCCGATGACACACCAAATAAAACGGATAATATCAATACAACTGAAAGCCTATCGCTCCATAAATAGGCTGTCGCACCAGGTACAATCATCATCGCCACAACCAAAATAGCACCAACCGATTCAAATGAGGCAACAGTAGTAAAGGAAACCGCCCCCATTAGCAAATAATGAACGACGGTAGCATTTATTCCCAGAGTCATTGCTAATGATGGATCAAAAGAGCTTATCTTCAGTTCCTTATAAAACAAAACAACAAATAATAAATTCAAAACTGAAACCACACCTAAAATCCAGACCGGCCTAGGACCTAAAGAAACCCCATCAATATTCAAGATGTCCCACGGAACGTATGCAATTTCTCCATAAAGAACACATTCCTGATCCAAATCAACTTGTCCAGCATAAGCAGTAACTAAAACCACACCAAGCGCAAAAAAAGCGGTGAAGACTATACCAATTGAGGCGTCCTCTTGTACTTGCCACTTTCGGTGAAACGCTTCCACCAATACTGTTGTTAATAGTCCACAAATTGATGCTCCCAAAAACATAGGAAATACAGAGCGACTCTCCGATAGTAAAAATGCTATAGCAATACCTGGTAGAATCGCATGACTCAAAGCATCACCTAAAAGAGACATTTTGCGCAATACTAAGAAGGCGCCCAAAAGCGCGCAGGAACCCGCCGCTAACGCACCAGTAAGAACTACCCAGAACCCGCTGTCAATTGTGATCAATCTTGACCTCTTTTTCGGTAATGACTAAGAGATCCATGAATGTTTACAATCTCGTCAGGATGTATACCTCGCTCTTTTTCCAATAGCGTTTCGATTTGCATAATTATCTCTGGGGTAAGAAGATGCTCTATTTCATCGGCTGAACGATCAACATGGTCTATATCCAAAATGGAACGGTAGTAGAGATAGTACTCCCATAGACGGTGTGACTTAACGATGAACATCCCTTCCTCCAAACCCATTTCAGTCAAAAACCAATTGCGCCCTTTCCACTCAACAAAACCCTTTCGCTTTAATCTCCGGCCCACTCGCTCTACTCTTGACAATCTCCACCCAATTTCCACCGACAAGTCATTCGTAGTACAATTATTTTTTTCCTTATCTTTCTCAAGTAGTTCCACATATGCGCGTAAAAAGTGATGGCGTTGCTCACGCAAACTGTTGTTCCTATGACGAAACCAACGAGCAATCACTCCCCTTTGAGGGGCAAGAACAGCAGAAAAAAGAAAAAAACTAGTCGCAGCCAATACCATTACAGGACCCGTCGGAATTCGGGGTGCTAACGAACTGATAAACGTCCCAACTACCCCCGCAGCACCACCAAGAAACATCGACAACAATACCATGGTATGTAACTGATTACACCAAAATCGTGCCGCAACCGCTGGTGTTATTAGCATCGCTGCAACCAGGACAACACCGACCGCCTGCAAACCAACCATAACAGTTAACACAATCAATCCCATTAGTAGCGCATCGGTTAAAGGGGCCGAAAAACCTGCAGTAGAAAGAAAATCAGAATCAAAAATAAGAGCCTTAAATTCTTTATAGAATAGCAATACAAAACATATAATTGCACATGCAAGACACGACATAACAACTAAATCAGCACCAACCAAAGAAGCTGCTTGGCCGAAAAGAAACTTGTCTAAACCCGCTTGATTGCCTCCACCTACTCGCTGAATGTGAGTTAATAATACAATACCAATACCAAAAAATACGGAAAGTACAATACCAATTGCCGAATCAGCTTTGACACGTGTAAATTGTGTTACGAACTGAATGCAGAGCATCCCTATAACCCCTGATATTACCGCACCAGTTAACAAAACGGGTAATGCCTTATTACCGGTGAACAGAAAAGCTAGAGCCACGCCCGGCAAAGCTGCATGAGCTAACGCATCCCCAACCAAGCTTCTTTTACGCAATACTGCGAATGACCCAAGTATTCCCCCTGTTGCTCCGATAAGTAGGGAACCAAGCAGGACAAACCGAACATTTGCATCGGATAAACTGAGGAATCTAATTGCATTTTCGACCACGAATCAGCCACCTCTACGCTGATCAGCCATTGCTTGTGCGGCCTGACTCAAAACAGTAAGACGACCACCGTAGGTCTTCTGTAGGTTTTCATCGGTAAAAACTTCATTGGTGTGCCCATAGGAGACAACACGCATGTTGAGCATTATAACCCAATCAAAATACTCTGTTACAGTTTGAAGATCGTGATGCACAACTAAAATAGTCTTCCCTTGGCGACGCAATTCAACGAGCAAATCAATAATTGCTTTTTCCGTAGAAGCATCCACTCCAGCAAAAGGCTCATCCATCATATAAATACGAGCGTCTTGCGCCAAAGCTCGAGCTAGAAAAACTCGCTGCTGTTGACCTCCGGATAGTTGGCTAATTTGTCGTTGACCGAATTCTAACATCCCAACTTTGTCTAAAGCCTCACTGGCAATATCTCTATCTTCCGCGCTCGGACGACGAATCCAACCTACATGCCCATAGCGTCCCATAAGGACAACATCTAATGCGTTTATAGGAAAATCCCAATCCACTGACTCACGCTGAGGCACGTAGCCGATTGCACTACGCATTTGTTCATAGGGCCGATCGAAGACCTTCACCCAACCAGAGGCCTTAGGCACGAGATTCATTACGGCTTTGATCATCGTACTCTTGCCAGCACCATTGGGTCCAATGATGCCGACAAGAACTCCCTCAGGAATATCTAAATCAACGTCCCAAAGCACTGGCTTTTTCTGATATGCGATGGTCATATCATGAATTTGAATCGCCGGCATTGATCCGGTTTCTTTTATTTGTCCGTCACTCACTTAAGAGCACTCACAATAGTTCGAACATTTTCCTCTACCATCCCGACGTACGTGTCCGCGTTGCTTCCAACGCCACCCATAGCATCAGAATACAGCGTACCACCAATAATCACGGAATGCCCTCGGTCTATACAACCTTGTTGCACCGCCTTAATTGATCGCTCCGGAACACTGCTTTCTACAAACATTGCTGGAATTTGACGACTAACAATCAAATCGACTAGTTGAGTCACGTCGTTAACTCCGTATTCTGCAACAGTAGAAATTCCTTGGAGACCAACGACCTCGATACCGTAGGCTTGACCAAAGTAACCAAACGCATCATGCGCTGTCACCAGAACTCGCCTCGATGACGGTATAGTAGACAATTCATTCGCTACCCAATCATCCAAGATCCGCAATTCTGCTAAATAAATCTCCCCGTTTTTACGGTAAATCTCTGTACCCTCAGGGTCGACACTAACTAAAGCGGTTACAACGACGTCTATCGTTCCTGACCATAATTCTACATCAAACCAAACATGGGGATCAAAATTACCTTCAAATTCTGGGGGCTGTAACAACCGGTCTTCCGGTAAATTAGAAGCAACAGCAACTACCCGTTTATTTTGACCAACCTGAGTAAAAAGCGATTCCATTTTACCCTCTAGAAAAAGCCCATTATAAAGTACCAAATGGGCCTTTTCTAATTTTTTCAGGTCACCCTGTGATGCTTTGTAGTAATGAGGATCCACACCTGGCCCCATCAAACCAATAACATTGACCCGGTTTCCACCTATTTTTTTAGCCAAATCGGCCACCATACCCGTAGTACAAACGACTTCTAATTGGGAGATATTAGTTGGGGCTCGGTCTGTATTCTCTACAGTACATGAAAAGATGAAAATCGAAAAGAAAGCAAATAATATGTATTTAAACTCCGGACGAAAAAGAATATTTACCATGTTAACTCCCCATTAGCGATTATAAAATGCAAGAAATAATTTAGTCATAGCTAAAAATAAGTCAATGCACTTGCTAATTTTATACTTATTACCGAGATTCTCATCCAAATAATTGTCTCAAACCGAACTTACTTAGATGAAAAAAGATAGAAATGCGCAGTGAATCCATAGAAGATTACCTGAAGGCTATTTACAAACTTCAAAGCAGTGAAGATAGTTCTACGAAGGTTACCACTTCATTAATTTGTAAACGTATGAACGTGAGCCCTGCTTCAGCTACCAACATGGTAAAAAAGTTGGCCGATATTAACCTCGTATATCATGCACCCTATCATGGCGTAGAATTAACTGAGGCAGGCCAAAAAATTGCTCTGGAAATAATACGTCATCACAGATTAATTGAATTGTACCTATCCCAAGCACTAGGTTACCCATGGGATGAGATAGATGCCGAGGCAGAGCGCCTTGAACATGCAATTTCAGAGGATTTTGAAGACCGTATAGATCGAGCGTTAGGCTACCCCACAATTGGAGCACATGGAGAGCCTATTCCAAATAAAAAAGGAGAAATTGTCCAACGTCACTTCCCACGGTTGGCGGAATTAGCCAGCGGTATAAATGCCACTATACGCCGCGTAAGCGACCACAACCCAGAAATGCTGCGATATATAAACCAACTTGATTTGTCATTGGGCACGCTCGTAAAAATTAATGGTAGGGCTCCCTTCAACGGCCCAATTTCTCTATTAGTAGATAAAGCCAAGCAATGTTCCATTAGCATTGAAGTAGCCGAATACATTTTTGCGGAACCGATTACGCCAAGCCTGCATGCGAACATAGGGTAAATATCCAATGTTCGCATGCAGGCTTGGCGTCACTATTTAATTATGATAATATTTAAATATTATCGTTGCTGTAAATATATTTTTAGTGAAAAGTAAAAAGAGTGTTACAAAAAATGGAATCCGACTTCTTCGTTGCAGTATCTGAGGAACATATCAATCGTGAGAAAAATAAAGCCCGGGATCTACGTCACTCACAATGGTGGAAAAACAAATGTGCCAGTGGCCGATGTCATTACTGCCTGGAGACCTTCACTCCAAAAGCCCTCACAATGGACCATATCGTCCCACTAAGCAGAGGAGGGTGTACAGCTCGATCAAACATTGTCCCCTGCTGCAAGGAGTGTAATACTCAAAAAAAATATTTGTTACCTATAGAGTGGCAAGATTATTTGGAGCGCTTATCACAAAGAAAAACTTAATCGATATAAAAGGCTCCCGGTACCCAAGACTCAACTTTAATGATATTTATGGAGTGGTTCTATCGCTTTTTCTATTTCCTTTGTCACTGCCATAGGTACCGGAGGATTAAATGGTCCTCCTTCTCCACCATCAATCCCATCACCTCCGACCAGCCGCATCGCTTCAACAACTGCCGAGTAATTATACATACGACCATCGCGAAAACGAATTTCCTCTAGTTCGGCAATTTCCTCTTCAACACGCATAGAAGTCTCCCAGTCACCATTCTGCTGAGCATTGTTTATTGCATCTGAAGCACCAGCAAAAACGACATTAATTCCAGAAGTGTGACCGCGCGTACCGCTCTGTCCAGGACCTGTCGAGCGATCACCCACACCCCATATTACCAACCCCGATCTGTCATTAACCCCGGCAACTATAGGCTCAACATCGCTAATATCAGTACCTATCTTAAGACCTACAAAGTGCTCGGATTCATTAAGCAATCTTACCGCGGTTTCGCGTTCAGCTTTGTTCCGAAGATAGTACAACAAACGTGCTCCAGTTTCAGCCCCTAAACGCTCGGCCATTTTTAAATAATATTGAAAAATGCCCTCCGCATTCCCTACACCTGTTAACGGCATAACGAGATAACAGTCGGGCGGAGCTGGCAACGCCGCCTCTTGGCGCAACAAATCTTCTGCATCATCAATAGGATTAGGTACAATACCCGCCATGAGCACACCTTGTCCATTCATATATTCTGCCGTGCAACGCATTAATTCAACTTGGTCTGCCCGGCCAACATGGTGGATCAAACTAGTACCTGCAATTCCTATCACACGACGGATTTCACCATTTAAATGGTTGTTATCTATGAGATATCTTACATTCTTTGCATGCGCATCATAGTCTATCTTTCCTCCCCTAAATGGAACTACGGGTATTGAAGTAACAGTAGACAATGCAGTTAATAAATCATTTATAGCCAATACCATTTAGATCTCTCCTTATTTAATTCCGCCCTGATAGTATATACTCGGTGAAAATGTAAATAAATTTTATCGCTCAGGAAAAAATGGCCCCATATCTCGCCGAGGATCTCCAAATGAAATCCAGTCTGAAATAACCTTTGCAGTTAGAGGTGCCATTAACACACCATTCTTATAATGTCCGGTGGCCACAAAAACCGATTTGTGCTCTCGCAATGGACCAATCATAGGCCGACCTTTCTTTGGCTTGGAACGCAGACCAACGCCCCGTGCAATTGACCTACCTGAGGAGGATGATTTCAATGTTCGCATATAAATTGAAGCCAAACTACTTTCACCTTGGCATGTAGACTGCGGTATGAATCCAACCCCTTCGGTGGTAGCACCAACACGTACTCCTATATCATCTGGAATTAGTTGAAAACCCTTATGACGCAAAACCAAACGCGGAGACACACCGGAAAAGCATGCGTATTGCCCTCCCACCGGGCGCACATTAATACGAGCACCAAGTTGATCTGCCAATCCTCTGGTCCAAGCTCCTGAAGCCAGGATCAGAATGTCAGCACGTCGACGTGCGCACGAGGTTTTAACAGCAATATCGTGAAAAGCACAATGTTCGACTTCCAACAAACGTTCACCCCAGTGTACAACCGTTCCCGCTTCTATAGCAGCCTTAAGCAAAGCCCGTCCCAATTTCAAGGGATCAACACGTTGATCATCAAAAAAAAACAATCCACTACGAACGCTTCGAGACACACTTGCATCTATCTTAAATATTTGTTCAGGGTCGAGTCGTTCAAGAGCAATGCCGTATCCACATCCCTCTTCGTATAAGCTCTGTATCTTCCTTTCATCACCTTCATCAAAGGCAAGATCAATACCACCCAGACGAGACCACCCTACATCTATCCCAGTCGCATCCAAAAGCTCGTAGGACAGCGATTCATGCATGGCCAAACTATCTCTTATGAAAAGCCCATATCCACTGAAACCGCCACTGTAATGGGTTAATACGCCAAGGGAAGCGCGACTAGCACAAGATATTCCCCCACCGGCATCGATAAGAACAACGTTAGCCCCCGCCTTGCTTAGATAATAAGCAAGAGATCGTCCTATAATCCCAGCACCGACAACAAGTACGTGAGCACCGGAACCAAGCATTTAACGGCGTACAATTGGAGGCATATTTGTTACTGGACATGCTCTAGCGCCGCGTACAGAATAGCCCATATCACTCAAAATGCACCCGATTTGTGACTCAACCTTAAAAAGATATTCTTGCTCTTCTTTACTCGAAGATGTTCGGGGTGGCCCAACGTCAAAACCTCTAACAGCAACCCCCGTTTTAAAACCCTCAGGAAAATTTACACCAAGCAACATCATATTTATTAGATCCAAAATACGGTATTGCAACATGCGAGCATTTTCGATATCTCCCACAAGTGCTTTGTTATACAAATCAACTATTACTTCGGGGACAATTCCTGAAGTAGCTATAGTACCTCCACTTGCTCCCATCAAAATAGACGGAAACAGAATTTCCTCACATCCCACCAACACGACATAATCCGGCCGTTGGGCCCGAAGCCGATGCATAGTGTTAATAAGCCTAGGTAAATCTCTACTAGAGTCTTTGGTACCAAAGATACGTTCATAGGGCAACAAACGCTCCATAAGTTCAAGAGGCAATTCTTGGGTAAATTGCGGAATGTTGTAAAGAAGAATATCCAACGGAGATTCTTCAGCAACCTCAGCAAAATATTGAAAAAGGCTCTCATCAGAAATCTTGTAATAAAAAGGAGGAACTAGCGATATAGCATCAACACCAATTTTTGCATAAAAATCTGCCATACGCAACACATCTCTCAGATTCGCCTCACTCGCTCCAGCCAAAATAGGCACTCGTCCAGCATTAACCTCAGTGATTAAACGCACTACTTCTTGTCGCTCCTCCCATGATAAGCGAACAAATTCGCCAGTACTCCCATTAGGATATAAGCCATGTATGCCAGCATCAATCAACCAATTTACATAGCGTTCCATTTCCCCATAATTTATTTTATCGTGCTCATCAAAAATGACAATATTGGGACAAAAAACCCCGGAAAAATCTCGTTCATTTCCATTACGACTGGATTTCACCGATGCGGTAATGTCAGCCGTTACCGAACCTTCTGAAGCACCTTCTCGCTGAAAAATTTCTATACTTCGTTCCCTTAGAAAATCGTGCGCGGAAGGAGTCAATGTCGCTCGGGGACAAACCTCGACTTGCTGCTCATTACCCAGTTTATCTTGTAATACCTGCGCTGTAATTACTGAATCTTCAATACGTACCATAATACCCTTATTCCTTTTTCACCCTAGTATCCTAACTAAAAATGAGACAGCCGTTGTTCGATACCCTTATATACTTGCGGAATTACATGAGCAGAGACCAATTCTCCGTGCTTTGAAGCTTCAGAAGCAGCCGCTTCGATCGCAATACGGACAGATCCGATATCACCACGAACTACAGCGGCCGTGAGAAAGTATCCGACTTTAAACGCACCCTCATAAGCAACATCTGCCGCCTTCGACATTTGATCTACAGCTCGCACCAGAGCTACAGTGCTTCTCGTCTCCACGATACCCATAGCTGCTCCAGTATTTGCCGTAACCGATTGCTGAATATTTCCAGCAAAGCAAGCTAAGGTAGCCGATTCCGGTCTAGAAATCAGCGCAGATCCCTCAAGCGTTCCAACCTTTGAGACAACTTCACATCCAGCTGCCATCGCCGATTGAACGTTATCCAAGCTCCCCCCCACCAAGGCAGCAATCCTACCTCCACTTCCAATTGAAAGTCGCAAAACATCAACATCGGCGGCCTTAACCATTGCATCGCCTCCCGCAACAATCCCCGCATAACCAATAGACTCAACAACACCTAGTGCCCCTAAACTACGTTGAGACTTATCTTCAGACATTGAAGGTAAAAGACTGCCAATCATCGTTTCAGGCTGCGAAATCGAAAGAGCCGAAAAAACACTACCAACAGATTCACCAGCTTGCCTACCTGCTGCTATGGCTGCCTGCACGGACGCCGTATCTCCTCGTACAACCGCGTGACAAAGTGCGCCACCAACAAAGGCCCATCCACAGAGTTCAACATCTGCAGACTTAATCATTACATCGGTCGCAGTTATTAGCGGGGACAAACTTTGGGTTTCTATGAGTCCTATAGCTCTCGTATCTTGCAAATCATTAGATATTACAAAATCCGCCAAATGGGGCATACATTCATGTGCATTTGGTGAAAGATTTGGAATCACTTCAGTGTAAATAAGTTCGCCGTAGCGTTCCGCTTCAACCTTCCCAACATTTATTGCTGCGTCCACATCCGCCACATCACCCTCTACAACTACAGTTAGCCAGCCCGAACCTATTCCATGCTTACCAACAAGCTGAACATTAGCAACCTTTAACATAGCGTCTGAAGCCGCCACCAGTGACGCCATCCCACGTGTTTCAAGTACCGCGATTGATTTAGGCACTGCCACCCCCTCTCTGCGAGGAGGCAAAAGCATGAAGAACTTCCTCACGGGGCTGTGGCAATACGGCAGTACGCTTTAGATGAGGATAATTGGACAAACAATCTTCAGCTCGAGCGACAGCCTCCCTCACTGCACCAATTTCTCCCTGAAGAAAAGAACAAACGACACGATTGTGCACCGTCAAAACATTAACAATTGAAACGCCGGCAGCCTTTACCATCTCATCATTTGTATAGACCTGAGAAGCATATCCTTGCGTCTCAACTACGCCTAATGCCGCCTGACGCACCTTTGATTTACTCGGGATTTTATACGTGATAAACGAGAAACAAGCCGGATCTGGTTGGGTCACAGAAGAAGAAGTCACAGGTATTCCGAGGGACTCAGCCGCCTGATGCGCACTAGCCAATCCTGCATTTACGTCGCTAGTAGATCCCTCAAAAAAAACAGTCGTAAAACCACCGATAGACTCCCATCCCAGCAATTGTACGTCTGCAGTCTTAATCGCCGCATCAGCTGCCACAATAATCCCCGCAACTCCCTCGACTTCCACTAGCCCTATCGCAGCGGGCATGTTATCTCTCCAAACGTTTAGTGACTACAGATGTCACTTCTCGAATTAATTGCTCTGCCTCCACGCTACAGCCAGATTCTACAAGTTCGTCAAGCAAGGCTTTTCGATTACAACCATTACAATTGGCCTTATCGTCGCCCATGCGTTTCAATTCATGTACCGCACAATCGTGACAGGAGCTAGGCTCGACAAACCCTGAACCAAATTCTTCATCAACACAACCACACGAATTCTCGGGCTGATTACATCTACCAAGCCCATCCATCTCATTCTGATCTGTTTGCTTTACAACCGCTTTTTGAGGAATAGGCTTCTTTGATCCACGACCGCTGCCACGAATTAGACGTAAACGAGAATTACGGAGATAATCCCAACCAGTCGGCGTAATGATTGCCGTCTCACTAACGCAGACGTCTTCTTCTCCTGAATGAGTCTTGACTAAAACGTCTCCCGTTACCACAGACTCCTCTACATAGAGAACTGAAGCCATGGTTTATCAGCCTATCCGAGATGATTCACAAGGCCCTCGACCGGACGAGGGATAACGTGTACGCTACGTAGTTCACCTATACGCTGGGCAGCACTGGCGCCAGCATCTACAGCTGCTTTAACCGCCGCTACATCGCCCTCAATCAGTACCGCAACGTAACCACTCCCCACGCGTTTCTGTCCTGCAAATTGTACATCTGCAGTTTTCAACATCGAATCTAAAGCCTCAACGACACACACAAGACCTTTTGTTTCTACCATTCCCAATGCTTTCATGTCAATATCCCCTCTTATCAACTTAAATAGAGCGAAACCACATCGTCATGAGGACGCGGGATCACATGCTGAGAAACCAGCTCACCTACTCGCTCACAAGCTTCCGTGCCTGCGCCAACAGAGGCCTGTACAGACCCAACATCACCAGAAACAAGCACGGTAATATACCCGCCGCCAATCTCCAAAACTTTTACGATGTCAACATCTGCTGCCTTACTCATAGCATCAGCGGCTTCAATTACGCCCGTAGATCCCTTGGTCTCAATTAACCCTAGAGCACGGACACTGCTTGGCGCCACCCCGTCCTCCCTAACTGGTGTAACTGCGGACAAATCTACATGTGGACGTGGAATAACGTGAACCGAGTGAACCTTGCCCACACTTGAAGCAGAAGTTGAACCAGCATCGACTGCCGATTTTACTGCTGCAACATCTCCTGCGCAAAATACAGTGACAAGCCCCGAACCCACTTTATCCCAACCCAAAAGCTGGACATTAGCGGCTTTGGCCATAGCGTCACCGGCTTCAACTATTCCTACAAGCCCTACTGTTTCTACCATACCTATTGCTTCAGACATCGCTTACCTCCTGATGTGTGCGAAGTCAACGTCATTTTTCAATGTATACCTTTCGGGCCTGCACTAGATCCAGAGCATTACCCTCATCAGTATCTATGTGAACTTCGAGTTTCTCTTTGT
>JAYYVF010000071.1:0-43842 GCA_036343635.1 Candidatus Latescibacterota bacterium | reverse complement strand
CGGAACCGTAAAGTGGTTCAATGACGCCAAGGGCTTTGGCTTCATCCAACGTGAAAGTGGTGAAGATGTTTTTGTTCACCATACATCCATTCAAGCGGAAGGCTTCCGTTCACTGTCTGAAGGTCAAGCAGTTGAATTTGCTGTAGTCGAGGGTCAAAAAGGCCCCGCAGCTGAGGCCGTAGTCCCCGTTTAGTTAAGGATTAGAAACACATAAAAAGAGCCCGCACCAATTTATGGTGCGGGCTCTTTTTCGTTTAAACACTAATACCCCATTTATTGAAAAACAGCGCCGCATCCAAACACACTTCATGATCGAAGTAGCTGGAACGATTATATCAGTCAGAATATTTGGACAAAGCCAGACATGCGTTAGTTCCGCCAAAACCAAAGCTATTGGAAATTACTGTATCAAGCTCAACACCTACCTCAGTCTCCAGAACAATTTCTTCAGCAGCAACGGCAGGGTCCAAATCAAAAATATTTGCGCTACCCACAATAAAGTCGTTCTCGATCATTAACAGAGAGTATATTGCTTCATGCACCCCAGCCGCCCCTAAACTATGTCCCGACAATGATTTGGTAGAGCTGACGCGTGGGAAAGGACGATCGGAAAAAACTTTCCTGAGAGATTCAATTTCTGTTATATCTCCTACTGGAGTAGAGGTGCCGTGGGCATTAATGTAATCGACGCTTCTATTTCCAACAGACGACAAAGCCATTTTCATGGCTCTCTCTGCGCCCTCTCCCGAAGGGGCCACCATATCATGCCCATCAGAAGTAGCACCATAGCCAGTTACTTCAGCATAAATTTTTGCACCTCTCGATAAGGCATGCGTTAATTCTTCAAGGACTAGAACACCACCTCCTCCAGCAATAACAAATCCATCACGATTTTGATCAAAAGCCCTTGAAGCCGTTTCTGGCTCGTGATTATATTTGCTAGACATAGCACCCATAGCGTCGAACAAACAGGACAAAGTCCAATCTAGCTCCTCCCCACCACCTGCAAACACAATATCTTGTTTTCCAAATTGAATCAATTCTGTCGCATTCCCAATACAGTGGGCCGAGGTAGAACAAGCTGAAGTAATCGAATAATTAATACCTTTTATTTTAAAGGGTGTCGCCAAACAAGCTGAATTAGTGGAGGACATGCAGCGAGTCACCATAAAAGGGCCCATTTTTTTTGTGGAATTCTTTTCAACAACGCTGCAGTTAGCCGCAAATAGATTTTTTGTCGAAGGCCCACCTGAACCTACAATTAATCCTGTCCGCTCGTTAGATATATCGTCCGCAGCAAGACCACCATCTTCAATCGCTTGCTGCATAGCAATAAAGTTATAAGCCGCTCCATCTCCCATGAAACGAAGTTGGCGCCGATCTAAATAATCCGCCAAATCAATACTCGGATCACCATGAATCTGAGATCGAAAACCGTGCTCTTGATAATCAGCCGAAAAAGAAATCCCTGATTTGCCATCCCTTAGCGAGGATAGCACCTCCGCCTTGTTCGCTCCGATAGAGGAAACTATGCCTATTCCTGTAACAACAACACGACGCATAAAGGAGCCTTTCTATAATGCTTAGTTCAATAACGATACCCAGCCTATTCAGTAAACAACCCCACCTTCATATCAGAAGCTATATATACATCTTCACCATCTGCAGACATAACCCCATCCGCTACACCAATCTTCAATTTCCGATTTATTACTCTGGTAAGCTCAACAGAGTAGGAAACTAATTTTGTTTCTGGTGTAACCATACCAGTGAACTTAACTTCTCCAACACCTAAAGCCCTACCACGTCCGAGCATACCCCGCCAACCCAAATTAAATCCTGTTAATTGCCACAATGCATCCAGTCCCAAGCAACCGGGCATTACAGGGTCTCCTTCAAAGTGACACTCAAAAAACCATAATGAAGGCTTGATTTCTAATTCAGCCTTTACATGTCCCAAGGATGCCTTACCTAGATTATCAGAAATCTCAGTAATTCGGTCAAACATGAGCATCGGAGGCAAAGGCAATTGAGGATTACCAGATCCAAACATTTCTCCCCGGCCACACTGGATCAAACCATCGTAATCAATAGAAGATAAACGATCTGTCATTATAAAAACCCCATTAAAATAGAAGATTTTTCTACATTGCTTTCCACCAACAATCATACAGGGCCAAGCTTAACCCAGCTCCTGCTTACCCAATAATAAGGTATTTAACCAAAACTAGAAAACATAAATGACCTTAACACTTGAAACGTTAGGGGATATAATGCACATTTGATGTCGTAAAATTGTTTGATAATAAATCACTCCAATCTGATAGAAAAAAATGACTAAACAAACTTCTAGTACTTCACCAAGCAACGTTAACGGATATTTTCTGGCTGGTTTACTGTTAACCACTGGCTTCGTATTTTTTGAAATGACAAGAATGTTTTTAGCTCCGGTGATCTTAGCTGCCACCTTTGCCGTCCTATTCCACCCTGCTTATCAAAGGCTTTTAAGCTTAACCAAAGATCGCCGAGGTCTATGTGCATTAGCCTGTTGCATTGTTTTACTCACAGGCCTACTAATTCCCGCGTTTTTCGTAGCAAATATAGTAGTTCAAGAATCTTTGACCTTATACAAATCTGCGGGAAATTGGACTACGTCATTTCTTGACCGAGACAACGACAATATCTTTAGTTTTATTTCTGAAACTAAAATTTTCGACAGTCTACAACTTCACCAGATAGACTGGCAAGACACTATAAAGGACAGTCTCAAAACTATTGCCGGTTTGGTCACTAGCGTCATAAAAGGTACATCCAGAGGAACGCTACAATTTCTGGCACATCTATTCGTCACTTTTTTTACGATGTTTTATTTTTTCCGTGATGGTGATATAATTATGCGAGCACTCCGTAATTTGAGTCCGCTCAATGAAGATCATCAAAAACGCTTGATCGAACGTTTTGCTTCGGTCTCACGCGCTACAATAAAGGGAACAATTTTAATTGGATTAATCCAGGGAGGACTTGGCGGTCTAACGCTTTGGACTTTTGGATTTGACGCGCCAGCCTTGTGGGGCGTCATAATGGTGATGCTCTCTATTATCCCACTTATTGGCACATGGATGGTGCTTTATCCAGCAGCGATAATCGCATTTTTAAATGGCGATATCTGGTCAGGAGTCTCAATAGTTTTAATTACAGCTGTGATTATAAGTAGCGTAGATAATTTCCTTCGTCCCTATTTTGTCGGCAGAGATACCGGAATGCATGACTTGCTTGTTTTTTTCTCTACCATTGGAGGATTGAGTGTATTCGGAGTTACGGGCTTTATTATTGGTCCCGTATTCGCATCATTTTTTGTTGCAATCCTCGAATTTTACAGCTCAGAAAACTAAACCTATATGCAAGACCATCAAATTAGCCAGTAATTAACTCAACATACAATTGCAACTAAGGAACTTAAAAACGAGGTATGGCATGCAGCTTTTCAAGTTTTCAAAATTATCGACTTCATTAGCAATTCTCGCTATACCGGCGGTATTAGCAGCTGAGAAACCCGCCGGTACTGTAGTTTACTTTAAAGATCAAAATGAAACTTATATTCTCTTGGCCGAACATGCTGGCAGTTCGCGGGGCTGGGCAGCCTTTGGCGGAGGAGACATGGAAACAGAAACTTACTTACAAACGGCCGCTCGCAAAACACATGAAGAGACACGAGGATATTTCGCTACAAATTATATTTCAAAAAGGATTGATTATAAAAACCCTCTCATGGATGGAAACTACGCCACATTCTTTGTAGAAGTGCCCTTTGTACCAATTCCCGTAATCCAAAACAAACCACTACCTGACTCTTCTAATTTAGACGCCTACACCGAGAGAGAAAAATTCGCTTGGATACCTTTGTCTATAATAACAGATTACTTTTCCACTGACATTGACAAAAGCAAGGAATACAAGATCGACCCTACCTTCCTACCCAAAGACAGAGAAACAGATCACCTTTGGCCTATTTGGCTTAAAAACATGCGAAAAGGTTTCATAGAAAAGAAGTTGCCGTGGCAAAAAAAATGAACTTACATGTTAATACTTCGCTTAGAAGAACAATATTTTTATGATTTTCAATCGGCATTTCAATGTTTATTCAAATAGCAGAAGAGAGATAGCCTCCAATAGCTTAGTATAATATTGACCTTATATTAAGCTGATTTTCCAGAGGATTATTACTTACTGCTTATTTTCTATCTGAGAAATAACTTGCTCGACCGTATCAACAAGTCGTCCCTGAGCCTTAATGCTATCGTATAGTTCCCGAGCCCTAAAGAGCGATTCTAGGGCATCTTCCGTCTTTCCCAGACGAACCAGAACCGATCCTATATTTGTGCAAGTTCTCGCTTGCCCTAGTACATTTTCTAGCGACTCGTGAACACTCAACGCTAACTCATAGTCTTCTAGCGCAGACTTATGGTCTCCTTGGCGAAACCTTACATTTCCAACATTAACTCGGGCACTTGCTTCACCAAGAGGGTCTCCTATATCGACAGATAATAACGACGCCTCAGAGTAATCGGTAAGCGCGTCTTCCAATTCACCACACTTGAAAAAAATATTGCCGCGCAACATAAGGACATGAGCCCGACCAATATTACAATTCTCATCTTTAAAAAGTGATAAAGATTCATTTAATATTTCGATAGAATTTTCGTCATCATCCTTACTCTCAGATTCTATATATCCTTTGCACGCAAGCCCGCTTGCCCTACTCAATGGGCTGCGCTGCCGTGGGTAGGATTTATCAGATTCTTCCAATTGCTTACTAGCCTCAAAAAAATCACCTTGATTAGCACTTGCATTGGCTCCGTTTATCAACGCGTCCCCCGAACCTCGTCGATCAGTTTCTCTTCGAAAAATCTCTATTGCACGTTTATAAGCAATCTGTGCCTCATTAGGCCGCCCCTGACGGGCCTCTATGACCCCAAGATTATTCCATAAAGCCGCGCGCAGTACCCTACTTCCCTTGCGAGTCTGCTTCAAACCACGCTGTAGTGCCTCACGCGCTGCTGGAAAATGTGCACTGCGAATTAGCGCAACAACTTCATTAACGGCACCCGCTGGAATACCTTTCTCTGCTATCAATGCAAATTCTTGTGCAGCGATAACATAATCGTCAGTTTCCAAGGCACGTTGCGCCCTTGTAAAACTGGTCAAATAGGCTGTATCCTTCAAAGCATAGCTAGTCGCCAACTGAAGTATATCACCGCCAGTAGACTGTAAAGACCGTAGCTGTTTATGAGAATCGTTTAAAAAGCTTAGTAGTATGAAATACGCTGTCCAAAAAACGACAGTTAATAATAAGAGAATAGTGCTTACAGAAGCGAGTGACGCCAACATCGCGAAACTAGATAAAAAAACGACTATCGGAGTTAGTATGCTAATTATGATACATAAACGTAACAAGGCCGGCTGCAATAGAAGACGGAGGCGTTCAAAATTCACGAAATTTAAATCCCTATAATTTCACCAGAATAAATATTCTTTGTCGTAATCAAATCCTACATTAGAATACGACATCTTTAATAGAATGAACAGCTGGGCCAAATTTACCGAGAAATAATTAACAAATCTGCCGAGGAGAAAAATTGACTTTGATTCTCCCTATATATAGGTTCACTTTGCCAATCAATAAAGAGCTATTCAATGAGCGCACTTGTTTCCCCATCGGCAGCCTATCAAAAAAGCTTTATTGTCGGAGCTAGAGAATTTGACGAGGAGGGGAAGCTTAATTCGACCTACCTTGTAGGATTAGGTTTTAGTATAAAATCAATAAAAGTGAATTTCGAGGATTTTGTTAATGCTCTCAAGCGTTTAAGCGATTCGGCATTTTTACCAGATGGCTGGTATATTGACCAGGTGTTTTGGCTGACTGAAAATGATGAGTATATCGGACAGGTTTCTGTACGTCCAGAGCTAACTACTCCCTATCTGCTCACCTATGGTGGGCATATAGGTTACAGCATCAGACCTAGCAAACGCAGGTGTGGCTACGGAAAAATAATTCTCTCTCTGGCACTCAAAATTGCACAGAAAAATAAATTGAAACGCGTGCTTGTCACCTGTGACTCAGACAATATCGGGTCACGAAAAATAATTGAGTATAATGGTGGATGTTATGAAAGTGCTATCCGTATGACCCAAAGTAGCTTTCGAACAGAAGGACGTCTCGCTGCACAAAATATAGAAAAATTACGCTACTGGATAGATATTGAAGATCCAAGCAAAGACACAAAAAACACCTTAACAGACAACCTGAATATATAGTCTACCTACGAATCTAATTATGTCTACGAATCTAATATTGTTCCTCTTGTCAATTCCTAGTCTATTAACAGGGATAGAATCTGATTCCTCACGTTTTCGAAATGACGTGCTTCTAAATCTTCATCAAAGTTTCGAATCTGGTGAACCCGTATATTCTAACGAATTCATAGAAAACCTCGTTACCAATGGCCACGGAACTCACGAAAAATTACGGATTCGGTTATCGTCTCTTATTAGCACACTGGATATTGAACGAGAAAAAAATAGCGATTTGTGGAAGTCCATTCTTTCCAAAAGTTCACCTGAAATTGAATTCAATCGTGCCAAAAAATTAATAAAGTACTGGACCCAAGAAAGTCGGAAGATTTTAAAAACTGACAATAATCACCTTATAGATAAAAGTATGCGTGACGCAGCAAGAAAATCAAAAGTTCCATTCTTCCAAAGCAGATCCTACCTGCTCCGGACCCTCGAATGGGCAACGAAAAACACACAAAGGATTGACACGCAAAAACCAGTCGGGATACTCGTAAGCGGAAAAAGTAATCGCTATGAAATAAACATAGACCCTCTGTTCTTGTTTTTTGGTAGCCAAGACGAGGCTTTCGTTCGTGAGCAAGTGCGAGAAATACAGCGTTTTATTATTCCATCACTTGTACGACGTTTACCCGAATCAGAGCGTATCCTCTGGTGCGTCCGAGAAAGAGAATCGAACGTACTTGTCAAACCTGACTTCCATCTCATTTTCAGCGTAGAGAACCTTAGCTTTACGGGATCTAATCTCAACTTAAAGCCATGTATAGAATTGGAAGTAGAAATACTCGACTGGAAAACGAAATCACTTATATCACGACAGCCATTTTCTCAATGCAGTAGTGAGAATGGTTCATCGAGCTCCAAAATTTTATCTCCATTCTGGAACGAAATTGCCGATGCTATCCGCGATTCAGTCCTCCTTGAACTAGACCAATGAAATATTTCAACTACCATGTTCATATAATAATAATTTTGTTTTGAATCCAAATCTTAAAAAACTAACATAATCATGATATCTATCTCATTCTCCATTTCGAGGTGAATTGTTAACTCAGGTATATTCTTAAAATGCTATTTAGACTTTTCGTGATTTTTTCAGTAGTACCGATAATTGAGCTTGCCTTATTAATTGAAATAGGTAACTACATCGGATCTTCTCTAACCATTACAATAATTATTACAACGGGGCTGGCAGGTGCCGTATTAGCTAGGAGTCAAGGTTTATTTGTACTAAAGCAATTACAATTAAGTATTCAAAACCTTCAATCTCCAGCGGACCCAATCATTGAAGGAGTATTGGTCTTAATGGGGGGCCTGCTACTTATAACTCCGGGAATACTGACCGATATAATCGGCTTTTTTACACTCTTTCCGTTCTCAAGACAACTTTTGCGCAATATCTTCAAAGAAATAATTTTAAAACGTATGAATAAAAACATGATTTATACTAATCAGTATGAGGAAAAAATATAAACAAATGGATGAACTAAGTGGAAAACAGCGCCGTTTTTTGCGTGCCATGGGCAACGAAATTAAACCAAAAGTCTATGTGGGGAAAGCCGGGATCTGCGAACCTTTGGTGCAATCGTTAAACAACTCTTTCAATAATAAAGAGTTAGTGAAAATTCGAATTGAAAAAAGTTGTACTATGGAGAAAAAAGAAGTTGCCAAACAGTTAGCAACCGTTGCAATAGCCCATTTGGTACAAATATTAGGCAACACCATTCTACTCTATCGCCCCAATTCGGAAAATCCTAATATTGACTTTCCCCAATAGACACGCAGGCAATATTCAACATGCAAATCCAATTTATTATTTAAGTTATGTTACACTGGGAAAAGGCCTAAAAAACTTTAACCGATCTTATGGTTATTTATACAGCAATGCGACTATGTATCATTTGCCGAATTTTTTCTATACCTATCATTTTTACAAATGAACCAAACCGAGGTCCTCGTTCTTGCCCAAGCACGATTTCGTAAAACATCTGAAAAAAAGACTTTGGATCCGTATTATTCTTCCGTGCTAGTTCAAAAGGAATCGCTTGCAATTCTTCCTCTGTCAAAAGTTCTGCCCCTTCTAATTGCGACGAGAGTTGCCGCAATTGATCCACCTCACCGGCCGTAGGTACACGGTATTGCTTATTAGGCAGTACAAAATCTCGGTAATAATTCATGCCTTTTTCTATAAGTGCTTTAATAACTACAGGATAATCATCAGATTTCTCGTCATACCGATTTAAATAATCAACCAACAAATCAGGAGAATCGGCTCCCAACGCAGAAATCAGATTACCAACCATAGAAAAATTAACCTGCGCACCATATTCAGGTATAGAATTTCCCTTTCCAGAAATATGCCAAACAGGCTGTTCGGGTAATTTTTCCGATTCAATGCTCGGATACTGTCTCAGAGCCTCTAAATAATCATCGACACACTTAGGAACTACATCCCAATAGAGGCGTCTAGCCCGCCGTGGGTTTTGAAAGATATAATAAAGCAACGATTCAATAGGAGCGTATTGAACCCACGTGTCAACAGTTAGCCCTCTTCCTATACTTTTGCTGATTTTTTTCCCCTCCTCATCCAAGAACAACTCATAATTCATACCGACAGGAGGATGCTTACCCATCAATCTTACAATCCGCCCCGATAATTTGGCGGATTCAATAAGGTCTTTACCATACATTTCATAATCGACTTCGTAAGTATACCACCGCAAAGCCCAATCCATTTTCCAACCGACTTTAACCTTACCAGAAAAGATCGAAACTTCGCCTTGAACGCCACAACCAACACCATTCCCAATACTTCCATCACAAACAAACCCTATTTCTCCACGTGCGGGAAAATACTCAGTGACTCGCGTAGCGTATACAGAGCCACATGAAGGGCAAATTGGTAAAAAAGGTGACCAGATTTCTCGCTTGTCTTCTCCCAGCGTTGGTGCAACTATTGAACGCACATCATGAACTTTTTCTAATAAAATCGACAGCCCTTCATTAAAATCGCCACCTCGGTAAGATACGCTAGAAGCTTGGAAGTCATAGTTAAATTGATAGGCATCCAAAAACGTTTTCAATTTTTGATTCATGTACCCACTAAAACAACTGCTTTCGCCAAAAGGATCTGGGATTTTGCATAGAGGGCGACCCAGATGCTCTGTTAGCATCTCCTCTTTGGGAAAGTTTAGGGGTACTTTGCGGAGCCCATCCATATCATCACTGAAAGTCATCAGACGGGTTTTCGAGCCTGTTATTTCTTCAAAAGCGTTCCGAACCCATGTGGTTCGTGCCACCTCAGCAAACGTTCCTATATGGGGTAGACCACTAGGACCAAATCCCGTCTCAAACAACACCGGACGGTCATCCCGCAACTTGCGATGCTTTACAATCTGCGACGCTTCTTTAAAAGGCCACGCTCCGTACAATATCTTTTCACCTTTTGAAATTAGGACCAAAGCCTACGGATGATCCGCTGAGCTAAAAAAGAAATACCAATCACATTCACTGTTTGAAGGGAGAAATACGCTACCGAGAAGGAGAAATAAAACTATATAAAGTACACTTGATTGGGCTGCACAAATTAAATAACCAAACTAGCGATTTCGAAACGTAATGCGACCCCTTGTCAAATCATACGGCGAGAGCGCCACCGTAACTTGATCCCCTGGCAAAACTCGGATATAGTACTTCCGCATCTTGCCAGAGATATGAGCCAAGATTTCGTGATCATTCTCCATTTTACACTTGAAATATCCGTTGGGTAATGCTTCTTCCACAACAGCCTGTACTTCTATCGCTTCTTCTTTGGCCATATTTACGCCCTGCAAAAAAGACAACTCACCTTTTGATAAACATCCGAAGAAGGAATTGCCTAACGTATCCGTGAAAATAAATCCAAAATATAGCTTAGAGGTTAATCCAAAAGCTACTGGATCGAGTCTAATAACTTAACATATATTGCCCTAAAATGTCAACGCCGAATAGAGTCAAATTTTCTTATTCTACTAAATATTTCACATCGTAATTGGTACCTTTGATCGCCTCTATTGTCGCCATGTGGGGAGCTAAATCACGGACTCTTAAGTATATAACATCAGCATCTGCTTGACGTCCTAGAAGTTCGTAGACTGTCCCCAAATTATGAAGAGCTGGGATATAATCTGGTTCAATCTCAAGAGCAAATAGAAAAGCCGCCTCAGCTTCGGATAGGTTCTCGATTGCTACATATGCTAACCCCAGAGCGAATTGCATATTGCTATTATCCGCCTCGTAAAAATTGGCTTTTTTTAATAATGGAATAGCTAAATCTGATTGTTCAGCCTGAAGACGAACAAGGCCTAAACTGTAGTACGATCGTGCTAGACTTGCACGTGCACCTGGATATTCTGGATCAAAAGATACCAAGGCCTCCAAATGCTTAACGGATCGTTTATAATCCTCTAGTTTATGATATGCTACAGCCACATTATATCGAGCACCTAGGTGCTCCGGGTCTAATTCAATCACTTTTTCCAGATACTCAAGACCTTGCACCTGATCTTTCCCTCGACATAACAAGGTACCCAAGCCTGCCCGTGCTTCTATAATTAAAGAATCGAGACTTATAGCTTTTTCATAATTGAAACGTGCTTCGTCCAAATAACCTTGACTATGTAAAACAACACCCAAATTACAATACGCTTCGGCAAAAGTAGAATCGAGATCCAAAGCCATTCTTAGACTTTGTTTCGCTTCATGTTTTCGGTCATCCTCTATTAGCGCATTCGCTAATAGAAGGTGCAATTGCGGATTGTACGGGTCGCTAATTATACGTGAATTTAGATAACGAATTTTTTCTTTAGACCAGACATTGTACCCTCCCTTTCCTTCAGTATCAATAGCACAAAACACGACTGATACTACTAAGGGGGAAAACCATCTAATCACGGGTAAAATCTCTGGATACGGTTGTTGAAAGAGTCAGCTACATAAATGTAACCATCTCCATCGCGGGCAATCCCACCTGCAACAACAGACCTAAGGACAACGTCACCAGTCTCAATATCATCTATCACTGCAAAGTCACCTTTAAAACTAAATTCTCCCGGATCGCTACCCCAATCTCCCCATCGCGTCAAATATTTCCCGTCCCTATAGACCTCAATCCTATCTTGTGCAGCATTTACAATAAAAGCTCGGTCCTCCATTTCATCGACAGCAAAGTCCGTTGGACGTCGCAAGACACCTCGACCACGATCTATCTTTGATTTCTCGTCGCGTCCAATCACCAAAGAAGCCTGCCGACGATCGGCCGTATCATATACAACAAGCCTTGGTGCGTTCCAATCACTATCCAGCAATGAAATCGGTTCTATAAGTGCAGCAAACCGCCCCTGCCAAATTCGCAAACTCGATACCAATAAAGCTGGGATAAGGTGCTGAGTTTGAAGATTCCCATCACGGTCAAAATGCTGAAGTTGACTTAATGTTTCCACAAAAACATCTTCCCCATCAATGAGGATATGACGAGCAAAAAGCCCATCTAACGGTCTAGTCCATAGCAAATTTCCATCATATTTGTATTTACTCCAATAGGCCTGAGATCGACCACCATCTTTTGACAAATTATAGGCTACAAAAACGTTGCCATCCCCATCAATCGCGAGCGATGGGCCATCTAAAACACTTGTCTCCATACAAGCCAATGGAGCCTCCGAATAGACCAACGAAGAGAGCATATTACCTCCCTCGTTAAAACGCTCTATGCGTCCAGCTCCAACACCTAAAACATGTGTTATCCTATTGGGCCCAATAGCAACACGCGTTGGTATAAACTCAGAGCTCGTCTTCCAACTATCAACGTATCTATGAATAATTCCGGATACAACATTAGAGGCAACGAAATGTAAATTGTCTCCAACATCAAAAACGCTGTTTATCCTGTAACGATAAACAATGTCTGCATCTATATTCTGGACAACGTAGGTGGTATCGGCATTAGAAACAATCTCGGCAATTGTTCTAAAAGAATCACCCTCTTGACGTTGAATTTGATATCTAACAAATCCTGAGTCAGAAGCTCGGGACCACTTTAATTCAACCGCAGCGACCTTACTTTCAAAATGAGATCTAAGTACAGGGGCAGGGCCTTCTGAAGGTCCCCGATTATTGAATGCAAAAGGTCCAAAACAGGAACACAAAGCCAGAATATTGAGTATAATTAGTCGAAAATTAATCACGTCAAAAACGATAGGTCGAGTCTATAACTCTGTCAAGGAAGACAAAATCATAGCTTTTAATTTATTTTTCCCCTAAGTTATGGGTTCCGATGTCAACAGTAGGCCCTTTGATAAAATTAGACAAAAAGAGACTACGATGAAATCTTTATTATGTGTCGCAATGTGTACCTTCACTGCCTGCACATCAATAGAGAGAAGTAACCCATATGATGCCAATGGCGTCAACTATGAATCAGCAACCCTGCTGATCAACTTGCCCATGGCCAAAGCAGTTTCAGTTGTCGTCCATAAAATAACTGCTATTTTAGAAAGTCCAGAAACGCAACCGATATCTAAAGAGCTAACTTTGAATCCTCTTGGGCCGGCCACTGGCACAATTACTACACTGAAGCCCGGCGATAATTACACCCTTACGCTACAGGGATTCGACACAAATGGAGCTTTGTTATTCGAAGGACACAGTATAGGAATAAACATTGCCGAGGGAGACACGACCTTGGTAGAAATAACTCTAGGATTGTCGCAAACCATACCGGGTCTGAACTAATCAAATACTAGGGATTAACCAGCCGTTACCCAAGCAGCAACTTTTTCTGATTATATGTGATTGCCTCCTGGTTTCGACCTATTCACTAAGCCAGTCATTGCAGTATTTTCTATTTATTAACAGATTTCTATCTCCCGTATATACGGCCAAGTAAACTTTGCTCTGGAAACTTTACACGAAAAATTACAAATATTTTAAATATTGAAAACTCTTAGGAATAGGAAAGTGTGCCCGAAAAAAAATAATTATTCCGACATTGTGAAAGGAACTCCATGATGGTCGATAAATCGCATCTAATTACTGGCATCTCTGGAGTTAGAGGAATTATCGGAAAAACATTAACTGAGGAGATTATAAGAAAATTTTCAGGGGCATTTGCAGCTTTTCTTCCGCAAAATGCCCGAGTTGTTTTAGCCAGAGACACACGCCCATCGGGATTTATCTTCTCAAAGGCTGCTGAAAGAGTCTTAGTTGAAGCAGGATGCGAAGTCTACAATCTTGGGTGTTGCCCAACACCTACGGCTAAATTGATGACATCCAAACTTAGAGGAGATGGTGCAATTATTATAACGGCCAGCCATAATCCAGCCGAGTGGAATGGTATGAAATTTGTTCGTTCGGACGGTGTTTTCCTTAACCATTCCGAAAACACATCTTTAATGGAATTATATAAAAAAAACACCTTTATTCAAAAGTCAGAGGGCCATGTATTTAACGTAGAGACTTCAGAAGTTAAAAGTGAACATATCTCACGTATCTTATCCGAAATAGATGTTTCGGCTCTACGAGATACGAAAATAAACATTACGGTAGATTTTTGTAATGGCACAGGTGGAATAATTGTCAAAGATCTTTTTCGTGAGTTGGGTATCGAAGCGCACTATATAAATGACGAGCCTAACGGACATTTCGCACATGATCCCGAACCAATCCCCTCCAATCTAGAAGATCTTGGAAAAGAAGTTAGAAAAAACAAAAGTGCTATAGGCTTTGCAATTGACCCAGACGCAGACCGAGTTACGCTCGTAGATTCAACTGGGTGCCCAGTCGGTGAAGACAAAACTTTGGCAATAGCAGTTGAGACCCTCTCTCAAAAAAAAACGGGATTTGTCGTTACCACCCTCTCAACTTCTCAAACGGTAAGTGACATCGCGCTAGCAAATAAATGTGATATTCAACTTACTCCAGTAGGCGAAGTCCATGTTGTAGAAAAAATGATAGAAACAAATGCTGTCATAGGTGGCGAGGGGAATGGTGGGGTCATATTGACCAAAATCAGTCCGGGGCGCGACGCAGCAACAGGAATGATTCTCGTCCTAGAGGCAATAGCTAGAAGTGGACAGACTTTTGAACATCTTTTATCATTGTTACCAAACTACGCAATAGAAAAACGAAAAGTTGCGTGTAATAATAGCAGTCTCGATTCTGTAGTGAAACTATTTTTGCAACAAAACCCTAAAGCACATCTCCACCCAATAAAAGATGGTTTCAAGATCTATTTAGAAAGTAACCTTAAATGCCCTTGGGTGCATTTAAGACCTTCAAACACAGAGCCTGTCGTACGAATTATTTCTGAAGCCGAAAGTTTCAATCAAGCTAGTGAGATTTGCCAAACAATAGAAAAAATGTTAGCGGAAAATATGACACGGTGATAAAAGTAAAGTTAACGAAGTTCAAAACTCGTAATGAAAACCTCGACCGCTTTGCCCTTTTTTAAAATTTGCCCGTTTACTAACTGTTGGATTTCTAGCTGCAGTATTTCTATCCGCAACGGATCCTTGAGTTGCTCTTCCGACTTGGCACTAAGCAATCCAAGTAGATTATGTTTAAGCTCTATTTTCTTCCGTAAAATTTCCGCCAATCCATCCTTAGGCGGGCATAGTCTAAATGCGACTTGTAATTCTAATTGTTTATCCAATGCTCCGGCAGGGTTGGCTTGAATTGGATCCAATCCCGAGAATAACTCACAGTCACTCTTTTCATAGGAGATATGGGGAGCACAACTAAAAAGAAACAGAATATTGAGAAACGTACCACGCAAAAATGCGAACTGGCACATCAGTCTACTACCGCCTTATCTTTTGAATCGTCACGCCAACGACTTCGCTGACTACCTCCGTCTGCAGAAGCACTATTTGCCATGCCAACTCGCGCATCTACTAAAGCACTAAGGCGGTGCAAATTTTCTTGTGCCGTTTCAGCTAATCGGCTCTGTTCACCAACTGCCTGCATGAATTCATCAGCAATTGTCATTGCCGCCAAGACGGCTAATTTACTAGTGGAGATACTCGCAGAATGCTGTTTGTCAATTTCTCGCATCTTCTTGTCGACATATTGGGCAATCCTCTCAACTTTTTGAACATCGGCATCGGCAATGAGATATTCATCCTCAAATATTTTTACGGCGACACCCTGAATTTGGCTTTGAGATTTTGACATTTATTTCATCCGTTTTTTGTAAGAATATTTATTGCGTCTATTCCCCTAATAAATCGCCATAGGAGCATTTAACTAAGTCATCGTTCGCAATTTCCAACGCACGCATTAACGTCTCTATCCGACTCTGGCTTTCTCCAATGCCTTGTTCTTCTGTTACCGCTTCTAATTCCACAAAATTTCCCAAATCTTTAACATCATCCAAATGAATACGCACATTTTCCCATAACCAAACTTGCCTAGTCTTTTCAACTTCTACAGAGATTCCAAAAGTATTTTCAAGGACAATTCGCATGGACGCCGGGTCGTCGGTACTCGCAACCTCATAATCGCTCCGTTTGGGACCTGCTATATCACTTCTTTCGTAATAAATCACCTGACCTTCATCGGGACCGATCTCTCGCAACTTAAGTCTCCCCGAAAGAGCCTTAAAATATGTATCTCTTTGTCGAAATGTTCCCGCAAGTCCAGCACCTATGGAGTTTAAATTCTCCTCAGCCCTTTGAACATCCATACATCTTGCCTTTACTTCAATATTAGTCATCACCTATACATCTCTATATAATATGAGTGGGCATTCACCTAAAAGTTAAACGTAAAATGCGGGCAGGCAAGCTATTCGTTAAAAACTTAATTAACTTGATTGAATATATTTTTTTTGTTCAACTTTGCATCACGCCTCAATAGCTTCTAAAAAACACTGTTTTCACCAAGAAAGGATAGCAAATGAATTGGTTGCTACAACCTTGGCCATGGTATGTTGCCGGTCCCATGATTGGACTCACAGTTCCTGCAATGTATTTGCTAATAAACAGGCCTTTGGGTATTTCACGAAGCCTGAGTACCATCAGCGAATTAAGCATAGGGAAATTTATCCCACAAATTAACCAAACAAAATTTGAGCCTTGGCCGTTATACTTCGTAATAGGAATTTTGATTGGAGGTTACATAGGAGGCAACCTCTTGTCCCTAGAATATAATCCGCTTTTACCTCTTCACTACGCAGAGCCATCAGGCCTTGCGATGCTGTTTGCAGGAGGCGTCCTTGTGGGATTTGGCTCTCGCTATGCCAACGGATGTACATCTGGACATTCAATTACTGGGCTTTCCAACCTTCAGGTTGTCAGCCTTATTGCCACCTTGAGTTTTTTCGCAGGGGGGGTGCTTTTAACCTTTTTGCGGACACTATATAATTAGGGAAATCAACATGAATTATTTTATAACTACAATCATCGGAGTATATTTTGGTATTGTCCTTGTGAAGTCAGAAGTAGCATCTTGGTTCCGCATTCAAAGTATGTTCAAATTCGATGAACCACATATGTTCCTGATAATCGGCTCCGCTGTAATAATCGGCCTAATTTCAGTACAAATAATTCGTCGTTTTGACATCAACACACTCAACGGTAAAACCGCCGCATCTCCTAATAAAGATTTCAACAAAGGTACGATCATCGGTGGCACGTTATTTGGTATGGGGTGGGCCACAACCGGATCATGCCCTGGCCCTATCTATGCACAGATAGGAAATGGAGAATTTGTCGCATTCTCCTCTTTGATTGGAGCAATTTGCGGAGCAAGTCTATACGAAATTTTTCGCTTGAGGCTACCACATTGAATAACTGTAACAAAATGATGGCAATAATCGTCGACAGTAAAAAAAGGTTGCAGTGGAGCCGAGTACCGATACCGCCATGTGCCGACCATGAAGTACTTGTCGAAGTACATTCAACCGCAGTAAACCGTGCAGATTTATTGCAACGTGAAGGAAAATATCCGCCACCTCCAGGAGCTTCTCCAATTCTTGGGCTAGAGATGGCAGGTATCATATACTACGTTGGAAAACATGTAAAAAATTGGAGAGCAGGTGATCGCGTCTTGAGCTTGTTATCAGGCGGCGGCTATGCGGAAGTAGTCGCTATCCCGGCTTCTCATCTCATCAGCATGCCAGTAGCGTGGGATTACAATTATGCCGCTGCCATACCTGAGGTTTTTCTAACAGCCTACGTTAATTTGTTTAGAGAGGCGAACCTTCAACGCTGCGAAACGGTGATCATACACGGAGGAGCTAGCGGCGTTGGCACTGCTGCAATCCAACTGGCTGTTCATACTGAGTGTCGTGTAATTGCGACTGCTGGTTCCGAAAAAAAAATATCCTTCTGTAAAAATCTTGGTGCTGAACACAGCATAAACTATAACCGAAGCGACTTTGCCCAAGTTGTTACAAAACAATTTGGCGGCGCGGACGTAGTTTTGGACATTAGTGGTGCAGATTATTTAGAGAGCAACATAGATATCCTCAAATCCAAAGGGCGCCTCATTTTCATAGCCATTCTTTCAGGAAACAGAGCCGAAATAGACATAGGAAAAGTCTTAAGTAAGAGATTGCACCTGATCGGATCTACGTTACGTAGTCGTTCTGAGGAAGAGAAAACTAGTATCATCAACAGTTTTAAAGAAAAATTTTGGCCTGAATTGCTTGGAAAAAAAATTAAGCCAATCATTGACACAATATACCCCATCCAGAATATCGATGAAGCTCATGAGCGTTTACGACAAAACAGTACAATTGGAAAAATAGTAATAACGATCCGCAAATAGAGGAGTTCTCCATATGGGAAAACGATATCGAGAAATAACAGTTCATGGCAGTTCATTTGAAATGGGTAGGCAAATAGGAGAAGAAGCCCGTGAAGAAATACGCGGCTTTGCCTCCGTAGCGCTCGAAAGAGTAAACAAAACAGTAAATATTTCCGCATCTCGAGCACTATCCGTAGCGCGTCAAAGCGCGGTCATGGCAAAAAAATATGCTCCAAACACTATGGATGAACTTCGTGGTATAGAGCAAAGCTCTGGTATAGATATCGACGAATTATTTTTTCTTCAGGTACGCAACCAGCTAACAGCAGACTCGGAGGGTGGATGCACGTCGTTTTCTTCTAGTGATACAAATAACGCAATTCTCGCCCAAAATTGGGACAATGATCCCGCCCTTGATCCTTATACAATTGTGTTGACCCGACAACCAGATCATGGGCCGGCATTCATAAACATCACACAAGCAGGAATTATAGGATATATAGGTTTTAGCGAAGCCGGCTTAGGCGTTTGCTTAAATTCTCTACCAGCGCCTTCTCGTGAAATAGGAGTGCCTCACTATTTTACCGTCCGTTCAATTTTTGAATGTTGTAGCTTAGCAGAGGCCACCGATGCTGTCCAGTGTGCTTACCGGGCAATACCCGCAAATATCATGCTTGCTACTCCCGACGGACCAGCAAATATGGAAATAACTATAGACCAGATACACACTATTCGTGACCCACAAATAGTCACGCATACCAATCACTGTTTACATCCAAACCTACTACCTATAAACAAAGATTTTCCAGAGCTTATAGAATCCTCCCCGAGATTGAAACGAGTGCGTGAAATTTTAGGAACAGGATTCTGTACAATCGAAACGGCAAAGGTTGCATTACGAGATCATTCCGGATATCCAAATTCTATTTGTCGACACACCAATAATGATCCACAAACAGGGTTTTGGGCTACAGTTTTTTCCGTTGTCATGGAAATCTCCAATGGAAAAATGCATATTAGCCGCGGGAATCCATGTGAAAATAATTACGAAAGCTATGCTCTCGTTTGACCTTTCTTCAAACCCTTGCAAGAACGTTTATCCCAACACATCTCCGCAATAAAACCAAATTCTGCGGGCGTTACCGCGTGCACTATTTTATTTTTTATCTTAGCAGAAAGCCCTGTAAGCATATTCGACGGAAAAAATCGCTTTTTATCTAATTCAATGGCATTTTGAACAGTCTCATCTCGGTGAATAAAAAGTTTTTCTAACGTTTCCTTAAAAAAAATTTCTGAAGGAATCTGAAAACGCGATTGAATTCTCTCCATTCGCACAATAGCGCTTGTCACTTCTGGCTCCGGGAAGAATGAATTAGGTCTAATCTCTTCAATAAGCTCAAATCTTGATCTTCGCCCAATAGCCACGCCCGCACGACAATAACCGGGCTGACCAACCTGAGCAGCAATTCGTCGTGCTAAACGTAATTGAACAATAAATACCGCTGAAATGAACCTTCGTTCCAGGATTTTAAATAATATCGGTAGAGCTATTCTATACGGTAGATTGGCAACAACTTTGTCGAATTCTGGCAATCGAACATCTAACGCATCACCCCAAATAATTTGCAAGGAATTGTGTCTCTTTTGAAGGCTCTCCAATGGTATCGAAAATTGTCGGTCATATTCGATCACAGTAACACTTCCTGTACGCTTGAGTAGTTGACCGGTAAGATTCCCAATGCCAGGTCCTATCTCTAGAACAGAATCCGAAGGTTGCACATCCGCATAAGCCACTTCCCTTTCAAGCAAATCGCTATCGACAACAAAATTTTGCCCAAAGACCGGATTAGGCCGGATGCCCAACGACTCAAGTTTATTACGCATCTATTTTAAACAATTCATAGTCAAACTACTCCGATACGATAATCTATAGAATTCAGTGTGACAAAAAACGTTCGGCTTCAATTGCAGCCATGCATCCAGATCCCGCAGCCGTTACAGCTTGACGATATACAGTATCCTGCACATCACCACATGCAAAAACACCTTCAATATTTGTAGCTGTGGAATCAGGCGCAGTCAAAATATAACCCTGTGCATCCATCTTTATCGCATCTCGAAAAACACTAGAATTCGGTATGTGGCCAATCGCCATGAATACACCTTCACATGGAAATTCCCGCTCCAAACCAGTCACAGTATCTCTTAAACAAAGGCCACGAACAGCCCCTCCCTCCTCTACTTCCAAAATCTCCTCGACAGCTACATTTGTGACAAATTCGACCTTAGGGTTCTCTTTGGCTCGGTTTAACATTATTCGCGACGCCCTAAACTCATCACGTCTATGCAAGAGCGTAACCTTTGAGGCAAATTTAGTTAAAAAATTGGCTTCTTCCATTGCAGAATCACCGCCACCAACGACAGCTATTTCCTTATCACGAAAAAAGAATCCATCACATGTCGCACAAGCCGACACACCATGTCCCATTAGTCGAGCTTCGGATTCTATACCTAGCAAACGTGCAGATGCACCTGTTGCAACAATAATAACATCTGACAAATAATTCGCCTCGTCAGTCTTGATCCGAAAAGGCCTCTTCGACAAATCTACTTCAGATGCTATTCTAAATTGCGTCTCAGCTCCAAAACGTTGTGCCTGAAGACGCATTTTGTCCATTAATTCGGGCCCCATAATACCGTCTGGAAACCCCGGAAAATTTTCCACGTCCGTCGTAATCGTCAACTGCCCCCCAGGCTGAAGACCCTCTAGAACCAAAGGATTCAGATCTGCACGCGCTGCATAAAGCGCCGCGGTTAAACCTGCTGGACCCGATCCAATGACGGTAACACTATAATGCTTTTCCTCACCCATAAAAAAACCTCTTTTGGTAATTAAGTTTTCCAGTAATTTTTCTTCAAGCAATACGCCACGGCAGGGGCTCTCCACTCAACCCAGCCATTAAGTTCTTGACCGAACGCTCAACCATGGACACTCGGGTTTGGTGAGTTGCACTTCCCAGATGCGGTGCAATAATAACATTTTCAAGTTTTAAGAGGGGATGATCTCTTGGTAATGGCTCGGGCTCAGTAACATCAAGGGCAGCAGCGTGTAACTTACCAGCATTCAAATGATTTAGTAAAGCATCATGATCTATTACACCTCCACGGGCAGCATTGACTATTACAGCGGACGGTTTCATTAGATTCAGTTCTAGTCGACCAATCATGCGAGTAGAATCACTCGTTAGTGGCATATTCAAAGAGACAAAGTCTGCTCGTTGGAGCAAATCGTTAAGGGACAAATACTCGACTCCCAATTCACTTTCGGCTCGCTCGTTTTTCGTACGATTGTGGTAAACTACCTTCATATCAAAAGCAAGAGCACGCTTGGCTACCTGATAGCCAATATTACCTAAACCAACAATACCCAACACTGATCCATGAACTTCCTGGCCCAACATAAAACTTGGATCATAGGACGTGAAATCACTACTACGGGCAAAACGGTCTCCCTGGGTAATATTACGAGCTCCCGCCAGTAATAGAGCAAACGTCATGTCCGCAGTTGCTCCATCCAAGACCCCAGGAGTATTGCCAACGAAGATATTTCTTTCCGAAGCAGCATTAAGATCAATATGATCGACACCAACACCAAAGTTGCTTATAACTTTTAATTTCGGCATTGTATCCATCAGGGGTCCATCCACACGTATGTGCGCATAGACATATACTCCCTCTATCTTATCTAACTCTCTCCGCCAATCGTCATTGCCGAATTGCCAACGTATTACGCGACAACTCTTCTCTAATTCAGGAATTAACGTGAAATAGGGCTCCACTTGGGCCATCAACAGAATTGTAGGTTTCATGAAAAAATCCAAGTCCTTTAAAAGTTTTTCTACAACACCACTTTTTTTTGCAACAATATCAGTTGAGTCTAAAGGTAGATCGCTCCTAAACAATCATTTTTTGTTGAAATTCATAAAATCTGTACACAGTTTACAATATTAACTAAAGGGATTTTTCGTCAAGAAGTCATCAAATTAAAACATTTATATCAAGTTTTTCCTAAATTTTCTCAGATAGGAGAATTCAAATGCTTATCCAGCATCCCTCAGGAAATTATCATTTCTTAAAAGGTATTGACCCTTATTCATGCGGAGTGGTCGCAAATCAAGGATTTGAAATTATTCATGCCAAATTATCAGCGCCTGTAGAATTAAACATGGGCTTCGATTACATTGCAAACTATTTGGAAGACCTTTCTTTAGAAAGGAATGCTTTATGTGCAATGGAATTACGTTCACCAAAACCTTATTCGATGCAGGGATTTATAGAATTTAATTCAAATTATTGCCAAACCCTCCAAAAATGGGGCCTATACGTGGATGGACTCAACCCAATCGCTCGCACTAATATAGCTCCTCAATTTGCCCCACCTAATTCCCCACAATTGCACGCATTTTCCTATGTAACTAAAAATCCACATGTTCTACGTAAGACACTTGTAGTAGCCGGAGCTGGTGAACTCATCGAAGGTCTTCTGGAAACGAACCGAATTATTCGTCCAGGAGACACGTCCAATGATGCCATCGCTGAAAAAGCTCGCTACGTTTTGCAAGTAATGACGGACAGACTCAAAGGCTTAGGGGGAAATTGGGAATTAATAAACTGCATCGACGTTTATACAATCTATCCCCTTGTAGATTTACTATCTTCGGAAATCTTGCCAGCCTTAGATATTAGCCATCACAACGGAATACATTGGTATTACAGCCGACCTCCCGTAATAGACATCGATTTCGAGATGGATATGCGAGGCACAATCACGGACCGAGTCGTTTGACCATCGTAATCGAAAATAAGTATTTCAACAAAATGTTTTTCAGTTTTTTTAATCCATCTTCTTCGGATCTTGACTGAGAAGCTAATAGAGCCCAAATTGTTGCCGAGGATTTATTTTACACCAAAGGAGAAAATGGCATGCCAACATCCATACAAGAAAATTCTTCTTCAGAAAGTACCAAGGTCAAGGACAATTATAAGGTCATAGGTACTCGACCAATAAGACATGATGGCGTAGATAAAGTTACGGGTGCAGCCGTGTATGGCGGTGACGTTAAATTGCCTGGCATGCTCTTTGGTAAGGTTTTACGAAGCCCCCACGCCCATGCAAAAATCAAAAAAATAGATGTTAGCGGTGTCTTAGAGCTAGAGGGTGTTCTAGCCGTAGCAACAGCCGACGATTTAGTTGAAACTGTGGACAAACTTTCAAACTTAGGCGAAACGTTGGTAAATGTCCGAGAGGTTGCTTGTAATTCCCTTGCATCTGAAAAAGTTCTCTATAAAGGGCATGCTTTAGCTGCTGTAGCAGCCACCTCGGTTCACATCGCAGAGGAAGCCTTGGATCTTATCAATGTCGAATATGAGGTTTTGCCAGCAGTAGTAGATGTGCTTGAAGCAATGGAAGAAAATGCCCCTTTGCTAGACGAGGATAGGACTACTCGTGAATTAGGTAAATCTACAGATCGAGTTAGCAACATTGCTACCATTAATGAAAGCGCCATAGGGGACCTGGAAAAAGGCTTCTCGGAAGCCGACCATATAGTCGAGCATGAATTTAAAACCGCCACCGTCCATCAAGGATATATTGAACCACACAATACTACTGTCTGGTGGAAGAATGACGGAACAATTACGGTCTGGGTAAGTACTCAAGGTCCATTTGAAATAAGATCACAGGTTTCTGAAGTCCTAAATGTTCCAGTTTCTAAAGTCAAAGTCATACCGTGCGAAATTGGTGGAGGATTCGGAGGAAAATTTCCTGCATACATGGAGCCAGCAGCTGCCATACTATCGTACAAAACGGGGCGTCCAGTTAAAATGGTGATGACGCGTACAGAAGTTTTTGAGGCCACGGGGCCTGGGCCTGGCTCGTTTATAAAAGCTAAAATGGGTGTAAAAAAAGATGGGACATTGTGCGCTGCTTATGCTAAGCTCGTCTACGAAGCGGGTGCATTTCCAGGATCTGCCGTTGGGGCTGCCTCCATGTGTATATTTGCTCCCTACAATATCGAAAATGTCCATATTGAAGCCTACGATGTTGTCCTAAATAAACCAAAATCATCTGCATACCGTGCTCCAGGCGCACCAAATGCTGCGTTTGCATCCGAAAGCATCATTGACGAGTTAGCGGAATCAATAGGAATGGATCCGCTAACATTGCGTTTAAAAAACTCCGCTCGTGAGGGTACAAGACGTGCAGATGGAACCCGTTTCAAAAAGATAGGGTGCGAAGAAACATGCCAGGCAGCTATTGATAGCGAGCACTATGCAACGAAACTGGAGGGAACCAACCGCGGCCGCGGTATAGCCTCAGGATTTTGGGTCAATGGTGGAGGTGAATCTTCCGCTTCTATTTCCGTAAATATTAATGGGACTGTCAATCTACAAGAGGGATCAGTAGATATCGGCGGAAGCAGAGCGTCTATGGCTATGATCGTAGCAGAAACACTTGGGCTAAATGCTGAAGACGTCAATCCATCGGTCCCTGATACTTCCTCTATTGGTATGACGGCGGGTACGGGAGGCAGTCGCACTACATATTCCACAGGTCATGCATGTTATAAAGCGGCCGAAACAATAAAAGCAGAAATGTGCCTACGTGCTTCGCGACAGCTTGAAATACAAGAGTCTGATGTCCGTTATCAAAATGGTAATTTTGTTTGCCTTTCTGATACAAACAAAATTTTAACTTTTCGGGAGGTCGCTGCAGAACAAGCCAGCACTGGTGGACCAATTACAGGGACGGGAACTATCAACGCATCTGGACCCCAAAATGCATTTGGAACACATATTGTTGACGTAGAAGTAGACAGCGAAACAGGAAAAGTGAAAATCCTTCGCTATACTGCTGCTCAAGATGTTGGAAAGGCCATTCACCCTTCTTATGTAGAGGGTCAAATTCAAGGTGGGGCTGTACAAGGAATCGGTTGGGCGCTTAGCGAGGGCTACTTTTATAACGAAGACGGTTCAATGGCAAACGCTAGTTTCTTAGATTACCGAATGCCGACTGCTCTTGACCTACCGTCCATAGAGCCACTCCTCGTGGAGGTGCCCAATCCCGCGAGTCCACACGGTATTCGTGGGGTCGGAGAAGTCACATTGGTGCCCCCTATGGCAGCCATAGCAAATGCCATCTACGACGCTGTAGGTATTCGCCTAAGGAATTTGCCTATGAGCCCGGACAAAGTCATTGCGGCCCTTCATGCCGACGAAATGAGCAACGCGGCAGGTTAGCCGATATCACAAACACCATTATTTTGGTTCGTGCGGACGCCCATAGCCAACCGCACGAATATGTTTTGCCAACAATCTCATGAATCATCTTCTAAAATCAGAACACTTTGTCAACGCACTTTTCCCTGTGGTAGAAAAGTGTGCTCAAGCGTCGCTCATTTTTTATGGAGATATAGCCAACATAGGGAAAACAGCAGATGCTACCTTAACGGGCCATGCAGCTCAAGAAGCTTCAACTATTTTTACAGCTCTGGATAGCGGTGTTCAGGACATTTTAATCAGTTCTTTAACGAACCTACTTCCTGACATCGGAATAATTGCCGAGGAAAACACTGCGTTAAAAAAGCGTTATAATAATTCAAAATCACCTTATACAGTCATCATAGACCCAATTGATGGTACGTGGCACTTCAAACGAGGCGATGCGCCCTATCATATCTGTATCGGTTTGGCATATAAGGGATTAATGCTTGCCTCTATAATTGCAAGACCTAATGAAAATAAAATTTTTACTGCCGTGCGTGGCCAAGGCGCCTTCGTTCATTCACCCAACCAGCCACCAAAACGCCTTTTAATTTGTAAAAAGAATCTAACCAAAGAAATATTTATTTCATCGAAAGCCAAGGCATACCAACAGATAGCCCTCAAAAAATACTACCTGCTCCCACGTGAAAAACCTATCGGCGCAGCACTTGTTCTTACCCAGATTGCCGAAGGGAAACTCTGTGGATATTTAACGAGACAGGTTGCAATTTATGATGCTGGACCGCCTTCGTTAATTGCAGAAGAAGCAGGAGCACGATGTTTTACGGGCCCCAAAGGTCAGCCTCGCTATATCAAAAGACAAAAATTTTCACACTTTATGGCCGCTGCAAATGAGGATATAGCTAAAACACTGCTAACCATTGTTGGTAACGCACGAAAATAAAAGGAGTTTAGTTATGAATTCACAGTTAGCCGGCGTCTTGCCTGTTGTACACATGCCCTACTTAAATAACATGGGTATTGATTACGGCACACTTGAACACGAAATAGATTATGCGTTCTCTTCCGGCGCCAATGGTATTTGCCTAGCTCTTGTTTCAGATCTTTTTCGCTTAACAGCTGACGAGCGAATCCAATTACCTAAACAACTGTGTTCAATGGCAAATGAACGTGGGCCCGTAATAATAAATGTCGCGGCGGAAAGTTCCATGCAAGCTTGCGAATATGCACGTGCCGCAGAAGCAGGTGGTAGTAACGCACTAATGGTTATTCCTCCCATCTCCCGTCCATTGTCAGAAAATCAATTGCGCGCTTATTTTGATGCAATCCTTGAATCAGTCAAAATCCCCGTTTTCATCCAAGACGCCAGTTCTTATATAGGCAACCCTATGAGCATTGAATTCCAAGCAAAACTATATCTCGATTATGGAGATAGAATCCTGTTCAAACCAGAAGCCTCGCCCCTTGGCCCCTGTTTATCGGCCCTGAGCGATGCAACAAAGGGACGGGCAGCACTCTTCGAAGGAAGTGGAGGATTACTACTCATCGACTCGTTTCGTAGAGGCATAACTGGTACAATACCTGGCGTGGAATTGCTGGATGGAACCGTTGCTTTGTGGGAAGCCCTTTCTGATGGAGATGAAGATCGCGCTTACAGATTGTATTTTCCCATCTGTGCCCTAGCAACCTTGCAATTACAAGGCGGTTTGGATGGTTTTATCGTCTGTGAACGATATATTATGCACAAACGCGGACTATTTCCCAAGATAGTACATCGCGAACCACTGAGTTTCCAATTAGATGCCCACATGACATCCGAAATTGACCGGTTGTTATCAAAGTTGTCAGAGGCATTGGAATCCTGAGAAATGGCAACCTCACTTTCTAATCGTATGTCTTCGGTACAAACTGCGGTAATCCCTAGAATAGCAGAGCTTATTCGTCAAAACCCCGATACTGTTTCACTAGGACAGGGAGTAGTTTTTTATCCTCCACCTCCTGAGTCACTGGCATCGATAAATGCTTTTGGAAGTACTCCAACAGACCATCACTACCAATCTGCAAATGGCCTGCCTGAATTTATTGATGCTCTCAGTATAAAATTAGAAACCGAAAATAGCATTAAAATTAACAAGAGTCATACAATAATGGTCACAGCCGGAAGTAACATGGCTTTTTATTATTGTCTACTGGCAATTGCCGATCCTGGGAATGAAATCATAATTAGTACGCCTTATTATTTCAATCATGAAATGGCAATATCCATGGCTAACTGTAACGCCGTCTTAGTGCCTACTAACAAAGAATACCAACTAGATATAGATGCTTTGGAAGCTGCAATCACTTGTCAGACAAGAGCCATAGTAACCGTTTCACCTAATAATCCTACAGGGGCTGTATACTCAGGTCAGGCTCTAAAGCAAGTTAACGAACTTTGTCGTCAAAAGAGCATCTACCATATTTCCGATGAAGCTTACGAACATTTTACTTTCGATGATGCTAAACATGTTTCACCTGGCTCTTTTACTCAGAGTAATCAGCATACCATTTCTCTATTTTCATTTTCAAAAAGCTACGGATTAGCTTCTTGGCGTATTGGTTACCTAGTCGCACCATCACACATGAGATCAGCATTAGAAAAGGCTCAAGATACCGTTTTGATATGTCCTTCCGTTATTTCTCAATACGCTGCAATCGGTGCCCTCCGTGCTGGCCCATCCTATTGTTATTCTCACATAAAAACATTGGAAGAATCACGTAATATATGCCTCCAATATCTAAATAATTTAGGCAACAAAGTATCGACACCAAAGACATATGGGGCTTTTTATATTCTCAGCAAAATTGACACCGACTTGACCGCTATTCAGATAGTAGAAAAACTAATAAATAAACATCATGTTGCTGCCATTCCCGGTGAAGCCTTTGGACTCCACAGTGATTGCTTTATCCGCATCGCTTATGGTGCTTTATCCAAAGACATTCTTAAAAATGGAATGGACCGTCTTGTTAGAGGAATAGAAACCATTATTTCATAATGAGTAAGATCTCTTGACATTTGAGCTATGAAGGCTTTATGTTACGCAATATTAAGAGTGGCCTGAATCTACTAAAAAATACCCAAGAGGAAGTTTACCACGCTTCTGAGCTGTGGCGCTTCGACAAACATGACATACGGTATTGGAGTGGGTTGGTCGCTCTTCTTTTTTTCTGAAACCAAATGAACTATATAAGTTTTAAAATTGTATGTATTGTGGTTCTCATGATGCCACACGTGGCCAGCACACAAGTAGTGCGGGTAGACCCTGCTGTGCTCCAATGGAAGACACCAGGCTTAAATGTTAAAAGTAAACAACCGCTATTTATAGAAAATACTAGTGACCAACCTATAGAGATCCAACTGATCATCGAACCACCGTTCTCGGTTTCCCTAAAAACACTTATTGTCCCGGCAAATTCCAATCGGGAAATTGACATTTTTTTTACATCTAATGACACCGGATTTGTAAGTGGTATTTTAGATCTCAGAGTGGTAGGTTTCTCCGGTAAACAAAATACCCAGGTAGAACTTCAAGCTCAGACTTTTACACCTCGCCTTGTTATCGAACCAAAAGACTCATTGAATTTTGGAGAAATTGAGTTACATGATCAGGTTCGAAGCCAAATCAATCTTTTTAATGCTGGACAAATACCAATCACCATAACCAAAATAAATTGGCTACAATATTCCAACCAATTCACACACTCCAATTCAAGCCCTTTAGTTTTAATCCCTGATGAAAAATCTCATATAGAAATTACTGCCAATCCTAGAGAAACGGGAATAATCAAAGCTGAATTACACATTGTGACTGAAGACGGACGTCAAGATACTGTTCGAATAAGCGCGCATGTTTCAGCGGCAAAAGCAATAGTCTCACCATTGCCTGAAGTAGGCGTGAAATTTGGGAATGTCGAACTTGGACATCAAATCGAAAGAGAAATTACGGTAATCAACAATGGGGATGCAGACCTAGTTTTGGATTCTATCCGCGTTGAAGGAGACAGTTTTTCGATAAAAGGATATGATGGTCTTCCCTTTACCGTCCGTCCAAATAGACGGGAGGTTGTTTTCGTGACATTTGCCCCGAAGACAAGAGACATTTATTCGAGTACACTCTTCATTTATACCAATGATCCAACTAATGACGAAATTAGAATGCCATTACTGGGCCAAGGAAATATTTCGCCGGCGAAAATTACGATCCTTAATGGCGAAAATATCGATTTTGGCAGAGTTCCATTAGGTAAAACAAACCGTGATCACCTTTTGCTCTGGAATCGCGGCGGAAGTCCCTTTGCGGTAGATATCGCACTACGTAATAACTTTGGAGTTGAATTCGACCATGGCCACGATGGGACGTTCAGCTCGGTTATAAAACCAGGACAGACCGATAAAATCTCACTTGATTTTTCTCCTAAAGAAGTTGGAGAACGTAAAGCAATTCTATCTGTAACAACTGAATCTGGGACCAACGACGTACAACTTCGCGGCATTGGTCAGTTCCTCAAATTAAGTCCCTCAACAGTGGACTTCGGACGCATTCCTGTTGGAGAAACTAGTAGCCAAGTAGTTGAACTAGCCAACATTGGCAATTCAGATTTGACGATCAATCAATTACGCTCAACAAGTAAAGATTTCAATATATATACTCAGATAGATCCAAATAATCGACTCAAACTTCCCGCAAATAGCCTTCGGACAATACCAATTCACATTTCATTTACACCTTCATCAAGAGGCACGATATCTAGCTCTTTGCGAATTGACGGATATTGGAGTGAAGGCACCGAAACTTTGGATATACTTTTAAATGGAACCGGAGTCGCCGCAGAAATCGAACTTAATCCAACAGGCACAATCGACTTTGGATATGTAGTATTGGGAAAGAAGGAAGAGCGTAACATTGTAGCTACAAATTCTGGTGATACAGTTCTTCAAGTACAAGCACATCCAGAAACCCCCGAGGTTCATGTACAACCTTCCAATTTCTCTCTCGGACCCGGTGAATCTACTCGTCTCAAGGTCAGATTCGCCCCGGCAGCTCTCGGAGAGCGCTTCGGTAGAATATTACTCGTCAGTAACGATGTACAGGACAAAGCCCGTCCTATCCAATTAAAAGCTAATGGTGCACTGGAAAATATAGATTTGGCAAGTATCATCCGGCTGAATGGCTCTCGAAAAGACAAAGAAAAAGCGATTTTGCCCAGATGGAATAACACTCCCATTATCGAAAAAGATCAAACTAAAATTGATGTAATATTTGCTATACCCGATTCACTTCGACAAGCATTAATAGGCCGACAATTCTCTATAGAATGGACTAAATTAGACGAGAATTATGATCCTCAAGGTGGTAGCCAAACTACAATAGTGAAAATTTACGAGTCCAGTGAAATTCAGGTCATGGCAGAAAATCTGAACCTCCGCCTAACAGAGAATGAGAATAGGCGTATACGACTAAAAATAACTACAAGTAGCTATCCTGGAGCCCCTCCTCAGAGCATAAGTCAAATACTTGAGGCAGGAGGTTGGAAATGGGAATTCGAAGCTAAACCCCTTTTGTCTTTTCTTACAATCAGACCAGGGCGTGATTATCAATTGTCAGAAGGTGATTCAATCCGCGCGGTAAGGGGAAAAACTGAGAGATTAATAGGTCTACCCGGGATAGCTTTTGCCGGTTGGCATAACGTTGACAACCCATCTATTTCAGGAATTCATTTCACTGCGATTGGAAATGTATTAGAAGCAATATCCACTGGCAATAGGCTGGCAGTTTCCTTGGGATTAGCCGTTTCATTCTATAAAGACCAATTGCTTTTTGGCTTCGGTTGGGACATCTATGATTCTCGAGAAAAATCCAAACGAAAAGGCTCTCAGGATTACATTATGACGTTCAAATACTCCGGGCTCTTTAAGTAGTCCGAATTTCATTTTACATAGCTCATGGGGCCCTCTTCGATACAAGCGATCTTTTCATAAATCATAGCGGCTGAACACAAATCGTGAATTGCCAAACCGGTAAGATAAATTACCGCCTGATTCGTCTCCGACTGAAGTAGAGCATACTCATTCAATGTTAGCAATTCTCCTGAAGCGGTTTGAGAGAATACAAGAGAATCCTCACGTCCTTGATCCTGAGCCCAAATGAATTCTCCTGATTTTTTTGCCTGCTGAACCTCATCTACCACGATAGGATATTGTTCCAATAATCTCTGTGGCACCTGACGAGTACGGCTATCTCCTCCGATTACAACCCAATAAGAAACCCTATCAATAACAGAGTCATCAATAATAGGCGACGATGTAGGCACTGCCATTAGTACAGCATCGACACCACGCAAACACTCTTCTATAGTGGGAAACATTTTTAACCCAGCTTTAATATTATCTTTAATATCACAAAAGAATGCCTCCCTATTTTGTCTCTTTCGGCTGGTACAAGAAACATATTCTAGTTCAAAAAGCATATCGCATGCTATTGCCAACCTACGAGCAACACGTCCCGTACCAATGATAGCAATCCGACGCAAAGGACATGTAGTTACGTATTTCAACGCTAGTGCTCCCGCAGCGCCAGTACGCATATCTGTCAAGTTCCCAGCATCCAGTTTAACAGATACATTATTTTTCGTGTCCTGAAAATCGACAAAAGCTGTACGGTGAGCCAAACTCCCTGTCGTAATATCAGATTGTTCTTCAATTATCTTACAGGCTTTATAAGAATCTGGCCAAATAGAACACATTTCTAGCCGGAAACGGTCCATATCCTCTCGTTTTTCAACTCGCTCCTGACGTGGTAAGTTTTTTACAATTCCTCGATTAAAAAGGTGAAATGCTCGATCACATCCCCAAATAAAATCACCCATTGAAAAGTTTTGTACCATTGACTCCGTTATATACATCATTTCGCTCCTAATCGACCACTAAGAATTGAATTTTGCTATGGGACTAAACTATGATTTTCTCGAAAAACTACCAAGCTATACGATTTGACTACGATCATTGTTTTTCCTTCTTTTGAAACGTTCCTTAAACCTTTTTATGTGGCTGCAGCCTTACACCATCAGTGAGTATTTAGGAGTGCCCGGTGCAAGACAAGATTCTTTGGCTTTGGGCTAGTTTTGCTAGCGCTTTAATTTTTATCTTTAGTATCTGGACTACTTCAGATGTTTTAACAACCATAGATCCGGTTATAACTCCAGAAAGTTTCACCGACGCATCATCACTAAAAAAGACAACCCAAATAGAAATACTAAATGGCTGCGGAACTCCTCAAATAGCAGCTCGATTAACGGATAAAGCGCGCGTTTTAGGTCTGGATGTTATAAATGAGGGTAATGCTAACCACTTCAATCACCTGTATTCGCTAGTTATTCACCGTGGCGGCAATATTCAACCGGCTAAGCAAGTAGCTAAATTACTTGGCATACCACATATTATTAGCCAACAAACAACTCGTATGTTCCCACTTGCCAATATTACTGTTATTATAGGCAAAGACTTCGAACACATAAAACTGTTTCACTAAACACAACCGAGTAAGAATCCAAGTCTATGAACTATCACGAAAATACTCGCATAAATCTTATAATTGAGACGCTCTTGAATAAGAAAGGTCTTGATGTTCTGTTAATGGATCTCCGCGATCTCTCAGATTCTGCAGATTTTTTTATTCTATGCACAGGAACATCCGACCAACATGTAAAGAGCCTTTCCGACGAGCTAGCAAATCAATTAAAAAAATTCGGAGATCCACCTTGGCACATAGAAGGGACCGAAACTCGCCGTTGGATGCTGCTTGATTTCGTCGATATTGTGGTCCATGTTTTTCGCCAAGAAACTCGCGAATTTTACTCTCTAGAACGTTTATGGGGTGACGCAAAATTTAAAGAGTTCACAGAGGATTTTGAACCTGAAGTCGTACCTCGCTCTCCATTCGAATTCTCTGAGACGTAATGTCTATTGAAACATTAAAATGGGTCGATAACTCTCTTGTCTTATTAGATCAAACCCTGTTACCCAATCACGTGGAATATAAGACATATCACGAAATCGAAGATATAGCCGAAGCTATTGAACAACTAGTTGTAAGAGGCGCTCCAGCTATCGGCCTAACTGCAGCGTATGCAATAGCAATTAGTGCTTACAAGGCAAAAAACCAATCCTCTGATTTTTTTCTAAGAAGTATAACAAAGGCTTGTGATCGCCTTTCACAAACAAGACCCACTGCTGTCAACCTATTTTGGGCAATCGATAAAATGCAACAAATTGTTACGGAATGTAATCATCTCGATAATACTGCTATTTACGAGGCGTTGTTGAATAAAGCACATGAATTATTCGAACAAGATCGCTTGATCTGCCGAAAAATGGGTAGCATAGGAGCGGACCTCCTTCCTGAAAAATCCCGCGTCATTACTCACTGCAACGCAGGTGCACTTGCTACCGCCGACTATGGTACAGCATTAGGCATGCTATATTCTGCCAAAGATACTGGAAAATCAGTCACTGTATATGCCTGTGAAACTCGGCCCCTCCTTCAAGGGGGACGGCTTACGACATGGGAACTACAAAAGAATGGAATCGATGTAACAATCATCTGTGACAATATGACTGCTTCATTACTTCGTCACGAGGACATAACCTGCTGTGTTGTCGGAGCTGACCGAATCGCAGCTAATGGGGATGTAGCAAATAAAATTGGCACATACGGATTAGCTATTCTTGCCAAAGAACACAATGTGCCATTTTACATAGTTGCACCGATCTCAACATTAGATCTCTCTATTGAAACCGGCGAACACATCCCAATAGAACGCAGGCATGAAGATGAGGTTCGTCGTGTCATGAATAATTTAATTACAAAAAAAGACGTACCCGTATACAATCCTTCTTTTGACGTAACCCCCTATCAATACGTAAGTGCGATAATATCTGAGAAAGGTATAGCAAGACCACCCTTTTCGAAAACATTGCGGTCTTGGAAAATGAATGAGCCTCTAGTATGAAGATATTTTCATTTGCCACTACTTCACATCTTCTTCCCTTTGCTTTTTGTTTGTGCTTTTTTTGCTGTGCTACGATCTCAGATCCCCCCATCACAGAAACAACATTAAAAAATTCAAATAACATACTCCGCGAGACTTTTGACCCAGCAGCCTTAAGAGATGATCTCTTTGTAATCCAACCAACATTCTCTCGTGATGAAATACAATTTACAATAGTTGACACCAATCAATTCGAAACCACAAACACAAAGGAGGAAATCCTTCAACCGATTAACACATTAATTGAACAGGAGTCTTCATTTACCCAAAACATACAACAAGTTTTTCGAGTTCAATTATTAGCCTTGAGTAATGGGAAAAATAGTCGCAAACGATACAAAAAATTAACAGCGCAACTTAGTGAACCAGTATACATTCAAAAACGCGGAGATTTATTTTTAATAAGTGCTGGTAATTTTAGGAGAAGAGAATCCGCCGTAGTTTTCAAAAATGACGTAATTAAACTTAGTAGTGACTATAGCGATGCATTTGTTATTTCCATCGAAAAACCTATAACGAATGACATAGAAAATAACAATAATCCATCAAAAAAACGAAACAACGTTGAACAGTTTTCTACATTTGGATGGCGCGTACTTCTCGACCAATTTCTTGTCCAAAAACAAGCTGATGCCGTAAAAGAAAAAGCTATCATTCACCTCCGAAGACACGACGTTGATGTAATATTTAAAGCACCATGGTATAAGGTTGAAGTTGGCCATTATACTACTGAAAATGCGGTGCAAATCGCGACCGAAAAAATACAAAGAAAATATCCTAATGCCATCAAAGTTCGCTCTCAAATCATTTTACCAGAGAGTGATAAGTAACCATGTTTTATTTTTTTTTCTACACTGCATTAGTATTGTTGTCTTCGTGTTCGCACAGACATGCCCATGATCGGGAAACATCTACATTGCAAGAAATCAGCCCGGAAAATACTAAACAAAACCAACCAGACCCTAAGCCTGTTGAGGATTTACGTGGTATTCACTTCCTCTTGTTGCGAGCACAAGAAGCACTGACGCTTAACCGTGCCGAAAACGCACAACGAGAATTAGATTCTGCATTTTCTTTTCTATCCAAATTAGAAGCTCAGGACGTAGATTTTGATACAACTCGTGCAAATGCGCTTGCATTTTCTATTGAACGGACCTATTTGAAATTACTACCTAAATTAGATCGATTTTCACCGAATAGCCCCCTAATTTTACTCCTTAAAGGACTTTCACAGGAGCACGTAGAAGAGTTGACTGGAGATGCTCCTCAGCTCGTTAGAATACACCAGCTAATTGATCATTGTGATGTTCCAATAGACGCTAATTCGCGCGTAGCGGCTAGTATTCGCTTCTTTCAAACACGCGGGAAGAAAACTTACGCGACTTGGTTATCTCGTTCGGGACGTTTTCGAAACCTGATCAACACAGTATTAGAAGACCAAAAACTTCCCAGCGATTTACTTTATATTTCAATGATTGAAAGTGGGTTTAATCCGAACGCTTATTCAAAGGCGAGAGCCGTTGGTCTTTGGCAATTCATTAAAAGTACTGGCGAGCTAGAGGGATTGGTACAAAATCATTGGGTTGACGAACGCAGAGATCCCGAAAAATCTACACGGGCAGCAGCAAATCATTTGAAAAGTTTATACAATGAATTTGAAGACTGGCGTCTAGCAATTGCGGCCTATAATTCTGGGCGAGGCCGCGTAAGGAGAGCCATTGAAAAAGCAGGTAACCGAGATTTCTGGAAATTAAGCTTACCGGAAGAAACCCAGAATTATGTACCACTTTTCATGGCTGCCGTTATTATATCCAAAGACCCTCAGTTATTTGGTTTTTCGGACATAAAATTCGACCCTGAGTTAAATTATGAGACAGTAACACTACCCGAATCATGGTCTTACGTAGATTTGCGTGCAGCAACAAAATCTCTAAATGTTGATGAGCAAGATCTTCGTGAACTCAACCCCGAGTTACGGAGATCCATTACGCCGCCCAACTTAAAAAAACCATATCAAATTAACCTGCCTATTAAGATGACCCAGATTTTCTTGGATAGTTACCCTGAGATAGCATCAACTGAAAAGACTTCTGTCATTTTTTACCGCGTACAGCCCGGTGACAATTTATCGAGCATTTCAAAAATATTTGGGGTTAAACCTGATATTATCACAGCTGCAAACACCATAAACGATCCTAACCGAATTTATCCGGGACAAGAGTTGTTCATACCCACCCAGACTAGTTCACATAAATTAATGCCAAATAATAACACCCACACCGTCAGGTATGGTGAGACACTCAGCGAGATCAGTGACGATCATGGAATAAGATTACATGAATTAATGTCATGGAATAATTTGAATAGTTCGCTTATTAAACCAGGACAATCGTTAAAGATCCGTTCTTTCCCAGAGAATAATTTGACTACTGAAAACAAAAAGTCGCAACCAAGTATTGATGAGCAGAGTACATTCACCCACACAGTTTCTGGCGGACAAACTTTGTGGGAAATCTCACGTTCATTTCAAGTTGACGTTGATTCACTAAGAGCGTGGAACGATCTTGTCGAATCACTCATAAAACCAGGACAAGAACTTATCCTCAATGTTAAAAAGCCAAAACATCACGCAGTATTGAAAGGTGAAACATTTTTTGGCATCGCTCAAAAATACAATTTAGATCCCAGAAGACTCGTACAAATCAACAACACCCATCTCGATTCGATATTGATTGTCGGAACAAAGCTTATTATTCCGAAATCAAGCAATTGATCATGCGTATAATTCGCTACGCACTTATGCTCCTAGTAACAATGATTTTGCAATCTATATGGCCAAATTCTTTTGACTTATTTGGATTTCGACCTGATTTAATTATGATAATCGCATTTATTGCGGGATTGCGACACGGCGCAATATTTGGAATGATTTTAGGTTCCATAGGAGGTTTATTCCAAGATATTTATTCTCCACCAGATTTAGGGCTAAACGTTTTCTTGAAATCTACAATCGGTTTCACTATAGGTTACATCCGTAAACGCGTTGCCTATGAAAATAACACAGTAATTGCGATACTGCTATTTGTTGTATCTCTGCTTCACGACTTAATATTTTACATGGGTTCAACAGCGATAACATTCGAAGATGTACCTATTTTCATGCTACGTTATGGGGTTGGAAGGGCAGTTTTCAGCACCCTATTCGGCATGTTTTTCGCAATCGTAATTAAACTCAGAGATCGTGTTTTAATTGACTAATTACTATAAAGAACTCCCACCACAAGACCAACGTCCACGTTTAATAGGATTGATCGCATTTATTGGATTGCTATTTATCGTGTTAATTTTTCGCTTGTTTCACCTTCAAGTCAATACATTTGATAATTATGCCCGCGAATCCGAAGCAAATAGGATCACTCAAAAACGCGTAAAAGCTTCACGCGGACTTATCCTTGATCGGCACAACCGCGTTTTAGTTCGCAATCGACCATTTTTCACTGTTTCTTTGGCTAAAACAACAGAAAAACATTATCAAAAAGTGAAAAAATCTTTCATTCTCGCAACAGGAGATACTTCTATAGACGGGAAGTACGACAATAATCTTCGGAACATCCGTTTAAAGCGAGATGTTGATTTCCGTACCGTTTCGATTGTTGAAGAACAGTTACGGTCTCAATGGCCAGCTCTGTCCATAGAAACCGAGGCCCAACGCTACTATCCCTTTGGGAATAGCGCTGCTCATCTATTGGGTTATGTGGGATTGTATCAATCCAATAATAATGAAAATTATATCGTAGGTGACTTCATTGGAAAAACAGGCTTAGAAAAATTACACGAAAATACATTAAGGGGATTTGATGGAGTACGCTTTTACGAAGTAGATGCTTCTGGACACGTTCGAAGAGAATTCACACAACGTCTCCAAGCACCAAAATCTGGTGAAAACTTGCAATTAACTATCGACATTGAATTACAACAAAAAATAGAACGCGCCTTGCCCGATAGTCTTTCAGGAGCCGTTGTCGTACTCGACGTTCGAAATGGTGCCATATTGGCAATGGCAAATAATCCAACCTTCGACCCTAATATATTTGTTTCTTTCCAATCCCAAGATGATAGAAAAAAGATTCTAAATAGCGAAACTACACTGCTCAACCGTGCGGTCCGAGGCAGATATCCCCCGGGTTCAACATTAAAAATGATTGGAGCAATCGCAGCCTTGGAAATTGGTATCACCGATACGCTAAGTACATTCGCTGCTTGTGTAGGATCTCTACAGGTTGGAGACATTGTTTTTCGCTGTAACCTTCGTAGTGGGCATGGCGAATTGAGCCTAATATCTGCCTTAGAAACTTCATGCAATACCTATTTCCAACATTTAGCCCAACTCATTAGTATAGAAGAATGGGGGATATGGGCACATAAATTCGGCATAGGACAACCAACCGGTTTTCAGTTCACGCCCAACGAAGCCAAAGGACTTCTTCCTTCGAGATCTTATTATCAACAAAATGGTGGATGGACACTTGGACATTTACTAAATATGATCATTGGACAAGGCGCCATTCTAGTAACTCCCTTGCAAATGGCTAGGTTTGTCGCCGCAATTGCCAACGGAGGATATATGATTACGCCCCATCTAAGTGGTCCCGCCCCTCCATCTAAACACATAGAAGACCTGTCTCAACATACTTTGAAAATAATACGCCAAGCAATGCTAAGAGTTGTTTATGGAGCAAAAGGAACGGGGAAACATGCTGCAGTGAAAGGTATTCTTGTAGCAGGAAAAACTGGCACAGCACAAGTACCAAACCGAATCAATAAAAACAACGACGCTTGGTTTGTCGGTTTTTCTCCTTATGATAATCCTGAAATTGCGGTAGCCGTTGTCATCGAAGGTGGTGGTGGAGGCGGAGCGGTTGCTGCTCCGATTGCACAAAATGTTTTTGCAGAATATCACCGAATAAATGATAGATTAACAATCTCTCGTTTAAAAAGAGACAAACCATTTTATCAAGAAAACGAATGATTTTTCGCAAAGAATTTGACCCTATAATTGTATTATTATCGATTTTACTTGTGATAATAGGCATCACTATGGTTTATAGCGCAGCTTTTTATAATGAGTCATCATTTATAAAAGCTGCATGGATAAAACAAGGCTATTACGCTATTGTCGGGGCTGTAATTTCGTTAATCATAGTATATATACCCAAGAAGATCCTCTACAACGTTTCTCATCCATTATTTTTACTCAGCACATTAGGCCTTGTTGCTGTATTATTATGGGGTACTGGCGACGATGCTCAACGCTGGGTACGCATTGGACCTATTCAAATCCAGCCATCCGAATTCTCCAAAATAACGCTGTTACTTGTACTGGCACGATATTTGAGTGATGCTAGCAAGGAAGAAATCAATAGCTTCCGCGGTGCCGCAAAAAGTTTTGGGATTGTCGTTATTCCAATGATACTAATTGTTCAACAACCCGATTTAGGTACAGCATTGTCATTTGCTGCACCACTAATGCCAATGCTCTATTGGGCAGGAATGAGAAAGATATACCTTTTCTTAATGATTTCACCGCTACTAAGCGTAGTATGTAGCTTTGAACCACTGTGGTTAAGCTTAACTCCCTACATATTTGCGGTCTACATTGTAATAAGCTGCCTTGCAACACACCTTAATCTGAGAAATTCTTTTTTTACTTCCTGTGCTATTTTCATCAACCTGACAGCTGGCCTTGCAACCGTGTACCTATGGGATCATTTCCTTAGACCTTACCAAAAAAGCCGAATAATAACTTTTTTGGATCCAGAAAGCGATAGACTTGGTGCTGGATGGAATATAATCCAGTCAAAAATAGCTATTGGTTCAGGTGGTCTCCTAGGAAAAGGGTTTCTTGGAGGAACTCAAACAAAATACGATTTCTTACCTGCAGCCCATACAGACTTTATTTTTTCAGTAATTGGAGAAGAACTTGGATTATTTGGTACCCTATTAATCATAACAATCTTCTTCATACTTATTGTTAGGGCGCTACAAATAGGACAATTAGCAAAGAATCGTTTCCAAAGTCTAATAGCTATTGGCATAGCTTCCATTATCACATTTCATGTATTTATTAATATAGGTATGACGATTGGAGTAATGCCCGTCACTGGTCTGCCGTTACCGTTTATAAGTGCTGGAGGTTCCTCTTTATTAGCAAATCTACTTTTCATTGGCGTATTACTTCACATTTTTGCTAATAGGCATGACTATTAACGAGATGTTTTTTCCTCGCCACTTTTTGCTGCACTCTTAGTCAAGAATCCAAGTTTTGGAAGTAACAATAGCAATCAACCGAACGTACCTTCAAAGCATCTCAATAGATGTAGCTCTGAACAGGCACTCATAGTAACATAGCATACAATTAAACGAGCTAAACAATTTAAAAGATCAGAAGAAAAACAGAAAGATTTATTAGCCGACCAACTCCAAAAACACGGGAAAATGTTATTTGAAGATTAAATCCCGCTTCTGTAATCTTCTCTATGTTAAGAGTAATAATCTAATTAGATGCAGCAACCGTAACGCAACCGTCCATCACCTCAGCCGCCAGATCCGTGTAGTTCTCAGCTCCCGTAGAATCTGGAGCATAGGATATTACAGACTGACCAAAACTAGGCGCTTCGGCTAACCGAATATTCCTCTTTATCACCGTCGCAAAGACTTTCTCACCGAAGTAACGCCTCGCCTCATTAGCAACACTTTGACTCAATTGTAAACGACTATCATACAAGGTGAGAAGAACTCCCTCAATTTGAAGGTCAGGGTTAATCTGTTGTTTAACCAATTGAACCGTTTCGAGTAATCTACTAACACCCTCTAAAGCGTAATATTCACATTGAACTGGAACAAGCAAAGAATCAGCTGCAGCCAATCCATTTATCGTCAACAAGCCAAGCGCCGGCGGACAATCTATAAGGATATAGTCATAATCAAGAGCAAGCGGCGCCAGAATTTCATCCAATTTTCTTTCCCGTCCGATAAAAGAGGCCATCTCAACCTCGGCACCCGACAAACTGATATGAGAAGGCAACAAATCAAAGGTTGAATTGAAATCCACAAAAACGTCGTGGATTAGAGACCTAGCGTCACGTTTACCTAATAGGACCTCATAAATCGAACCATTAAGACTATCCAAAGCCGCCCCACAGCCACTAGTTGCATTGGCTTGAGGATCTAAATCAACCAGCAGAATTCTAGAACCCTTCGCAGAAAGTGAGGCAGCCAAGTTGACTGCAGTCGTAGTCTTTCCGACGCCGCCTTTTTGATTGGCGATGGCGATTATTGTTGCCAAAATAGCCCCTCGGGTAAACATGAGCTGAAACGACTTCGCAAACTCATGCTAAGAAAAAATAGGATTACTATAGCAGATTAAGATAATTGGTATGTACTATAAAAACACGTAAACTACGCAATGCCAGAGCAACCTAAAGTTGAAATAAAAACAACACTATCAACAAAATAGAACTTCCAGCGAATCAATATAAATGGGCGAAAAATTATCGTCAAGTCATTCCCTTTTTTTCGCCAAAACACGTTTCGCAAAATTATCGTAGGTACCTGTAAATATACAATCTAAGGAAAATCATAACATAACGGTTTTATTGAAAATATAAAACCGAGCAGACCAAAAGACCGAACTTACACTAACAGTTACAAAGCTGAATTTTCATGGGAGAGATATATCAGGAAATCTTTGTATGATGTTTCTAAAATAAAGGAATCCACCAGGCCCAAAAAATTTAGCGAACCAATCATAGCTATATTTTTTTGATCGCGTGTATAGTACATTTCCCGATATTAAAACTTGTTTAACTTCCGTAAGATGAGGGAAAATATATTCTTTCTAAAGCTTAAATAGTTTTGACTTTTTTTGCTTTTTCAAAAACTACTAAAATCAAATCATAATCGAGGTGAAATGCCAAGTAAAACCTTTTTCAATCAATTAGTAAAACTGATGAAGCAGCTACGTTCCGAGGAAGGCTGCCCTTGGGATATCGAGCAAACACACCATTCACTAAAGCCTTATTTATTAGAAGAATGCTATGAAGCACTCGAAGCAATCGACTCGGAAAACGATGATGACCTTGTAGCTGAATTAGGCGACGTTTTACTTCAAGTAGTGTTTCACTCACAAATCGCTTCTGAAAGCAATAGATTCGACATAGAAGACGTGTGTAGATCGATTGTTGAAAAATTAATCCGTCGTCATCCACATGTATTTGGAGATAAATCAGCTAAAGACAAGCAGCAAGTATTAGAAAACTGGGATGCCATCAAAAGGCAAGAAAAAAAACAGGCCGGCCATGAAAATAAGTCTCATCTTGACGGAATTCCAAAAAACATTCCCGCTTTGATGCGTTCGCAGCATTTACAACAACGGGCCGCCAAACAAGGTTTCGATTGGCCGAACCTGAATGGCCCACTTGAAAAATTAAAAGAAGAATGTGATGAACTCATAGAGGCCTGCCAACAAGAATCCATCGAACAAATAGAGGACGAATTTGGTGATATGCTTTTTTCAATAGTAAATGTAGCTAGGTCTCTTGAACTCGACGCGGAACAAAGTTTGCGTGGGGCAACAAACAAATTTGAACGTCGGTTTCGGGCGGTCGAGCAAAAACTCCACGGGCAAGAAATAGAAATGGCAGACCTAGACCTACAACAACTTGATGAAATCTGGCATGAAGTTAAAATGGAAGAAACCAAATCATGAAAATGAAACGCTCAACAAAAAAATCTGTTTAACGCTATATACAATGGCGCAAATAATCGCCGGTGTGAGATAGTAAGATGAATCACCTATTTTGCTAAAACATTTCTACTATATTGAATGTCTCTATCATCAAGCGCCCTACTAAAAACGCACCTACACCAAATCCCAACATCATCTAGTAATGAATACAAGGTTGGAGCAAGAATTAATGTAAGCACAGTCGAAGACATTAACCCACTTATTATCACTAACCCTATCGGTCCCCAACGCTTCGAAAAACCTTCAGCCGTACCATAGATCATAGGTAAGACCAAAGGCATCAAATTTAAAATAGTAGTAAAGGCCGTCATAAGAATGGGACGGAGTCTACGTTGTCCACCTAGAACAATAGCATCTCGACGGTTCATCCCGTCAGCCCTCAGGTTATTAATATGATCAATCAAGACTATCCCATTGTTTACAACAATGCCAAAAAGAATCAATAAACCTAGCGCCCCATTATTATCAAATGGAGCATCAAATATATATAAACCAATCGCGACGCCGATCAATGAAAATGGGAT
>JAYYVF010000070.1:0-25699 GCA_036343635.1 Candidatus Latescibacterota bacterium | reverse complement strand
CGCTAGAAATAGAATTGTGCTTGCTACCTCTTCAGACGAAGCAGCGCGTTGTTGGAGTGGAATCATTCCCTTAGGGTATTCACGGGGTATTCGAATTTTATCTATATCTCGTGGAAAGGTGTTTTCCTGAATTTTTGTCGTCGTTGCTCCTGGGCATACTACGTTGACCCTAATATTCCACTGAGCGAGCTCGACGGCTGCCATTTTTGTAAAAGCAACCTGGGCAGCCTTTGAGCAGGAGTATGCAGTAAAACCAAAATTAGAAAAGATGCGGTTGCCATTTACAGAAGATACGACCACTATGCTTCCGCCTCCAGCTGAACGCAAATGCGGAATTGAATATTTTACCGTCAGAAACGTTCCACGGACGTTAATGTTTTGTGTTTCGTTCCATTCTTCCGGTGTTAGGTCTTCTATGGGAGCAAAGACTCCGTTTACGCCTGCGTTTGGCACTACAATGTCAAGGCGTCCCCAACGGGATACCGTTTCTTCTACCAAAGACTCAACATGCTCGGGCTCCGAGATGTCCCCCGGAAGCGCCATTGCGCTTCCACCAAAATCTTTGATTTCGGATACGGTATCCTCACAGCGCTCCGCACGTCTAGCGGTAATGGCAACACGAGCACCCTCTTTTGCTAAGGCAATAGCCGTTGCGCGACCTATACCAGTGCTGCCACCAGTGACCAAAGCTACCTTTTTGCCGAGTTTCATTGCATAATCTCCGTATACGAAAGTAAAAATTAAGTAGTTAGCAAATTGTCTGAATTGACAGGTTTTAGTGCGAGAAATAAGTTGCTTAGCAAAGAAAATATAGATAACAAGAAAGAGCCTGCAATAAAAAGGGTAAATATCTTTATACCATTTTATAAAACCGATGTAGAAAAACTCTAAGGGAGACAGAAGCCAATGCAAAGCGTTGAAGCGAATGTAAACACGAACTCGCGACCGTCCGAATTAAAGATTACGGATATGCGCATTGTAAATTTAAAGGGTGTTCCTTTTCGGACGACGATTATCCGTGTAGATACGAACCAGGGTATAAGTGGATATGGAGAGGTCCGCGATGGGGGGAGTGAAACATATGCCTTGATGTTGAAAAGTCGTATTGCGGGTGAGAATCCCTGCAACGTTGACAAAATATTTCGAAAAATAAAGCAATTTGGTCATCACGCGCGGCAGGCGGGTGGTGTGTGTGGTATTGAGATGGCATTAATGGATTTGGCTGGGAAGGTTTATGGAGTACCAGCATATCAATTGGCGGGGGGGAAATTTCGGGATCGAATTTTGTGCTACTGCGATACTCCTTCCGAAAAAAGTGGTAGGGCTATGGGAAAACGTTTGAAGGATCGAATGGACCAGGGTTTTGGGTTTTTGAAGATGGATGTTGGGATTGGTCTCCTTCGAGATATCGAAGGAACACTTGTTTCGCCTCCAGGAATGCTTCAGACGAGCGAAGTTATGCATCCCTTTACAGGTATTCAAGTAACGGATAAAGGTATTGACCTGCTATGTCAGTATGTTGCTGAAGTTCGAGAAGAGATAGGTAGTGAAGTGCCGCTAGCTGTTGATCATTTTGGGCATATTGGTGTTGAGTCATGTATTAGACTTGGTAAGGCACTGGATCAGTTTTCTTTAGCATGGTATGAGGATATGGTCCCATGGCAATTGACGGATCAGTGGAAGCGGCTTGCAGAGTCTGTAGATACACCAGTTTGTACAGGAGAGGATATTTATCTAAAAGAAAATTTTATGCCGTTGTTTGAAAGTCGTGCTATTGCAGTTGCTCATCCAGACCTTGCTTCATCGGGAGGAATTTTAGAAACGAAGAAAATAGGTGACTTGGCGCAAGAACATGGTGTAGCGATGGCGCTACACATGGCTATGTCGCCGGTAGCAGCGTTAGCTGCTGTTCATTGCGCCGCAGCCACTGAAAATTTTATGGTTTTGGAAAATCATTCTGTTGATGAAATCGATCAATGGAGTCAATTGGTTGAGGGATTACCTGTACCGCTCATTGAAGATGGTCATATAGCTGTTCCAGAAGGACCAGGCTTAGGCCTCACGGGCATTAATGAGGAAGTGTTGCGCGATTTTGTTGATTCTGAACGCCCTGGTATTTTTGAGTCGACGACTATATGGGATGATGAGCGTGCTCATGATCGGCTTTGGAGTTAATTGATTATTAATGCGAATAAGGATCTTTATCTGTTTAGGGTAATGTTGACTAATGGCAAATAAAAATTACGAGATCGCAGTTTTAAAAGGTGATGGTATCGGTCCAGAAGTTATCGACGAGGCTTTGAAAGTTCTTGAAGTATTTGATTATCCTAAATTTTCTTTTAGAGAATATCCTTGTGGAGCTAATTGTTTCCTGGAGACGGGCGATCCGTTGCCATCTCAAACGGTTGAAGGCTGTCGTAATGCAGATGCCGTATTACTAGGTGCGATGGGTCTTCCAGATGTGCGTTGGCCAGATGGTACTGAGATGCGGCCGCAGATTGATCTTCGAATCGAATTAGATCTTTTTGCTGGAGTTCGCCCTATATATCTCTATAATCAGGCCCATACTCCTTTAAAAAACATCAATGTGGGAGATATTGATTTTGTCATTTTACGTGAAAACGTAGAAGGTTTGTTTGCTTCAATGAATGGAGGCATTCAATTACGTGGGGAGGTTGCTGTTGATTCCATGGTTGTTACCCGTAGTGGTACGGAGCGTGTGGTACGGTTCGCTTTTGAACTTGCTAAAAAACGCGCTCGCTCAGAATCACGTGTGACCTGTGTTGATAAGGCAAATGTATTCAAATCAATGGCATTTTTCAGATCGATATATGACGAGGTTGCTGCCGATTTTCCGCAAGTTCAAACGGATTACGCGTATGTTGATGCTTTGAGTATGTATCTCATACAAAAACCACAATTTTATGATGTTTTAGTCGCTGAAAATATGTATGGCGATATTATTTCTGATCTGGCTGCAGGATTGATTGGAGGCCTTGGTATGGCACCCTCGGCTGATATTGGGTCTGACGCTGCTGTTTTTCAACCCTCGCATGGAACTGCACCGGACATTGCAAATAAAGGACTGGCTAATCCCATCGCAATGGTTCTTTCAGCAGCGATGATGTTACGGTGGTTAGCTAGTCAATATGATGATCAGCAGGCTTATGTTGCTGCCGAAAAAATAGAAACTGCAGTGAAGAATGTGGTTGGTGATTCGAAAATGGTCACGGAAGATTTGGGTGGGCAACTTAGCACGGTTCAACTTGGTGACGTTTTAGTTGGTGCATTGTAATATGCATCGTCGTGACTTTTTGGCGATGGGTGTGAGTGCTGCATGTGCCTGGCCATTGTCCGGTTGGCCTGCATCTATTTCTTTGGATAAGCGATGTAGGTTACGTGATTTAGGTCTGACTATAGGTGATTTACCTACGGGCCCTCTCAATGCTTTGACAGATGTTTCCGGTGTTCGTGTCGGACATGTGACCTTGATTCGAGGTGAAGGTCCATTGGTAGTTGGCAAGGGACCTGTTCGCACCGGTGTTACTGCCATTCTTCCACATGGAGGTGTGTTATCGAAGGAAGGGGTTTACGCTGGAACCTTTGTATTGAATGGGAACGGAGAGCTTACTGGCTTGGGGCCCATAAGAAGTAGCGGGCTTCTTTCGGCTCCCATTTTATTTACGAATACTTCAAGCGTCGGTTCGGTTTATGATGGGGCCATTCAATGGATGTTAGAACGCGATGCATCAATTTTTGAAGGGATGTCTAGAGAGCCCGTAGTAGGTGAGACATGGGGTGATTTTTTAAATGATACGGCTGGGCGCCATGTCCGTTCATTGCATGGATATAAAGCATTAACTGATGCAAAGACGGGTCCAATCAGTGAAGGTTGTGTAGGGGGAGGGACACCTATGCGGGCGTTTGAATTCAAGGCAGGGATTGGTACCTCTTCCCGTGTGATAGATTGTAACGGGGTCCGGTATACGTTGGGCGCGTTGGTGCAGTCTAATTTTGGTCGACGAAGTCAATTCCGCGTTGATGGAGTGCCCGTTGGTCGTGAAATTCCAAACCTATTACCCAAGTCTGGAGATCATAAAAAAAATAAATCCATGCTCATGGTAATAGCTACAGATGCACCTCTCATTCCAGTACAGTTACAGCGTCTATGTAAACGAGTTGCGATGGGACTTGCACGAACCGGAGCTATTTCTACGCATGGAAGCGGGGATTTGTTCTTGGCTTTTTCGACTGCACAGAAGTTGGGACCTAAGAGCCAAAACCAGATAGAGATTCTGTCCGATAGGTGGATCTCCCATTTCCATCAAGCTGTTGTTGAATCGACGGAAGAATCAATTCTAAATTCCTTGACGATGGCTGAGACGATGAAAGGCAGAGATGATAATGTGATTCATGCATTACCATTAGATCGTTTAGTTCGCGTGATGAAAGACTACGGGAGGTTATAATGGAGGTTGAGGACATTCCATCTGGAAATCTTAATTCTATTGGTGACGTTGAAGGTGTTTCTGTAGGGAATGTAAACATTGATTCGGATGGTTTGTGTAGTGGATTAACCGCAGTAAATCCCTATCCATTGGGGATTAAAGACCGAACTTGTCACATAGGTCGGTGGTCACTTGATAACGGCGGGGGTGCTTCTGGAATTGGTGTTGCCGAAGATTTTGGGGTTTTTTCCTCACCTATCATTCTTGCTCCCGCCCCTTCTTTTGGCCGAGTATATGAGGCGATGATACAACAAGGTCTCAAGCGAGATGGTGGATTATCTACGAGTAGCGGTTGGCCACCAATAATTATGAGTCTTAATGACGGTGTTTGGAATGATGTCCACCGTATTTATGAAAACATTAATGAAGCTGAAGTAAACATGGTTTTATCTAAAAGGTTGGAGGAAAGGGTTTATCAGGGAAATTTTGGGATTGGCCGTAGTCTGCGCGCCTTTGGTTTGCGTGGTGGTATTGGCACAGCTTCCCGTGTGTTATCGCAATATACTGTTGGCGTTTTAGTGGCAATAAATGGTGGTTTATTGGGAGACTTAAGGATAGGTGGCGGCAAAATTCCAAAACAGGGTGCGGAATATGAGAAGGGCCCTCAGGAATTCTGTATAGTCGTAGCGACTGATGCACCACTATTACCGATTCAACTCCGATCTTTGGCGGAGCGAGCTGGGTTAGGCGCTGCTCGTTGTGCTTTGTGGAACCCATTTACCCAGCAGGCGCAGGCTCTTGCTTTTTCTACTTCACAAATAAGTGGTAATGTTGATACATCTGTAGGTGAATTTGGTAATGTACAAAGTGACACTCTATTCTCTTTATATACGGCAGTGATAGATTCAGTAGAGTCAGCCGTATTATCCGGTTTATTAGCTGCCCAGCCATTAGATAGAAACGGACGCAAACTTGAAGTTTTACGGTTGTCGGAGCATCCTTGAATTCTTGGTTAAGTAAATGTGAAGACAGGACTCAATTTGGTCTTAAGCTACTTTCTTGGTATGACATAAACAAACGGTCCACGGCTTGGCGCGATAGCGGCAACCCTTATCATGTTTGGGTCTCAGAAATAATGTTGCAACAGACGCGTGTCGACCAGATGGGTTCTTATTTTACAAGGTTTATTAATTTGTTCCCCACGATTGAAGATTTGGCAGATTCAAAGGAGGATGAGGTACTAAAAGCGTGGGAAGGATTGGGGTACTATTCAAGAGCACGAAACATGTTACGAACAGCTCGCCTGGTTGTTTCCGATTTCCACGGGGAAATACCAGAAGCTTATGAGAAATTGGTAGGTTTACCGGGGATTGGACCGTATACTGCCGCCGCTATTAGTAGCATTGCTTTTGGTCATGATCACGCAGTATTAGACGGTAATGTCGTAAGGGTATTATCTCGTTTGTTTAAAATTTCTAGTGATCCTCGCAGAGCTGCAGTAAAAGCGCAGATGATGGAAATAGCCGAAAAACTTTTAGTTCCGGGAAGACCCGGAGACTTTAACCAGGCAATAATGGAGCTAGGTGCTTGCGTATGCATGCCTCGGTTACCTCAATGTAATTCTTGCACTGTTGCTTCGAAATGTCGAGCCTACCAAGAATTGGATGATCCAGCTAGTTTACCTAAAAAACAAAAAAGGAAGCTGAAGCCTCACTATCAGGTTGTTGCTGGATTAATTTGGCGTGATCATGAAGTGCTTATTGCTCAACGGCCCAAAGATGGGATGTTGGGGGGGTTGTGGGAGTTTCCTGGTGGTAAGCAGGAAGAAGGGGAGTCGTTTGAGGAATGTTTGATTCGCGAGATACGTGAGGAGCTGGATTTTGATATAGTTGTTGAAAATCTTTTGCATAGCGTTGATCATTCTTATTCCCATTTTAAGATTACATTACATCTTTATTGTGCGAGATATTTTTCGGGTCGACCAAAGCCACAGGGATGCGCTGATTGGTGTTGGATTTCTCCGGATCGGTTTGAAGATTATGCTTTCCCCAGGAGTGACCTGAAAATTATTGAGTACCTGAAAAATACTGAATACTTTAAATTGGCTTTAATGACGAGAGAAAATGACAAAAAAAAATGAAGAATTGCGTAAGGTTAAGCGTCGCACTCCGGGATTAATTTTGCGTGGGCTATGTATGGGGATAGCCGATGTGGTACCGGGCGTTTCAGGAGGAACAGTCGCTTTGATAATGGGTGTTTATGACGAATTAGTTCAGACAATAGCTTCCGTTGACGGGCGTATACTGAGAGCATTAGTTCGTTTTCAATTCCGGGAAGTTTATAATTTGTTGAATGCTGGTTTTTTATTGCCGCTCCTGATGGGTATTGTTTTAGCAATAGCCTTATTTGCAAAACTGATAACTTATTTACTGGCCACTTTTCCTCAACCTGTCTGGGGTTTTTTTACCGGACTTATAGTTGCAAGTGCAATATATGTTTTTCGCCAAATTGAAGGAAGACTTGATTCACTCCAACTTGTTACCCTCTTATTAGGTGCATGTTTCGGTTACGGCATAACGTTGCTTGTGCCTGTTGAAACCGGTACGGAAAATTTTAAATTTGTGTTAGCCGGTATGATTGCCATATGTGCTATGATATTGCCTGGAATAAGTGGGTCATTCCTTTTGGTTATTATGGGAAAATATCAACAAGTGTTTAGTGCTGTACATGAAAGAAATATTGAAATTATTTTACTTTTTATTGTGGGAGCAGTATTGGGTCTTTTGATTTTTTCGAGGTTGCTAAAGCGATTGCTTTCCCGATACCATACGGTTACTATGGCATTTTTAGTTGGGTTGATGTTAGGTTCAATCAGAAAGATTTGGCCATTTCGCAAGGTTTTGGAAGAGCGCGTGGTAGGTTCAAAGGTCCTTGTATTACGAGACGAATGCATTCTACCGTCATCGATGACCAATGAAGTCTGGGTTACCTTATTATTAGCAGTTGGAGGTTTTGCTCTCGTATTTCTACTAGAACGCATCGGAAATCGTCAAACATCTTGATCGTTTTCCATTTCAGTACGAGCTTGTTTGAAACGACGAACACGCCGCACAAAAATGATTAACAGGCCGATTAATGCACCGTAGAGAATGGCTTGGTATAGGATTCCCTGCCAATCCAATATAACAGGCCAAAGAGAAAAGATGCTTATTATGATGAAGATATCTTCTATACGGCGTATTTTACTTTCTTCTTTTTGTTCCTTAGACATGTGAAAGAGCCTTGTAAATTTCGTAATTTTTTAAAACAAGTTTTATGTATAGCCGTGTCTCTTTAAATGGAATGCGTTCAATAAACGAATCGACATCGGTGTACGGAAACCGCTCTAACCAATTTCGTGCGTTGTGAGGACCCGCATTATAAGCAGCTAAACTTAACTCAAAACTCATATGTGATGCCATGCTTTCTTTGAAATATTTTATTTGGTTACCCAAAAAAAATGCTCCAAACCGAATTGATAAACCTGGATCAAAAAGATTGCTGCGTTGAAAATCATTTATTCCAAGGTTGCCTGCCAATGTTTTTCCGGTTTGTGGCATTATCTGCATTAGGCCACGAGCTCCTACGCGAGAGATTGCCTTTTTGTTGAAGCGGCTTTCTTGCCTAATAACGGAGAGTACTAAATACGGATCAACTTCAGCTTCTTCGGCAGAATTCAAGATTTGTTCGAAATAGTATTTGGGATAGATTTTTGTCCATTCATGTACTTTGTTGTCACTACCGGCTAACTGAAGGGATAAGCTAACGGCCAAATCTACGAATCCTAAATCCTCAAAGTAATTTCGTAGTGCTATAAGTTGTTCAATGTCATTTGCTTTTTGACGCAGTATCCGAACATATTCTTGACGAGCTTCGGTGTGCAACCCTATATCATAAAGTGTTTCGCCTCGATCTATATGTACTGATCTGATCAAATTATGGTTAACAGCAAGTGTTTGGTTTAATTCGGCGGTATGTTTATACCCCAATCTAACTGCTTTTGTAGAATAATATGAACGTGGAAACCCTAAAGCAGCCTTGCTAAAGAATGATGTTGCGTCTTCATCAAGGCGCAGGCGCATAGCAGTCTTTCCGGCCCAATAAAGGCTTTGGTCAACTATATGTGGCTCTCTTGTTGATTTACTCAAGTCCTGAAATTTTTTGAGAGCGTGGTATAGTGAATCCAAACAGAAATAGCTAAACCCGATTCCCCATTTTGCATCGTCGAGGTAATTACTTTCAGGATGATGTTGAATTAGCAGGGTGTAAGCAGATCTACTCTCATTGAATAAGCCGTTACGCTCGGCAGCTTTAGCCGCCTGCCATAGAGCTTTGTCTGCTAGCTCGTGTTCTGGATGGCGTTGAGCAAAGTTTTTGTAGGTGGTAATTGCTTTTGTATCTCGGTTTTTCTTGACTAAAATATCGGCAATCAGATATAAGGCTTTGGTGGAACCATATTTTTTGTAAGCAATATTTAGAGTGTTAATTGCACGATCTTTTTGACCATTCCCTGAAAAAGAACGGGCTAATAAAATGTGGCAAGTAGCCACTCGATTATCATTAGGATAACGCTGTACGAATTTTTCTAAACGTCGAATAGCGTCGGTGTATTTTTGATGCTCAAAGTAGGTTTGAGCCACATGGAATGCCTCGTCAGTGCTTAGTGGCCCATTTATTGCAATCGCTGCTTTTAGTCCTTCTTGGGTCGTTTTATGCTGCTCTAACAATTTTATGTAGCATGCCCGCGTTTGAGATGGTTGTTCGATGTCATCATATATTTTGGAAAGGGTCCACAATGTAGCAGGACGAGTCCCAGAAAATTTTTTCATTTGAGTGAGGTAGGTTTCTATTGCATCATTTGGCCGCTCCGTTTTTTGATATATCTGGGCTAAATAGTTAAGCGCGGGCTGTAAAATAAAGGGGTTTTTCGTGGAATCTACGACAATATTTAAGGCTAATTCAGCATCAGCATACCTTTTCAATTCGATGAATGCCTTAGCTTTCCACAATTCTATATATGAACCTAATTCAGGAATGTCTTCGTGAGAAATTTTCGAAAGATATTCAATCGTTTTGTCAGGTCGATTAAGAGCTTGTTCGCAAAGGGCAAGCTGGATGTGTTTTAATATTGACTCTTTTGAGGTGAGACTATCAAGGTTTGTGTCAAACTTGGTTAATAGGGAATGGGCACGGGCATATTTGCCTTGGGAAATAAATTCAGAGGCAGTACTAGGAACATTCCTCAAGTGATTTTCTTTATGGAAAAAAACGAAAAAAAGAGTCACAGTTGAAGCTATTAATATCAGCGCTCCAAAACCCAGTATAGGTAAATTACGTCGCATCATGCCGTTAATGAGGTGATGGTAAAGATTGAATTAGAGCAGACAAAACTAAAGATAATTGTTGAAGTGGCTTTCTGCCAGAAACAATATGTTGACCTATTTTGAATTTTCCGATGTTTTGAGGGCTGAGTTTAGGAACTCAATAAACTGATCATCGTTTTTGAGTACCTGTTTTTCAAGATCCTTTAATTCTCTTAGCTGTTCTCTGATCTCATTTAGGCCTGAATTAACTTCGAAATTGAGGTGATTTAACCTTTGAGTAATTTGATCTGGTTGCTTTGGTATATCCATGGTAATTATTTCATTGAGTGAAATTTTCTCAATAGAAAGCAAAAATGGTACCTGTTTTCACAGATTGACAAATAACACTAAGCATTTTAAAAACAATCTCTTAGAATCTTATTGTATTGAGATTAAAGATTGAAGGCTGCTAAATGTTCCTGCTCGAGTTGAACTGAAAGAAAATTTTTCCCTTAATTTGGCCGGGGGGTATACAGATGTGGGCTTTGCCCGTAATAAACTTCCGCTGCTTCCATGAATGTCTCGGAAAGTGTTGGATGCGGATGGATCGACAATTGTATATCTGAAGCTAATGCGGCCATTTCCACGGCTACAACACCCTCTGCAATAAGTTCTCCGGCATTGTTACCCGATATACCAACACCGAGTACGCGGTCATTCGAGGGGTCAATCAGCAGTTTGGTAAGTCCTTCATTGCGACCTACTGCAGTGGCTCGTCCAGAGGCAGACCAGGGGAAACGAGCTATTTTGCAATCGATTCCCTGATCTTTTGCCTGTTGTTCGGTTAGACCACACCAGGCGATTTCCGGATCGGTATATACGACATTAGGTATAGCACGAGGTTCGAATACTAATTTTTCGTGGCCGGAGAGTATTTCCGCTACGAGCGTACCTTGGTGAGAAGCCGTATGGGCCAAGCCTGCTCCAATCACATCACCAATGGCAAATATAGAGGACTCTGCAGTTCGCATTTGCGAATCAACCCGTATAAAACCCCGGTCATCAATTTGCACATCAGTACTTTCAATGCCTAAGCCCGAGCTGTTAGGGAATCTACCTACAGAGACTAAAACTCGAGAGAAAGTCTGGGTGAAAACGTGATCATTTGGAGCATCAAATTCGACAGAAATACCTTCTGCAGTGGGAGTAACACCAGTTACTTTTGTACTCGTCCAAATATTCTCGAATTGTGATTCTAAATGTCCTCGAAGAGGTTTTACCAGATCGCGATCCGCAGGTGGAATCAGGCCAGGCATCATTTCCACTACTGAGATTGAAGATCCTAAAGCAGCATATACTTGGCCGAGTTCCATACCAATGATGCCACCACCTACAATCAGCATGCTCTTGGGAACTTCTTGTAATTCAAGTGCTGAAGTTGAATCCATTATTCGGGAGTCATTGTTGTCGAAAATTCCGGGAATAGCTGGAGACGAACCGGTAGACAATATCGCGTAGTCAAAAGTCAGCGATTCTTTGTTACCGTCGATCAAGGTCAAATCTAAGTTGTGAGCATCTTTGAATTGAGCGGAGGCCTGTATGTGTTTAAGCTTGCGAGCCTTAACAAGCTGCCCTAGACCCCCAGTCATTTTTTCGATAACGTTATTTTTATGAGCTCGAAGTTGATCGAGGTCGATTTCGGGTGTCCCAAATTGGATTCCCCATTGGCTGGCTTGGCGGGTTTCATTAATGAGTTTGGCTATATGTAAAAGAGCCTTGGAAGGGATGCAACCTCGGTAAAGACAAACCCCTCCTGGGTTTTCTTCCGGGTCGATCAAGGTTACATCTAACCCTGCGTCTGCTGCCTTAAATGCTGCCACATAACCGCCAGGTCCGCCACCAATAATAGCAATTTGTGTATTTAACATTTATTTGGACTATCCCTCAAGTAGAACAACGAATGGGTTCTGAAGAGCTTCGCAAATCCATCTTAGAAAACGAGCTCCATCAGCTCCATCAATCAAGCGATGATCATAGGTTAGAGAAAGCGGCATCATCGTGCGTGGTTGGAATTCTCCGTCGATGTGTATTGCTTCGACACTTGAGCGAGCGACTCCCAGAATAGCTACTTCGGGTGGGTTTACTATCGGGGTAAAAGCAGTGCCGCCCATTACTCCGACGTTGCTGATCGTAATGCACCCACCTTGCAAGTCGCTAGGTGAAATTTTTCTATCCCGAGTTTTTTCTGCCATCTCACTTAATTCTACAGAAAGCTCGATAATGTTTTTCTGATCAACGTCGCGAACTACTGGAACCATAAGGCCGTGTTCGGTATCAACGGCTATTCCGATATTACAATATTTTTTGTAAATAATTTCATTTTGTGCGATATCAATACTGGCATTGAATTGCGGAAAAGCTTTCAATGCGGCACCCAGTACTTTTATTAGGATTGCTGTCGGTGTGAGTTTGCCTCCTGCAGCTTCTGCTCTTTTACCATGCTCTTTTCGCCATTTTTCGAGATCGGTCACGTCGGCTTTGTCGAATTGAGTGACCATGGGAATTGTTATGGTTGCTTGTGTAAGTCGCTCGGCCGTTATACGACGAACTTTTGACATCGGTTGGTGTTCGATGCCGCCCCATTGGCTAAAATCGGGTAGGGAAACGGAGGCGCTTGAACTTGTGCCGACTGTTTTTGATTGATGGAGTAACTTCGAATATGCTTTTACATCGTCTTTGGAAATTCGACCACCGGAGCCACTTCCACTTACTTCGGAAATATTAACACCTATCTCACGGGCTAAACGTCGTACAGAAGGTGCCGCAGGAATCAGAGATGTTTCTTTAGGTGATGGGAGAATCGGACTCTCAACTATCGTTGGAGATGTTTTTTCGGTATCCGTTGGCGACAAAGGTTCGGCAATGGTGTTATCCGATGTATTCGTGTCGATTTGATCTGTTTCGGTTTCGACGGTGATTAAAGTCTGGCCGACAGCAACGGTATCCCCTTCTTTAATGTTAACACCAGAAACATTTCCATTTATTGATGAAGGTACTTCGACGACGGCTTTGTCTGTTTCAAGCTCCACTACAGGTTGATTCTCTCGGAGTTGATCACCGATAGATACCATGATGGCTACGACTTCTCCTCCTTCAATATTCTCTCCTAGGTCAGGAAGTACAAATTCTATTGTTTTTGAACCTTCCGTTGTATTAGTGGAAGCAGCAGGCGGGTCCGGAACGGCAGGTGTGTCTACCGATGTCTCAGTGTCAGATTGTGGAGTCTGGGGGCTCGATTCCAGTGTTTCTTTGCTTGTATTTTCGGTTTCGACCGTTATTAACAATTGGCCGATGGTCGCAGAATCCCCTTCGCTTATATGGACGTCGATAATTTTTCCGCTTATTGAAGAAGGTACTTCTACGACTGCTTTATCCGTTTCTAACTCTATAATGGGTTGGTCTTCTTTTATCTCATCACCTTTGGCTACCAACACGCTTACAACATCTCCGCCTTCAATATTTTCACCCAAGTCGGGCATTTTGAATTCTGTTTGCATATTTATTCCTTAACAGATTCCTAAACTAAGAGTTCCTAATTGTAAACGGGGTTTGGTTTATCTGGATCTATACCAAAATCTTTCATTGCTTTTATGACAACAGACTTTTCTATTTTTCCTTCTTCTGATAGAGCTGAAAGGGCTCCAAGTACAATAAAGCGTGCATCTACTTCAAAGAAATCACGCAAAGCTTCACGGCTTTCACTGCGTCCAAATCCGTCGGTGCCGAGTGAAACAGGTGCTTTTGGAAACCACCTTGCAATTGATTCAGGCAGAGCTTTTACATAATCCGAGGCGATAACGAATACCCCTTTTTCCCCTTTTAGTGTCTCCTCTAAATAGGAACATTTCTTGTCGTCACCTGGGTGCATTCTATTCCAGCGATCCGCGTTTAGGGCATCTCTATGTAAATTTTTAAAGCTCGTTATGCTCCACACGTCTGTGGCAACATTGAACTGGTCCTCCAAGATTTTCTGTGCTTCGATAACCCGGTTCATTATTGCTCCGCTACCGAAAAGCTGAGCTCTTAACTTGGCTTTTTTCGTTTTTGAGGCATTGAATTTATAGATGCCTTTGATGATACCTTCCTTTACGCCTTCTGGCATAGCAGGCATTGGGTAAGTCTCATTTTCGATAGTCAAATAGTAAAAAATGTCTTCCTGCTCAACATACATTCTTCGAATTCCGTCACGTATAATAACGGCTATCTCGTAAGCAAACGCAGGATCGTACGCCATTAAATTAGGGACGGGGTATGCCAATAGGTGGCTATGTCCGTCTTCATGCTGCAAGCCCTCTCCATTAAGTGTGGTACGTCCCGCAGTTCCGCCTACCATGAATCCTTTTACGCGCATATCTCCTGCAAGCCAAACTAAATCGCCTATGCGTTGCATCCCGAACATGGAATAATAGACGAAAAAAGGGATGGTATTTACCCCATGGGTAGAATAGGCAGAGCCTGCAGCTATGAATGACGACATTGATCCAGCTTCGGTGATTCCTTCTTCCAGAATCTGACCATCGACAGCTTCTTTGTAGTAGGAGACAACATCTTTGTCTACCGGTTCATATAATTGTCCGACACTTGAATAAATTCCAAACTGGCGGAAAAGGGGATCCATACCAAATGTGCGCGCTTCGTCAGGTATGATAGGTACAATATATTTTCCTATTTCATTATTTTGCAATAATTTTCGTAAAACAGCAACGAAGGCCATTGTTGTAGCGATACTACGGTCTCCTGACGATTTATTAAATTCGTCCCATATTTTGTCAGGAGGCATTTTCAATGGCTTATTGTCAGTACTCCTGCTCGGGACAGATCCGCCTAAGGATTCGCGCCGTTCTCGGATATATTGCATCTCTGGACTGTCGTCAGATGGGCGGAAGAAGGGAGCCTCAGCGACGTCATCGTCCGAAATAGGAATACCAAACCGCGTTCGAAAACTCCGTAACTCATTTTCGTTGAGGGATTTCTGCTGGTGTGTGATGTTTTTGCCCTCACCGGCTTCTCCCATGCCATAGCCTTTAACTGTTTTAGCCAGAATTACTGTAGGAGATCCAGAATTTTCGATAGCAGACTTATATGCCGCATAAACTTTTTCGGGGTCATGGCCTCCACGACGCATTTTTTCGATTTGTTCATCAGACAAATGAGAGATCATCTCCAATAGGCGGTGATCTCTCCCAAAAAAATCTTTGCGGATAAAATCGCCATCAGACACAGTATATTTTTGATACTGCCCGTCCACGACCTCACCCATGCGCTGAGCAAGTAGCCCGTCTTTATCTTTTTCAAGTAATGGATCCCAATCATCACCCCAGACTACTTTGATCACATTCCATCCAGCACCTCGAAATGTTGCTTCAAGTTCTTGTATGATCTTGCCGTTACCCCGAACGGGGCCATCTAATCGCTGTAGGTTACAATTAATGACCCATGTAAGATTGTCTAATTTTTCTCTGGAAGCTAAAGTAATTGCACCAAGCGTTTCGGGTTCGTCACACTCACCGTCGCCCAAAAATGCCCAGACTCTTCCGTCATCATCTGGTTTTAGGCTACGGTTTTCCAAATATTTATTAAAGCGTGCCTGGTAAATTGACAAAATAGGGCCTAATCCCATTGAGACTGTTGGGAATTGCCAGAAATTTGGCATAAGCCACGGGTGGGGATAGGATGAAAGTCCGCCGCCGGGTTGTAATTCCCGCCGGAAGTTAATTAATTGCTCTTCGCTAAGACGCCCTTCAACAAATGCTCGAGCATACATTCCAGGCGCAGCATGCCCTTGAAAATAAATTTGATCGCCAGAGTGGTGGTCAGTTCGAGCTCTGAAGAAATGGTTATATCCGATTTCATATAGCGTGGCTGAAGAGGCGAATGTGGAAATGTGGCCTCCTGGTGCCGCTTTGTCTCTATTTGCTCGTACCACCATCGCCATGGCATTCCAACGCACAATACTTTTTATGCGTCGTTCAATTTCTCTGCTTCCAGGAAATGTTGGTTGTCTGGAGCGAGGTATGGTGTTGACATAAGGGGTATTCGCCGAAAAATTTATTTCAACTCCTGATTGTCGAGCACGTAATTCTAACTGCTCCAGAAGATGCCGTATGTGCTCGGGCGAACGAGTTCCTACGACATAATCCAAGGATTCAAGCCATTCTTTGAGTTCTACCTCCAAGTCATTTACATCTTCGTTCATAGGAACCTTTGATTCTCGCTAAACATGGAATGATATGTGTCGATAAAACTCTAAAATACGTATATCTAAAATAGGGTTAAGTGCGTTATTTGAAAAGATCCAATGCATGATTAGCGTTGTTTTCAAACAAGTTGCGAAAATTGATCTGAATGTGGTATTGTTAATAGTGTTGTCGTGTTCTTCATATTTAGATTAGTAAATTGGTCGCTTTGGTTATTGCGACGTAAAGGAAGCGAATAGGGAATCAGGCGGCGTACATATATGTCTAATACTCTGTGGACCTGCTTATTTTTATCGCTAATTATGCATTTGTTGGGCACCTATTTGTTTCGGGATTTCTGGTCGGAGGACATTGAAACAGAGGTATTTAAGGCTCGTTTAGCAAACGCCCCAGCTATGTTTAAACCAAGGCGCTTAAATGCGCCCAAGCAGATTTTTCCTATGCCGACGCGTGATTTGGAATACCTACCTTCTGACAGACGAACGGTAAAGGTTTTAGACCAAGACATGGCTTTGTTGTCTGAACCTCCAAAAATTGATGAACCGATAGTTGAAACGGAACTTCAGGCGTTTGCCTCGGGAACAAAAGCGGGTGAACCTGTTCTGGATCGCGTCCAAATGCTTTCTCCTTCGGTTTTAGGTTTGGCACGGAGTGTTGGTATCCCATCTATGGATTTACTTCGTATCGCAGATATGGCTCGCGTGAACAAACACCATTCGGCGGTGATTGTCGACCTTTCTAACCGGCGGGATCTGGCCGGTTATATCAATTTTACTCAATTACAATTGTATGGCACGGGAAGCGGGAGAGGAACATTGGAGGCTTTATCTCGCTATCTGCGAGACAATACGCTCATACTTGCGAAAGTCAGAAACAAAATTTATCAGCATTTTTTGTCGGAAAATTTGGTCAAGGATCCAATACATTTTCTAATCGAAGGTGGTGGTCAAGAGAGGTGGAACGACAACGTATTGACTCGATTTTCTGACCAAGAAATACTTCAACTAGGAGAATATTTGCGAAAGGGGGGGTTCCTTTATGTGGAGGGTGGAAACATCTATCTGCGGGAAATGCGGGATCAAATTAAGTCTGCTTTAGGGGATGAAGCGTTTCTGTTTCCCCTCCCGGTGTCGCATTCATTGTACCATTCTTTTTATGAATTCTCTGGTGGTTTCCCGGGCGAGACAAAGCGAGGAACTGAGAAGGAGGATGGGTCGCCCGAATTTCCTCATAGAAGTTCAAATTCGAAATGGTACTATCCGATTCAACTATCTCAAGAACCGATCCCTCAGGAGCAACGAACATCTTTTGATCCAAATACTGACAATTTAGATCAATTACCTAAACTGGGTGTATGGGGAATAGAGTTGAATGGTCGATTGGTTGCAGTACTTTGTGACATCAAGTTTAGTGATCAATGGGCAAGGAGCTTTGATGTAGAAACTGTTAATGAAGATCCAACCACCCCGTCTTTGATGGTTGCCACAAACATCGTTGCATATGCTTTGACGAATCCTTTGGGAATTTCGGTAAAATTGCCGCCGCCAGTTTGGGCAAAGAAAAGACCCGTCACAAATGTGATGAGTCAGATAAATACGTGGGAGGAGGGAATTAATTTTGACGAATCCGATCCCGAATTTTCTTCCATGTTGGACGGATCGTTAGCTATAATCCAGGCTCCTCTTAACTCCACTATAGAAAATAATTTGGAACTTTTGATTGATGGTAGATATCGTTTGGAATTACTAAAACGAGATTATTCTGGAATTGTGCTTCATAATATACCATCGGGAGTTCACTGGATTGAGATCGTTTATGGGGGAGAGCGTAAACAATTAGATTTTGACTTACAGGGCGGGAAAGTTTTAACTCTAAATTTCGCACTCAATCGGTTTTTTTTCTTGAACCAACTTCGTTTAGAAAAGCTAGATCAGCAGGTCGATATAAGCGCTTGGATAAAAACTTTTTCTGATCTACGCATTGACGAAATTTATTTGGCTGAAGATCGGGAATGGTTGGAGATGAATGAAGAATGAAACGTCGATTGAACACTTATTTGCGCATTTGCGATTTAAATAAATAGTGATTCAGTTTAAAGTTGAATTTTCAAAGTCTTGTGTTTGGAAAAATAGGACATCTGAGAGGAGAAAAGGTTCGTGTTGTTGGCGTTTTTTTTAATCATTACTGCTTTTATTTGTGATTCCGGTTGGGGCCAAGTTGGTCCATTACGCGGTATATATGTGAGTTCTCATGCCGTTGGGCAGGGACGGAGCGACCAATTGGCGGACGATTTGTTAACCGCTGGCGGTAATGCTATTGTGTTTGATGTCAAAGATCGAAGAGGTCATCTTAGTTATGAATCACGAGTACCTCTTGCCCGTAAAATTGGAGCAAGTCGGTGGAAGACTTTGGATGATCCGGTTGGCACGGTGAAACATTGGCAAGAGCTTGGGATTTTTGTAATTGCACGTATGGTATGCTTTTACGATGTATTACTTGCGGAGCAACGGCCAGAGTGGGTTCCTCTATCAAAAACCGGTGGATTGTGGAGTGAAGAAGTTTTGCCGAATTGGGTAGATCCGTCTCTATTAGGAGTCCAAAAATATATTATTGATTTAGCAATTGAAATTTCCTCGTTGGGTGTTGATGAAATACAATTGGATTATGTCAGATTTCCCACAGAAGGAGATTTGAATGATGCTATTTTTTCATTTGACGCAAACGGGCAAACCAAAGACGTCGTCATTACGAAATTTGTGCGTGATGTACGGGCTGCTCTTAGGCCGCTTGGTGTTAGGTTGTCTGTTGATATTTTTGGTGTTACTGCTTGGGGACAGAAGGTTGATGCTTTGCGCTTGGGGCAGAATGTAACAGATTTATTAAACCACGTAGACGCAGTTTCACCAATGCTTTATCCCTCACATTTTGGACCCGGTTTTGGTAACATCTCCAATCCTGTTGATTATCCTTACTTTCTTGTGAATAGGGGATGTGAGCGGCTCCGTAGCCTCGCTGCTTCACATGGAGTGGATGTGCGTCCATGGCTTCAGGCCTTTGACCATCTTGTGACCAATTTTAACTCGACTTATATAACAGAACAGATACATGGTGCAGAAGAAGCAGGGGCCTATGGTTGGTTGCTGTGGAATTCGGCAAGTCAGTATGTTGAGGGTTTTGACGCAGTCCAGAAAATAGTCACAGGAAATAGTAATTCTTTAGCAGATTCTTTGCGACATCCAAATCATTGATAAAAAACATTTTTACCGTTTCATTCTGATTTAATCCGTTGTTCGAACCGTTCCCATCCCAATCCGTTGCGTATGAAACTGCGCATGTCGTCTGCAACGCAGAATAGACAAGGGATGACAAGCAGCATAAGAGCAGTAGCAGTGGTCAAACCAAAAACGATGATTGTTGCTAAGGGTGACCATACTTCAGATTTTCCAGTAAGTCCGAGGGCGATGGGCAACACTCCCCCGACCGTAGTCACTGTGGTTAGCAAAATGGGGCGAAGACGTTTGGTAGCTGCCTCCACGACTGCCGTTGTAGTTTCCAAACCGCTACTTTTTGCATTGTTAGCAAAACTAATCAGGACAATCGAGTCATTTACGATTACTCCAGATAAACCGACCATACCATAAATAGCTGTTATTGAGAGCGGATATCCATTCGCAATTAGGCCTACCATGGCACCTGCCAGTGCAAAAGGAATGGTCATTAGAATAATTAGTGGTTGTATTAGTGACCTAAATTGAACAACTAAAATGAAAAAAATGCACATGGCCCCAAAAACGAATAACAGAACGATGTTGCTGAAGGTCTCATTAAAAACCTCAAATTGGCCACCGAAATTGAGAGAGTAACCTGGAAAATCAGGAGCAATTTTGTGTCGAAAATATTCTTGTAAATTAGAAGCAGCCCGGGCTGCCGCACCTGCCTCAATTTCTTCAGCAAATACTGTGATCGTACGGCGAAAGTCTCGGCGCTTAATTTCACTAAGGCCAATATCACGGTGAAGATCGGCAACGCTGTCCAGGTGTAGGAACATACCTGTTGGTGTTCGTAAGCTAATTTCTCCTATGCGGCTGCTATCTTCAAACCAGTCTGGACGATAACGAACGATAATTGGGAGTTCCTGGTCATCGTTTCTGTATCCCCCGGCTGGCAGACCGTCTAAGGCGGCGCGAAGAGCACGACCGATATCACTGGCAGTAATTCCCTGCCTTTGCGCTTCTCCAGGTTTAGGCGTAAATGTCAGTTCACCTTTACCTGGGATGTAGTCGTCCCCAACGTTCAACAATCCTGGCAAGTCATCTAGGTAGTTTTTGAGTAGCTTGGCAATACGTTCTAATTTCTCAAAATCTTCCCCTTGAATTTTTGCTTCCAACGGATAGTCCTTAGGGGGGCCATTTTCTATGATTTTTACTTGCACCTCTTCTTGGGTATATCCTAGAAGAGCAGCTTTTTTACGCGTGTAGTCTACCATTTTTTCCAGTCGGGATTTTATGCCTATATCGTCGGAAACGTCTACTATTATTTCGGCATAATTTGGACGGGAAAAAGTACGACTTTCTGTATTTTGAACACCGACATTTACTAAAACACGTTCAATATTTTGGGAATCTTCAGTAGGCATTTGTTGAACAATTGTTTCTAAAAGTCTGGTTTGTCGGTCTGTTTCATCCAGAGAAGTTCCTTCAGGGAGTTTCAGCCATATTGCAAAATAACTTTGTGGATCTGAGCTAAAGAGGGATTGGCGAAGATGAGGAAATATAATGGCAGCGCAGATTAGGATTGAGAATGGAATACCGATAGCTATAGCATAGCGGCGCCATCCAGGCAAAAGTTTCCTTATAAGAGTTTCATAGATTTCTGTGAGCCTTGAAATGTTTTTTGACAGCGGACTCTGTTGTGTTGCACCGCCTCCGAAATCGACAATGTGAGACGGAAGAATTATGAAACATTCGATGAGGGAAGCCAATAGGGTTAGGCTTACGGTGACAGGTACGACCTGTAGGAATTCTCCAATAGTGCCAGGCAATAAGACCAAAGGCATAAATGCTGCGATGGTTGTTAGTGTCGAAGTAATTACTGGGCTTAGTACTTCCCTGGTACCTTCTATTACTGCATCAGTTCGAGACCAACCCATTTGTACATAGCGATATACATTTTCTATTACTACGATGGCATCGTCTACAACCATACCTAGCACGAGGACTAGGCCGAATAGCGTATTTTCGTTTACAGAAGCGCCATTCATTTTTAAAAGTATGAATGCTAGACTAAAACCTATAGGGATACCTATAGCCGTTAGTATACTGTTACGGATTCCTATAAACATCCAGAGCACGATTACAACAAGAAAACCTCCGGCAATTGCATTAGTTTGAAGATTTACTAATGCGTTCTTTACACGTACTGAGGTGTCATTTACTAATTCAATTTGTATGCCGGAAGGTAAGGCTGGTGTCATTTCATCAAGAAGTCGACCTATTCTGTCAAGCAATTCAAGGGAGGAGCCAACGTCTTTTTTTGTAACCCCGAGCGCGATACTTCTGCGACCATTTAGACGGGACCGAGTCTCTTCTCTGGCATGGGTATCTAATACTGTGGCGATTTGACTAAGGGGAACATGATTACCTTGCTGATCGCGAATGATAATAGTGTTTTTTATGTCATCCAAACTTCGAAATCTTCCGCTACTACGTACAAGAACCTCACTTTGACCTAATTTTAGCGTTCCGGAGGGGATGTCTGAATTTTCGACGATTATTCGTTGCTGAATATCTTCTACTGTTACGCCTATTTGTTGTGCGAGGATTGGGTTGACTTGTATATGAACTTGTCTCTCTCGGTTATCGAACAAGAATACCCGATCTACCTCCCCAAAATCTTCTAACCTATCGCGCAAATCTTCTCCATATCTGCGTAATTGCTTATAAGTGATGTATTCATCACCACTTACGACTACTTGAACTAAGGGGATGAAATTGGAAGACTTTATTTTTATGAAGAAAGGATCTAGGACGTCGTCTGGAAGTTCGGTTCGGTCAATGGCTTGCCGGGTTTCTTGATATTGGCGTTCAAATTCGTCGCTGGAAATGTCTTCAAACTGAAGGGAAAACTCCACGTTTCCTTCTGATGAGATGGAATTGAATTGGCTGACATAGTCAACTTTCTCTAATTCTTTTTCTGTCGGTTGAGCGATTAGACGTTCGATGTCACTGGCTGAAACACCAGGGTAGGATAAAACGACGAACAACCATTTCAGGTTAACTGGTGGCAGATATTCCTGAGGCATTGTCAGGTAGGCACCTGCACCCCCAACTAGGAAAAAGACGCTAAGTAAATTCGCAATTAGGGGATTTTTTACCACCCATCGAAAAAAAGATTTCACGGCGAATTACGGTTCGATACGAAGACTGTTGCCGATTCTGATCTGTAGTCCATCGGTCATAAGCGCTCCACCGGCAGCTATCTGTTGGCCTGGAGTCAATCCTTCGCCTATCAGGAAAATACCATCATCTAATTCCCGTAAAACTGTAACTGGTGTTTTTTGCAAGTGATATTGATCGGCTCTAAGTTTTACTGTGTAAGCAAAACTTTTTCCTCCGAAAGAGCGCAGAGCTTGTGAATTAATAAGGACTCCCACCAAAGAGTTGGGTGCTGACAACTCTACTTGGACCAAGGCTCCGTAAGCTACAAACTTAGGTGGATTGGGGCTTGTCAGCTCTACTGCATAGCGATGGTTGATTGGGTCAGCCACGGTAGTGAAGGCACGGAGTTTAGCTGAAAAAGATTTGGCTTCCTGTGCCCAAATTATCCGCGCGGGTCGATTGAGTTGCAAGGAGGTTAAGTCGCTGGCGTTTACAGTAGCACGAATGAGCAGAGTGTCTGTTGCCGCCAAACGCAGTAAGGGGGTTCCTGCCATCACAGTTTCCCCTAAACTGACATGGATGGTTGAAATTTGGCCAGCAAAGGGAGCTCTTACGTAACTATCCTGTAGGTTCAGTTGGGCGACTTCAAAATTTGCCAAGGCCGCTGAATACTGAGCTTCCGCAGTTACGCGTTCGTACTTGCTTTTGTCGAAATCCTCTTCACTAATAAGGCTATCCGCGTACATTTTTCTTACCCGGGCAAACGTTTTCTTTGAGACTTTTAAGCGTTCCGTAGTTATTTCCAACTCGATGTTACTGAGCTTTTGAGTTAGAAGAAGTCGTCGTTTGTCTATTTCCATCAAGACTTGGTTTTTATTGACCCAATCTCCTATTCGAACTGTTTGATCCGTAATTCGACCTCCGGTGAGACTGGAAATTTCTGCCACATTTTGGGGATGCATAGTACCATCGAAAGAGAGTACGTCTTTATGTGAAAAAGGAACAAGATTGATTACATCAACTTTTGGTGTTTCCGTCCACCCGGCATTCGCGAGGACTGATAATACGAGTAAAAGTGCGAACATAATAGATTTTATTGGGCTAAAAGTTTTTTGTGTGTATATAGCTAGAATAAACGACGAATGCAGATAAGTGCAAGAAGGCCAAGTTTGTAAAGCGAATGTTGCTTGAACAGCGTTATTTCTAACGATAGCGTTTCATTTGTCCGCTTTTATACGATTGCCAGTAGGCGGTTAAACACGTTTTGATTTGTGGGCTTAACAAAATACCGCCGACAATATTAGGAAATGCCATACTCAAAATCATTAAGTCTGAAAAGTCAATTACGTTACTCAATTTGGTTACGGCTCCCAGGAAAACAAAAGCAACAAAAATGAGACGAAAAACAATTAAATATTTGTTTCCGAATAAATATTCCCAAGCTCTTTCCCCATAATATTCCCATGAGATCATCGTTGAATAGGCGAACAAGCAGACTACTATTGCAAGTACGAATTGAGCTCCCGGTATAGCAGATCCGAATGCTGACGCTGTCATAGCGGTACCTTTGCCGGCCAAGGCAGGGTCGTTGTATGCTCCTGTTAATAAAACAACTAACGCCGTCATACTGCAGATTATGACTGTATCAATAAAGGGGCCAATCATTGATACAATACCTTCTCGGGCAGCCTCTTCCGTTTTTGCTGCAGAATGAGCGATGGCAGCTGACCCAATTCCTGCCTCGTTTGAGAAGGCAGCGCGGGTAATTCCAATTATCATTATTCCGAGTACTCCACCATACACAGCGTCCCCATTTAATGCCTGGCCAATTATCAAGTGGATGATGTCTGGTACACGATCAATGTTTGTGATGATGATGTATAGGGCACTTACTATATATGCCAGGCACATGGTCGGTACTACGCGAGATGTCACCTCGGCAATTCGACGAATACCGCCGATGATTACAGCACCTACCAGGCAGGCCAGTAATATACCAAAGACCCAATTATATTTGGAGAAAAATGGGTTTACGCTTCCGAGAGCTTCCAGCGTTTGGTTCGATTGAAACATATTGCCGCCGCCCAAAGATCCGCCAATACATAAAATCGCAAATAAGATTGCCAGGACGCGACCGAGTTTAACGTAGCCTTTGAGAGCTAGACCCTTTTCTAGGTAGTACATAGGCCCGCCTGTTACTCGTCCATCCGGTTGGATTTCACGGTACATTATGGCCAAGGTACAGGAGGCTAATTTGGATGACATTCCGAATATAGCTGTTATGATCATCCAAACGAGTGCGCCTGGTCCACCTGTTCCGATTGCTACGGCCACGCCGGCTATATTACCGAGTCCAATAGTAGCAGAAAGAGCACTGGTTAATGCCTTGAAATGAGAAATTTCTCCGGGATCGCCTGGATCGTCATAAATGCCTCGCACAACGTCTATTGCATGTCTAAAGGCGCGAATTGAATACCAGCCAAAGTAGAAAGAGTAGTAAATACCCCCTAAAAGTAGTACGGCTACAACGAGCGGGACATCCATTCCAAAATCAAATAGGATAACTGAAGCGAGCCATGAAACCGTAGTGCCCAGTATACCGTCTAATGTTGTTAAAATATTCTCCATATCTACCTCTCCTGAAACACTAAATCAACTTTCTAGGTTTTCTTAAAGGGATTTTCACAGCCAACACGGGGAACAATACTTCGGAATTCGGTGTTCCCATTTTTCATTTGCCTTCATCTTTTAGTGTCTTTTCAAGTGATGCAATCTTGTCGGGTTCCATGTGTATGCAATGCATGTCGGCAGGGAAATGTTGAGATTCAACATCTCTACGATAAAGGCTGATTGCATCGAGCCATTTTTTTCGAGTTTTAGCGTAAGGCGTGAGAAGGGAAAGTTCGAAATTGGAAAGACCGACTATATCATTAAAAACAAGGACCTGGCCATCGCATCCACCCCCGGATCCGATGCCGATAATAGGGATCGTTAATTTCTCGGCCATAAGTGACGCCACTTCGACTGTAACCAATTCGATTACCAAGGCGAATGCTCCAGCATCTTGCAATTGTTGCCCGATTTCCAAAAGGGATCTTGCACCTTTGGGGCCTTTGCCCTGTATCTTGGGAATTGTGCCACGTTTCGCATTATATACGTAGGCATCTCGAACCTGATATTGCGGGTTGTAGCCGACGTGTCCCATGACAGGGATTCCTGCTTTTGCTATAGCTTTCACCTGCTCTATTACAGGTATTCCACCTTCTAATTTAACC
>JAYYVF010000069.1:0-18179 GCA_036343635.1 Candidatus Latescibacterota bacterium | reverse complement strand
TGCTCCCCACTTTCACGATGCACTGAACGACCTTTTGCCAAACTCATGAAATCCCTACCGGAATGAACTTCTTTCAATACGTTTTCTGCTTCTTGCTTGGTTTCAAGCATAATACCGTTATAACGCAGTGCACGGTTTCGTCCGGTCTCGATAAAGTGCGCGTCAAGCTCTGCGTCAGAAATTTCGACTTTATCAGCAATTATGGTCTTTGTATAAAGTTCCAATAAACGATTCTTACTGTATACTGCGATTTCATCTTTGAAATCGATGGACTGCTCTAAGGGAAGGCTATTTGCCTCAATCAATAGAAGCTCTTTATCGATCAAGCTGTTTAAAACCTGTAAACTCTCTTCTAGCTGGGTGGTACCCTCCTTCATCCCTGAAGGAATAGATTTTGAGAAGGCGATAAAGGTTTCGTAATTTATGTTTTGGTCCCCTATTTTTGCGAGAACGATTTCATTTTTCTTTTGATAATCTAAAGAAGTGCTCTCGTCATTTTCCGAACTGGTTGAGCAACCAACAAAAATTAGGGAAAAAATCAATAGATATGTCATAAATGGATCCTATATATACAGTATTGCGTTAACGTAAAAAAATTGTTTGACTTATTCTTGAATTGTATCTGCACTCGCAGAAACGGTTGTAGTTGGTTGTAGAGTTTTGCTTGGCGAAGTCGCCATACGTGAGTTAAATTTGCGGTGTAATTATACCATAATCGTGTAATTGTAGCAAATTTAAAACTTGGAATTATAGATAGTTTTGGTTAAAACGTAGCACAGTTCCCTTATAATATATGTAAGGAGAATAACGGCAGCGCTGAGGCAAAATCATGTAGTTGTGTAGTTGTGTAGTTTTTACCAGTTTCGGACGACTCACAAATGTTCAAGGGACTGCAATTGGTCAATATTTTAATGTTTTTGGGATTTATGATTCTGCTACCTATTATCTCGCGTGCTGAGGTGGTGGTGGTAGGGGGACAGGACGGACTCTCTTGGCAGAGTGGTGGCGGTGCCATACCCGCTACTATAATTCTTTCAGGATCGTCTGTAGAAAAGACGAATGCACCCGGAGGTGTTATAGATTTCGAGCCGTTAGGGCGTCCAAACTGGATAGTACCACAACGAGCTGATACAACTCGGAATATAGCAATAGGGCTAGACTCTGCTCTGAGGGGTGGTACTGTCAACTCACCGAATAATAACGCAATTCGTGGAATTTTACCAAACCTTATCGATGATGATGGAAACACTGCCCTTGATATGCGGGTAGAAACAGGAAAGCAAAGTGCTCAGGTCCTCGGGCTTATTATTGACTTCGACTTGGGTGCACGGTTTGGGCTTAACCGATTTAAGTTTTTTCCGAGGAATGGCGATCCGCTATATCCTTCTGTCGAGTTTCCCTTTCAAAACGAATTTTTACGCGGGTTTGAACTCTTCGTGAATGATGGCTTGCCCGAAAGTCAATTTGAAGGCACTCCGATTTTACAGACTGTTTTTGTCGAAACTCAAAATGATAATTCGGTTGTTGATTTGAAAATTACTCCGCAGTATGTCCGCTACGTAAGATTAAAGGTCCTGACTTCCGCAGGATTTGATATCGCCGAATTTCAGGTATTTGGAACCGGTTATGTTCCTGAAGCAAGTTTCATCTCCAATATTTTCGATTTTGGTGATATGGCGCTTTTTGGTAATTTGAGATGGGTTCAGGATTCTATTGGTGATTCTACCTTATCATCAGTTACTGTAAGAACGAGATCAGGTAACGACCCTCAGCCGATAGAGTTCACTAAAGTGCGTCCAGGGGAGAGAATTTTTCGTGTAGGTGGTGGGGCTGCTGCAGATCAACGCGAGTTGTTTGGAGGTTGGGCCGGAGCTGGTACTACGACGAAGAATCCTGAAGTACCGTGGAAATGGGCAAAAGATATTGACGATGCTACTATGAAAGCTTTAGTAGAAGACGTATTAGATAACGAAAATACAGATGTTAGAGAGGCTTTGACCGTATTTGGAGATCTCTCGCTGGAACAGAGGGATTTGATAGAGCTTTCCCAGTCTGATTATCGGTCTTTAAAGGGAGAGGATAAGGGAGAAATACTGGATGATGTTAGAAATTGGAGTGAGTGGTCTCCGCCGTATTCTGTCGTCGGAATAGTCAACGAAAGTGAATTGTCGTCTGACGGTTCTGGGCAACTAATCTCATCTCCGGGTCCGAGACGATACTTCCAATTTGCTATCAATTTTGCCAGCCAAGATTTTTATTCTGCTGCTGGGATTGGTGGATTAGCTTTTGATGTAGTCTCGCCACCCTATGCTCGGGAGTTAATAGCTGAAATCGCTCCGAGAACTGCTGAAATCGGGATTAACACTAGATTTGTGTATGCTGTTTTGAATAGATCTGACAATGGAATGCAGCGTGGTTTTGATGAATTTGAGGTTAAGACTCCGCTTAGGGTAGAACAAATAGGTAAAATTCGCATTTTGGATAAAGAATTAACAATAGCTGAAGCAGATTTTACGGGTGTTTCTTTGGAGGTCCTTCCTGCTACAACTGGATTATTTTCAGTCATAGATATCAGAGATGACGGATTCCGAATAGGTTTTCCGTTAATAGAGAAAGATGGAGTCAGATTAGAAATTGAATTTCACAATGGTGTGCTGAGGTATGGCACGAATTTTGAAGGTCGTGCCTTCAATAGCTCAGTCGCCGCGTCTTTGGGACAGCAAGCCATCGCTGGTAATGTTACAGATTTGAATTTGTCTGACGTCGTTGATGAGAATATTCAGGATGTAGGTGCCCCGGTTTCAACTAATCTTGCCGTCGCAGTCCCTATCACAAATGTATTATTGGCAAATGTTTCAGTAAATCCGAAAATCGGTAGTCCCAATGGTGATGGTATAAATGACGTTATTTTAGTTGACTTTGATATAACGAATATTGCAAGACCATCTTCATTAGTTGTCGACATTTTTGATTTAAATGGAGTTTTAGTGCGGCGGTTGGTCGACGATCAGTACGTTAGTGGAAGATTTAGTGAGCAGTGGGATGGTCGGGATAATGATGGGCAGCTAGTCGTGCCTGGACACTATCCTATCGTCATTTCTTTAAAGGCTGGAACTGGAAAGGTTACTGCTGTTAATATAGCCAGAATTGCCTATTAAAATTGGCAGACTGTAGTTTACTTGAATCACTGTTTCAGATGTAAAATCATGACAAATTTTGTATACGGATGAAAATTACGGGAGGGATGTTTTGTTAGGAACAATCTACAGGAATTTAATATATGCTCTTTTGTTAGTAGGGGTGTGTGAGTATAGTTGGAGCCAGGGTTCCTACGGACGTCGTTTGGGAAGTCAACGTGGTGGGGAAGTTAGTTTCGAACCTAGAGGTCCTGGTGTCATGTTTGGCGCCTTAGATCCTGCCGTGAAGAAGTGGTATATTCCTCAGGAACTGTTCAATGATTACGGTTGGCGGCAATGGGAGTATACCAACTATGCGCGTGACGAATTTCGTCGTTATGTAAACATACACCGGGAAGGCGATTCCTTTTATGATTTCTATGGGAATCTTATAGGGCGCGGTTGGCTTATTTATGATTGGAGCCAAAATCAGCCTGAACAATTAGGAAGTAGTATCTTTCAAAACAGTCGCTTCGATTCTTGGTTTAATGGAGTGACGATAGGTGGAGATTCAAAAGGGCAGTATTATTATTCAATTACTGTCGGCAACCTCTTAAGAACTACGCTCACCCCGTTAACATTTTCCAGACCGAGATTTAACGGTGTTCAGATAGATTTTATGGCAGACAAGTATGCAGGTACTATCCTAGCTTCGCGAGTAAGTGACCCGATATTGGGATTCACTCAAGAACCTGAGACACGTTCAAATACTACAACAATGTTCGGTGGGCGTACAACCGTCCAGATTGGAGATTTCATTGAAGTTGGAGCGACTTTGGTGGATGCGAGGAATACCAACACAAATCTAGATCTATTTAGCGGAGATCTTTTGGCAGGCAGCCTTGCTTCGGGTCAGAGTAGCACACCGTTAACGGCAATAGCAATTGTTTTGAGCGATGATACTCCCTCAGATGGAGTTGGTGGAGCTGCGTTGTTTCGCCACGATATCCGTTTGGTTAGCCGAGATTTTGAAACCCAAGAAGAGCGAGTTTGGAATTTACGCGATGTAGTTCGTTCTGGATCTGAATGGCCAGTTGTTTTTGGGGGCTTTCAACGGAGTGGATTCATTGCTGCAGATGGGGATGAGCGCATTGTGCTCAATTACGACTTCAATGATCCCGCCTATATAGGTCCAGATCCAACGGCCATTGTGGACGTCGAGTTTGAATATGTTTTGGCCAACGATTTTAAAGTTGATATGTGGTCCGATTTACAAACAGGGAAACGGAAGATGCCGACGGTTCCGTTGAGTGCTGAAAGTATAGATGAAAATGAACCAGCATTTGTTACTATTCGCCGTGCTGAAGGTAACGTACAGGATATTTCTAATCTCCAACTGGTCAGATTTGACTACGGGCTCCCGACTGGCAACTTGGTGGGCGGATTCACGATCGAGGGTAAATCATTCCTCGGTTTTGATTTCTATGCGGAATGGGACCGGAACAAGCGTTATTTTCAATATCCGAATGCCGCGTTATTCGTAAACGGGAAAAATCACAAAATTTCCTCGGAAGAGTCGGACGTATGGTTTTTCAATATTTCAAAGCAGTCCTATCCGTATTTTGGATTTGCTGAAATATATTCTCTCGATCCATCATATTCAACTTCAGCCTATCTGGTAGATCGGAATGGGGCTGTTCAATATGATAACACCCAGAGATACTTATATGAATTTGTTGAGGATAACGATGACCAGGACCAATATCCGGACTGGATTCGTGCGGGATCAGCTAATGATAGATTAATATTTCCAGGTTGGGATGAAAATAATGATTTTATAAGTGATTTTAATCAGAATGATAATTCTACAATTACTAATTATATCCCCGATTATGAAGAACCATTTCTTCGATATGCGGTTGACCGTCCTGAATATTTGTTTGGAATCGACTTAAACAACAATGGTTGGATAGACAGATTTGAGGATGATGACTTACCCGATTACCCCTATAAGGTCGATAGGCGAGGATATAACGCCTTTTTGGGTGTTGATATAATGCCCGGTGCTAAATTGATGTTAGGTCAGATAGATGAGCGCATGTTATCTACGGATAGATCTAATATAGCTAAATATGCTCTATTCACATTCGATGCTGACTACGCTGGTTTAGGCCGGCTTAGAATTTATGAATCTATGAAATTCGTTGAAGATACAATCCCGGATGATCGTCGGGAGCCAACTCCTTTCGTAGATGCTCCACCTATTCAGCCGTTGGTTCAGGATATTTTGCCAGCCCAAGATACTTGGATCAATACCTTTTGGCTCGGTTTTGATTATACTGGGCTTGAGAATGGAAACTTGATCAACAAGATTAAATACGAAGTCTATCGGCAAAATAAAATGGATCCCAGAGATCTTGATGGTCGGGCTCTCCGAGCCAACTCTTCATTTCTTGGAATAATAAACAAAGCTGATTATTCATACGATTTGGGAAGTCTTAGCTTACAGCCGAAATTCAAAAGTGAATATATGAGGCAGACCCCTTTTCTGGATAGAGATTTGAAGCGCTCTGAATGGATAGGTGCCGCCATCTTATTAGCTCGATTTCCCGTTTTGCAAACTACTACATTTCAAGCAGGTGTTGAGCAGTTGTGGCTACGTGATTTAATCCAGGATGAAGCTGAAATGTTGGCCTCTGGAATAACGACCGAAACAGGTGATGCGAATAGTATTAATGTGGCTGTTCAGATGTCGAATTCATCGGATTATATGGGATACAGGCTCACCACTCAGGTGGGGGTTCGTTATGGAAGATTGTCGAAAGAGCGAATAGTATCTGACGGAGAAGGATTTAAGGTTGATAGTGAGCAAAGTAATACTACAACGAGTTTCTTGACTGTCTACGCGGGTATCCAGTAATGTTAGACAGATTGCATATCTTAGCGTGGTATGCGCTGTTTCTGATTTTTGCTCAGTTAATTGAGGCATCTTATGCCCATGGGCAAACTGATTATGGCAATAGGTTAGGGGCTCGGAGTCATTTTGGGCAGGTTTATTCGGCTGCAGGAACTTCCGTCCTTATTGAGACTTTAGATCCGACAATTCAGCGGTGGTACTTGCCGCAGGAATTATTCACTGAATACGGTAGACGCCAGTGGCAATATACAAACTATGCAAAAGATTATTATAGACGTTATGTGGATCGTGGCCAAGAGGGTTACTATTTTTATGATCCCTACGGAGATCTAATCACTCGGGGTTGGTTGATTTATGATTGGCGGCAGACTCAACCGCTAACCAGTGGCAGTAGTAAGCTTACAAAGCGTGGAGAATATGCCAGTTGGTTCAATAGATTATTAATCTCCTCTGACTCTGGAGGTGGCTACAGCTATTCAATTACAATGGGTGACGAGTTGTTTACTACCCTTACGCCATTGACTTTCCGAAAAGCGGGTTTTAATGGAGTAGTGACAAGTATTGCAGCTGAAAGATTTAGAGTTACCGGCTTATTTTCTCGGATTTCGTCGCCCATCATTGATATCAGAGCAGATTTCCCTACCCGGTTGTTAGAAAATGCGACGAACTTAATGGCTTGGCGTACGGAAGCGGATGTCAACAATAATTTAACTCTGGGTGCGACCTTCGTAAACGCGCATACAAATAACGGTGCTCGTGATAGTTTCCAAGAAAATCCATTTTTTGGAGTACTGACGTCGGGACAATTAGACCGCAGATTGGAGTTGCTTGTTGTCCGGCTGTCGGATGATTCTCCTGAAGATAACGAAGGTGGAGCGGTTCTTTTTAACGATGATGTAGAAATCACGTTTTCCTTGCCGCGAGAGATTAGGACGGGAGATAGTATTTTGGTGGTCAGAAGTGATACGACCATCACAGGTAGTAGTATAGGTTATGAACCGGCAAGATCGGGTGGGGCTTTAGTTGATGGTTTTTTAAGTGCCGATGGTGCCGAGGATATAACGCTCAGCTATGCTTTAGCCTCCGAAGATGCTGCTTCTGAGTTCAGTACTTTGCGATTGAGGCTTCAACAGGCTTTAGGATTGAGTTTGGCAGAGGCAGAAGACGCGGTCACTTCAATAACACGATTTAGATTTCGGTTGGTTCTGGCAAATGACTACCGTGTCGAGGTGACTTCTGACAGGCAGACGAATTCTCAGGGACAGCCTCAATTTACTCTGGTTACACGTGCCGATGGTAATATAAAAAATCGACTTAATCAACAGCAGGTTACTTTTGATTATGGTATACCCACTGCCACTCAGGTCTACGGAATTACCGCAGAACTTCGGAATTGGCACGGCTTCGACATGTATGGTGAATTTAATTTGAGCTCTTCTTATAGGCGTTATCCTACGACAACTACTAAAAAACATGAGGTCCTATCCGGAATTACGGGTGACAAACGGGATATGGCTTGGATGCTGAATATTTCTAAGAAGTTCGGAGCATGGCGCTTTTTTGCAGAGGGCTTCGGTATGGACGATGGATATCAGACTAATGTTAGACCGGTAGATGGTAGAGGTTTGGTTGATTATTCTCCGGAAGCTATAACTCAGTCGTATGACTTCGTAGATGACAATGATGACAATGATAGACATCCTGATCAGAAAAGGCGATATGAGGGTAGTTTGATACCTACACCTGGCCAGTACTTTTTAGTAAGACCTGAAGGTGTGGCAGATCCAGCGGTTTTCCCAGGTTACGATGAAAACGGTGATTTTATTTCTGATTTTAATCAGAATAATAATGGTGAAAGACAGAATTTCTATCCCGATTATGAAGAGCCCTTTCTCCGGTATAATGTCGATAGGCCAGAATTTCTTTTTGGTATAGACCTGAATAATAACGGTTGGGTTGACCGTTTCGAAAATGACAACCTCCCTGATTATCCCTATAAAAAAGATCACTGGGGATATAACACATATGCTCGAGTGGATGTGAATCCTTCATTAAAAATCAACTTTGGACGTATCAGGCAGTCGATGCACAAGGCGTCCCGTGATAATGATACTTATTACGGTCTGGTAACATTCGAAACGGATCAGCCAATTTATGGTCGATTCCGAATGTTTGACATGGTTAGGTTGGCAAAGGATACCATTCAAGATGATCTTTCTCAGTGGATTGTTCCAAAGGCCCAACTTGGTAGGGCTAGCGAGAGTGCTGGGCAGAATATGGCTGTCCCAGATCCGCTTGCAGCGGAGAATACATGGATAAACACATTTTACGCTGATTGGGAATATAATAGTCCCAAAGGTTGGAATAGTTATCACCGTCTCAAGCGGGAGACCTGGATTCAAAGAGATTCGGAGGTTATTGTAAGTCGGAGTGCAGATGGTGTTGTGTCAGTGGATGAGGAGGGAAACCCTCTCGTAGTATATGATCCGATGGTTAGTCGTAATGGCCGTAAGGAATCGGGATTTTTGGGTGTAATAAATAAGGCCGATATACATCGTTCATGGAAAGTTGTCAATTTTTCTCCAAGATTAAAGAGTGAATATATAGACGCGGTCCCCTTTAGCAGAACTCTCGAAAAATCGCGAAGTTGGGATGTATTATATATGATGATAGTAGATTTTTCGATCCTCAATCGAACCCAAATTAGATTAGGTTTGGAAGGTCGACAATTTTACGAGTTAAGGAACAATGAAAGCGAATTGAGGCCTGGTACAATAACTGGAGACTTCCGCGGTTCGGTTTTGGGTCTGCAATTGACCACTACGCGCGACTACAATGGTTATTCGCTTACGACGCAGCTCGGTTTACGATTTGATCAGCGTAGTTTGGAAGTTGTTGAAAATTCGACCGAGAAACAGACGTCGGGTCTGGTGTTTCTTTCCGTTTTTGCTGGTTTGTAAATATCGTATTAATCTGAGAATATTAAAGTGTCGGAAATTCCAAAAGTAAATCGATGGATCATCAATCCCTACTCTGATGCGCTTTTTTTTATAGCCACACCTGTTCTATCTCTGTGTGCTTTGTTGGTAGCAAATCAGTACTATAGCTCCGAGAAGATAGCATTATTCGTTTTGGCATTTTTTGCTGTAGGGCATCACTTGCCGGGACTTATGCGTGCTTATGGAGAAACGGATTTATTTGCTCGCTATAAGATACGCTTTATAGTTTCTCCCGTGGTTATAGCTTCTTTTGTCGGATGGAGTGTATACAATGGCCATTTGGGGTTTTTTATACTACTAGCCGTTTGGGATATGTGGCATTTTTTTATGCAGCATTATGGGTTTATGCGCATATACGATTTAAAGAGACATAAGCCATCAAGATTGGGTTCGCGATTGGATTGGTGGGTTACTGCGACTTGGTTTGCTTATATCATTGCTGATAGTCCACATTACTTGATTAATTTTTTGGAACGGTGTCATCGATATGGCTTTGGTTTTTATACATGGATTGATCCGTTAGAATTTGTTGTTGTACGGGATCTAATCTTCTACGCTGCCTTACTAGTGTCGGTTATTTATTTTTTCAACGTAATTGTGGAATATCGTAGAGGAGTTCCAATCGTAATTCCTAAGCTCGCCATTTCAATAACTACATTCGCTACAGTATATATAGCTTACATTGTGTTGGAGGATGTGATTTTGGGTTATGCTATCACTGCCCTTGCCCATGATGTGCAGTATTTTGCTATCGTTTGGATTTATAACAATGGCGTCCTGAAGCGCTCAAAACTTGCAGGCAAAAAGTTTTTTAGGTTTTTATTCCAAGATGGTAGGCTAAGACTTGTCGGTTTTTATATACTTTTAATCTTAGGCTATGGTGGCATAGAGGCAACGGCCCGAGCTACACAAAATTTTGTTGTCTACGATATTGTGAAGGTTATAATCGCTACATCCGCGTTTCTGCATTATTACTATGACGGTTTTATTTGGAAACTTCGGAAGCCAGAAATTAGTAGGAATCTTGTCGAAAATCAGGAGCCGAACGTAGACGCCCAAATACCTCGTGTAACATCCAATTTTTTTGATTGGGTTATTCGTATGCGAGATAAGTATATTGGGAGTTCATACTTTTTTGAGACCAGTAAACAGATTGTATATTTCGGAGTTCCTATTCTGTTTTTGGCTTGGACGGATGAAACATATTCTGTTACCGATGTTTCCGCAAAAAAGTATTTATCTCAGATGGCCCCCACCGTTGCAAAAACACATGATGACTTAGGGATCGCTTACAATCGTGAGGGAAATCTTCAGGCTAGTATCAGGTCACATCAAGAAGCAATTAGGGCGGATTCGAATTATGCCATTGCTTATACCCACCTGGGAATAGCGTATTCAAAACTGGGTGATCGTGGTCGGGCGATTATGTATCACAAGACTGCAATTCAAATCAAGCCCGATCTTCCACAGGCTCATTATAATCTGGGCGCAGAGTATCTTCGTGGGAAACAATTTGAACAGGCAATAGTTTATTTAATTAAGGCAGTCGAATTAGACGAGGAATATGTTTTGGCACATAAAGTTTTGGCTCAATTATACCTCCGGACCGGGGATACAACAAAATCGAATTATCATGATTTAAAGGCTGGCCGGATTTTGGGGGCCAAATTAACCGAAAGAGAGACTATGAGTGCTATGCCTTGGGCAACGGGGACTCCTGTGGAATGATTCTTTTTACTCTTGACAAGTTTTTCTTGGTTTATTTAGTTTTCCCCATATGTACAAAAGTTTAACCTCTATCTTTGTGTAAATACTTGTAGAATTCTTCAATATAATTCATCCAAAGGGGGTCGAATAATGAAGAAATTAGTCATGATGGTAGCGTTGGTAGGTTTTTGCTCAGCTGCTTTCGCTCATATACCCGAAGGGCGGACTTTCGGTGTTTTCCAGTTTCCAAGCAATCAACTTCCAGTCTTGGATGGAAATATATCTGAATGGGACGCTGTGCCAGAAGAACTCTGGATTTCAATTGATGATCCAGATGTAGTTGTTGGTGAAGGTGATGTGGGCCGTGAAAAAGATCGTGCTAATTTGTGGTTCCGTTTTGCCATGGGTTGGAATGATGAAACGGATAGGCTCTACTACGTTTACGATCGTTTTGATGATGTTTGGGATCGCGATGCTGGTGGTATCGGATGTTGTGGTCAAGATGACTCGATCGAAATTGGTATCGATGCCGACCACTCAGGTGGATGGTTCCACTCCGGAGGAGCAGGAATTTCGGGTGACCTTAGTGATGAAGAGAATGCACTCTATAATGGTGGACAGGCTCAGACATCGCACTACCGTTGGCCATCCTTAGCTCCTTTCGGTTGGAGTTGGTTCTGGATGTCTAATTCAACCTGGCACGGAGATCAGCCACATCAGTGCTGTGAGGATTCCTTTAATCTTGATGGTGCCCACGGAGCAGAGGCTAATTTCCAAGCCGAATGGTACACCGTTGCATGGGATGATTTCAATTACAACGGACCTGATCAAAGTGTGCCGCATGATTTTGTTGAATTAGATGTTATTGGTGCCGGCTTACAGGTTGTTGACAACGATAACGGTCCTGAAGATGCTGAAGATACCACTCCATGGACAGCAAAATGGTCGTTAGGTGGCGCAAGCGATGTATTCGGTAATGCCGGATCATTTGCGGACTTTGTTTTGCTACCGCTTGATGAAGCTGCGCTCTCGACAGCTGTTGAGAATGATAGTTGGGGTCATATCAAAGCTTCAATGGCTCGATAAATTTTTCTGAGTGATTTGAACAAATGAGGGACAGATCGAAGTAGATCTGTCCCTCATTTTCGTATTTGGATTATTTCGATATTGAGTTTCAGTTCGGTAGAGCTAATCAAATCGCGACGGGACCCGAAGAAAATGAAAAATATATTTCTGTTGTTATGTATCTTTGTTCAACTTGTTTGTGGGGGAAGCCTGTCGGCACTCACGATATACAGAATCGGAGGGTCTGCGTTGCCACCACCCGAAATAGATGGTGAGTACGAGTTTGTCCAGCTGAGTTGGGACGAGTTAGATGCTTCTAAACAAGGATCTTCGGAATTACTTGAATTTAACTCCGGATCACTTGTTCCCCGTAAACTAGATCCTACAGAAAACCTGGTCGCAACAATGAGAGATGAAGGGGGAAGTATACTCAATCTCACCTGGATTGGTTGGGGGCCGGCAGCCGATGATGACCTATTTGTTTTCGATGAAGATAGTGAGACCGCATATCTTGGAGATGGAAAGTTTGCGTCTCACGGTCCTGATGCGAAGTCATTTACTTTTGACTTTGGTGCTCGATTGTTATTAGAAAAAATAAGGTTTTATCCCAGAGATAAACATCTTACAGATCGTTTTGTAGAGCGATTTAAGATTGGAATGAATGACGGAGATCCGTTAAAAGAAGGTACTCGAGAATACGTAATTGGTGCCCGTGGGATTGAATTGGATTTTGATATAATTCACGATGTAACTCAAAATACGGACTCTGTAATCGAACTCCCATTACCCAAAACACCAATAGAAAAACTACTATTTTCAGCAAAAGAAAATACTCGCGGAATTTGGGAATTAGCCGAGATGGAAATTTATGGTAATGGTTTTGCTCCATTTTCTCATTATGTCTCTAATGTAATCGATCTGGGTTCGATGGCTAGTTTGGGAACTATTTCATGGGTAGGTAGTATTCAGGATAGCTCGAAGGTCGACCTCACTATGCGTAGCGGTATTGATGAAGATCCGAATCTGTATTGGCGTACCACGTTTCGTGGTGGCGAACGAACTCGATTTGATTCTCGAGGGCGTGCCTTAACCTACGATACTTATAAAAAATTGAAAGGTGGGGAGAAGGCAGGGACAACGCACGATACTGAGAACTGGGCATTCTGGAGTGCTTCATATGACTTTGCTGCGTATGATGGTCGGATGGTTGGTGATGGCCCCCAAAGATATGTTCAAATTCGTGCTGAAATTGAATCGAATGGTACTGACGAGGCAAAATTAGATTATGTTCAATTTGCTGTGTCAATTCCTCCAGTGGCCTCAGAGGCTATAGCAGAGATTAGCCCCCATACCGTTGATCCTGGGATTATGGAAACTTTTACTTACAAGCTTAGACCTAATCTGCGGAAGGATGACTTAGGATTTGATACTATAGAGATAGACACACCCAGTCAGGCTATAGTAGATGAAGTCCGAATTTCAAACATTATTGTAGAAGATTATGAACTTCTTAAGGCTACCCCAAGTGGCTTCGTGATTAAGGTGCCGCGAATTGATGTACAGAGGACGGGAGAGTTAATAGAAGTTGATTTCAGGGCTGAAGTGTTTCAATTTGGGACTGTTTTTTCGGGAAGGATTAGCGATAGTCAACGTCCGTTGGAAGTACCTCAGTCAATTTCTCCTGGGGACGCTGATCAGCTAGTGGATAGTGATCGATTGAGTGTAGAGTTAAGCCAATTTGGGGTTGAGACGATAAACTCGTTGATAGTTAAAGGGCGGTTAGTTTCACCTAATGGCGATGGGGTTAATGACACAATAGAGATTGGATTTGATCTTTTGAATTTATCTGGTGCTGTTCTTGTAGCAGCCGAATTGTTTGACCTCAACGGACGATTTATAGGAGAGGTCTCGTCTGGGTTCTACGGGAGTGGTCGCTTTTCCATTCCATGGGATGGAAGGGTTAACGGTAAAATTGTTACGCCTGGATTGTATGTATTTCGTCTAAGTGTGGAAGCCGATCAAGGGTTGGATACACGCCAAGTTTCACTTGCAGTTGCTTATTAAAGCGAGAATAGGATATTGAAAATATGATGGCTAATCTTGATAGAGCAGGTTGGCTTATTTGCACAGTGTTATGTCTCGTATTTTCCTCGGAATTAGTTTTGGCCCAGGGAAGCGGCCATAGGGTGACTAAAGATGAGGTCGTTATAAGCGGTAGAAACCACTGGCAAAATTGGGTTTACCCCACAAATACGCTAAATATTTCCTCGTCAGGAGAAGTCTCCGCTAAGTTAATTCAAAAAGAGACGAATGCAGTATCTGATATTGTAGAATATTTACGCTACAATCCGCCACAAAAACTGGAGAGCAAGAATAGTGAGGACATAGTCTTACGGGATGCCATTTCAGGTGGGTCAAATATTAATGATGTTGTTAATGTTCTCGATGGTGATATCAGTACTTATTGGCAACCGAATGATGCCGATCCTGATCGAGATTTGGCCTCCCAATGGTATTTTGTAGTGGATCTTGGTCGGATTGTATTTGCTGATAAGTTGGTTTTAAGATTTGTTGAGGAAGGCCTTGGTGATCCGTTTTCGTTGTTTGAGGTTTTAATTTCGGATGGCCAGGAACCGGCTAAATTAAAAGGCTCTGGTGTGCCGTTATTCTCGACTGTCCTCCGTACTCTAAGTAAAAATACGACGCAGCGAGTTTTTGAAATTGATTTATCAAAACGCAATACTGTTGTCAACGCAGCCCCTGTTCGCTTCGTTCAGATAATTGTAACGAATACAGAAGGGAATATGGCCAGGGAAGTCACTCTCGAAAAGTATGAGAGCTTAGATGAGGTTATGCGGGGAGCGACTCAATATTATAAGCGCCAACCAGAAGGTGGATCACTCGCTGTGGAAAAGGGCCTTTATGATCTACTAGAACCCGATCGGAAGGGAGGCGTTAAATATTTTCGAAAAGAAATGCCAAGGTTGGCTGAACTAGAGGTTTGGAATCAGGGAGACGAGCTTAATTCAGGAATACTCGCAAGAGGTGGTACAGTTGAAACCAATGTTAGCCAACCTTTAGCTTTTAGCAAATTTTTTGATGGTAAATATGAGACATTTAACAGGATTTTTTACGGTAAACCAGCCGCTGAACCAAATCCTGACAGTGAAGTTAAGTTTGATTTAGGTGCGTTTTACTGGATAGACTCTTACAGAATTTCGTTTAATGGCGGCAGAATGTTCGATAGTTATAAATTGGAGTTCTCTGATGGGACTTTGGCACCAGACGGTAGTCTTCAGTGGCTGACAAAAGCTGATATTACAACGGACAGAGGTTTTATCTCAAATACAGGTTCCGGCGGACAAGTTCATGATGGTATGAATTTTGAACCCGTAAAAGCAAGATATGCAAGATTGCAGTGGACTATGCAGTTAACACCGGGTGCCCGTACGGCCGATGTGTCGGAGTTGCAGTTTTATGGAGAGGGACATCAGCCTCAAATTTCTATGGTCTCAGACCTGATACGCCTAGGTGGTAGTCGTAATCTGTTAGCCATTGAGTGGGATGCCGATACTCCGTCAGGGACTAAGGTGAATATTCAAACACGGACTGGTAACGAACTTGGTGAAATTCTACATTACTATAACAGTTCAGGCATTGAAGTTACTGAGTCTGACTATGGAAAATTATTATCCATATTTAAAGGTGAAATAGTTGGTGAACAGGTAGCCGGATCAGATTGGAGTGATTGGAGTGAAATTTATGCTGATCCTTCTGGTAGTGTTATAAATTCACCTTCTCCGAGAGAGTTTCTCATGGTTCGAGCAACCCTCGAATCTAATCAACCTGATCAAACTCCATTTTTACGTTCGGTGCGTTTGCATTTTTCTAGTCCAGTGGCTCAAAGCGTAGTGGGTGAAATTTCTCCATTTCGTGTCAATGAATTAGCCAAAGAGAGCCAATTTTCTTTTTTTATAACACCAGATTTTGCAAGAAATGATAAAGGATTTGACGAACTTTTACTTGTAGCTCCATCTAATATGAGCCTCGATTTGTTGGGTGTTTATGGCGGAACAAGCTCCAATGTAGAAGACGCCGATGCCGAATTACCTGAATTAGAGGAGATCCAGGTTTTTTCAACCAACCCTGATTCACTTCATATTCGGTTTGCACAAATCTCGCCAAATTCCTCTGTCGAAGGTTTACGTTTAGACTTTGAAACCGCGCTCTTTCTTACAGGCGCTGTTCTTAAAGCATCATTGCGGAACAGCAGCGATGCTGATGGTGGAACTTGGCAACGTGTTGATGCCGGGAATGCTGTTGGTCGTGTAGAAGGGAATACTACTACGTTGGTTTCAGCTACAAAGAATAATCAGTTACTAAATGATGTAACTGTAAGACCCCTGGTCTTCTCGCCTAATGGAGATAACTTAAACGATGTGACAAGATTTTCTTTCAATATAGTGCGTGTTGGTGATAATAGTCCGGTATCTGCGAATGTATATAGCTTGGATGGAAATTTGGTTAGAGTAATTTCAGAGGATCGTGAGTTAAGTTCGGGAAAATATACTATGATTTGGGATGGTAGGGATGAGTCTGGGCAACTTGCCTCGCCTGGTAATTATATTGTCCATATGAAAGTGGATACAGATATAGAGGGTGCGAAGATCGAACAAGCGGCTGTAACCAAAGTAGTTTCCGTGGCCTATTAATCTATTTTTTTGCTGGATCGATAGGCATAAGGCGAAAATCGGCTAGGAATTTCCCGTCGCAATATATTTGGCCTTCTTTATTAAATGACCAAAATGCATCGTAAGTATCGCTTTGGGTGTCTGCATCGATAAACCCCCAACTCAGTCCTATAATGGCGTTTTCTTTTAAATCATGAGTGATGCTCTCTTTGATACCAGTTGGATGTAGATCATCAAAAGGAGTCAGATAACATTCATATTTAATTCTCCCCGCATCTAGATGGCTTATGTTTCCACCCAACCACAGATTTTTAGGTGTCCGTACTTTGTTTCCATTCCATGCCATTCCAGAGAATTCTTCGTGTTTGGTCCATAGAGATTTTCCCCATAACCAGTGCCAGTAGTGTTCGTTGAGTGGAGGTATATACAAGTGATAGTTTTGGGTGTAAGCACTTCTATATCTCAATTCAGCGTCAGGTTCCTCGGAAAAATTAATTACTTTATCTCCTGCGTGATCGGCATCAATAACTATTTCCCATATGTCAGATCCGTGAACATGAGCCCCTGTAAGTCGACTGTGTTGCGTATCCAGAGAGTCGGTATTTGGGTGTTTAAATCGCCAGACATCGTCGTAGACGTCAGCGAAAAAATATAGCTTGTTGGAACTATCATTCCAGCCCACAATAACTCTAAAAATACGGAGGTCGTTTAGATCGTGATCGGCGCTGTCTCTATGTACTTCGGCGTGAGGGATGTAATCAATAATATAATTCGGAGGAATCGCGTCCCAGTCCGAAAACCCCCCGTCCATCTCTGGCACCTTCTCGTCCGGAAATTGAAATATTGGGAACACTTTATTTTCGGGTGAATGGCCGAACACGGGAGATATAATTAGAAACATTGTTAGGATTGCACCACAGATTAAGTTTAAAGACATCTGTTTCTCCTTGCGTTTTCGGTTTTGACAATATTAATAAGATCATATTAATGATTTTTTCAGTGAAAGCGCTGGTATAGCTCAACCATATTTTGCAGGTTATAGACAATATTATTTAGATAAAGGTCAAAATTTTTAACTATGTCCGCAATGCTTACAAAGCGCGCGCTGGTATTGGGAGCGTTTTTTTCTTTAGTAATAAATGTATTTTTCGCCTACGCTCGTTTAGCCATGGCTACGGCGGGGATGTCATCAGATTATATAACAGCTGGGGCAATTTTTTTATTTTTTATTATTGTAGCCATCATAAACCCTATCTTAAAGTTGCTGTGTAGATCATGGTCTCTTGATCGCTCTGAATTGATCACAATTTATTGCATGATGATTATTGCTTCCGCTATTCCTACATGGGGTTTTACTGGAAATTTGGTAGCGATGTTGCCCGGCCTGTATTATTATGCTACCCCTGAAAATAATTGGGCTGAATTACTGCATCCCTATGTGCATGAGTGGCTAGTTCCTAATAACCCGTTGGCTGTTAAATATTTTTTTGAAGGTATTCCTCAAGGGTATCCAATTCCTTGGGAGGCATGGATAATCCCATTAATGGCTTGGTGTTCGTTCATCCTTGCTATTTACGCCATGATGGTCAGCATTATGTCTATAATGCGAAGGCAGTGGGTAGAATATGACCGACTGACTTTTCCGCTCTTGCAATTGCCGCTTGATATGACAGAGGAAAGTGGG
>JAYYVF010000068.1:0-25421 GCA_036343635.1 Candidatus Latescibacterota bacterium | reverse complement strand
GTACACTGAAGCGGGTTCCACATGCTTTTTTCCGATACAGGCCGTGGCAAACCCGGCTATTCTTAAGGCTTGTGGGGTGGATGTCATAGACTCAGAAGTACGGAAACCGTGAATACCATGACAATGTCCGTATTGGCCATGAGTATGGCTGTGATGTCCGGTTAGAATGCAGGCACGACTAACTGCGCAGGAAGGCGATGTGCAAAACGCATGGTCAAATACAACGCTTTTTTCGGCAAAAGAATCTATTCTGGGTGTTTTTATTCTATTGTTGCCATAACATCCTGCTATGCGGGACCAGTCGTCGGCTATGATGAACAATACGCTTTTGTAATTTATCATTTCTAATACCTTCTGGTAAATTAACTGCTCTTGAATTTTAGAATAGAATGGGTATTCTGGTGAAAGGGCAACTTTTTATTAAAAAAGGTGGATTATGAATCAAAACGCGGGATCCATTGAAAAAGAAATTGTAAAAGGAGAGTTTGTTAGGCAGGGCGATCAGTTCAGGGACTGGGTGAGGGCCGACAGTTCATCGGAATATGTAGCCGAGCCGTCTCGATATCATCTTTATGTTTCACTTGCGTGCCCTTGGGCACACCGAACGATTATTGCGCGAAAATTAAAAGGTCTCGAATCCGTCGTAGGTATGACTGTGGTCCACCCGATAAGGGACGAGCGAGGCTGGAAATTTTTTACGGATACAGATAAGATCACGGGATTCGAGTTTTTGAGCGAGATATATCAAGCAACTGAACCTCACTACGAAGCCCGTGTGACCGTACCCGTCTTGTGGGATTGTGTTCGTAAAAGGATTGTTAACAATTCTGAGGTTGATATTGTGAGAATGTTTGACTCCTCATTTGACGAGTGGGCAAATGATGGTATTGATCTGTATCCGGTTGACCAACGGTCGGAGATAGAGAATTTGGAAAATTTTGTCTATGAAAAGATCAATAACGGAGTTTATCGAGCGGGTTTTGCAATGAACCAGGCTACGTATAACTCAGCGGTTGTTGCTTTATTCGAAGCGTTAGATTGGATTGAGGAATACCTCTCAATAAACCGCTATTTGTGTGGGAAAACGATCACTGCGGTAGACTGGAACCTATTTGTTACCTTGGTTCGTTTTGATTGCGTTTATTATAGTCATTTCAAATGCAATCAGAGACGCATCGCGGATTATTCTCATCTGTGGGGTTATCTCAGGGAACTATATCAACATCCGGGTATAACGGAGACCGTAGATTTTTCTCAAATAAAGCAACACTACTTCATTACTCAAACCCATATAAATCCTCATGGTATAATACCCTTAGGTCCTCTAGACATAGATTTTTCTATGCCGCACGGTCGTGAGTTGGTGTCTACTTCACAGTGAATTAAAAACGGCAACAATATAGTAAAATGTATTTTCGCTTGTATTTTTTTGAAAATAAGGCGTTTATAGTGTAATAGGTCCCACAACCACTGCCCTACGGGGAACACAGGAACGTATTATGTCTGCACAGCAAACATCAGCTCGGGTGACAGTTTCGTTCGGCCAGGCCTTAAAAATGTTGTGGCCTTACGCTCAATCGAAAATAGTGGAACAGATTAAAACCGTTTGGCTTATCGTAGCTTATCTGGTTGTGTTCCAATTAATTGTGCTTGCTATACCTATCGCGGATGCCTTGGTGGTCGCCGTAGGTGTAGGAGTCGTTATTCTAGGTTTAGCCTTCTTTATGGAAGGATTATTCCTTGGCTTAATGCCGTTAGGGGAGATTTGTGGTATCAGGTTGCCTCAGAAAGCTGGGCTGCCCGTAATCCTAATATTTGCCTTTATCTTGGGTATGGGCGCAACCTTTGCTGAGCCGGCTATCGCTGTTCTGAAGGCGGCGGGTTCCTCAGTAACGGCCTGGGACGCGCCTCTGCTATTTTTGATGCTCAACAAAGGATCCGACACTTTAGTATATGCAGTGGGTATTGGCGTTGGGATTGCAGTGGGTTTCGGGATGTTACGTTTTCTTTACGGCTGGTCGTTAAAACCCTTCTGTTATATTCTTTATGCGATCATAGGGTCAGTTTCCATATGGGCCTATTTTGATCCGAACGTAATCCATCTCACGGGTTTGGCTTGGGACTGCGGGGCTGTTACGACTGGACCTGTTACAGTTCCTTTGGTATTGGCTTTGGGTATTGGCATTTCCCGTGTTGCTGCCGGTGGTGGCGGTGGTGCCGCTGGAGGTTTTGGAGTCGTGACCTTGGCTTCTGCGTTCCCCATAATAGCGGTGCTAGGCTTAGGGCTTACGTTGCTCGGCTCGGTTCCGCAGCCTGGATCTGACGTCGATTTTGCGAGTATAAAAAACCGTGAGGCCGCACTACCACTCTTTGAAAGCGAAGAAGCGTTTGAGGGCTATGTACTACGCAAGGGCAGCGCTGAGGCGCGCATTGCTCTTTTTGGAGGAGAGAAAGACTCCCTTAATGCCTACATCCTCGGTTTATCAAAAGATACTAATGCACAGGAAGAAATTTTTGGTAAAACAGGTGAATTCGATAGTTGGTTGCTTAAAAATGGTACGAATGAACAGAGGGTTCTGGTCTATGGTTCCGAGGAAGAAGTACGTCGCAAAGCCGAAGAATTGTATGCTAAACCAGCTGAAGGAATTAATGTGGGTGAGCTTCTGGCCAATCACGGAAAAGCAGCTTTTCGTGCTATTATCCCCTTAAGTATTTTTCTGATATTTGTGTTGCTTTTTGTTTTGCGGGAACGCATGCGTCGTGCAGATGAGGTAATTTTAGGACTCGTTTTTGCCGTTACCGGAATGGGACTTTTTGGTATTGGCATAGAGTTGGGCCTGCAACGTCTTGGAAGTGAAATCGGCAGCAATTTGCCGTCTACCTTTAAGCCGGTCGAGATGACGACGCAGCATGAAGTTATTCGGAACTTTGATCCTGGGATTGTTACAAAGGCTATCAGCAATGACGGTGGGGTTCAGGAAGTATTCTCACGCAAGACGGAAAGTGGATACTCTTTGCTTCCTTATGTTCCGGAGAATTTTGACACGAAGACTCAGCAGTATTCCTTTACACCGGTCCGAGGGCCTCTTTTTGATGGTCTTCTTGGAATCGTAGTCGTCATTCTTTTTGCTTTCATGATGGGTTATAGTGCAACCTTGGCAGAGCCGGCACTTAACGCTCTTGGTGCAACTGTTGAACAGATAACCGTTGGGACGTTTAAGAAACAACTCCTTATGCAGGCTGTAGCAATAGGGGTTGGAGTGGGTATCGCCTTGGGTGTGACAAAAATAATTTATAACGTGCCACTTATTTGGATGTTGGTACCGCCATATTTGGTACTTATGGTTCTTACGTTTCTTTCAAACGAGGATTTTGTAAATATTGGATGGGATAGTGCGGGAGTTACTACGGGACCTGTTACCGTGCCCCTAGTTTTGGCTATGGGGTTGGGAATAGGAGGTCAGGTTGGAAGTATAGAGGGATTTGGTATTCTCTCAATGGCTTCGGTATGTCCTATTCTTTCGGTCCTTATTGTTGGACTGTTTGTGACAAAAAGGCGCCAATCAAAAATTGATGAAACTGCGGCTTAGGAGAGACATATGGAAAAGGTAGATGCAGCGTTAATAACCTGTTCGGTATACAACTCGGTTGCTGATACTGCTAAGGCAACTATGCGTGAATTTGGTATAAAAGATTACCATCATCAGCCTAGTCGGGCCACTAAGCTTCATAGGAAAGATGGTATATGGGGGATCGGATCAGGGGTCGCGTTAGAAGAAGAGCCTGCGACACGTTTTATGTTTTATGTGCCTAGAGAGTCGGCTGATGGAATATTACAGGCCCTTATTTCTGCGTGCAGTCTTCAAATACCGGGAAGAGGAAGTGCTGTTTGCGAAGAAGTTGAAATTGCTGCTGAATCTAGCTGGCACCAGCAGCTGTTGAAATCGTATGAGGGTAGTACCAATATCCCAATGAGGTCAGATTTGTCTACCATAGTTTGTACGGTTCAGCAGGGACAGGGTAGCCATATCGCTCGTTCGGCTCTAGATTTGGGTGTTCCTATGCCACAGGTTACTGCTGGGGAGGGGACGGGTTTAAGAGATAAGTTAAGTGTGATTCGTGTGACGGTTCCGGCCGAGAAGGAAGTGATCAGCGTAATGGTTTCTGCGCAGGAGTCAGATGAGATTTTCCCTGCTTTAGTTGCGGCAGGGCGGATTAATGAACTCGGAGCTGGTTTTATCTACGAATCGCCCGGAGCTCGAGGTGTGATAAATGATATGGTTGTTCGTGGTCAGCATCACTCTGCCAGCATGGAGCAACTCATATCGGCCGTAGATGAAATGAAAGGATCTGCTGATTGGCGTCGTCGCCCAATCAGCGCGGAAAGTCAGGGTTTTCGTTATTTAAACGACCTCGTTGGTATGGTGCTTGTTTGTAACGAGGGAATGGCAAGTGAGTTGGTTATTGCTGCAATGGAAGGTGGTGCAGGCGGAGCTACTATTGGCAAGCAGGCCTATTCTCAAATAGAGGAAGAGCAGACAGATATTTCACCTGCACGTGAATCAGCGGAACTGATTGTCGGAAAAAACCAAGTCGATGGCATTTATGATGCGCTCCTATCAGCAGGCCTTTACGGATCTGAAGCGTCTGGCTTTATCGCTCTTAAAAAGGTAAGTGTGGCCTGCACTCACTTGAGCGCGCCGCGTTAGGTTAAGCTATCCAGGGTCCTCGGATGGCTATGGTCAAACCAGGCCACTGAATATTAACGTAAAGGGTCTGTCCATCGGGAGAGAAAACGGCTCCCGCCAATTCGGAATTATTTAGAGCATTTCTTGCAAGCTTATAGATTTCTCCAGAAGTTTTGACCCCTAGGAGAAACTGCTCATCACTACCATCTTCGCACAAAATGAGATCGCCCCAAGGGGCGATGGTGAGGTTATCTACGTGGTCAACTACTCCTTCGTCGTTGGGTTCAATAAACAGTTGTAGTTTTCCAGGTGCAGTATGTTCGTTAATGCTACCTTCTAGTTTGCTTGGGAAATATCTCCAAACCTGGCCTTTTTTGTTTGGTCCTCCATTAGTACAGGCGAAATATATAGAGTGACTTCCGTACCACATTCCTTCACCCCTAGCAAATAAAGCGGCACCTTGAGCATGTCCCCGGACGCGTAGATCATCTTCTGGTGAATGTATGTTATCCATATCAATCCAATACGTTTCCATAGAGTGACCTATGCGCACGTTTTGGTTCTTCCAATTTCGAGTGTCAAGACTCCGTGCGTCAACAACCGCAAGGGCCTGGAGTCGTCCACCCGAAGATAAGTTCCCTGGTTTATTGGGAATGAAACGGTAAATTAAACTATCGCCTCGATCCTCTGTCTGATAGACTATGCCTGAGGCAGGATGGACCGCCACTGCTTCATGATTGAAGCGTCCCATTGCCGTTAGTGGCTCTGGAGATGCTCGGCTTATTTCCACTCCAGCTGGAACCTCAAAATTGTAGCCATGGTCTTTTTGATAGTCTTTATCTACCCTTTGTACACTTTCTTCACACGTAATCCAGGAGCCCCACGGAGTTGCTCCGCCTGCACAGTTACGTACCGTTCCGGCTAGACTCAGAAATTGTTTTCCTATCTTTCCATTTGGTAGAATTGTGAGAGTTGTTGTACCGCCCAATGAAGGGTTATTATTTCTCCCAATATCGTAAAAATCGGTATCAGAAATAAGGTTTAAGAGCTCATTTTCTTTACCGAAGGCACCCGCTTCTTTGCTGCCTACGCTCAATTCGTGATTTCGTATCAAAATTGTTGTACCATCAGCATTAAGGAACGTAGCCATAGCATCCGGACCACCGGGCAGCAATAGGCCATCATCCATTTTGTCTCCGGTACGAGAGAGGACGGAGTATGTAAATCCTTGTGGCAGATCCAGGATGCCGTCTGGGTCCGGCAGGAGCGCACCGTAGTTGGGTATGTTTTCTTCATATACTTTGGAGGAACAGCCCGCACTGTAATAAAGCCCGGCGAAACCTGCAGTAACTGCAGCGGCGGTGTTTTTTAGAAAATATCTTCTTGATATCAAGTTATACTCCAGTTGGATATTTTACTTTGATACTCGATGAAAAATTAAATTTGAGGGGGTCACTATTGTTGACACAAAACAATAAATCAGTTGCCAAACATCATCATTATCTTGCAAAAAAATATATCTTTTATGTTGTCTTAATTCAATAAAAAGTTTCTGGGGTAGTTAATTGTTGCCAAAAAATGTCAGTATTGTTGCTAATTAGCAACATAATTTGCCCCGACACTTTTAGTATTAGACTCTGAAAAGAGGCTTCAGAGTGATTTTTTGTGTTTCCTAAATAGCCATGAGCAGCGTAATGATCAACAACAAAAAGCTTTCCAGATGTTAAATCTTGGATTTTTAAGTTGATAGTGTAAAGTACCAATTTGTTGCTAAAAATATTTCATTATTGTATGTGGTAATGGAAATGCATTATTGTTACATCTGTTATACAATTACAATAGATGAGCCAAATTGGTCATGTCATATAGGATACTATAATTAAGGATTAAGGAGGGATATGCAACCTTCAGAGATTTATCGTGCGTCCGATTTTGCCGATGCGTTACCCGAATTGGGTTCAAGAGGTGCTACGCCAGAAAGACTTAAGTTTTTAGATGAACACGGATATCTGATTATTAATGATTTTGTCGATAGTCCATGGGTTCAGGTTTTGCGAGAGGCAGGAAGGCGCGTAAGTGACGCATGCGCACCTTCTTGCGCTTACGACAAAATCGAATTGTCCAAGGGTTATGTTCACCGAACGACAGATGAAGATCCTTGGGCTATTCGTGGGCTGATCCATCCAGCATTTGGTGAACCGTGTTTTGCAGAATTTCACGGATCAGACGAATTCATGGGTTTTGTAGATGAGTGGTGTGGGGGAATAACCACGGACGAATTGACCTTGAGCGGTATGCTCCTTTGGACTAACCCGCGTCAAGGCGATCACAAACTGGGTTGGCATCGAGATGTTACTTGGTGGGGTAGTGGTAAACCTTATGTGGCTCAGCGAAAGGCGTCAGACGAGAATATAGAAGATTATTCAGAGGAAAGAGAGCGTGTGCGTTGGGAAGAGATTCGAGCCGAGAACAAAAAGTCGGTTTGTGAGAGAAAAAGTGTTAACATGTTTTTGGCCTTGGTTGATGATGAATGCCACGAACTTATTCCAGGCAGTCACAACCGTTGGAGATCCTCTTTTGAACATGATGTATTACTACCGAAATCTATGAAAGAAAAAGGTGTACCTTATACTCCAAGTTGGAACGGGAAAGATCCCTTACCGGGCCAAGTAGCGGTAAGATTAAGAGCTGGAGAAGCACTGATTCGAATGGGCTCTAATATTCATACGGGTCATACAGTACCAACGCGTGAACGAAACACCTTGGCTATTGGCTGGTCGCGTTGGCAAAGTAATACAACTGGATCGGACCAAAATCTTTCGGGTATAAAAAGTAAGAGTGAAAAACCAAAAAGAGTTGTGGCAGATGCACGTCATGCCTGGCAATTAGACCCTGAGGTTCGCGAGTCGCTACCCCATTCATGGATGCAATCAGCTTGGGATCGTTGGGCGGAAACTCAAAAATTGGGGGATACCCTTGAAGACCGATATGCACCGTTCGACATTAGTCGAATAAAGTCTGGTCAGGCGATGGGATGGAATTCTCCGTTAGAAAAACGCGCTGCTCAATTGGGAGAAGAATGGGCGCCACGTCAAACTTTGTCTGACTAGAAACGCTCTTTTTTTATTGCCTCAATCATTGCTATGATATAACCGAATTGAAATGCCCAGGCTTGTTTTACTCTACCGGACACACCTTTGGGTGCTTGATCATCTGGGTGATCAGGAGCATGGTCAGGCATTAGCATATACGGATAATCTACGTCTCGGAGTGTCCTAGCAATTTCGTGCATATCTAGGTCTCCTTCATCCGGCCAGACCTCTTGAAAGTTGTGTAGGCCTCCACGTATATTTCGGTAATGAATATTGAAAATCTTTTTACGTTTACCAAAATACCGAACAATTTCATATAATTCTTTTGCTGGATTTTCTAATCCTTCTGAGGCCACTCCACAACAGAAATTAAAGCCGTGGAAAGGGCTATCTACCAATTCCGAAAAACGTTTGAGACCATCGAAGACAGGCCAGTCCCAACGTTCTACTCCGCGTAGTATGGGCGCCGGTGGATCATCCAAATGACTAGCCATTTGAACTTTGTACGATTCAGCTACTGGTATGACGTGCTCTAAAAAATAACCGGCTCTGTCAAAGCTTTCATCCCTACTAACTGTTCCAGCGTCACTGAGTGTATTGTTGTCATAATGTGATAGGTTGAAAGTGCTATACATACTACCGCCTCGACCAGGTGTGGAGGCGGTCCGTTGATGACCTAGAACACAAAAATTGTAGTTTATTCCACGCAAGCCGGCCGTACCAACATTTTCTATCACTTTACAGTATTGCTCTATGTCTTTGTCTCGGTCCGGATCCTGTGCGAGGGTAATGCTCCGAGGTGGATCATGATGAATCATCTCGAGACTTATTCCTTGTGCTTTGGCTTCTTGCTTATGACGCATCAAAGTTTCGGCATCGTTGCTGTCAACGGTAGCATCCATATGAGTTACACCATGACGACGAAGAAATTCGAGTTCGATCTTGGAAGTACCTATACCTTGAACGCCAACATGCATTTTAATTTCACTCATAAAGATCTCCATCTATTGTTTGATTATAGATAATATTAACCAAAATAAGACCCACAGTTTAAACGGTTATGAATTGTATATAGACAAAAAAACAACCGCATTAACCTCAAAGTTCGATAACAATCGGGCTTAATATTTATCGATTTCGCTCAATTCTTGCCATCGCTTATAAGCAGTGCTCAATGTATTTTCAATTTGAGATAAGCGATCTGTAGCTTTTGAAATAACGTTGCCGTTTTTTTTAAAAAAATCAGGATCCGACATTTCTTGTTGCAATTGTAGTTGTTCGGCTTCGGCTTGTTCAATTTGATCGGGCAATGAATCTAATTCACGTTGTTCATTATAGCTTAGTTTTCGAGAAGGTTTTAATTGAGGTTTGACTTTTACCGATTCTTTTTGATTTAATGGTTTTTCTTTAGTAAGGGTTTTCCCCTTTTCTAGCCAATCACTATAACCGCCAATGTATTCATCAACTTGTCCTTCGGAATCAAGAACTAGTAAGCTAGTTATTACGTTGTCTAAAAATGAACGGTCATGGCTGACAATTAGTAAAGTTCCGGTGTATTCAATTAGTTGCTCTTCGAGTAGTTCTAAAGTCTCCGCATCTAAATCGTTTGTGGGTTCGTCTAGGACCAACAAGTTTGCCGGACGGACAAATAGACACGCAAGAAGTAATCGACTCCTCTCCCCGCCTGAAAGTGCAGACACAGGGGTCCGGGCCCTCTCGGGAGTGAAGAGAAAATCGTTCAGATAGCCGTAGATATGGCGTCTTTGTTCCCCGATATCTAAAAATTCCCCTTGGGGGAGAATATTTTCTATTACAGTTTTTGATAGATCCAATTGTTGGCGCAATTGATCGAAATGGGCAATCTGCAAGTTGGTTCCATGCCTTAAGGTACCCCGTTGTGGTAAGAGATCCCCTAGTAAAACGCGAAGGAGGCTTGTTTTTCCAGATCCGTTTGTCCCGACTAAGCCAATTCTATCACCGCGGCTTATGATCAGTGAGAAATCCTTTAATATTACGTTACTCGGATTGTATTCAAAATGAAGATTTTTTGATTCTAGGACCAGATCACCGGAACGTTCGGCGTCATGTATTAATAATCGAGCACCTTCGGCTAGCTCTCTACGCTTTTTACGGTCTTGCCGCATTTTATGTAATCTGCGCACGCGACCTTCGTTCCGGGTCCTGCGGGCTTTAATTCCCTTTCTAATCCACTGCTCTTCGTCGGAGAGTTTTGAGTCGAACAGTGCATTTTGAGTGTTCTCATCGGCCGTGCGTTTTTCACGACTGGATAGAAATGTGTCATAATTCCCCGGATGTGAATAGAGCGTTCCGCGGTCTAATTCCAGAATTCGGGTGGATAGCTTCCGTACGAATGCTCGGTCGTGACTGACAAAGATCAGAGTACCTTTCCACCGGAGGAGTACCTTTTCAATGTGCAGTATGGTTTTTATATCAAGGTGGTTTGTTGGTTCGTCCAATAATAATAAATCTGGCATTGTCGCCAGTGTGGCAGCGAGGAGAGTACGTCTCTTTAGCCCGCCTGACAATTCGGAAAATTCAGAATTTAAATCCAGTTGGAGATTTGAAATTGCGCGTTTAGCCAGATGTTCCGGGCTATCCTTAGGCAAGAATTTCTTGATCACTTGGTGCACGGATCCTACGCACGATTCTGATACTTCCTGATGTAATTGGGCTACTCTTAAATGCTTTTGTAAAAGGATATTACCTGAATCAGGTTTTATTTCCCCAGCGATCAACTTCAAGAGAGTTGATTTGCCTTCTCCGTTGCGTCCAACTAAGCACACACGTTCGCCCGCGTTAATATGTATCTTAACGTTGTCGAGCAGAGGTGCGCCACCAAAGGCTATAGATATATTATTCAGGTTCAGTATGTTCATAAAATCAGTATGTCTATAGATGGTCTCTAATGAATGTTAAGCTCTTTTATGTTTACTAGGTTCAGTGGTGTACAGATACACCATATGTTCATTTTTTGAAGGGCCTACAACGTTCCAAACAAGGCTCAGATTGGTATGTGCCATAGTGAGCATGGCGGAATATTTGTCTCTTTTACAGATATGTGGGTCTTTAGATCGTAGAATATTGCCATCTGGAATTAATTCTACAAGAAATACGGGATGATTTGGACCTTGACGCAGATGCGCGACCGAAATAGAGTTCTTCTCCAATGTCCACCTATAGATGTTGCTGAAGTTGAAATTGTTTCCATTTGCGGATTGCCAAGATCCCTGCTCGGTAAACACAAGTGTTTGTTTGTCATGCCAAGCAGTTGATACTTTGCCACTCCCTTTACCATTCCATCCTGTTTTTAAAAGGCTCTTGGACTCACTTTGGACAGTATGTACGTGAGCAAGGTTATGAAAAAAAGTTTGAAGCGATCTATTTTCTGGAAACATGTTTACAAATTAAACAAAGGGGAGTAAACGTGAAATGGCAAAAGCCGGAATGGCATACTGAATTAGCGTCTACTAACAGCACGCTTGCAGCTATTTCTCAAAAACCCCTATTTGCTACAGATGGTTATGTGATAGCAGCCCATTCACAAACTAGTGGCAGAGGTCGTTTGGGCCGGACTTGGTGCAGCCAGCCAGGACGTGATTTGACATTTTCGTTTCTGCTGCGTGGGAAGGTTTCTTTTCGACACGTGGTTTCATTACCAATGGCAGTCTCTTTGGCGGTAGCTGAGTTTGTACAAAAATATGGCGTTGATGCAACTACGAAATGGCCAAATGACCTACTTGTGGAAGGACATAAAATTTGTGGTATTTTGGCTGAGAGAATAACGAAAGATGACATTGTTGTTGGCGTAGGGCTCAACGTCAACATGGATTCACATTCGGCTCAGTTAATACCATGCCAGGCTACTTCTATGTTTATTGAAACGGGAGTCACCTATGAGGTTAAGCAGATTCTAAATGAATTGCTGCCTTGCCTAGGTCTGTGGATAGACCGATGGCGGTTAGATGGTTTTTTAAGTGTTCGGGAGCCTTGGACAAATCGATGTTTACATATGGGAAAACACGTTTCGGTTGGAGAGGGAGCGGAAAAAAAAGAGGGACTGGCAATTAGCCTTGGTGATGCAGGTCAATTACTCCTTCGTCAATCCACCGGTGAAGTTTTGGAAGTTTGGGCAGGAGATTTAAACGCTATTCGGCCGAATATTTAATTAAGCCGAGCGAGTTCATCTCCTGACGCTACCTGATCACCGGCAGCGACAAAAATTTCAGAAATAGTTCCATCTGCTGGCGCAGTTATTTGCATTTCCATCTTCATTGCTTCTAATATCAGTACGGTTTCGCCTTGTTTTATCTGGTCTCCGGGTTTTGACAACAGCTTGATTACTTTACCAGGCATTTCAGAAAAAACGGATTGGCCTCCTGCAGATGTATTTGATTTTGATGGACCAGACTCTGTAGGTTGTAGATTGACAGAAAATATTTGTCCGTTGACCGTTGCGTTGTTCCCCTCAATAGCGATTTCATAATCACGGTCATTGACGGTTGCTTTGTAGTGTGTTGGCTTTGAGCTGATGGAGGTGGAATCCGCTTCTTTTTCAATTTTTCGAATTCCAATTTCAGCATTACCTTGTAAGTAATCTAACCCTTTGGTTTTACATGTCGCTACAATGAAAATGTGTTCGTCGTTTACCTCTATTCCAGCTTCTTGCAATTGCTTTGTAGCTATTTCGATACCCTTGTTAGGATCAGCATCGTTACGCTCTAATGGTGGATCTGTTGTCGGCTCTAAACCTAGTTGTTCGGAGGCAATTTTTACGATTTCCGGATCTGGGCTAATGGGTGTTTTCCCAAAATATCCCAGTACCATTTGACCATAGGGTTCGGCGATTTTCTCCCACGGACCCAACATCACGTTGTTAAAAGCTTGTTGAAAATAAAATTGTGAAACGGGGGTGACCGATGTACCGAATCCTCCCTTTTCTACGACCTCGCGCATGGACTTAATAATGTCAGGATATTTGTCCATAATACCGTTGTCTCTAAGCATTTGGGTATTCGCGGTCAGAGCACCTCCCGGCATTGGACTCCAGGGAATCATAGGGTCTACAGCCAAGGCTTCGGGAGGAAGGAAATAGTCGCTCATGCATTGTTTGAAGACCTCTTCTGCTTCACGGATTTTGTCAATATCTACGTCTAACTCGTAGTCAGTTCCGTTTAAGGCATGCCACATTACGATTACATCTGGCTGGCATGTTCCACCGGAACAAGGCGCCAGAGATAGGTCGATTGTATCGGCTCCGGCATCAAGGGCTGCTTTGTTTGCGATTACTCCGATGCCGGCAGTTTCATGGGTATGGAAATGTATAGAAATATCCTTTGGTAGCATGGTGCTTGCCGTCTTTATTGTATCATAAACTTTTGAGGGGACTGCTGTTCCTGAAGCATCTTTGAAACAAACAGAGTCATATGGGATATCAGCATCGAGTATTTTGCGCAGAGTATCTGTATAGAACGCAGTATCGTGGGCACCGGTGCACCCAGGTGGTAACTCCATCATAGTGACACAAACTTGATGTTTAAGTCCGGCATCGACAATACATTTTCCAGAATAAATTAGGTTGTTGACGTCGTTTAGAGCGTCGAAATTACGTATGGTACTAATACCATGCTTTTTGAATAAATCAGCATGCATTTTTACAATGTCACTAGATTGCGACTCAAGCCCAACGACGTTCACTCCGCGCGATAGAGTCTGTAGGTTAGCTTCAGGGCCGGTCGTTTCACGAAAGGCATCCATCATCGAGAAGGCATCCTCATTACAATAAAAGTAGAGAGATTGAAACCGGGCTCCGCCTCCAGCCTCGAAATAGGTGATTCCTGCATCACGTGCTGCTTCTAATGCTGGCAGGAAATCGTTAGTGAGGACTCGAGCTCCATAAACGGATTGGAATCCATCACGAAAGGCAGTACACATGAAATGAACTTTTTTCTTACTCACGGTGTGTCGATCCTTTGTTGTTTTTGGTCGAGCCTTAACGTACCAGAACGGACCAGAGAATACCTGCGGCTACAGCAGACCCAATAACTCCGGCCACATTAGGTGCCATTGCGTGCATCAAAAGGAAATTTTGAGGGTCCTCATTTTGTCCTACCATTTGAACTACTCGAGCCGAGTCCGGTACCGCAGAGACTCCAGCTGCACCCACAAGGGGATTAATTTTATCTTTTGAGAACAAATTCATGAATTTTGCGAAAAGTACTCCGCAGGCAGTAGCTACAGCAAAAGAAGCTGCACCTAGGCTGAATATAGCCATAGAATCGGGCGTCAAAAATGTTTGAGCTTGTGTAGAACACCCAACCGAAAACCCTAATAAAATGGTTACGATATCTATCAAGGCAGTGCGCGCCGTATTAGCTAGTCGCTCAGTTACACCACTCTCTTTCAAGAGGTTTCCGAAAAAGAGCATGCCAATTAATGTGATAGCGCCTGGAGCGATTAAAGCGCAGATTAAAAAACCGGCAATTGGAAAAATTATTTTCTCTCTCTGTGAAACATTGCGCGGCGGAGCCATGCGAATTAAGCGTTCTTTCCGCGTGGTAAGTAGTTTCATGATTGGTGGTTGAATAACCGGCACCAACGCCATATATGAGTATGCGGCTATAGCAATAGCTCCAAGAAGATGTGGAGCTAATTTAGCAGAGAGGAATATGGCTGTCGGCCCGTCGGCTCCTCCAATTATGCCTATAGCACCCGCTTCAGCAGGAGTAAACCCAAGATATAGTGCGCCAATAAGCGTCAGGAAAATGCCAAGTTGAGCGGCGGCTCCAAGTAAAACCAGCCGAGGGTTCGAGAGCATTGTAGAGAAATCAGTCATAGCCCCGATGCCGAGAAATATAAGGGGTGGAAAAATACCTTGGCTGACCCCGTAATAAATATAATTGAGAACACTTCCTTCGTCATAAACTCCGACGGCCATACCAGCTATAGGAGGGATGTTGCCGACGATACTTCCGAAGCCGATCGGGAGTAATAGCAGAGGTTCATAATCTTTGCGAATTGCCAAACCTATAAATAACAGGCCTATTCCTACCATTATCAGGTTACCGGGCTGCATGTTAGCGATGCCGGTTGTATAAAGAAAGTCGTGTAGAATATTCATTTTTTACTTTCCGAGCGTTGATGAAACACATAGCAAATTGCTGCTATAGCAGCGTTGTCGTCCGAGCTTATTTCTGATGTTGGTGTTTCCTGATTGTAGTGTTCTTGTTCAGGTAGATAGGGATTAAGCCGGTCAAGTATTTTCGGCATAAGAGTGATGAATAGACTTATGGTTGCCAAAATGACGAACACGATAATCATTCCTGCAACGGCCAATTCGAAACCTTGTCCATTGATGATATTTTGATAACTAAATTGGAAATTGAACATGTTAAAAACTCAATCGGTTATATTGGCATTCTGGAGCATCATATTTTTGCAATAGATGGTACATTTGTTTCGCGAGCCTAGCTTCTAAGGTTTTATCCTGAATCGGATGTGCTTGATCTGGGTCAATATTGATGTCATAGATCGGGTTGTAATTAGGGGCGTTGTGATGATTTTTGCTTGGAACGGAAAAACGGTAGTGGGGAATTCCATTGGCCGATTTTAAGAAGGGTCCCGTGTCTGCGTTGGCGAGGTTTTTTCGACCTTCTGAATTGGCGAAATTGACAGGCATCGCAGTGTGATGGTGCACGGTAGAATGTTTTTCCGGTTGACGGCAATACGTATAATGACCATCTGTAAGGTTTACGTCTTTGCCGAAGTATCCGTAAAGCAGTGCGTCATGGTGGTGGCCCTCTTTTTCAAGTAAAGGACAAAGTGATTTACCGTGTACATGTTCAGGTGTTTCGGCATGATGTAATTCCATGAATGTTGGCATTAGGTCTAAGGTAGAGGTGAGTGCCGATGAACGGCGGGGACTGCTACCTGGGGAACATATGACAAGCGGAATGTGTACGAGCTCTTTAAAGTCGAACATATAATTTTTTGCCCAGTAGCCATGTTCTCCAAGTAGGTGTCCATGATCAGTACTAAGCACTATGACAGTGTCTTTCCATAAATTTAGTTCGTCTATTTTGTCTAGTAATTTTCCAAGCCAGAAATCGGCCATGCTCAGTGTTCCAGCATAACAAGCGCGAATATGTTTTACCGCTTTCTCGTCCTCGTTGAGCGGAGCATAGTCAGGCCAGTCAAAGTGGAGTTCTTTGTCGTCCCAGGTGTCGTTGAATTCTTCTCTATATTTTTTGGGACAAGCAAAGGGTTCGTGGGGATCGAAACACTCTAAGTGAAGGTGCCATTGGTCCGAGTGACCGTTGTGTTCGAGAAAATCGATTGCTCGCATGAAGCACTGTGGTGTCGAATAATCCTCGTCATTTTCTGTGTTCATGAAATAACGATTAGTCCAGTAGGGGCGTGTGTTTTTTCCAATAAAGGGAGGAGTTTTGGTTTGATCGACCAAAGGGCGCCATACATCACTTTCTTGGCCGCGTAAAAATTCCCATGAGCTAAACTGATTATGATAACATTCACCCCCAGCGTGAAAATAGTGGTAATGGTCGGTAATTAAATGCGAATATACACCACGCTGCTGATTAAGCGCAGGTTGCAAACAGTTGTCCCAGGGCTGTATAGGGCTCCAAGGTGTTTCGAGAAAATTAGCATGTCCGGTAAAGAGATCACGCCGCGCCGGCATACAAGGCATAGAGCAACAAAAATGGTTTTCGAATACAACGCCATGCTCCGCTAAGCGCTCAATATTAGGCGTGCGGACCTGTGTTCCACCGTATAAAGGTAGGTAATGCCGGTTGAGTGAGTCTAACATTATGAATAATGTTTTCAGTTGCGATTATCCCTTCCTTCAAGCTCTTCGCCTATTCGTAGACGTTAAGCGGGTGGTGGTCGTAGTATTGGTTTTTGAGGATCTACAATAGTGCGCCTCTCGGGGGTAAGACGAGCGAGTAGTTCGGTGGAAGGTTGATATCCATGTCTGAAGTTTCCCCAAGATGGACCATAACGGAAAATTACGACTCGACGCTCTCCTGAATTTACGCGTTTCGCTGACCCATGAGAAATTCCGTCTACGAAAATTAAAGCATCTCCAGCACTCATGGTTACTTCTTCTGCACCTTCAGCACCATCTACACTGGACCCTTCACTTTTCATTTTGAAACGGTCAAAGTGTGGGTGTGAAAAGTTAGATTTATGGCTGCCTGGTATAACCATAGTCCCACCGTCACCGGGTCCGATATCGGTTAGAGCCATCAATACGTTTACCTGTCCACACATAAACCGGCCTCCATGATAACGGAACTGGTTTCGATGAATAGGTGGATAGCCACCCGAGTGTAGGCCTATAGCCTCTCCTGGTTGACGAATATGTGCGAAACACTCATCAATAAAAAGAGGTCCGTGATGATAATCGAAGGTGCCTTCTCCACCAACAAAGAGTTTGATATGACCGACCCATGAAGGGTGGTCAATAAGACGTTCAAAAGGAAGACCAGCTTCATAGATTTGCTGTAAATTAAGTCCGTCATTTGTTCCATAGGAATGGGCATGAACATGACCAAACCATTCTCCGGGTTCCAAAGGCAGCATGGCATCAAGTCCAACGTTAAGCTCAAGTACCTCGTCGCAACTTAGAGCTTGTTTTCTAAGGATATAACCTTTTAAATCGAACAGGTATGTATCAAGGTCGTCTACGATCATAATTGTTTATTCATTTATAGTGGGCCACCATAAGCGTTCAAGGCGGTGTCGTGAAAAAGTGCTCTTCTTTCGTTATGTGAAAGGTCGTTAGTCCACTCTAAGAAAAGGCCGTATAGGGTCGGAATGTCAATACCTCGAGCACGATCTACGGGATAGTTACTGGCAAACATACATCTTTCGTGTCCAAATATTTCTAATGTTTCGTTTACCCGATTTCGAACAAAATTCATTTCTTCTGTATCAAGGGTGTAATTGTGCCGCGCAAACCAAAGCATTGATAATTTCATAAAAATATTAGGTAGTTCGGCCAAACTATGGAGACTTTGGCGCCACAATTCCTCGTGCGCCTTATCTTCCCCGTTACGGAGAAACCCAAGGTGGTTTACTACCACCCGCAGATCGGGTTCGTTGCGGAGTGCTCTTATTGCTCCTTCAACTTGATGGGGGTGACATGAGAGATCGAAAGATAAATTCCGTTTACGGAGTGTTCGAAGGCTATCGTGAAATTGAGGATCTAACGTAAAGCGATCGTGCTCAACCTGGGACCATGTCAGTGCTGGATCTGTTGGATGGTAATTGAGGATCATCCGAACGCCGCGCAATTTGTCACTAGCGATCTCAAGATGCTTCTCAATTTCGTGCTCGACAATCTTTGTCGGGCGCGCTAAATGGACGAAAGCAACTATCCCAAATGGGTCTTTTAATCCAGAAAGTTGACTACATACCCAGCGTGTTTCGTCAACGGAGTCGATGACGGGGCCACCTGGCATTTGTCCAACGACGGTTTCCACGTGCAGACCGGATACCCGTTTAAGGTCAGTGGGTAATTGTCTTATGTCGCTAGCATAATCATCGGCGACATATGTTTTAACCTGACCGAGATTAGGATTTGGCCGGAACAAATGGAAATGAGGATCGCATAGTTTCAAGGACAGTTTGCTTGGTTCATTCATTAGCTTTGCCATAAAGAACTTGAGATTAGTTATGATTACGCATTATTAATTGGTTAAATTCTTTCAGTCGAAAGGCTGATTTTAAGTGTGCAATCTTAATTTTAAGCCTTTACCACATGGAAACAACACTTTTTAATGATAGGACCCGCATTGAGCAATTAAGTTAAGCTTATAGGTCGAGTCAACGTTATTAGTTTTTGAACGAGCGTACTTGTTGTTTGAGAAAGATCCTGTTATAATGTCGGTCCCAAAGGAGAATAGTTTATGATCGAACATCCGTACGAGAATTTAAGAGACGGTCGTTGGTTAATGGGTAATTTACATACCCACACGACAGCCAGCGATGGTCAGAGAGATCATCAGGCAGTTATAGACGATTACGCGGGTCGTGGTTACGGGTTTTTAATGATCTCGGATCACGACATCTTGACTGACGAGGAGATATATTCCTCGTTAGAATCACATGGAATGGTACTGATTTCTGGTAATGAAATTACCGCTTCTGGACCCCACATGCTACACGTTGGAGCGGAGAGTCTGGTGGAACCTGTGTCGGAGAGGCAAGAAGTTGTCAACGAGGTTGAAAAAAGCGGCGGCTTTGTGATTTTTAACCATCCCAATTGGATTAGTAACTTTAACCATTGTCCTCATGAACTTTTGGATGCCTGTAGGGGATATCTTGGATTGGAGATATACAACGGAGTTATAAGCCGTTTAGATGGTAGCCCGTATGCCACAAATCGTTGGGACATGTTGTTGAGCAGTGGGCGCAAGTTGTGGGGTTTTGCAAACGATGATAGCCATGCGGCGGACGGAGATGTGGGCCTGGGTTGGAACATGGTGTTTGTTCATGATGAGACGCCTAAAGGTGTAGTTGATGCGTTAAGGCAAGGGCGTTTTTATGCCTCAAGTGGTGTGGAAATATCAGACATTGTTGTCGATAATAATCATATTAGCCTACAAACGGAGAATGCCTCCCGTATAGTGGCTATTCGAGATACTGGCCGAAGAATTGCTACGGCAGACGCACATTCCATAGACATCGAAATTCCTTCTGGGTGTCGTTATGTGCGATTTGAGTGTTGGGGCTCTGGGGAGGCATTTGCTTGGACCCAGCCATTTTATATTTCGGAATAGTTGCTATTAATTGAACTGTTTAATCTTGAATAATGATGGGCCTAACTTAGCAAATAACATTAAAAAATAAGGAGATCCCTGTGCGTAGTTTGATTGCAGTACATCCCAATTTTGATGCCGTATGGCCATTTGCTGCTGATCACTTTCATACACTTTGGCAGGAACAGGGGCCTGTTGATTTTTTAAGGTTGGAGCATAGGGAAAAGCGGCCCTTATCCAATTTAATTGGAGACTGTTCTGCTGTGCGAAGAGTAGCAGTATTAGGTGCGACCGTAACGCCTGCTTGTCTAGAGGCGTTTAGTGGATTAGAGGAGGCAACCTTCCAAGGATCGTATGGTACAAATTTAGATCCTGACTTTGACTCTGAATTAATTGCGAGCGGAGTAAAAGTTTACAACCATCCTTCTGAGGGATTTTGGGGAGCATCTGTTTCGGAATTTGGTTTAGCTCTGACGCTTTGCGGATTGCGACGTATTCCACAGTTGCACCATGCGATATTAACAGATTTGCAGCCATGGGATTACGATCCTCCGGAAGGTAAGGGAATGCCGAGTGCGAGAGGTCATCAATTTGGTGACGATAGCGCTTTTACCTCGGGAACCTTGGCAGGCAAGCGGGTTAGAATTGTTGGTGCAGGAAATATTGCTAGCCGTTATGCAAGTGCTGCAACCGCATTAGGTGCTGACGTCGCGGCATGGGATCCGTTTGCGAGCGAACCTTGTTTTCATAGGTCCGGTACTCGCCGATTGTACCACCTTGAAGAGTTGGTTCGTGATGCTGAGGTCTTTGCGCCTATGGTCCCACTGAACGAATCCACCCGTGAAATAGTAAATTCATCGCACATAAATGCTTTGCCTAAAGGATGTTTAGTCGTTTTGGTGACACGTGCGAATATTTGCGATGTTGATGCCATTCGACATCGAGTTTTGAGTGACGAGTTAAGTCTTGCCGCGGATGTCTGGGATGTTGAGCCGCTGCCTTTAGAAGACCCGTTGTTGGGTCGGCACAATGTGGTGCACACACCACACAATGCAGGACGGACCATCGATGCAAACAAATCCTGGGCCGAAAAATTGGTAATGCAATTCAGTCCTTGTGATATGAAATAATTGCTACTGCCTGTGATGACCTTTATCTTTTTATTTGTGTTACGAAAACATAAAATTAACGTTGGAGACTATTTATAATGTCGGTTGGTATGAAAGAAGTATTGATAGGGCAAAAGCGTCGTAATAATCGACTTTTGCAAAAAACTCAATTCTTGGGGACACGAGTGCGGTCTCAGGTCTTACCTCTGCAAGTCGACATCGCAAGGGATAAACTATTAAACAAAAGTCAAGTCAATGGACTCCAAGGATTACATAAAGAGGCTGCGCGGACTGCTATTCGAGCATTAGGATCATTAGCGAAACTCGGTGAAGTTGATCACTTAGGTGGTGGTTTGGAATTGATCCCGTCGTTGTTGTTGACGCTGTCGGTAACAGACTTTGACCGTGTAGAATATACTATAGAGCATGCACATACCAGTGTGGGTTATTACGCTGCTCTTTCTGCAATGGGATACATAAGTGAACAGGCGGTGATTGAGGATTTTCGTCGTAGCCTTGATATCCCCGGCCATGTTTCCTGGTTGCCTGGAGGTACTCAACTGAATGGGGGTAGATTGGGTGTGATGGTTCCTGTAGCTGTTGGTCAGGCCTTAGGCAAAAAGGCAAAAAAAGGGAACGGGAGTTGGGTTATTTGTCATTGCGGTGACGCAGGTTTTATTTCCGGTCAAGCACTAAACGGATTTAACGGAGCAGACATGCATAGGGCACCGATCACCTTCATTATGCATCGGAACGGCATTCAGCTATCTGGTAGCACCGAGAGCATCCTTAATAAAGATCCAAGGTCTATGGTTGCCGCGATGGGTGTTGAAATCATCGAGATTAAAACTCTGCATGATTTGCAGGGACTCTATAAGGCGTATCGCAGGGCTTTCGCATTAGCCCAGCGTGGTAGGCCCAGCATGATTTACCCTACAGGAGAGCAACGAACCTTGGCTAATTTTGCCAAACGCTATGGTATTGTGGCCAAAGTCAGAGACATAGCCGATTCAAATGGTGTGGATATGAATTCTCCCGTCTGGATACCCGGGTCACTCATGAGTTTTGGCGATGTTGAGTCTATGGTGGAGTGTATCTTTTTAGTTAACCATTTGCCGGGCGGGAAAGGCCATCACGATGGCCATATGAAGGATCGGGACGTAGAGAGTGTCCTGTCTAACCCCATGTTACAAATTAATGCTGCGGAGCGGCGGGCACTTTCCGATTTCCAACGTCGAACCAAACGAACGGTTATCACTAAAGCACGTCCGAAGCCTGGAAGTCCCAATTTGCGTTTGCCGCTTTCTTTGAGAAAAGGGGTAAAACTCAAGGGGATTGGAGAGGAAGACAGCGCACGGGCCGGATCTGAAGCGGGGTATGCGATTATTGCCCAAAGACATCCAGAAAAGGTCTTTGTCGTAAGCTGTGATTTAGATCCTTCGACTAAATTGGCTAAAGCACGTTCGTATCTTGCGCCGGACCACCAGTTTGAAATGAGTATAGAGGAACAGGCTGCCACTATGATGGCAGACGGGTTAGCTATGAGTGGTTCGGAGCCACAGTTGAACGTTGTGTCGACTTTTGCAGCTTTTTTTGAAGGAATAGCGCGAGAAGGGTTTGACCTCTGGCGATACCAACGAAATTTAAGTGGTATTAATGAAGGCCTCAACGTTACTTTCCATGTTTCTCATGTAGGGGCTTGTACGGGGCGGGATCACTTTTCCGGATGGGGTTTGGACTGGATCAATGTCGGTCTTACTTATTTGCCGTATTTGCACAGATTTTATGCCCCCGCTGATGCTCGTTCAGCTTTTATTGCTACGTGTGATTTATCAGAGCACTATGGTGGTCACGTAATAGGGATACCGCGTGATAATTTACCTATTTTATCCAAGCAGGATGAATCAGGGCCACTTTGGGAAACGACAGATATTTGGGAGCCTATTACCAAATATAGGAAATTTAAGGGTGCTAAACGGGCAATTTTAGCTCTGGGTGCGCCAGCTTTTTTGGCGGGGGATGTTGTGCGAAGACTTGGCGATGTAGACGTCTATATCGTCAATGGTTTTCCAGTAGATCCGAAGTTATTAAGTTCGTTGATTGCTCGATATCCTAAAGGGGTTGTGACGATAGAAGATGGTTTCATAGGTACCGCCGAAACTGGGTTACGCGGTTTTGCCGCTTTGGTTGCTGGAATGGCTTTCGAGGTAGGTTGTTCCGTTGGTCACTTGGGGATAACGGATCCTCGAACGGCTCCATCAGAAGGTCATATGGAAACGTGGGAACATTTCGGAATGACTGAGAATAAATTAATGCGAGCGATAAAAGACCTTTAATTAGAAAATATTGAATCGCACCTTTTTAAAGGAGGGATGTTTTGTTGTTGAGAGTAACTGCTGTGTTTTGGTCGTGGTTAATTTTACTCACCGCTTGTGGTTCAGATGGTGGTAAGGTGAACAAGGAGGCATTAATGGAACCAAAGAGCGATGAAATGAAATTGGAAGCGCCTGAGCAGTTTGTAGTTACGTTTGAAACAACTACCGGTAATTTCGAAATAACAGTACATCGCGAGTGGTCACCTAATGGGGCGGATCGATTTTATAATTTGGTAAAAAACGGTTATTACAATGAACAGCGTTTTTTCCGAGTAGTGCCTGGCTTTGTAGTTCAGTGGGGAATGAGCGGAGACTCTCAATTAACGAAGCAATGGATGGGCGCACATATATTGGATGATCCTGTTCGAGAGAGTAATACTCGGGGACGCATAACATTTGCTGCAACAAACCGACCCAATAGCCGTACAACACAAGTATTTATTAACCTTGGTGAAAATAGTAACTTAGACGGGATGAGGTTTGCTCCTTTTGGCGAAGTAACAGACGGCATGGAAGTTGTTGATGAAATAAATGCTGAATACGGAGAGCAGCCTTCGCAGGGATATATTGTCGAACAGGGTAACGCCTATCTTGAAGAAAATTTTCCTAACCTTGATTATATAAAGTCGTTGAAGATTGAAGAATAAAGAGCGTGGGATTTTATTCCTACTGAGGCGATGCGTAATGATTCTGTAGGCCTTAACGCTGCTTGTTGGGCGTTGCTCATGGCAGTGTTGTGGGGTGGTAATTCTGTTGCCATAAAAATTGGTTTGACTGCCATGCCCCCTGTCTCTATGGCAGCTCTCCGTTTTTTCTTTGGTATTTTCACAATATGGTTGGGCTGTATCTTTGTGGGTGTTTCTATTCGAGTACCATTTTCTGCCTGGAGAGGTCTTTTTGGTCTGGGTCTGCTTTTTACAACTCAGATTTGGTTGCTTAACGCAGGAACAAATTACACAACGGCAAGTCGTTCAGGTGTTCTTATAAATATATTCCCTTTTTTTGTGGCCATTTTTTCTCATTTGCTTGTGCCGGGAGATCGAATATCGGCAGTCAAGGCTATAGGTTTGGTATGTTCATTCTTGGGGATTTCCTTACTATTTATTGAATCAATTCGGTTGGAGGATACGCAGTACTTACTTGGTGACGCCATGGTGACGTTGAGTGGCCTGTTGTTGGGACTCCGACAGGTTGTACTTAAGCTTTTAGTGCAAGGATTGCATCCTCTTCAGGTGTTATTTTGGCAAGCTGGGATCGGTCTGCCGTTATTTGTATTGTGGAGTATTTTATTCGAAAACGAAGTTATTGAACAAATGAATTGGACTGTTTGGTTGGCTGTGTTATATCAAGGTGTAGTAGTCGCGGGATTTTGTTTTGTCCTAATGGTGTTGTTGTTACGCCATCATAGTGCAACGCGTTTGGGGGTCTTTAGTTTTGTTACTCCGATAGTAGGAATTTTACTAAGTGCATGGATCTTAGATGAGGTGATCTCGTTTTGGTTATGGATCAGTGTATTACTGGTGACAATTGGTATTGTTGTTGCGAATAGGGCTGAAAATGTTCTTGAAAAAAACAGATCCACGGGTGAATAGGTTAGTACTTTCCGGATCTGATTACAGATACGTAATAAACATTAGTACACTCTAATTATAGGAAAGCAATTATGACAATGGATCATCGTGTTACAACATATGCTGATATCGGGGTTAGGCCGTTTATAAATTGCGTCGGGACCATAACTGCATTGAGTGGATCTCTATCGTTGCCGGAGGTTCGTCTGGCTATGGTGGAAGCAGCTTCGGGCTATGTAAAGATTTCTGAACTTATGGACGCAGTCGGTCGCCGCATTGCTGACGTGATGCAGTGTGAATATGGACTAGTTACCGCCGGTTGCGCCGCCGCGCTTACCCAGGTGACTGCGGCATGTGTGGCAGGCACTGATTCCGAAAAGATTGGCAAACTTCCCAATAGTAGTGGAATGAAAAATGAAGTCATTGTTCAAAAAAGCCATCGAGTTGGTTACGATAGGGCGATCACAGCCGTAGGAACCCGTTTCGTAGAGGTTACGACCCTCAAAGATCTAGAGTCAGCTTATACCGATCTTACTGCAATGGTTTTTATTTTTGGCGATGCTGCTGAACGCGGCGAGATTTCTGTAAAGGAAATGGCAGAAAGTGCGCAAAATCACGGAGTTCCGGTTTTTGTTGATGCTGCGGCTGAAAGACCAGATGTTCCTAATTGGTATTTGGAGCAAGGTGTAGATGCGGTTGCTTATTCTGGCGGCAAATGTTTAAGAGGTCCACAGGCTTCGGGTTTAGTATTAGGTCGGGAGGATTTACTTAAAGCTGCTTTCTCTAAT
>JAYYVF010000067.1:0-160964 GCA_036343635.1 Candidatus Latescibacterota bacterium | reverse complement strand
TCCACACGTTGACCGGTCAGGCTGCTACGTGGCGTTACGCTGAGCGTTTTGCTGATGGCCGTTTGGTTGGCGCTGGCGGCGGTACAGCTGTCGAAGCCGATTCATGGGGTCGTATCAAGGCTTCTGTAGAGTAATTGCAATTGATGTGTAGTGCGTAGTTTTTTCGAAGAGAGGGGGGACGTATGTCTTCCCTCTCTTTGAGCGTGTTTGGTTTCGATTATTGATCTTTTGGTTACGCAATAGTTTGGTTGTGGCGGCCCATTAATTCTTGGAGACGAGGGAATGAGAGTTTTCTGCATCGTCGTTTTGTTGTTGGTGGGACTGACTTGTGAGGTCTTTGCAGAACTCAAGATTTTTTCTATTCCAGGTAATTTTTCGTGGGGAGAGGCCAAGCAGGGGCCTATTTCCGAACAGCGATTCTTAGATGTCATAGATCTAACTAGGTCCGATAATGGCATCTCACCCATAGATCCTTTTCTTCTTGTTCCTGTTCCCGATGTTGTCTTAGGTATTGAAATTCCTTCAACCCAAGATTCCTTACTTCGCGAATTTGGTCAGAATGTTGCCCGACGTGAAATTGTTGCGTTGCAGGATGCACGGATAGGTGAACGACGCGCCTTGAAGGGGGATGTCTTGATACCCAAGTGGAATAGTTTCCCACGGGATGCGGAATCGGTCGAACTCTTGCGTTTATCTGGGGTTGATTCGATAGAAGCAATGGTTAATGTTGCTGAATCGTTTCCGCGGCCGCCTGGAGGAGACAAATTCAATAAGGGTCTAAATTTGACGACTTTAGGTATTTTTGAGCGTGCTCTTACTAAACAGAGGCTACAGGAAGGATTAGCTTGGGTTTTCGATGGTGACCCTGAAACTCACTTTGAGCGCATTGACCGGGTTGGACAAGATGTGAAACAGTATTGGACGCTTTATGTCGATTTGGGTCGGTTCTTTCCGATTCGCTTAGTAAGGTTATTTCCTAGCTCAGAGAGTCCTGTTCGCGTTTCGGCATATACGTTTTTTCGTGGAATTGCCGGAACGGAGAAAGAAGTTCCAGGTTTAAGTCTTGATGACCCTGATGTTGGACAACTTGCGTTCCCTGTATTCACAAAGATTGCTCCGTCCTTTCCTACGTTTGTGACAGAACAGAGCGTACCCGTGAATGTTCTTGATACGATTCGAGTAGATTTTGACCCGCCGTCAAAATTAAGGTACTCGCGTATCGATTTTCAGACCCAGTTGGATTATGATCTTGCTGAAATGGAGTTTTATGCGGATGGTTTTGTGCCGCAAGCCTACTATGAATCGCTTCCCTTGCCGCTACCGGCAGCGACCTTGGGTCGAATCTTTTGGGATGAGGAAAAGATAGGAGATCCCACAAAGTCGAATGTTACCGTTAGGGTCCAAACCGGGTTGAATGCTGAGCCGCAGGTGATGTTTCGTGTTAACGAATTTGAAAGTCAGGTAGAATGGAAGGATGAGGGGGCTATCGTAGTTGATCGGCGTCCGGGATCTCGGACATTGGGCCAAGAAGTGGATTTGAATGATCCTCAATACAACTTGGAAGCCCGTGAGATTTTTAGTGCATTGTTACCTGAGGAACGCGAAAGCGTCCGTCTGACAAGAGGAGAATATCAGTCGCTTCCTGGGAATTTGAGACGGCAGGTTGAACCAGATCTTGAGTTTTGGAGTGGTGTTCAGAAAGTAAATAGTGGAGAGCTTATCAAGGCTCCTAGCGGTCGTCCTTTTATTCAAATTCAGATTGAATTTGAAAGTCTTTCTCCAGATGCCGCTACAGTGTTAACCGATTTACGTTTTGAATATTCTGCACCGCAGATAACGGATCTTGTCGTCGGTGAGATTGCCCCATCGGTGGGCGTGGTTGCTGGTCGGGATACCGTTTTTAATATGGCAATAAAAGCGTCATTAGGTCCCGAGAATAATGGTATCAATTGTCTTCAGGTGTTCACTCCTGCGCGAGTCAACGCAGTGGAGTCTCTTGCGGTTCAAGATGTTGAACTCTCTCTCGCGCCTACTGCTAATGTGGAAGAAATCGGTGAGACAGAATTTAAGGTTCTGCATGTTGACGATGATCAGTTCGTGGTCGGTTTTCCTGACATAAAGCCTGAGGATGTGAGTGGCGACGGTGACGTGGTTTTGGATATTAGATTTAGAGCTCGTGTGATTGATTTTCAGACCAATTTCTCAGCCAATGTATTTTTAGATACCCTACAAGCTCGCTACGAAAGATTGTTTACAAAAAATGGTATACTTACCTTGGGAACGGATTCCGACACTTTGGCTCTCTTTCTGCCCCAGCCAGTTGAGAGTGCAGATGTAGTTGATTTTAAACTTCGGAATGCACTTTCAGACCGAAACTCTTTGGTCGTCGTTGCAGATATTTCCTCACAGGGAAGTGATCTGATTTCCAATCTGCAATTGTCAGGAAATTCTTTTACTCCTAATGGGGATGGTATCAACGACGAACTTCTAGTAAACTATGATGTCCAGCGTCTCTTAGAAGATCGCGTCTTGCATTTTGAAATATATGATTTGGCTGGAAACCGCGTGCGTCATTTGGAAAGAGAGTTGCGGTCGGGAGGGTATTCGGACGCTTGGGATGGGAAAAGTGATACAGGTAAAATGGTAGTTCCGGGTATTTACGTCGTTCGTTTGTCGGCTGATGCTGATGAATCTAGTGCGGCGGTTAGCCGCTTGGTTTCTGTGGTGTATTGAGGGTAATGTAATGAGCGGAGAATGTTCATGAATCGTACACATAAATTGGCGATAGGTTTTTCGTTGGTTGTCGCGCTGTCATTATCATCCTGGGCACAATCAGGAGAGGCATACAGGGTATTTGGTAATTCGATCCGTACGGATCGAGCATCCCATTGGCGAAATTGGGTGTATCAAAATGATCTTGTTAATTCATTGAGTGTTCCGCTGGAGCAGGCGGATATTCTAAATGTTGATAATGCGGGTATTCGTCCCACCTTCTACAAAAGAAGTATTAATGTAGCTCCTACTGCTTCGGAATTCGAGTATTCTGATTTGGTTCGAGCCGGTGGGAATATCGTTAGTGGGGGGGCTGCGTCGTTGTCAAATGACTCGAATGCGCTTAGAGCTATAGACGGCGATCTTTCTACATACTGGGAGCCGGATACACCTGCTGATTTTGCAGAGAGGTTAAGTAGTTCACATGATTTTGATGTTGAAAATTTGCGAAAGTGGGAGTTAGAGGTAGACCTTGGTCGATTGGTCTATATCGATAGCGTTACAATTATTTTCCCGGCTGGAGAAAAAGATGGTCAATTTCTAGGAGAGCCCATTAAGTCATTTGCACTGTTTGCGTCTATGGGTGAGCGTTTTCCTTTTCCTCTTGGAAACCGAATAAATTTTTCGCTGATTGGTCAGGTGGCCACTAATTTTAGTGCAGGAAAGGTCACGCAACAAGGTGGATGTGTACGTGATGAAGGGGCGGGTTACGCTGGCGGTACTTCCTGCGGAGCTGCCGGAGGTGAGACTGTTGCTGCGTTAGCTTTGCGTCCGACCCCGGGCACGGATGGTCGTTATGTTCAGATGACGTTTCCGATATCACCTCTGGACAGGGCTGATTGGGACTTGGATGGGTTGCCTGATATTGATGGAGGATTTATTCAATACTTACGTTTGAAAGTTACGGATTCGGATTTGTGGCGCGATTCATTCCTTGGCGCAGGCCAAGAAGGGCTGTCCCTGTATGAGGCCTTGCCTGTAGAACGCCGAGGAGCAATGGTCTACCAACGGCTTACGGCGGGAGGACTTTTGGTTGAATTACAGGATGATGCTGATGGGTTGAGTGCTCCGCAGAAATTTGAGGCGTTGCCTGAGGATAAACAAGGCCCGATCCTGTATTTTACCAAAGAAGTACCGCGTGTTGCTGAGATTCAGGTCTGGGCTAAGGGTGACAATTATGCTCTCCAGCCAGAGCAACGAGCCGGAGCTTCTTTTGAAAATGGTGGTTTAGGTGCTCCGGAGTTGGCTACGGACGGTTTATATGATTCGGAATGGCAGGCCAATACTTGGTCTCCGGTTTATGTAAAGGGGACGGCTTGGTATGATCTGGGTGCTGTTTTTTGGGTCGATAACGTTTCAGTTGTAAATAAGCGGATTAACCAGAGTCATCAGGGGGCTTTTCTTGGTCCGGATATTCTCGTTTCTGATGGGACACTGTTAAAACCTGTGAGTATGGAACAACGTGATGACTTCCCCCAGTTGGAAGATGGCTTGAAATGGGATAATATAATATCTGAAGAGCATGTTGATAACCACGATCAGGTTGTGCGTATTTTTCGTGAGACGTTTGATACTCGAAAGATTAGATTCTTACAGATTCGGGACATTGATGTAACTGGGCAACAGTCGGGCCGGTATGGTTCTTTAGCCACTCTTGGTGAGGTTCAGTTGTACGGTGAGGGATATCCTGTCAGTGTCTGGGCTTACTCTCCTCCAATCTCGCTTACAGATTCAAGAGGTGATTTTATTAGAAAGACGCTTCCAAGAATTTCTTGGGAGGGAGATGCCCTTATTGCTGAGCGTGATGCCCAGACGGGACAGATTGTTGAACGTATTGAACCGCTTAGTAATCATTCGGATGTAAGGATTGAAATTCAGACTCGTACTTCAGATCAAACGGATACCAACTATACCTACTATCAGGTGGTCTCAATTGCGGGAGCTGAAGAGAGATCCGAAGTAACAAAAGAAATTTATGATGAATTGGTTCTTCAATGGGTTGCTTGGGATATATGGCAGGGCTTGCCAAAAAGTAAGCAACACAAGTCGCGCACAGATGATGATGGTGATGGTGTTACGGATGAAGACCCGATTGATTTAGTGGACAATGACGGTGATGGTTTGATTGACGAGGATGGTAAAAAGTTGCGTAGGGAGCCAAAATCTTCCTACGATCGCGACGGTGAATTAGCATTTGTCGGTTGGAGTGAATGGAGCCAATCGTATGCTCCAACTGATGGGCGAAACCAAGCTTCCATTACTTCTCCTAATCCGAGGAAGTTTTTGCAAATTCGTGTTAATATCGTTTCGGAAAACCCTTTCAAGACAGGTCGTGTTCGTCAGGTTAGAGTTGATTTAGCTCCGCCGCTTTCTTTGGAATTGGCAGGAGAATTGGCTGTGATTGCAGATCAGGCTAGGGACCGCCCCATGTCGGATTTGGTGATTACGTCGGATGACTATGATGCTCCGACTAATATTGACCCGTTACAACATCAACGGTTTTCATACTTTGTTCGGGCTGCAGCGCCCGATCCCACAGATAACTCTGTGAGGGATGGTTTTGATGAATTGCTTATTGTAACACCTCAAATAGCTGAGCTTCGTGGGGTTAGATTGGGTACGGTTTCGGTTTCGGTAATTCCTTCACTTGATGATCCAGCGACGCAATTGACCGCTGCAATTGCAACACAATTTGAGACCTATTATGAGCGTAACGCAGATGGTGGCTTTTTTAATGAATCGGGTGTCGAATTGAAAATCGCGGAGACGGCTGGGGATTCGTTGTGGTTGCAATTCCCAGAATCCATTAATGGCGGTTTACGGGCTAACGACCATGCTTTAGTAGAAGTTCAATTTGAATCACGTTCCTTTAGAGAAGGTATTGAATACGGTAGTTTTGTGCGGTCTTCCAATGGCGAAAAGGGCGTTTTCCAGAGGGTAGATACATCGTCGCGTGACGCGACAGAATTAGTCAATTCGTCTACAGCCCGAGTAAGTTTGATGCCTCTTGGTAGCGAGTTAATCCAAGACGTAAGTATGAATATGTTTGTGACGCCTAATGGCGATGGGGCAAATGATGAATTATTAGTGGATTTTACTTTGTTAAAGATTATCGAAGAACGTCCGGTCTCGGTGGAAATATTTGATCTTAGTGGCACGAGGATAGCCACGTGCGCGAGCAGAGGATCTCAGGGATTGGTCGGGACCCAACAATTTGGTTGGGATGGAAAAAATTTATCAGGTAAATTGGTTGTTCCCGGAATGTATTTGTGTCAGATCACTATAGAGGCAGATCAGGGTGATAGTCAATTCATGCGTATTGTAAACGTGGCTTATTGAGTCTCCGCAATCGGACGATATTGTCGGCGATTGTTAGAAAAGTCTAAGGGAGGGTATCGTGAGTAAGATTAAGAGCTTCATGGCATTGAGCACTGCAATTGTTGTGATTGGCTTTGGTGCTATGGAAACGTTGGCTCAGGAAGATTTCGGTTCGCGTTTGGGCGTGCGGCGTGGAGGCGAACTTTCCTATGAGCCTGCGGGACCTGGGATCTTGTTCAATGCGCTTGATCCTGCAGTAAAAAAATGGTATGTGCCACAGGAATTGTTCAATGAATATCAGTGGCGCCAACAGAGTTACACAAATTATGCGAGGCGGCAATACCAGAGATATGTCAGTACTACTCAGGAAGGGTTTTACTTCTACGACCTTTATGGTAATTACATTACGCGTGGTCAGTTGATCTATGATTGGCGTGTATCTGCACCCCAAACTGCTGGGAGCAACCTTTTTAAAACCACTAATTTTGGGAGTTGGTTTTCTAGTGTTGTTATTGCTTCGGATCAGAAGGGGCAATATGCATATGCTCTTACGATCGGTGATCGCATTCGAACTACGTTGACGCCCATGACTTTTTCTAAGCCTACCTTCGCGGGGATTCAGTTGGATTTGGCCACGGATAAGTATGAGGCGACGTTTCTTGCTTCGCGTCCATCATCTCCGGGTGCTACTGGAAGTTTGACGGCGACGTCCACGGGTGGCGGCCGCGAACGATCTAACGATACGAACCTAATTGGTGGTCGTGGGACAGTCCAAGTTGGCGATTTCGTTAAATTGGGTGCTACGTATTTAAGTGCTTTTAATGCGCAAACAAAGGGTCAGGCATTTCAGGGTAATCCATTTGGAGGTACGCTTACTGAAGGACAAAATAATGCTGACGTCTCTCGGATTGAGGTCCGTTTGAGCGATGATTCACCCGAAGATGGCATTGCGGGAGCAGCTTATTTTCAGGAAGAAATGATTATTACTACCATCGATGGAGAAAAATATAGTAATCGTCGACGTCTGGGGGATAATAATATTTTGGATTTTCATCCATCTGTCCAAGGTGGTTTCCGTCGGGAGGGTTTTTTGGCGGCTGATGGCAATGAGGTCATAGCGTTGGTTTATGATTTGGAAGGTCCCCAGTATCGCAACTCGTTTGGTCCACAGCCTGAACAGATAAGAAGCATCGAATTCTTAATGCTATTAGCAAACGATTACCGAATCGATGTCACTTCGAACCGTCAACTTAACTCTAATGGCCAGCCGGTATTGTTGTCGGACGGAATCCCTGAACGCACTGTACGTGCAGACGGCAATGTAAGAGATGGATCCAATCAGCGTTTCGTTCGAGTCAACTACGGTTTGCCGGTTGCAAATGAGATTTTTGGTGTCACACTTGATGTGACCGACGTGGCAGGATTCTATTTGTCAGCTGAATGGGATCGTAATCGACAGCATTTTCGTTATCCGCGTCGCTCGGAAGTCGATGTAACCAAACACCGAGCTTTCAATAATGCTGCTGATGCGTGGTTTTTGAACGTTTATAAGCGTGCTTATCCATATTATGCATTTGGCGAAGTTTATAATGTTGATTCTGATTACAGCACGAGTTCATACTTGGCTGGTACACAAAACGATGCCGCCGACATTAACTATGATGACGACACCCGTTTTGTATATGAATTTGTTGATGACAATGATGATCAGGATCGGAACCCGGATTGGTTGCGCTCTAACTTTTCTCAAGACAATCGCGTTTTTCCTGGCTATGACGAGAATAATGATTTTGTTAACGATTTCAATCAAAATGATTCGGAGCTTCGACAAAATTCGGTGCCTGATTACGATGAACCGTTTTTGCGTTACGCCTCGGATCGGCCAGAGTTCTTGTTCGGCGTTGATATGAATAACAATGGTATAATTGATCGGTTTGAAAATGATAATTTACCTGATTATCTCTATAAACGCGATCGCCGAGGTTACAACATTTACGCTGGGTCACAATTAGGTCCAGAAGCGCGCCTTACGTTTGGTCGCGTAGACGAGAGACAGTTGGCGGATAACCGTAGTAATACAAGTAATTACGTTATGCTGACTTATGACCATAATTTTGCTCGTACAGGAAGAATTCAAATATTCAACAACTTACGTCGGGTTCAGGATAGTATCAGAGATGATGTTATTGAGTGGGTTGTTCGTGATGGATCTAGAGGTGCTTTTGTTCCCTATACTGATCCTTTGCCGTTGCGAGATGGTTGGGCAAATACGGCCTATTTAGGTTACCAGTATAATAGCGATAAGTTTAGGTTCAAAAATCGCGTAAAGTGGGAAATCGTAAACCAGATTGATTATGACGATAGGCCGATTGAGCAACAGGATGTGCGTGAATCTGCATCATTTTTGGGTGTGCTAAACAAGCTTGATTACACCTTTGACATGGGTATTGTTAAACTTCAGCCGCGGTTAAAGAGTGAATTTCAGCGAAACCGGCCGTCTTTAAAAGAGGATTCACAGGTTCGTATAGCAACAACCGAGCTTAGTGAACTTTTCTCGCTGATTGCTCGTGTTCCTATTCTTTCTCGTACGGAACTGCAAACAGGTGTAGAGTATCTTCTTGTTGAGCAGTTCAGAGAGGAATTAGAGGATAACCAATTGCGTTCAGATCGTACGGAATTGGTTTACGCCCTTCAATTTACCAATAATGTCGATTACCAGGGTTATAATCTTTGGACCCAGGCAGGCTTCAGGGTAGCAAGAATTGATCGTGCGTCGGCCGAAAAGGCTCGTACGGAGACTGCTATGTTTGTAACTGTTTATGCTGGTTTGGAATAAGGAGACCGTCATGGGTATGTTATTTCGTTCATTCGTATTCCTGTTATTCGTAGTTTTTGTTGGATGTTCCTATCGTTATTATGCCGGAGACCTCCAACCTTTGAGCGAAGCTCAACAAGGTGAAAATAAGGAAGTTGCCGATGATGGTACCGTGACTTATAAACAGGCAAGGCTTTCAATAAGTTTGCGCCCTATGTCCGATGAGGAATTAAATCGGCAATTTAATGCCTATTCGAGCGAGGGAGCCAATTCTCGTAATCCCTATACATTTGGCAATTCGGAGTATTTTCGGACTGGAGATACGCCTAAACGTTGGACGATATTTCGGTTAGGTGTTTCTAATTATGAATATCCAAAGGTCTACTTAGATCCCGAAAAAATGTATATTACGACGAGTAATGGTCGTAAATACTACAGTTTGACGCGAGCGCAGATGGCTATTTATTTCCGTCGGTATGCTGGTGGGGGAAGCGGAGGTGATTCACCCGGTATTCCTGGAAATGCCTACAATATTTGGAAGGAACGAGATGGGATATTGAGGCGTACCATGTACCAAAATGAACAAATCTTCTCAGCTCAGGAAAGTGATGGTTATGTAGTTTTTGAGCCTCTTGCCTCAGATGTAGATGAATTAACGGTTCACATTGATGATGTGGTAATTCGTTTTGATTATAAAGGTGACCCAATTGAGACTTCTGATGTGGAGATGCAATTTAGTCGTGAAATTGGACGTGTCTATCCCGATGGGAAAAAAGTAGCAGTTGGAGAATAGTAAGTAGAATTTTTGTATTTCAAGTTTAAGTTTATTTATCTGGCGCGACGTTGCTTTTTGCAGCGTCGCGTTATTTGCGTCTGAAGGATTTAGGGAGAATTTTTATGCGCGGTTTATTTTTATTGTTTTTGGTTTTTGTTTCGTTTCTTCATGGGTGTGGATCGGGTTACAAATCTGATGAACCATTAGTGCAAGTTGGTGAAAAAAGTATCAGTGGTAGGGATTTAGATCGATTTATTGGCAATTTACCTGAACATCTTCGATTCGAAAGTTTAGGAGATTCTACCACGCGAGCATATTTACAATCCTTAATTAATCGAGAGTTACTTCTCAGCGAAGCAAAAAAAATTGGTATTGATCAAATGTCCGAGTTACGCCAAAAAATTTCGGACGAGATTAATCAGATCCTCAGTAAGGAGCTTTCTGTTGAATTTGTCGATTCACAGGTATTTGTTTCCGAAAGCGAATTAAAGGCTGTATACGATGAGATGAATTTGGGATGGGAAGTTTGGCCGGCGCATATTCTTTCGGAAAACTATGAAGATGCTGTCGCCGTGGTAAACGAATTAAAACGTGGTCGCTCTTTTTCTGAAGTAGCAAAGGAGAGGTCCAAAGCTGAAGATGCTGATCAAGGGGGCAATCTAGGGGGATTTTTTGGCGAAGGTGATGTTGTGCCGTCGCTACGTGAGGCTACGTATCACTTAGAGGAGGGGGACTTTAGTGATCCGATTAGGACGAGAGACGGGTTTGAAGTCGTCAAATTACTCAAAAAGCGTCGTTTAAGTTTTGAGGCAATGCGCGGAATGATAAGTAAGCAGTTTACGAGAAAAAAATGGACTGAGCGCCGCGAGGTTGTTGTTGATTCATTATCAGAGGTTCGTAATTTGGTGTATTTTAGAAACCGTGTTAATTCTGTAATAAGTGGATTATTTCGCAGAGGAGTTAATGAGCAACAGGTAGCTGATACATTAATAACTTATACCGGTGGACGCATCTTGGTTGGTGATGCGATCCGAGGTCTTCGTAAGATAAAGAAAGGTGCTCTTCCTCCCGATAGCGTAGCGGTTGTTACAGAAATTTATAGATGGATTCTGCCAGATTCATTGTTTGCATTGGAGGGACGTGATCAAGACAGAGATCAGTTGCCTCGTATTGTTAAGTGGGGAGAGAAGAGACGGAGAACGCTGATGATTGGTCAACTAAGAATTGACCGTGTTCGGGGGAAGGTAGAAGTAGGAGAGAAAGAAGTTAGGGAGTATTATGAAAAATATTTGGATACTTACAAGAAATTACCAGGAATCATTGAAATGACTGAGGTCCTTGTCGAACAAAAACCATTAGCTCAAGATATTTATAAACGGGCTAACGATGGCGAATCGTTAAATGATCTCGCCAAAAAATATTCGATAAGATCTACATTAGATTCGTTGGGCGGACATATGTTCACAGATGGTGGTCGGGTGAGCATTAAATCTTTATATCAATCACCATATAGAGATTTTTTCGGTGATGCCAATGAGGATCAGGTTGGTATTGTTCAGGAACCTATGCTTGTACAGGATTATTATAGTGTCTTTCGTTTAGAGAAGGCTTATCAGAAAACACCTGTCCCATTTAAGCAGGTCAGACGACCGATTCGTGTTAAACTTACTGAAGAACGTGAATCGGTAATTTTTTCTGGTTATCTCGATTCTCTGCGTGAGGAAAACAACAATAAGATTCAATGGTTTGATTCTAATATAGAAAAATATTACAAAACCCAGTCTCAGTAGTAATATTGGAATTCAAGATAAAGTGAAACGTGTTTTCTCTACAAAGTTATCTCGAATTCTTGGGCTTTTATTATCTATATCTTTTGGTTTGCTAGCGGTTGTAATTATTGAAATTATTTTTCGTCAGATAGATCAATTTGCGCCACCACCATTCTCCAAAGAGCTGTCAGTATTAGATGATCGAGTCTTAAATACGGTTAATCCTCTATATGCGCGTCGCTTTTTTTCTGGAGTCAATGTTGCTGGTATGAGAATGGCGCCACATCCCTATGTAGAGCCGTCTCCTTCAAAAAAATTACGCGTCGTTATAGCTGGCGGGTCTACTGTTCAGGGATATCCACATCCTCGTAGGCTCACAGCTGCAGCGTACACGCGTTCTATGTTAGCAGATATTTTCCCAGAGCATTACGTAGAAATATTCAATGTCGGTATTACTGCTGTTTCTAGTTTTGCAGTGACCAGGGTTGTTCAAGATGCGCTCTCTCTAAATCCTCAATTTATTATTATTTACGCGGGTCATAATGAAATTTATGGTGTTTATGGGTCGGCTTCCCTAAGTCCGGGTGGCAATTCATTATTGGCTAAATCCATTTACTATGAACTAATGCAACTTGGAACGACGGGATTTCTTCGTTTTGTAATTGAGAAATTGCGTGGTCAGCCATCTATAGATTCGCGTGCATTGTTGAATGTGATGTCAGATGCCGGCATTGTTGAATCAGGAGATTTAAGGCGAAAAGAAGCCGTTAAAAACTTAAGAGGAAATATACGTGAGTTAGCTAGTAGATGTAAAGAAAAGGGAGTAGGCCTGATCGTTTGTACTGTAGCTAGCAATGAACGTGGTTTTGCTCCAGCATTTATAGAGCCAGAGATTGCGGGGGATAGAATAAACCTGTGGAGCGATGAGATGAGTTTAGGAGAGAAAAACCTCAATATCGCTCCCGATATATCTAAATCTCATTTTGCTTCTGCTGTTGATATTGCAGGAGAGCATGCTTGGAGTCTATTTCATTATGCTCGTGCTTTAGAAATTTTGGGAGAAACTGATTTGGCTCATTCCTATTACTTGCGTGCGAGAGATGCTGATCCATATCCATGGCGGGCAAACAGAGCGATCAATAAGACTTTGAAGGAAGTGTCAGAAGATGTAGGATTACGTTTGGTTGACATTGAAAATATTTTCCGGGAATACAGCCCTGTTTCCGGTATTGGTTGGGAATTGATGGATGATCACCTTCATCCTTCCAGATCAGGCCAATTACTTTTGGCTCGTAGTTGGAGCCGAGCGGTAAAAATGAATTTTGCAGGTATGAATTCCTACGGAAAATTACGGTCAAATGAAGAGTATCGTAAAATTCATGGAGACTTGGCTCTTGAGCGAATGGCTGTGTATACTGAAATGCATTTATTGCTCAGTGAGCCTCCGATGGATAGAGGTAATGAAGATCGTGCGAGGAAACTAGAGCAAAAAGCTGATTCTCTTTGGCTTAGGTTGACGGACGGAGAACGGAGGGGGTTTCAATTCTGGAGGAGTGGTAGTAGTGGACGGAGCCTTGCTCTCAGTGCGGCAGATCAACTGTTTGCGAATGAGGAATGGGAGCTTGCTCGTAAATATTACCTGGCATCACAATTAGAAGAGCCTTATACACCATGGGGAGATATATGGGCCAGTTTGCGCGCAGCACGATGTATTCAGTTAGATGGAAGAAGAAGCCTAAATTCTGTCGAACGTGGTCAGATAGAATTAATACCAACGAGGCTCAATCTGATCTCCCAATCAGATTTTTTCTCTCCTAGTATTAAGATGTTTTTTGGGGGATATTGCAAGTATCTGCTCGGACAGAGCGGCATCCACGAAATAGAGCTTGCAATAAAATCGGACGACGTCAAAAGGTTGTTTTTTTATGATATATTGTCGATTATTTGTGAGGAGTTGCCCCGATTAGGTAGAATTGTAGATGCTGAAAGGTACGTAAGAGAAATTACAATATTTGTTGATCAAAGGTCTTACGGAAATCAATTGTTAGAGAATCTTGCCAAGAGAAAAAAGTAAATTAATCAATTGTAATACCCACGGATTCTTCGATGACGATATGATTGTTGGCCTCGATAGGTCCATAGCATTCTTCGAAATGATTTTTAGTAGCCCACCTGACGCATATGGAATCGATCAGGCTTTCTTTTCCAAGTCCAAAATGTACGCGTAAATCACTATGAGATAAATATGACTTGTCTCCTCTGACCTCGCGGACCAGACGTTTGTTTTTCGAGAATAAAGTTACGTTGGTGCCAATAGCAGATCGGTTACTATTTTTCCCAATTAATTGGATCCAAAGCCAGTGACCTGCTATGTTCCCGCCGTCGTTTTTTAGCAACTGCGCGTAATTTCCACTATTGAATACCAATAGGTCAACATCTCCATCGGAGTCATAATCTCCTACAGCGCTACCCCTACTTACTGAAGGAGAGGCAAACCCGATTGATTCTCCGATTTCGTCAAATGTAGGTTCATTATGTTCAATTATGTTATTCAAAAAGAGAAGATTTCGTTGTGCATATTGTCCGGTTTGCTCTAGCGTTGAAATATTGTCTAAAACGTGTCCATTTGCGACAAAGACATCTAAGTCACCATCGTTTTCTATATCCAGAAAATGTGTGCCAAATCCTAAGAAGGGTATTGAGGTCATACCCATTCCTGAATTGAAAGTCGCAATAGAGAAAAAATGATTGTTATCGTACCGATATAAGCTATTAGGCTCGGATTGAAAATTAGTCACCGTCAAATCTAAATCGCCGTCCAAGTCATAATCTCCCCAGTCAACACCCATTCCGGCCTCCATTTGACCGTCTTGTCCATACGCAACACCAGAAAGAGAAGCTTGTTCACTAAATGAACCATTACATTTATTTTGATATAAAAAATTTCGAACAGCATCATTTGCCACATAAATATCAGGCCATCCGTCCATATTGTAGTCAGCAAAAGCGACACCCAAACCTTTTCCAAATTTGTTATAGATGCCAGCTCTTTTAGTCACATCTTCAAACAAGCCAGCACCTTTATTCATGTATAGTTTGTCGGGTGCGCCTTGAAAATTAGCCGGGTGTGGATAGCCTTTGGGGGAATTATAAGCAGAATCATTATAATCCATCAGATAAGGTTTGTGATCTTTGTAAGCATCTTTTAACTCATAGTGTACATAATTGGTGACATAAAGATCAAGGTCACCATCTAGATCATAATCACTAAAGGCAGCACTTGCTCCCCATAGAGGATCATCTGTTTTACTGTATACACTGATGTTTATAAAAGTCCCGGAATTATTTTCGTACATAACGTTAGGACCAAAGTTTGTAACATATAAATCGTCATCCCCGTCATTATCTATATCACCAACACTTACACCCATCCCGTAACCTTTGTCATTCGCTCCTGACGCACCGCTTGTCTCTTTAAAAGAATTTTGCTTGTTTATGAAAAGCGCATTTCCCGGCCTATTTTTTGGCAGGTCCTTTAGGTTGCCTCCGTCCACAGCATATATATCTAAGTCGCCGTCGTTGTCAGCATCAAAAAGGGCGCCACCGCCACTCATTGTTTCCGGAAAGAATTTCATTTCGGAAGCGCCATTATGGTGAGACCAAATAAATCCTACTTCTTTGGCAACATCTACGAAGTGGACAAGAGGTCTGGTCTGATCATCAAGTGGGGTGGTGGAGACTTGAGTCTGTTCAATAGGTGACTGATTGGAGCAAGATAAATAAAACAAACATGTAATGATTAATGGTAATTTCATTGTAGAATATTGCTTTGGATGTATGATATTCGATCTTGAGCATATTTTCTCATAATAGGATCGATATGTTGATGTTTTTGCACAGCATTATAAAACCTAATGGCTGCTTTTATTGAATCCATTTTCTCATAGGTTTTGCCAAGAGCTAACTTAGCCCGCCAATAAGTTGAATCGGCTTTCAAGGATTTATAGAAATGAGATGCTGCTAACGTCATTAAACCTGACTGATAGTGAATGACGCCCAAATTATAAGCTGCTAAAGAATTTGTAGAATCTATAGATAGAGCCTTCTCAAAATAATTTGTAGCAATGCTTAATCTGTTCTTTTGTTGATATAAATTTCCAAGATTATTCCATGCCTCTGATAAAGTAGAATCATATGATACGGCTTTGAGAATTAAATCTTCTGCAATTGCGTGATCACCTTTGACTAAGCGAAGATAGCCGAGTGAAGCATACAAAGGTGCAGTTTCTCGTTTGTTAGGGGAATTACGAATGCCGCGCTCGGAAAGATTGCGAGCATGGCCCAATCGATTTTGTTGTATCGAAATCCGAGTTAAATTAACTAGTGATTCGATATGTAATGAGTCCTTTACAAGGATCGCGTGATACTGATATTCAGCCTCAACTACTTTATTCAATTGAAGGTAATGGGTGGCTAGCTCTAATCTTAGTGCAGTTGAATTCGGTTGTTCATCTAAAAGACGGCGAATTTGAGCAATGCGTGCAGTACGATTTGATAGTTGCTCGAATTTTGACATAACGATTTCGGAATCGATTTTTAACCCAGCTTTGGCTAAAGCCATAGACAAATTATAGTTTGAATCGAGATGATTTGGATCGATTAACAGTGCGCGTTTAAAGAAAAAAATTGCTCTGTTTGGATCATCTTTATCTAGGTATAATAGACCCATCAAACGTGCTGATTCAACTTGAGTAGAGTCAAGGTCCCATGCTTTGAAAATAGCTTTTTCGGCCTGAAGCTGTCTTCCTTGTTTAAGTAGCAGGGATCCAATGTGTTGATAAAGAGTTGGGTTTTTCGGTTGAAATTTTAGGGCTTGACGCAACATTCTCTCGGCTTCATTATACTTCCCTACTTTAATTTGAAATAAAGCAATATTTAATAGTGCCGCAGGGTCATCTGTATGTTCGGAGAGTAGATCTATAGCATCACGTATCCGACCTTGATCTGCCAGTAGCAATGACAGATTGTTACGGCTATCTGAATGGGTCGAATCAATTCGAAGTGCCTGGGTATATGCCACAGAAGCTTCGTCAAACGAATTTAAAGAAGCATATATATTACCTTTAAGAAAATAGATTTCAGCTGTTATTCCAGGATTATGTTTTTCCTCAAGCGCGATCATAGATAGGGCCTTACGGTATTCTCTCGACGACTGCGCCTGCCTGATTTTTTGCAATAGAGGGTTAGGTGTGTTGCGAGTTTTAGAAGACTCAGACTCTCTGCAACCTGATAAAATTAAACAAAAAAATAATCCACAGATTGCGAAAATAAACTTAACGATTTGTTTGCTGAGCATTTTCTATTTTCTTACGGAGGTTTCCCCGAATGTTTTTCTCGGGAATTGCCTGCCAATGCCCTAATGCGACTTCGATGTCTTTTTTATATAAAGCTATATCTCCGAGAGTTTCGTGCGCTGCATATAACGTTGAATCAAGCATTAACGCTCTGTTAAGGGTCTCAATTGCTATTCCATGTTTTCCGAGCTTGTATTGTACGAAACCTAAATTAGCGACGTAAAACCCTGTATTGGGTTGAAGGTTTACGGCCTTTTCGAAGTGGGAAAGAGCTTTTCCCGTGTTCTCTGAATTAAGTAGCATTAAACCCAAATTATTATGTGTTTCAGCAGAGGCTGGATTCAATGCTAGTGCTTTAGAGTAATATGCTAAAGCACGTTTGGCATATTCTGTACGCGTTTCTGGAGTAGACCCCAATCGTTGGAAAAGATTACCAAGGCCCAAATAAGCAGGTGAGTAGGTAGTATCCAAAGAAATAGCCTGACTAAAATGCTCTGCCGAAATTCGCAATCTACCGAAACGAGCATACATTGTGGCCAGATTATAATAAGCTTGGGGATGATTTGGATATTGCCTTAAGGTGTCTCGGAGTGGTTGAAGTTGTGTGTCTTCTTCTTCCAGGGCTCTTGCTCGTTCCAAAAATGCTCGACCTGTGGGAATATTTTCGAGCCTCATGTTTATTTGCCCCAAGGCATTGTATATGGAACCTTCATATGGAAAACTCTCAGCAACTTTATCTAGTTCAAATTTTGCTTCGTCCAATTGATTCGCTTGAAAAAAGGAAAAACCTAATTGCATTCTGGCTTTTGAATTTGTCGAATCATTTTTTACTAAATCAGAGAAAGTTTCGATGGCTTTTCTTGGGGACCCTTCGCGCAGAAATATCAGACCAAGGGTATACCGTGCTTCATCTGATTGTGGAGCCAAAGAGATCGCTTCTCTGAGTAGAATTTGGGCGGTGTCAACTTTACCTTCAATATCGTACAACAGTTTTGCCAGTGCTATTCTTGGAGCAGCGTAATCCACTTTTAAAGAAAGTGATTTTAATAGGGAATTTTTTGCTTCTCCGTACCGACTTTGTGCATGTAGAACCGTTCCGAGTCGAAAGTGATATTGGGCATTTTGAGGTTCTAGTGTTGATGCCTGTCGATATTTTTCTTCAGCTCTAACAAACTCAGCTCGAGCCTGTAACGTTCGCCCCTGTTCAAAAAGGGTCTGTGAATTTGGATATTGGCCGTTTGATCTAGAAACTTGGTCCATATTAGCTGAGCCAACGAGATCTGTTGACTCGGGTTCATCTGATTTGCAACAAATGATCAATATTGGAATTGTAAAAACATATAGTAAAAACATAATTACTCCGCATTTATTGAAGGATTTTCATGATCGATTGTTAGAAATCGGTCCACTCCCACATGTTTAAATTCACTTTGTTTACCATCGGGCCACATTATTTCGATATTGATCTTAGTGGATGTGCCTAGTCCAAAATATTGGCGAATATCATTTTGCGCTTGAAAACTTGTGCCCGTTCTTACCTCACGGATTTGCGAGCTTACGCCATCACTGACTCTGATTTTGGCACCAATTGCATCCGTATTTAGGCCCTCACTGCGCAGTTGAATCGATACCCAGTGGTAATTTGATTTCGTTTCGTTTCGTAGTAACGATGGTTTTGAATCCAGGTTGGATATTAAAATATCTAAATCACCATCATTGTCGTAGTCTCCGAACGCGGCACCGCGACTAACTTGCTCTGATTGAAACCCTGGGCCTAATTGTTTTGAAATATCCACAAATGTACCGTTTTTTGTGTTATGGTAGAGCTGGTTACGCTGATGATATTTTAAAGAGACGCCAGCGTTGTCTATGGCAGGCATCAGATGTCCGTTGGCGATAAATAAATCCTCCCAGCCGTCTTTGTCGGCATCAAAGAAAAACGTTCCCCAACCCATAAAAGGCCTACTACTAGCTGCCAAACCCGCTTTACCGCTAACATCTGAAAAGAACCCTTTGCCGCTATTATCATAAAGCGTGTTGTTGTCTTGTGCGAAGTTCGTTACAAACAAGTCAAAAAAACCATCATTGTCATAATCGCCGACAGCGACACCCATCCCAGCCTGAGGTCTCCCATTGCCGCTATAGGCTACGGACTGAATCAATGCATTATCTACAAAAACACCATCATTATTTTCAAATAACGAATTAGGGTGTCCGTCATTTGCTACGTATATATCTTGATGCCCATCATTATTGTAATCAAGCCAAGCAACACCCATGCTGTAATAGTTTCGTTTACTTATAGAATTTGAATGGCCTATTTCGGTAAAGCGTCCTTCACCGTCGTTCTGATATAATAGATTTGGTTCAGGTTCAGCTCCTATTGGTCCACAGGCGGCATCAACTCCGTTATGTTTACACGTCTTGTCGAAAAAAGGAGGACCATTTTTCTCAAAGTGGATATAATTTGCGACAAATAGGTCAAGGTCACCATCTTTATCATAATCTGCGAAGGCTGCACCAATACCCCATAAAGATGATCCTAATCCAGCTTGTTTGGTTGTCTCGTTGAAACTCCCACTGCCATTATTATTGAGCAGGACATCTGTGCCCCAACGTGTCACATATAGATCTCTATCTCCGTCTGAGTCATAATCAGCTATGGCCATACCCATAGTCCATCCTTGGATTCGGGTATGGCTTTGATCCGTATAATTAATAAACATTCCGTCCCCCTCATTCCTAAACAAAGCGGACCCAGAAGTCTCATCCTGTCTGTCATTTGAAACGCCATTTGTTAGAAAAATATCTAGCCGTCCGTCTCCCGTTAAATCTGCAAAGCTCCCTCCAGCAGATTGAGTTTCAATTATAAAATGTTTCTCCGCGTTTCCAGAGTTGTTTTTAAAATTTATCCCAGCGAATTTAGTAACGTCCACGAAGTGAATCGGAGTCGAGTAAATTGGGAATGGGGAAAAAAAGATATTTGTGATGATGACGATGTAATATTTGGTCATGGTGAAGTTAGTGAAATATTATAAGCTCGCGCTGCATTCCGTACCGACAACGAGTTTGGATATAGTTGTAATAACCTTTGAATCATTTTCTCCCCAGCAGACACGGAACCAGTTTGAATCGTGAGGATCGCCATATTTATCTTTGCTTCAATGTTTTTAGAGTCTTTTTCTATAGATGCTTCAAAGTAAAACCGTGCTTTTTGAAATTGCCCTTGTTGTAAATGTATAGCCCCAATTGCGTTGGCTGCAATGCTCGTAGGCGATATATCCCATGATGACTCATAATAGTCCAAGGCCTTTTGAAGGTCATTGGCTTGGTGAAATGCACGTCCGACATCGTAGTGTATCCAGGCATCTGTGGGAAGGAATTGGATTGCTTTTGACAGATGAATTGCCGCAGTGGAAAATTCGCTAAGTTTATATAAAAATCGGCCATAATAATAGTGAGCCATTCCATTTTTTGGATCTTTAAGCAACGAATTTCGAAAATGTGTTCTTGCTAAATCGGTGTTGTTAAGAGCCCAGTATATACGAGCTAACAATAATTGCGTGTCTGCCCGTTTGGGATTTTCTGCAGCAGATTTTTTGGCAATCCGGAGAGCATTTTCCAGTTCATTTTGGTGAAAGAGAGATACAGCCAGGTTGTGGCGCGCATAATTGTAATTGGGATCTAATTGTAACGCTTGTCGTGAGTGTTTTTCGGAGAGTTTATTTTGCTTTTTTCGCAGAGCGACTTCGCCTAAGTCAAAATGTAATTGTGCATCTGTTTCTATCTGAGGCGCTTTATTCCAATTACATAAAGTTATTAGACCGACAAAGATAATTAAGATTCTGATTTTATTTATAGCAGCGCCGCTGATAACTTGGTAATAAATAAATTGTGCTCCAAGGGCGGAAAAACAGATAAGGATTGGTATTAGTGGCATTCGGTAGCGAGATGTGACAAAAAATAATAGCACCGAGATCATGTAGGAGACTATATAAATATGTAGTATCGGAAATTCTTTCTTTGCACTTTGCCAAGTAGCCCCCATACCCAGAAGAGCAAGAGGTGCGATAATCCCAAATGGAAATGAAATCCATTTATCCCAAAGGAGTAAGCTCAGTATTTGAGAATGGTTGCGACTGTAATAAATGTTGGTGTTTCTTTTTATTTCTGGGCCGTTCCAGAACAAAAAAAGTTTTTCTCCAAGTGAATATAAATATTCTAAGGTGTTTTCTCGGATATAATTGATGGACTCTTTTACGAAGTAATCAGACTTAGCTGCGGCAGTATTGTGGCCTTCTAAGACTGGCTTGGTTACAAGTTCATCCCAACGCATTCCGGGTCGTATGGTCACCTTTTCGTGGTATTTTCCACTATTCCCGATAAAAAAGTTTATTCCTCCATTTGAGGAAATTAGGACTAGATCGGTTTCCATCGTGTAATTGCGGAGGCTTACAGGGACAATACATGCAACTATAGGTAGAATGATTAGGGCTATTTGTTTCCACTGTCGTTTCGATAGTAAGAATAGGCAAAAGATTACGATGAAGAGTAAAATGTTGGGGCGAGTTAGTACAGAAAGCCCACAAATTGTTCCAGCAATCAACCAGCTAAGAGGCGAATTAACGTGGTTTGCCCTCATTATAGTGAGTAGTAATAGTAAGTTGAAAAATATTTCTAACGGGACCGCTAGTAACTCAAACTCGAAATATAGTACAGAGCCACAGGCTGAGTATATTACTAAAGCTATTTTTGCAGTTTTCGGGTCAAAATATTGGCGAGCTATATAGAATAGTAATGTAATCGAGCCGAGCCCGAGTGCTATCTGGGCTAACCGAATTGTTACAAAATAATCGTCAGGGGATATCCAGCAAAATAGCGCGAGGAAATAAATATAAAGGGGAGGCTGCCAAAACGGTTCGTGTTTGCCGAGCCAATTACCTTCTGCGATCAAAAGGGCTTGACGTAAGAAACTATGGGCATCTACGATTGGAGAATCGAAAAATGGCGAGTGGCTATATTCCCATAAGTATAACAGACGAATCACTAAACCTATGGCAACAACCCCAGATAAAAAGTATAGCCCAGACCGTTGTATTCTAAACAAAATGAATCTCAAAGATACCGAAGAAGGGGAAGATTAATTTGCTCTCGCACCCCTAAAAGTATTGCCGAATCATTCGAGAAAGTCAATAAACGAGAGAAAGAATCCCAGAGTGTACATCCTTAGAATTGTCACTGCCGACATTGATGTGATACATATAAAGACCGGGGGGGACAAGTTGACCATTACGGTCCAGTCCATCCCACCGGAGATCAATGTTACCAGCACTGCTCCTAATGGTTTCAATGCTTCTTACTTGTCGTCCAGAAACATCGTAAATGTCCAAGGTCGTATTTATTTGATCCAATACTAAAAAGAGATCGAATGAAATTCGGACTTCGTCATTAATACCGTCACCGTTTGGAGAAAAAGGATTTGCTGAGAGAATGGGTGTGTTTGAAACCTGGTCGATCTGATTCACAACAACAAGTAAGGCATTGCTGGCCACATCTGGTGTAGCATCGCCCCCTTTGGTCGGCTGTGGTATTGCAAGGTTTTGATCGCCAGTTTGATCATTCCATACAGAGCTTATAAACTCTTTGGAACCGCGAAATAATTTTGAACGAAATACGATTTCTATATTTTGACCGAATTCAAAGTCAGAAGCTCGCATGGGTGGAGTTTTTATTAGTAGCTTAGGTGTCTGTGTTTCCGGATCTATTATAATGCTCTGGGCAAAATTTCCGATTGATTCGCCGTCGTCAGTTGTTATTCTGTCGACTCCAATATTTAATAACGGATCAACATCGTTTTTATTGTGATCAACCGTAATTTCGTCCCATGATTGTCCGTCGAAGAACAAACTGTCTATGGTAGTTTCGGTCGATGGCACAGCGATTTCTATACGATTGAATGCCGTGGCCTCATTATTAGCGAATAATGGGCGCATAAAATATCTAAATTCGGTTTCTTCCCCTATCTCGACCTGAGGAGGAAATATCTCAGCAACAACGCCGCCGGACACTAGTGGGGTGTCATACTCAAATTCGATAAAATCTAATTGGACCGCACTCTCTATTGTGCTGTCGAAGAGAATTCTAAATTGTAAATAGCGTGTTCCGCCCGGAAGTGGAAGTTGGATACCAGAATTTCCCCATTCTTCTTCAGGTAAATTTTCGTCAATAAGTCCATCTTCATACTTAAAAGGAGCGGACCAAAAACTCCACCCATCTGTCCCATCAGGTCCCAAATCTGCTCCCAACTCATTGTATTGCAACTCTCGAGTTTCAATGCGTCCATCTGTTAGTTTTATCCAGTCAAATAGACTAAGCGTGTTACCATTTTCATCGCGAGTATCGCTCAGACCGGGCCCAAGCTTTCTTGCATAAAGGTGGGTATCCAACGTGTTGCCTACTCTGAATTGGATGCGTACATCCCCTCCGTCACCACCGATACGGCGACCACGCCACCGAACTCGTCCCCAATTGACGATATCACCTTCGACATCTGTTGGGAACTGGGACAGATATTTTGTATCTTCGGAGGCTGAAAATTGCTCGATCTCCCGGTCGTAACGGCGGATTCGCGGAATTTCTGTACCTACGTCTATCATTTCAGAAATAAATATTGCGTCTGTGGGGAATCCTTGGCCGTAAATTTGTGCTTCAGCTGTTTCGACGCGTATACCACTCGGGTCAGTAGAAACAATGTCAACTCGCCCCATCAAATTTGGTGGATCGAATTTCAAGTCTTTGACGCTCGGGTTATATTGTCCATTAACAACAGGAACAAGAACATTTCTAGCTTCTATGGCTTGAATGCGGGTGTTGATCGTGGTAGGATCTCCAACACGAACGTAATAGTTTGCTATTGTAGCATCGGGAAGGGTGGGGCGAGGGCGAAAAAGGATGCGGTTAATGTAATAAAAGCCCATCAGGTTTATGCCGACACCGCCCCGACCAGTGAGTGCTGAACCGTAGGCAGTGGCTAAATTGTTATCCACCATCAATGTGGCATCAGAGCGGCCAATAGTTGCAGAAGTGGCCCAGTAGTCTGGAGAGATTGGGTCTGCAGTTTCATTACGATAACCATTCTCACTGGGAACAATCATAAAGGGACGCCCCGGCTGTTTCCCGGGAACAATACCTCCATATTCGCCGTATAGAAAACGTTGATTTACCAAATAGGATAGATTCCTAAGGCTGTCTAAACGTACAGGCCGCAACCAAAGGGTTTTATTCAACGCTGAATCATGGGCTGGTAGTAGTCCATCTTCATCAACAAGGCCATCATTGTCGTCATCAACACCGTTCGGCGGATCTTCGTTTTGTTGTCCATCATAGTCATCATCGAAGTCAGAATAGAGCCCATCTTCCCCAAAGAGCCCATCTCCATCATTATCGATCTGTGGGTCTGGTCCATCCTCGTCAATAAGCCCGTCATAGTCGGCATCGAAAGCTTCTGGAGGGTCCTCATCAATTTGGCCATCCCCATCGTCATCCAAATTGTTTATCGGATCTTCATTTGTGGAGCCGTCTCCATCATTGTCAATTTGTGGATCTTCAGGATCCTCGTTTATGAGCCCATCTCCGTCGTTGTCTACTAATTCGACTGGATCTTCGTCGATGAGTCCGTCCCCATCATCATCGGCTAACAACTCCACAGCCCAACTGCGTCCCAGATCTACGCGACCTGATACAGGTTGCAGGTTCCAGGGGTGTTCTGTATCTCCAATGCGCCAAGTGCGTATTTCGGAAAAAGCTGAAATCGAACTGACAGTAAGTATACCGAAGGCTATAGCTACAGATCGAATCATGGATCTACTCCAGAATCACGTTAGACATTAAACACATAGGGTGGTGCTAAAACAGTCGATGACAAAACACCAAGAAAAGTTAAGCAAAACCCCTTCTGTTCACAAACATTATATTGTACGATATTGTATGTAAACACGGCAAGTCTATTTGAGGTTGGATTGTTGTTACAAAAACACGTAGTTTGTTGTTATACCTTGGGGACGGGTGTTATTGTTTAATAAACGTCAATAATTGACAGTTTTTGTCAATAGGTATAAATAAAGGGAGTTTGTATCATGTTTTGGCGTTTGATTGTTAGCCTGAGCATTGTTTCAACCCTGGTATTCTGTGATGAATCTTTGGCGATTGACTCGCTTGGTGTTGGTTACAGAGGTGGTGTGGCGCGTTGGAATCAAGGAGTTGCGGAATCTCGTTTCGTTGCGATTGCTTCTGATTCTATTTGGACGTGGGACGTAGAGCCTAATCAGAATCTTGCACCAGGGACGCTATCCCGCTTTGGCTCTGTTTTTATTCCGGGTGATGAAGTAGCGACCTTGCTCTTTGGGGCCGAAGTCATGTTTGACGGTTCCGATTCAACCGCTTTTAACCCCGATCTCTTTAATGACCAGTTTGGGGTTGAGCGTAGCTCAGTTATTTATATCGACTTAGGTGCAACATTTAGTATCGACAGAATACGGCTTTACCCCCGACTGGATCCGGAACATAAGACGCTTTTTCCTCGCAGCTTTCAACTTTCGACCAACGGCGGCATTGATGGGGAGGGGTTGGTCGAAGATGGAAATCTTCTTGATCGGCGTTTTGAGCACGTTTTTAACTATTATGATTCCAATCCAAACCGTGAACCCGTTATCGAGAAACGGTTTGAAAGTCGTTTTGTGCGTTTTGTGCGCCTGCAGGTTCGCTCAAATCAGCCTTGGGAGATCGCTGAGTTACAGATTTTTAGTGATGGGGTCAATGTTCCGGCTGAGTACGTGTCTATTCCCATGTTTGCCCATAAGGGGCCTCGGCCTCTTTGGGGCCGTGTTCGGTATGATGGGGGGGAAATAAGCCAGCTGCCTATAACAATTCAGACGCGCACAGGGACTGATTCAACCCCCTTACACTATTTTCGTTTCACTGGAATTGCGGGAGACCAAGAAAGGGTTTCCTATAGAGAATATGTAAGGTTGGATTCAATCGAAAAAGGACCTATATCCCGAAATCCGGACTGGACCCAGTGGGAGACTGTTACTGATGGGAAGGTAGCGTCGTCGAACGGGAATTCCTATATCCAGTTTAGGCTATTAATTAACGGTCCAGGTGTTATAATTAAAAGATTGATTTTTGAATATCTCGTTCCCCCTATTTCCTCTGGATTGGAAGCAGAAATTTCTCCTGTCGAGGTTCAAGCAGGAGAGCCTACCCCTTTTGTTATTTCTTTACAAACGAAAATGCGTAACCGGCAAAGCGACGGACTAATATTATCCGATGAAGATACGGGGTTTAGTAGTATGAGGATTTTGACAGCTGCACGAATCGATGCCATTGACAAGGTATTTATTGATGATAGGGAAGTAGATTTTACCAGCAGAAAGGATTCTGACCAAGGCAATGTGATACGATTTCGTCGTCCAGTAGTACAAGACGGCACGTTTATTCAAGTATTTTTGAGGGCTGCAGTTTTTCGAGATGCGACTAAATTTGATGTTCAAGTCTCAGATAGCCGCTGGATTGACGGGAGGTCGATAACGGTACATCAATCGGCTCTCGAACAAGATGTAGATCCAATTTCTTTGGGCGGCTCTTTAGTTGTTAGGTTGCTCCAGCGTGAAGGTCTGCTTCCTTTATTGGGTGGCGTCAGGCCAAGGTCTCGAGTGTTTTCGCCCAATAATGACCGTTTAAATGATATTTTCTTTTTGGACTTTGACCTTCTGAAAATAACTTCTCCGATTCATATTGAATTCGAAATTTTTTCTTCTAATCAACTTGTTCCTGTTAGAATCGAAAAAAAAATATTGTTTGCAGGTAGCCATCGATTGATGTGGAATGGATCTGATGATTCGGGGCGACGTGTGTCCCCCGGGATATACGTTTACCGAGTTCGCTTTCAGACGGACGGTGGGAATACGGATTATTACGGGACGCTGGGGGTTGTTTATTGAAAATCTTACGGGGTGCTGCTACAGGAGTTTTCCTACTTGGCTTAACTTCGATCTATTCGCAAACGCCTAGTTTAGGGTATAGAATTCAGGGAAATACAATTGCCATTGATAAATCGGAAGAATGGGCCGAATGGGATGCGCCCCTAGGGGTTTTAGAAATCAATCCCCAAGGGTCCGTTTTGCCGCGTTTCCTACGGGCTGATACCGATGCTGTTCGCAATGCAAGTTCCTTTTTTAGGGTTGAAGCTGAGGGTGATACGATCTACGGTGGTCTTCATGATGCGGGTAGTAATAAAATAACTGCATCTAATGCTATTGATGGCGATTTTGACACGTATTGGGAACCTTCTGCTGAAGACGGCCTAGAGAAATGGTATATAGAGATAGATTTGGGCCGTTCTGTGATCTCAAAAAGGATAAACTTGCATTTTGCCCCGGAAGGAGAAGGTGACCCCTTTCTCAAATTTCGTGTAATGATCTCTGACGGCCGGAAGTCATTTGGTGGTAGTCGGCGTAGAGAATATCTCAGAGTAGGGCAAATAAATTATAGGAACAAATCAGATCGCACATTTAGTTTTGATGTTGAGCCTTTACGACCCGCTGAGGATGGCTTGGAGGGTGCGATAACGCAATTTGTGCGTATTGATGTGCTTGAGACCGACGGTGTACGTGGTCAAGAAATTTCAGAGGACCAATACAAAAAGCTTTACTGGAAGCATCGTGGAACGATTGATTTTTTCCGGGTTACTGTTGCAGGACGTGAAATTTTAGTATTGCCTAATACGTATTTACAGTTGCCAGAATCGGAAAGAGGCCCTGTTCGTTATTATCGTCGTGAAAGGCCAAAGCTTGCTGAAATAGAAGTAATTGAGGTTGGTGATAATATTGTGGCGCTGACGCAAAGGGAATTATTTCAAGATCAAACGTTGTTCAATAATCTATTAGGAAGGCAGTTAACTGATGGATTTCACACCTCTTCTTTTAATTTACGTTCCTACGATCCAGTAAGGGACGAGAATCAATTGAAGATTGATTTGGGCGCAAAATATTGGATAGATAGAATTAGGCTTTTGAGTCCGTTTAGCCCACCTATTGCTTATCAACTGCGAATCTCGAATGGAGCTTTAGATCCAAATGGAGTTTTAGTATGGAAGGAGTTAGATGAGCGCTTCAATCCTGACTCATTTGTGCAGTTAGAGGAACGTTTTACTAGACAAGAAGTTCGTCATATTGAGGTTCGTAGAATTGAGTTTGTAGGATCTTCTTCCGAGAAAGCAACTTTAAGCGAAGTCCAAGCCTTTGGTGAGGGGTATGTCAGTGACGTTCGAATGACTTCGCCATTAATTAAATTGAACAGATCAAGAATCTTTTCTCAAGTGAGGTGGGATGCATCTATGCCACCCGGTACAAGTGTGGAAGTAAGAACCCGATCGGGAGATGATTTGATAGAAGAGGTACGTTATTTTGACCGTTACGGTCGGGAGATAAGTGAAAGTCGTTGGAAAAATATCCGCAATAAAGAGCATCGAGGCCCAGTAGTTATTAATGAATTAATTGGACCAAGGTGGAGTAATTGGTCAGAAGAATACGAGATAGTTAAAGGGCAGTTTAATTCACCTAATCCACGTCGGATGATGCAGGTACAAGTTAGGTTGCGCAGTCCGGATCCATATAGGGCGGCAGAGCTACGTAGTCTTCAAGTTGATTTTGACCCTCCATTGGTAGATCAACTTGTTGCAGAGGTTTGGCCCGTTAGGGGTGTTTCTGTTGGTGAGGAAAAGGAGTTTACCATTTCCTTTCTTCCTAAATTTAATCGCTCTGATCCGGGATTCGATCGAGTTCAATTAAAATCTAGCTCTATTGCAGAATTATCGCTCGTATCAGTTAAAAGCGGCGCGGAAACTTCTCTGCGAATTGGAATGGGTCGTGAACATTGGCCTGGTGAGTGGGGTGTGTTGGAAAATGATTCCAATCTCATAGATCTTTCTTTGCCTCAGGTCATACGGTCGGGATCGGAGGTTTTTGAATTGACTTTTCGAACGAAAGTTTACACCAACAGTACTACATTTTCAGTAGAACTTCTAAACAGCGAAAAGCCCGGTATTACCCAAACGGCGAGTGAAGGTAATGTTGTTTCAACCATCAATAGCCAATCCATGGTAGTTGTGACAGATATGGAAAATAGTCCTATCCTAAGCGACGTTCGAATTCACCCTAAGATCATGACGCCAAATGGGGATGCGGTAAACGATATAGCTCACCTAACTTTTTCAGTCTTTCGCGTTGACCGTGTTGCTACATTTGATGTTTGTATCTTTGATCTTTCTGGTCGATTGCAACGTGATCTTTCGTTTTTTGGCGAGAATGCAAGTGGCAACCATACGGTTAGTTGGGATGGTTTGGATTATCAGGGAATTCTTGTTAATCCAGGAATCTACTTGATGCGTCTGGAGTTTCCAGTAGATGTCCATGGGAAAACCGGAATAACGCTTCCAATTAGTGTGGTATATTGATGGGGAGGTTTGGTGGGGTTCTCATTATAATATTCCTAGCTTTTGGGGGAGGCTTTAGTGTTCGTGCACAACCTTCTGTGTTACATCGACCCACTTTGGCTGGTGGTTTATCCGAAATAAATGCTCAACATTTCGGTGTTGAATTTGTCCTTCCTGAGTTGCACAAATGGTATTCGCCTCGAAATCTATTTGAAACATATACACGGCCTTGGTATGTAAGAGATACAAACTATGCAGACGGTACCTATCGCCGTTACGTTGATCAACTCTTAGAAGGGTCGCAGTGGTACGATCGTTTTGGCACTGAGTTAGGTCGCGGGTGGTTGGTTTATAGTTGGACGCAGTTGCAAGCGAGTTCGCAAGGTAGCCGGATTATGAAACGTCCGTCTAGCCCGGATCGGCGAGATACTTATTCTAGTTTTTTTAGTAGATTAGTCGTAGCGAAAGATGGGGATTCTCGGGGTAATTTTCGCCTAATGATTGGTGATGAAATTTATACTCTTTTTACGCCATTAACGTTTTATAAGCCTCGGTTTAACGGGCTTAGGATGGATTATTCTAACGATCTAATAAAATCGTCTTTTTTACTCTCCCGTCCTAGTGAACCCAACCGAGATTCTCAAACAGATATCACAAATTTTATGGCAGCACATGTTGATTTTGATGCGTCGGACATGCTCACCTTTGGTCTGACATTTGTAAATGGACACAATGCGCGAACTAAAGAAGATTTTGCAAGCGGTAATCCGTTTGCAGGTGTTTTGACTACGAAACAAAACCAAGCTTTGGAAGACCTATGGGTTAGCATCAAAGATGATTCACCTACACGGGGGACGGAAGGCCCGACTCTTTTTTCATATGACGTTGTCTTTACGGATACAAGCGGAAGTGAGTTTCGCGGGAGTGAGATTAGTTTTTTGCCCTTTGTTGAAGGTGGCCGAGCAGAGGGTAGTACTCTCATCGCTTCCGGTGGAGAGAGTCTGTTACTTCATTACGACATGAATTTATTGAACGACTTGGGATATAATTCTAATAATCTAAAACGCGCGCGTGTCGAATTGTCCATTGCCAATGATTATCGTATTGATATGGCTTCTAACTTACAGACCGATGGTGCTCGCAGACGCCCTGAACCAGTATTTTTGACCACTTCCCGTGCTCTGGGGAATGTTGAAGATCGTAGCAATGGACGCATTCTTGCTTTGGATTACTCGTTGCCGACTGCAAACGAGATTTTGGGTTTTAACTGGGATCTTAGGGATTGGAATGGTCTCTCTACTATCGGAGAATTAGCCTTAAATAGGCAATACAGCCAATATCCGAGCCCTAATATTTCCAGAGGACATGAAGTCGTTCGTAGCGCATTGGCTGCATACGCGGTTGGTCGTTATGCGCGCTACCCATGGTCTATTTATGCTGAGGGATTTTCGATTGCTGCGCAATACTCTTCACGATACTGGCTGACAGACGCTAGTGGAGCAATAAAATACAAGGATGACGTACCTCAACTCTACGAGTTTGTAGACGATGACGATGACTTTGATGCAATACCCGACTGGGAAAGGCCATTCCAGCCATGGAGTAATTCTGTTTGGCCTGGTTACGATGAGAATGGGGATTTTTTATACGACCATAATCAAAACAATAATTTTTACCCCGATTATTTGGAACCATTTCTAAGGTACCGGTCAGATAGACCGGAATATTTGTTTGGGTTTGATATGAATAATAATGGGACCATTGATCGATTTGAAGATGACGACTCTCCTGATTATCCATTTGATCGCGATTTGATCGGTCTTAATTTTTACCTCATGGCTAACATTACGCCAGACATGGTGGGGGTGTTGGGCCGCCAAAACATGCGGCAACTGTCCGGAGATGGAATCACACGTAGTTGGTACGGGTTGTTTTCGTGGATTCACCAGTCGTCGTGGGGGACATTGCGAGTCTTCGAACATGCAAAATCTGTAAAAGATAATATACCTAACCATATTAACCGTTGGGTTCAGCCTGTAGGTGCACTTGGCCGAATGAGGGGGGTGATTGATGAACTCCCTTCTGTGGATGCGTGGCAAAACGTGCTTTACGCGGATTGGAAATTTCAGTTGTGGAAGGGGACGCAATTTTTTAATCGTTTGAAATGGGATGCGCGCTGGCAGCGTCAGTCGATTTCAGAGGTTCAAAAAAGAGGTGGAAGGCCAAGGTCGCACTTTGTAGGCTTAATTAATAAGGGAGAGTGGAGTGTCCCAATTGGTTTAAGTGTCCTGGAACCGCGCATCAAAAGTGAATTGCGTCGGGAAAAACCCTATAGCTCTTTTTTAAGTACATCTACAATAGCCGAGCAAACCCTATTTGTGATTTGGACCCAGCCGATAATGGCAGAAAGTGTTGGCGTAGCTTATTTCCCTCGTTACGGACGCCAGCAATTTAATACCCAGCTGCAATTGGGTATCGAATTAGGGCGGATACGACTGCTGGAAGGGCAAAGTGAAGAGATTCGCCAGAATTCGCATAGTTGGAACTGCGTGATGCAATTGACTAATCGAGTAGGTTACCTAGGCTATAAATTGGTGTTGCGAACAGGCTTTCGTTTGGGCAACAAAGGTTATGAAAATGGTGACAGTGATCGCTCAAGTTTGTTTTTTCTTACAGTAAACGCCGGTCTCTAATTGAGGGGTTTTCTCTGCTTTATAGCGTGCTCTTTGATACCGCTCTGTCCTCTTTTGGTTGAGGCGCAGTCGGTGCGCGTATTTACCATTGGTAATGAAAGTAGACCTTGGGAGCAGGGGGGAGGAGGCGTTGATCCTGAAATATTATTTTCCGGTAAAGTGGATACGACAAATACTCCTGAAGATGCAATAGGTTTTCTAAACAAACCTGGATGGATTGGGCCAAGGTTTTTTGAATTGGGAGAGAATATAGCCTCTCGGGTTTTACTCGATGGTGGATATATTCGTTCGCCAAATTCGTTGCAGATGTCCAGCTCTGTTTTAAAATTGCAGCTTGAAGGGACCGTTAACGGTAATCATAGCGTCGCCTTTGAACGCAAGCCCACGTTATTGAATCCCGATGCAAATGCTAGAGGGATTTGGTTAATTCTAGACTTTGGAAGACTGGTAGGAATTCATCGTGTGCGATTTTATCCCAGAAATACGTTAGTAGAATCACCAGGCACACCCAACCAGAATGATTTTATGAGAGGTTACGAACTGTGGATAAATGATCGTCCTACTAACACTGCTCAAAATGCTCCAGATCAACTCGTAAGGAGAAATGAGAAAAATGAAGTAGCTGTTGTTGACATTGATGTTGAACCTCAATATGTGCGTCTGGTAAAAGTCAGGTCGTTATCCGTAACTCCTTTTGAGATTGATGAAATTGAGATTTACGGTACCGGATTCTTGAATGGTGCTCGTTATATAACTGATGTATTGGACTTGGGTGGTCCTGCTACCATTGGGAGGGTCCGGTGGATTGAAGAGACGGGGGGGCAACCGGAGTTCTCGGCGGTATCTGTCAAAGCTCGTACCGGTATAGATGATACCCCCATTTTATATCAAAGAAAAGGCGTGGGAGAATTTGGTGATTCTTTCCTCATGGAAGTTTCTGGTAGAGATTACCATGAGTTGGATCGCCTGAGCAAAGGTCCCATAATTCATGATGAGGAAAACTGGGGTCAGTGGAAATCGGTAGAGCAGGGCATTCAATTAAATTCAGCTCGACCACGTAGGTATGTTCAATTTCGTCTAGATTTTAGTGGTCGCATCTTTGATAGTAGGCATGTCGATTTTCTTCAATTTGACTACCTGCAGCCTCCTATCGCAGATACATTAAGGGCAGAGGTATACCCGAGATTGTCTAAGGCCGAAGAGAGAGCCACATTTCACTATGCAGTTTTACTCAGGGCAAGTGATGTTGTTAAGGGTTATGATCGATTGGAAGTAGATACGAATATTCGTGTTGAGAAGATTCGTAACGTTCGAGTAAATGGGGAGTTGGTTGATTTCACAGTTGAAGAAAATGAAACAAATTATTTCACACTTGGGTTACCCCTCATACGCGGTGACAAAGACTTATTAGAATTTACTTTCGACCTTCCAATATTTCGTTTTGGTTCAACCTTTTCTGGTCGTGCTTTTAATAGTCAATGGCCGTCGGTGCCGCAGATACTAGAGTCTGGGAATGCAGTCTCGTTCGGTCCAAATGACGACGATGATTTGGCAAGTTTGGCCGTTGCCATTCCCGAAGCCCAAGTAGGGAAGTTAGTTGGAAGAATTCTTTTCTCGACTAAGGTTCTAACGCCTAATGGAGATGGGGTTAACGATGTAGTAGATATTTTTTTTAATCTACTACAATTGACAAGACCGACTCCAATTATAATCGAAATCTATGATTTGGCAGGGAGGCTTGTTCATAACGTGGCGGAGGATGAACACCGGATAGGTCCTGTCGCTTACAGATGGGATGGGAGTTTACGAAGCGGATCACTCTTGCTACCGGGTACATATATTTGGGTTTTACGAGTACAGGCGGATGCCTTTGAAGAGGTTCATCAAGGAATGATCGCAATTGCATATTGAAAAAAAACCCCTGTCAAGAGAACCGAATGAGCATGTTTAAATTTCTTGTTTTTGTCATGTTTGTTTTTGTGGCTGAAATTTTGGCTCAAGGTTCAGGTACCCGTCTTGGTACGGTCAAAAGGGGCGGCAGGGTTTCGTTTGAACCAACGGGCCCGGGCGTTCTTTTTGATGCTTTAGATCCAGTTATTCGCAAGTGGTATGTCCCACAAGAATTGTATGCTGAATACGGATGGGATTCGCGATCTTATTCCAATTATGCGACGCAACTTTATCAACGTTATGTATCAACTTCCTTAGAAGGCGATTATTTTTACGATATTTATGGCAATTATCTAATGCGTGGGTGGCTAATTTATGATTGGAGGCAAGAGAATCCGCAACCCTTTGGATCTACCTTAAGGAAATCAGGTCGATTTAGTTCATGGTTTTCCAATTTATTAATCGCTTCCGATCATAAGGGGCAATATCATTACGCCATTACTATTGGCAATCAAATTCGTTCGTCTTTGACGTCAATGACTTTCTCAAAGCCTCTTTTTGATGGTTTACAGTGGGATTTTATGTCTGACAAATATTCTGGTACAATATTAATGTCGCGCATCAATGAACCTGGTACATCAGGGGCAAATCTAAGTCAGCAAACTGACAATACTAATTTGATTGGAGGTCGCATTGAAGTACAAGTTGGAGATTTTGTAAAAGTGGGAGGTACTTTAGTGAATGCTCATCAGGCTTACACGCAAATGGAATCATTTGGCGGAGATATGTTAAAGGGTGCACTCACAGGACCGCAGAATTTTTCAAATGTTGGTCGAATACAAATAAGGATCAGTGATGATTCGCCGGAAGATGGTGATGGTGGTGGTGCTTTGTTTGCGAGTGATATTGTGATTTATGATCGGGAAGGGATTCAAACGCGTGGCAGTGAAATAGGATTCAGGCCGTTAATTGAAGGTGGTTTTCAGCGGAGTGGTTACTTGGCAGCCGATGGGAGCGAACAGATAATAGTCAGTTATAACTTTAATGACCGAAGCTATGCCGGGCCGGATGTGTCAGATATTGAACGCGCTGTCATTGAACTTGTAATTGCTAACGATTATCTGGTGGAGATTGCGTCTGACCGTCAGGGTACCTTCTTGTTATTGGCACAAGCGTCGGGAAATGTTAAAGACAATTCTAATCAGCGGGTTGTGGCCTTTGATTATGGGATCCCGACGGCCAATCAAATTGTGGGGTTTACATTTGAAGTCGATGATCTTTCGGGCTTTCGGAGTTATTTGGAGGTCAACGTTAATCATCAGTTTCGTCAATATCCTAACCCCAATCTTGTTCGCCATTTTGTTTCTGATTCCGAAGCCACCGCATGGCTGTTCAATGTCTCTCGAACTCACTTCCCATATTTCACATTCGCTGAATTATTCAGTGTGAATCCTAATTATGCTACGCATATGTACACTGTCGACCGCAACAATGGAATGGTTGATTTTGAAAATCGATTTTTCCGCTATGAGTTTGTTGACGACAACGATGATCAGGATCGGTTGCCTGACTGGCGTCGCAAAGGGTGGGAATCAGGGGACCGTGAAGTTTTTCCGGGATGGGATGAAAATAATGATTTTATTTCGGACTTTAATCAGAATGACAACGAAGATAGCCCAAATCTAATCCCAGATTACGAGGAACCATTCCTACGTTTTCATACTGATCGGCCTGAATTTCTTTATGGAATTGATATGAATCACAACGGTACTATTGACCGTTTTGAAAATGATGAATTAGCAGATTTGCCGTATCCAAGAGATTTGAGGGGATATAACTTAAACGGTGGCTTTCATATTGGGTCAAACACGCGCTTTACGGTGGGCCGTTTACGTTCGGAACGTTTCACCTCGGACCAACATAATAATGCTAATTATGTAACTATTATTTCCGGTCTTGTTGATCGACGTTGGCTGAGTCTCAGATTATTCCAGGATTTGCGAAAAGTCAAAGATACCATCCCCAATGATTTGCTCCAGTGGACTCAGCCGGCTAATACCAGAGGTTCAGCTCGATTGGTATCAGATTTGGTTGCTGCGCCAGATACCTGGATCAATACCACTTGGATAGGACTTGAGGTTAATGGTAAGCCTGGACTGCGCGTGGGAAGCAAGTTAAAGTGGCAGTTTTATAACCAACTGGGTGATAAAGTAAAGCTGGATCTTCGGGGCTTGCGAAGTAGGTCAAAATTTTTTGGAGTTGTAAACAAGATTGAATACCTAATGAATTTCCGTAAATCGGTTCTTATTGCACGTTGGAAAAGTGAATACCGAGATGAGGATCCGATTTCAACAGGGATGCCTAAGCGTCGAGAGTTCGATCAGTTTTTTTCGGCATTGATGCGTCTCCCTTTGTTGCGTAGCAGTTTCATTGAATGTGGAGTTGAATACGAGCGATTTAATCAATTGCGAACTCCAACACCCGGAGGGTTGTCAGACGATTTTCGTGGCTTGGTGTCCACTGTTCAATTAAGTAACGTTTCCGAATACCAAGGTTACCGATTAACTACTACGATTGGCATGGAAGTTGCCCGGCGTGATTTTGAGTATTCTGAGGTCGAAACACGAACTCGTGGGTTTGTTGCCGTGTATGCCGGAGTTGAATAGTGCTTTGATTCTTCCATTCAATATCGATGCTTGGATCCATAATGTATCGAATAAAACCAGATAAGAATTCTATTTTTATTAAAAGATTTATATTTGAATTTTTCGTAATATCGGATTAACTGGGCCTACTTGACATGGGTTATTGTAATCATTATCATAAAAAAGTTTACTTGAAGTGTTAGGGCTTTAGTGTTAGAATATCGCTATACAACTTGCAAAGTCAGGTCGGTGGGGGGGGTGTTAAACTACATACTCTTGCCGATTTTAGTTGCTTGGCTTTCCGGTGCTTATGCCCATTCTCCAGACCATGCCGTGTTTAAGGCATTTCAGTTTCCGGGGGGGATGGAGCCAGAAATTGATGGTTCGTTGGCTGACTGGTCGCTGGTAGGTAAGGGCTACGAAATCGGTAATCGTCAATTTACTGATTTGGTTCGAGACGCTGAGATCGAACCAGAGGATATGTTTGCCCAGCTATGGGTGGGTTGGAGTCCGAAGCTAAATAAGGTGTATGTTGCCGCGCGTGTTCGTGACGATGTTCACCAGATTGATAGGCCTGTAGGTAGTGCGGCCACCAAGATCTTTACTGATGATGCTCTTGAGGTATTCTTTGATGTTGACCACTCTGGCGGTCAGTATGCAAATTTTACGGAGCTGACGACCAAAGAGGCATTATCTATTAACGGGTCGACCGCTAACCATTTTGTTATGGCTGGCCCTTCGCCAGACGATGTTTTTTTTGTGAATTATTCGGCCGCCAGTTGGTACGCTTTAGTGGACGGTCCGTACACCGAGGCTGCTGTTTCGCATGTTGGGCGTTTGGGGGAAGCGGGCGTAACAGAGTATGAGTTGGCTGTCACTCCGTTTAGTCGTGTCGATATGGGAGCTGCTTTTTTGAGTATCGAACACTCCCTAGCGGAGGGTGAGGTGATCGGATTTAATGTTGAATTTGATGATTTTGATGGGAAGCAAGAGATAATGGACGCTAAATGGTCTTTGTCAGGTAAATTTAACTCGTATCGGTTTGCGGAGCATTTTTCCGATTTGGAGTTGATGCCATTAGACCGTATGTTTGTGCCAACGCTTGTTTTGACTGAGATGTCTTGGGCGGCAATCAAGGCAGAGAATTGGGGGGATTGATTTTGAAACAAAGGGTTCTTTTGTTGCGGAGTTTTTCTGTTTTTGTGCTCTTGCTTTCTCTTCAGGGGTGCGGGTACCATCATTACGCGGGACCTCTGAGGCCAGGACAACAGGCATCTGAATCTATGAGCGTTTCAGATGACGGTACAGTAACATTTATCCAGGATCGTTTTGAAGTTAATTTAAAGCCAATGACGGATGAAGAACTTAACAGGCAGTTTTTTAACAATTCGCAAGATGGTCCAAAATCCACAAATCCATATACTTTTGGTAATGCAGTTTTTTGGGGATCTAATCAGGAAAAACAACGGTTTTCTGTGTTCCGTTTGAGTGTGAAAAACTATGCTTATCCCAAGGTTAAGATAGATCCGAGCAAGATAGTTTTGAAAGCAAGTAATAAACGTGAATATTGGAGTTTGAATTTTGAGCAGTTGGATACATATTATAGACCCTATGCTATCGGTTATCGTGGGAACGAATACTCTCGTTATCAGGAGCGCAGGGATTTGTTGAGACGTACGATGTTTAAGAGTGAAGAAATTTTTAGTGGTCAGGAGGCAGAAGGTTTCGTAGTATTCCCTGCATTACATCCTGATGTCGCTGGAGTAGGTGTCGAGGTGAATGATGTTGTTTTGAGGTTTGATTTTCGAAATGAGCCCGTTGAGACAACGGACTTGAGTTATGAATTTGTGAGAGATATCGGAAAGATTTATAATGATGGGACTGTCAAACTTAGTCAAGTTTTAGAGTAGTCCTTCGCAAGCATAAAGAGTGAATTGATAAATGAGCCACAAGCTAAGGAGGAGTTGGCCAATGAAGAATTTGAAACTATTCCGTGCGTGGACGTTAGCGTTGGTGATCCCTATTTGTATTCAAAGCGCCGATGCTGTTGTGAATATTCAGAATGTAGGCGCAGGAGCACGCTCGGCTTCTTTGGGGAATAGCTATGTGGCTATTGCTGATGATGCGGATGCTGTGTTCGCCAATCCTGCTGGATTGGGGCAGTTAAGTGGCACTCAGATGGCCTACACCAACGTTTCCCTTCTTTACACTGGTATTGAAGGTGATGATTTGGGTCAGCATGTGGTTTCTTTTGCTAAGCCTATGGGGAGTTTTGGTATTGGCTTAGGATATGAGCGAATTGGTTCGGAATTGATGAGCGAGAATGGAGCGTTTCTATCAATGTCGTATCAATTTGGACGTTCGCTTAATGTTGGATTGAATGCAAAATATCTTTTCTGGAGTGTTGGGAACATACCAGCGGATAATGGAGTGGCGGACCCTTTGTCGAATACTACTGCCGGTAATGTTGGTGTGGATTTGGGGCTTCTTTGGAAGACACCCGTTCAGGGTGCTCGTTTTGGTCTAATGGTTAAGAACGTCAATAAGCCTGATGTCTCGAATGGTACAGCGGCTCGTGTTGATGCTGATGCAGGTACATTGCCGATGGATGTTCATGCAGGTGTAGCATATCAGGTAAATCCATCGTCCTTGGTGTCAGTACAATATGTCATGCGTGATGCCGGAGGAGATGGTGCAGATAGTAGAATTGTGGTCGGTGGAGAAACCAAACTTGTTGAAGGTCTAATGCTGAGGGCTGGCGGTAGCAAGCTTTTTGAAGAGGATATGTCTGGAGATATAAATGCGGGGTTGGGATATGTCTTTGGTAAGCTTCACTTTGATTACGGTTACCGGATCCCATTGGATTTGACTGAAACTAATGGAGCGCACCGGTTTTCATTCGCATATGGGTTCTAGAGATAGCAATTATATTGTTAAGCAACTTAAAGGTTGAGATTTGAAGACTCCAAGAAACGGTAAGGAGAGACGCATATGACGGTCTGGGCAGGACTCATAGCTCTAGGTATGGGGTTGGGGGCGAGTATTTTTCTCCCGGTGCCGCAAAACCTGAAGACCAGTTTCGATGCCGGTCAGTCGCTTTACGCACTCGGTGAGTATGAAGGGGCGATCATTGAATATGCAAAGATCGTTGACTTCAAAAGTAAAGCTGTTCGTACTGATAGCGTACGTGTCGACTTTGGGGATGAACTCGAACTTCCTGTAGTCGCTGCTGCATGGTATCAATTGGGTAATGCGTACAAGAAAAGCGGAAAGCACGAGGATGCAGTTGAAGCTTATCGGCATGTACTTGATGTTGGGGGCGTCCCTGGGCAGTTTCGTCAGTTGGTCCAATTTCAGGTAGCTGAAACACGTTTTCTTGCCAAGGAATGGTCTGAGGCAGCCCAAGAATATCGAAAATATGTAGATTTGTTTCCCGAAACAGAGGAAGCAGGTAAAGCATTCTACTACAGTGGCTGGAGCGAATTCAACCAGAAGCTGTATGTAAAGAGCATAGGAACCTTGCAGGCTATGCTGGAGGCTTACCCTGAAGATAGATATGCTCCAGATGCTCAGTTCCGGATCGCGAATGCGATGTACGAAAAAGGTCGTTTTAGTGAAGCCATAGATGCGGCTCAAGTAGTACTTGATCGATTTCCCAATAGCCCCGTTATAGCTCAATCAGTTTATTTGAAGGCTAACTCATTTGATAAAATGAGTCGAGATACCGAAGCGATAGCTGCTTATAGAGGTGTTCGTAGCCTCTATGACCGGATGTTTGAATTGTTGAGGGGGTCTTTTCGAGAGGGTAAAAACGTAGACTTTGAAAACTACCGTCAGCTCTTTGAGACTTCGTCTTTGCGTGTTGCAGAGATTTTTCGCAAATCTGACCAGTATGAACAGGCTTATCAGGAACTTATCGCTGCTCAGGAGACTGCCGAGGAGCGGTTTTACAAGGCCAAAGTTCAAATGCGAATCGGCGATAATTACATGGAGTGGGAAAGATTTGATGATGCTTGGACTGCGTATAATCAGGTTATAGAATTGTATTCTGACACTCCCTATCCTCCAAATGCGCAGTATCAAAAGGGGGAAGCTCGTTACTTTGCTGATCAATACGCTGAAGCAAAGGATGACTATTTGAAGGTCCTTGACGAATATCCAGATAGTGATACTGGTCTGAGGTCTGCTTCGCTATACAGTGCTGGATGGTCGGCTGAAAAAGTTGGAGATTCTGTAGCTGCTCTTGGGGCCTACACCGAGGCGGTCGAGAGTTTTCCCAGGTCTGATCAAGCTCCATTGTGTTTGATGCGCATAGCGAGAATAAATTACGAACAGTCTAAAGTAGGTGATGCTATTGATGCATACAAAGCGATCACTGAAAGTTATGATGAAACACGTTTTTCTGCAGACGCTTTTTATGGACTAGGTATATTGTATCGGGACGAGGGACGGCAAGATGAGGCGGTTGCTGCATTTTCGAGGGTGAGTAGGGATGCTCGTGAGACTTATATTGCCGCATTAATTGAAGCTGCGAACATCCATATTGCTGCTGGCCGTCAGGATCAGGGGCGAGACATGTTGAATGAATTGCTGGAGGGCGTGACAGGAGATAGGGCATTGGAAGCCCGAGCGCATTATCAAATGGCTCAATTGGATCTCAATAACAAAAACTACGTTGATGCTGCCGAACGTTACAGCCTAGTCCTTGATGAATATCCGGAAAGCGATGTGGTTCGGGACGCGCGTTACGGTCGGGCGTTGGCTCAGCATTGGACTGGGCGTTACGATCGGGCATTGACGGATTACAAATGGTTACTTGACCAGCGCTTGCCTAGTAGCATGAAGTTAAAGGTAGAGTTCTCTATGGCATTATCATATTCGGCACAGGGGAGTGACGCCGAAGCTGAGAATTTGTTGAATCGGGTAATAGAATCAGGCGACGAAAGTCTTGTTAGGTCTGCTCGTCTACAACTAATCGCTATGGCAGAAAAGAGGGACCCAGCTGACGCAATTCGGATTTACGAAGAAATGTTAGAAGGTGTAAGCTCTTCGGAAGATAAAGAACGCCTGTTGATTCGTTTAGCTAACGCATATTTCCGTTTAGATCAATTTCAACAAAGCATCCAAGCAGCGCAGCGTTTAATTGATTTAGCTGTAAATCAGGAGAGTATTGCGAATGCTTTATTCGTTCAGGGCAACGCTTTGTACAAATCAGGTGACTATACGTCTTCAATCGCTATTTATTCAAAAATTATAGAAAACTATCCACAGATAGGTTGGGCGCGAAATGCTCAATTTCAAATTGGTGTAGCTTATCAGAAACTTTCTGGGGGTGACATAGGTGTTTTACCAAAAATGTCGGAGGCGTTTGAAACATACTATACCAAGTACCCTGATGATGACAAGGCCATACACGCCTATTATTATGATGCCTGGGCTCGTTACAGACTCGGACGTTGGCGTGACGCGAGTGACACATTTACTGCATTAGCTGACAACTACCCTACGGGTCGTTATGCTGCAGAGGCTGTCTTTCGATCTGGAGAAGCGTTGTTTAACTTGACCAATCGCGGATCTCGAGCAGAAAAAGACGCAGCACTAAAAGAGTGTTTGGAAATATACGATCGTGTTGCTGCAGAATTTTCATACTCTGAATATGCTGATGACGCTTTATATAATAAAGCGTGGGCTTTGATTACCATGGAGCAAAAAGAGGCTGCCGTTCCTCTTTTTGAGCGAATCGTTGCTGAGTATCCTTCCGGCCGATACGGTCCCCAGAGTCAATTTACATTAGGCGACTATTATTACGGTTTGAAAGATTATACCAATGCAACAGCTAGCTATGAACGTTTTTTGGAACTGTTCCCGGTTGATAAGCTGGAAGGACGAGATCGGCAATTGGTGGGTAAAGCCGAAACACTACTTGGGCATCTGGCTGAGATAGATGCCTATAATCTTTACGCACAAGGTGAAATTCTTTTTGATAAAAAGGACTATGAAGAAGCGGTTGAAATATTCAAACAGGTGCAGGTAAAATATCCTGAAAGTGATCAGGCTGTTAATGCCCTTGTTAATATTGGTGCCGCTTATATGGCGCAGGAAGAGTATCGGCAGGCTGGTGCAGTTTTTCAGGAAGTTGTTGATAAATATAGTGAGAGTTCTAAATATTTGCAGCAGGTGGATTTTTCAAGACAGCAACTCGAAGTTATGCAGGAAGCTCGGGTTCTGTGATTTCGCTTAATGAACTAAGATTAAAAAAAGTAAACAAAGAGACATGTTCCGATCCTAAAAAGGAGGGATAGAGAACAATGATAGATTTTTTCCAGCAAGGTGGCATTTTTATGTGGCCTTTGGCCCTCTGGTCGGTGCTTTCTCTGGCCTTTTTTCTCGAGCGAGTTTATACCTACGCTAAACTGCGCTCTGAAGATGAGATGGCGGAAGTCACAAATGAGATGAATTCTAAAGTTGATTCCGGCGCATCTGTAGAGCAGCTTGGCGACTTCGCTGCTGAGATGGGTAGATTGGAGGGAGAGGTTTTTGCAGAGGGTGTACAACGTTTTGAACATCTTTCTCGAGAGCAACGTACCGTGGAGGAAATGCGCGAGGAAATGAATGGTACCGTCGGGAGAGCAGCTGAAAGTTATTTGGAGCGTTATCTAGCCGTAATTGACTTTGTATCTAAGTCTGTTGTGTTGCTGGGTTTATTGGGAACAGTAAACGGTATGATTGGTGCTTTTGAGGGAATTGCCGAAAAGGGCCTTGGCGAACCGACGATTGTTGCTGCCGGTATCTCTGAAGCTCTGATTACTACAGTAACGGGTCTTGTTATATCGATCCCGTCCATTGCCATTTACACTTATTTTAGTAATCGTGCTTCGGGTAAGGCTATTGAGTTTGAAGCATACGGCCACGGTTTTGTGGATGCGCTATTGCGTCATTGGCAGAGTTCCCGGGCTGCTTAAAAATTAACGTTAACGTATTTCGGAAGGAAGTAATTCGAGATGGCAAAGTCAGAGAAAAAAGAAATGAACATGCCCGATCTGACGCCTATGATTGATGTGGTGTTTCAGTTATTGATCTTTTTCATGGTTACGGCGGTTTTTGCTGTAACGCCCGGGCTAGACATAAAGCTTCCAGAGGCTGAGGAAGCACAGGCGCCTGAAAAGGAAAATCTCTTTATTGTGGTCGATCAAGACGGCAACATGAAGCTCAACCATAAAGATGTTACGTTTGCGAACCTAAAGGATGAGATTCAGGAAAAAAGGAGATTGCTTGATAATACCACTATGATAATCATTCAAGGGGACGAGCGATCAACCCATGGCCAAATTGTAACGATCATGGATATTGCCCGCCAGGTAGGCGTGGTTGATCAAATTATTGCGACCGAGCCAAACCGGAACTAAATATAGTTCCATGTCCTCCTAGCGAGAGGGAAATACTGTAGTGAACGAGTATAAAAATAGAGTGCGGGAAGAGCGCAGGAAGTTTGCCTATACGTTTGTAGGGGCAGCGATTGTTGTGCATGTGTTGTTTCTGCTGTCGACGTATTTTGCTATTGCCGTTGGTTTGGCCGCCGGAATAGCTCTGTTATTTGCACTGTGGAAAGAAACTTATGGCCGCCGTTTTGGGATGAGTTTGGCGTTTGTTTTAGCCTTGGCAGGACATGGAGGGGTCATGGTTTATGATTACTTCTTTGGTGTAGATATTACAGAAGAGGCAGAAAAGGTAGTTCGTTTCCAACCGCCACCGCCTATTTTGGAGAAGAATTTTGATCTGGCGAAGCGTCCAGAAATTTCTGAAGTCCAAATGGAGATGCTCCAGTCTATGGCACCGCCGGATATGCCTACTGATATATCGGCAATGGCGGACGTAAGTGCTGTTGGTAGTGACCTTCTTGGATCCGTGATGCCAGGCACTCAGGTTCTTGGGCAGTTTAGTGGTGCGAAGGCGGAAGAGTTGTCTTTTGACGAAGTTGAAATGGTTGAATTGACGGAAACGGCAGCTCCTGTTCAAGAGGCATTGAGCTTGAAACATGAACTACTTAATGTGGGAGACTTGGATGTCGGACGTTATCAGGCGATTCTGATCCAAGATCCGGATAACAAAAAGAATATTCGTGGCTTTTTTAATATGACAGTAATTGACTACGACATAGCCGACAAAAATAGAGATCGTTTCCCGACGGCTGTTGAAGAGTTAATGAGGTACATGAGAGATCATACAAAAGTACAGGCGCGCATCGAAGGTACCACGCTCGAATTTTCTGATCCTCGAATCATGACGGCTCCTTTGATTTATATGACAGGTAATGATGCTGTCCTACAGATCAGTGAGACTGAAAGAAAGAACCTTGGTGATTATCTCAAAAATGGCGGTTTTATGTTTTCAGAGGAGATTCGCCAAAGTGATTCTGACTCGGGTTTAGAAGGAAAGGAAGCGGGGATTTCAGGGACGCCTTTCGATAGACAATTCAAGGCTCTAATGAAAGACCCGTTGGTTTTGGGTAGTGATGGTTCTAAGTGGCAGAAGGTTCCTAAGACGCACCCACTGTACTACAGTTTCTGGGATTTTCCTGATGGTCCTCCCATGGGGGGCGCTCCTGGTGGAAATGTATTTGACATGGAAATGCTTGAACTACGTGGTCGTGTAGCTGTGGTTTTTTCTGATCTCAATATAAGTTGGTATTGGGGAGATCCTATTGCTGACGCACGCGAAAGAGGGCTTCAATTTGGTGTAAATCTTATTGTTTTTGCCCTTACGCAACCTGGTGGAATAGCAAATGTTACCCAGTTCACTCAGTGAACGTAAATTAAGTTTTTTGTGTAAATTAAGTTTTTTGTGACGGTTGAAAGAGGCATAGAATCATGCGGCGTGGTTTGTAACGGGAGTTATAAACCACGCTATTTTTATATTCTTGAAGTTTTAGACCTTACTTCAGAAACCCCTATTTTTTGATAAAGTTATTTATTTTGAAGATGAGTTTAAGGTAGTTTGTCGTTTTATAAATATTCTTTCCATTTTAAAATAACCTTCTGTTCCGGTTGAACCCGTTTATGTCTTTTCTCTTGAGTTGATGTTGATTTCGTTGACATATTGGATTCAAGGGGGAAAGACTATTCGTATTGTCTTGCTAATACATGGCTTAATACGCGTATAGCTTGTTTTCTAACTGAGGGATCCGCATGAGTATTTATTATCATTTCAAGACTTTCTATGGAAGATTTATCTTTTACCTGACCTATAGATTTTATAGCTCTTAAAACAAGAGTGTCGCTATTGTTAGAATCCTTAGCAACTTGAGATAGATACCAAATCTGGCGTTGATGGCGTTTTTGTACGCTCCCCTCGTCCAGTAGTGGAGGTTGGCCAAGCAGTTGAGTTGTTCTTCGGTTCTTGGCTGCGATTTCGCGACCTACTATACCTGGATCTGAAAGCGATATGGCTCCAATAGCTTCGATCGATTTTAGTCTAACTGTTTCTTGTTGGTTTTTATCCGTCGCTGACTGTCCTAAAGCCTCGATAGTTTGCGGAGTCCCTATTTTGCGTAACATCGCAACGGCCGACAATCTTAATTCCGTACTTGGGTCATTCAAGTTTCTTCTCAGAAAAGGAATTGGGTTTAAAAGGTCTTTTTTACTAGCTTCCCATAAAGCTTGGCTCGCACGTAGTCGTACCAAATTATTTTTTTCCACGTCTGCATTTGAAGCATCGCCGAGAGCGTATAAAGCTTCTCTATATCCGGGGTATCGTTGGAAGACGATATGACGCAACGCTTTGATAATTTCTATACGAATTTCGATTTCAACTTCACGCAAAAATGCGGCCCGAAGTAGTTTTACGCTTTGAGGAAAGCTGGCACGCCCTAGTGAAATTGCAGCCTGTCGACGAACGCTTAGACTTTTACTTTCCAATTGTTCAGAGAGACGTAGAATATGAGGGTCTTGGGCGTAAGTTGTTACCGATAACGATAATAACCCAATAACGAACACCAAGTAGTTTGATTTAGTTTTTGGCATAGGATGTTTCTAGTGTTTTTATGAAAGTTTTTTGAATGCCGGAAAAACCACCGTTACTAAGAAATACGACCACGTCTCCGCTTTGTGTGTTTTCCAGAAGGTGTAAAGAAATCTGTTCCGGACTTTCAAAACACCAAGCGTGTTTCCCTCTCGTATTGAGTTTATCTACTACTCTTTGTGGGATGAAAGGGGGATCCATACGGGCTCGGTCCGGCCGCGGGACTTGGCCAATGATGATGTTCGAGGCAGTAGACAGAGCCCTGATATAATCTTCTTCAAATATTGCTCTAGAATTAGTTGAACTAGCTGGTTCGAAAAGTGCCCACATACGGTGATTAGGATACAATTGGCTTATTGCTGTTAGCGTGTTTCCAACAGCTGTGGGGTGATGAGCAAAGTCATCGATAACGACTATGTTGTTCCATATACCCAATAATTCCTGTCGACGTTTGACTCCTTTAAAGGAAGCTATTCCCGTCCTTATTAAATCTATATCTATTCCTGCATTAAATCCTGCAATCATTGCAGCTATAGTATTTTGGATATTAAATTTCCCGTGTAAAGGTACCTGGAACTGTCCATATTCTTGTTGTCCTCGCCAAAGCGTAAATTTTGTTTCTGTTAGTGTGGTCTCTATCTCTTCAGCTCGCCAATAAGCATCTGACTCCAAACCAAATGTTTGTATGGGGGCGTGCGAAAAATTAATAACCTCTTTTACCGATTCATCGTCAATATTAGCTATAATTAGCCCAGATTTGGGAACTATGTTCACTAATTGGTGAAAGGAGCGTAGTATTTCTGTTAAGTCTTTAAATATATCGGCGTGATCAAATTCTATATTATTTATTATTAATGTTCGAGGTAGGTAGTAGAAAAATTTTGACCATTTGGCAAAATAGGCGCTATCGTACTCATCTCCCTCTATTATAAAGTGTTTTCCTTTACCTAACTTATGTGAATGGTTGAAATTGTTTGGTATTCCGGCTATTAAAAATGATGGGTCTAGTCCGGCCTCACTAAAAAGGTGGGCTGTTATGGCCGTTGTGGTGGTCTTTCCGTGGGTCCCACTGATAACTACTGAATGTAGTCCTGAAATAAAATAATTGCCCAAAATCTCCGGCATACTAGAATAGGGGATGTGAGAGTCAAGAGTTGCTTCTATTTCAGGGTTTCCACGGGATACGGCATTACCCACGATTACTAGGTCGGTATCATGACTTATATTTGATGCCGAGAATCCCTCAATTAATTCTATACCTGCATCTTTGAGATATGTACTCATTGGGGGGTAAACCTGTTTATCTGAACCAGTAATGCGGAAACCACGCTCTTTTAGCATAATTGCAAGCGAACCCATGGCAGTGCCACAAGCAGCAATTAGATGGATATGTGCTCCGTCTTTTAGTATCATAGGCCTATATTCTTATCATTAGCACTAGATGTCAAGGCGTATTGTTGCATCGCTACACATGCTCAATTAAATTTGGGAGATACCGGAGCGAGACTGTAATGAATTTTACAAAAATCAACCTTGATGTTCTTAGAGATTTTCTCATAAAGTTAAATCCTAGAGTTTTATTTTCTATAGGTGCCTTTTGTATAGTGGTAGCACTAGGTGGCCTAATTGTTGTTTGGACAGAAGATCCTTCCCCAGTCACTCCTATATCTCACGATGACGCTTCATTGGAAGGAGATGAAGTGGTTTTTGTAGAAACTGCAGAGCTTGATGATGAACTGAGTGAAGATGAATTACGCCGCGAAGTAGTCCAAATGATTCTAGGTCGGATCGAACACACACGTGATTTAATTGACGAAGATTGGTTTAAAGAAGCTCATCAATTAATTAAGAATAAAGCGGATCTTAATTTATTCCTCGACGAATATTTTGTTCTGGGGGCAAAACGAAAGGCATCCTACGAACGCAGACAAAAGGTTGTAAATAAGCCCGCCTTGGAAGACCCGTTGTATTTTGACTCTATGGCAGCTTCTGCCCTGGTAGACTCTGATGCAAGTGAGAAAGGATTATTGAGGGGAGTCCGAGAAAATTTGGCCTATGCATTGTTGCTTATGAAGGAGGATCGTGGTATTGATGCAATCAGTCCACATTTCATGGTAGGTTTTTTCAATAAGTTACATGCTATGTACGAAATATTAGAAAGACGATCTGTTGAGAAAAATATTAATTCAGATTATTGGACTCAAGAACGAATCCGACACATAGAAGCGGCTATAGTTACTAGATTTCAGATGTTAGAAGAAAACCTTGAAAAAACTCGTGCTCGTGTAGAAGGGACCCAACAAAGTGGGGCCGCTGGGTTGCTTAATAAAGATCGTTTAGAAACAGCAATAAATGAGTACCTTCTTGAATTAGGTAAAACACACCGTGACGCAGCTATGCGAGAGGGGATTGATCGCAAGAAACATCAGCTTCACGTAGATTACGCCTTTGTTACTTTGGCAATGATATATAAACGGAGTTATTCTGGAGACGCACTAAATGTTTTGCGATCAGTTAATGATTTAGAGCGAAATTATACATACCGTTTGGCACGTCGCCATTGGAAAAGAGCCCAATTGGCTGTCATGGAGGGGGATTCATTAGTCGTAAAAGAAAATTTTTTTAGTGCAACAAAATTCTATCTTCGAAGTATTTCTAGGTCGGTTCATACGGAGCGCACAAAATTGGAGCGTGAGTTGAGTATTCTAAAGAGCGAAATAGCCCAATGGAAATATAAGTCTGCAGATGCGAATGAAATTTAAGTCTGAACTTTAATGTTTAATAATAAAATTTTATCTTGGATTTCAATATTTCATCTGTCTTGTACTGTGGTAATTAATTGGAAAGATGTTGCGATATACCGGAAAGGTTGTTAATGACAAGCGAGATTTTTTTGACTGTAGTTATTCCAGTGTTTAATGAGGAAGAAAGTTTGCCACATCTGTGTAGCCAACTTTATCCAGTATTAGAGTCCCTTGAAAAGAAGTACGAAGTGATATTCGTAGATGATGGTAGCACTGATGGGTCTTTTGAAACCCTTAGGAGTCTTAGCTCCAAATATTTGTATCTTCGGGCGGTTCGTTTTCGTAGGAATAGTCGGAAAGCTTCTGCTTTAGCTGCAGGTTTTAAGGAAGCTCGTGGTGAATTGATTGTGACTATGGATGCTGATTTGCAGGATGACCCTCAGGAAATTCCGCGCCTAGTAGATGCGTTATCAGATAAATTCGATGTAGTTTCAGGCTGGAAGAAGAAAAGGCATGACCCTGTTAGTAAGACGGTCCCGTCCCGTTTTTTTAACTTTGTTACTTCTTTAGTTTCCGGGCTTAGGTTGCACGATTTTAACTGTGGATTAAAAATATATCGTAGAGAGGTATGTGAAGACGTGTTGCCGTATTTGTATGGAGAATTATATCGTTTCCTTCCCGCAATTGCTCATTGGGGTGGATATAGAGTAGGAGAGATTCCTGTTCAGCATCATCCTCGTCGATTTGGTGCATCTAAGTTTGGTGTTAGACGCCTGCTAAATGGGTTCCTTGATTTGATGACAATTACCTTTATTGTTCGTTTCATGAATACTCCGATGCATATTTTTGGTAGTTTGGGACTATTGTCTACGCTGGGAGGGATTTCAATCTGTTCATATATTGCCATTCTTCATATTGAATATGGCAATATTCAGTCTAGGCATCCCTTGTTACTCTTAGGCATTTTGTTGGTTATTATAGGTATACAGTTTTTCTCGACGGGGTTGTTGAGTGATATGTTTGCTAGCTCGCAGCAACGTGGCGGGAAAAGTCCAAGAATAGCGGAGAGAATTTGATTATTAGTAATACGGATTTCTTTCTTTGTTTTATTACAAATCATTAATTCTTTGGTGCGGAAATAGTTTCCCGTTGAGGGGTTTTCTTCCCTGAATTAGTGCATCTCCTATAAATCCTTGTTGTTATTTACAGATCTCTGTTCCCAAGCCTTACAACTCCTATTACAGCAGTAAATCAACTCCTTTGGTTTTTTATGTGTTTTGGCACAATAATTGCGCTTGTAGCAAACATAGATACTTAAGGAGGAGCATTAAAATGCTGTTGGACAAAGTTATTTTCAACAAAACGAAGGTTCCGGTACTTAACGCGGTATTAGATGTTACACAGCTTCGTCAGCGTGTTATAGCAAATAACATTGCAAATGTATCGACAAAAGGTTATCGGAAGCAGGACGTAAAGTTCCTTGAATATTTGAAATCTTTTGTCGAAAAACCTCCTGTTGAGGGGAGGACTACTGATTCTCGTCATGTTTCTATTCCAAAACCCATTGAGAACCCCACTGTTTTTGAAGCTGAGAGCGGCCTTAATGATTCCGGGCTTAATAATGTTGATATTGATCGAGAAATGGCAGATTTGGCAGAAAATCACCTCTTTTTTAATGCAGGGCAACGATTAATTCGTGGCCAATTTGATGGATTGAGAAAGAGTATATCGGGGCGGGTATCCTAAAAGGGATTTATGGTTATGCAAATATTTGATACGCTAGACATTAGCTCCACTGGCCTAAGTGCTCAACGCCGTAAGCTTACGGCTATAGCGAGTAATTTAGCCAACGTAGATACCACTCGAACTGATGAAGGTGGACCATACAAACGCAGGCGTGTGGTTATGCTCGAAGCCCCAAAATTAAGCAAGTTCTCTGTTTTGTTGGATCGGGAAGGAAATCGTTTACGTCGAACAGATAGTAAACATCTCTCCGAAGCTGAACCTCGCCCGGGTGAATTTTTTCTAGGTTCTGGGGTGATGAGTCAGGAAATTCGTGAAGAGCCGGTGAAACCTCGAATGGTTTATGATCCGAATCATCCCGATGCACGTGAGGATGGTATGGTGCTATATCCTGACGTAAATACAATTACTGAAATGGTCGATATGATTGCAGCGTCAAGAGCTTACGAGGCAAATATTACCGTAATGAATGCGGCCAAAGACATGGCAAATAGAGCCTTGGATATATAGATAGATCGTTAAAGGGTGAGTTATGAACATAGATCGCGTAGTCGTACCCAACGTCGGAATTAAATCGCCTCGTATAGATACTTTCAATAAAAGAGTGGATTTAACTGTCACAGATGTCGCGAGAGATATCGTACCAGAAAGGCATGATATCATTGTAAATTCTTCGCCTGAAATACAGCAGTTACTCACAGGTGAAGAAGTAAGTGCGTTACGTGATTCATTTTTTATACAAGATGAAACAGAGATTAAGGGTAGTGAGATCTCTTCGAAAAAATCAACAGGGATGTACAACTTACGGGGCCAGTCGGCAACCCAGAACGCAATTAACGCTCGTGGTATCTTATTGGACATTATTGGATGAGGATTAAGACTTTTTACATAAACAAGCCATCGATCATGTCGGTCACCGTGCTCTTATGGGTGGCTCACGTTCATTCAGTGCCTGGGTCAGCAGAAGGAAACATGTATAGTCGGAGTTTCGTTGCCGATACAAAACAGGAACTAATTTTGCGTAGCGTAAGCTATAATCAGTCATTAAGGAATATTATCGAAGAGAACAATGCTAGGCGCAATTTGGGGATAGTTGCCCCCAACGGCGTTGCTACATTTTCAGATTTGATAGAATCATCAGGGAAAAAACATAAGGTTGAGGTAGACCTGATTAAAGCAGTTATTGAAGTAGAATCTGGGGGAGACCCTATGGCTCTTTCATCTGCAGGAGCAGCGGGATTGATGCAGCTTATGCCAATTACAGCAAAAGAGTTAGGGGTGACTGACCGTTTTGATCCCGAACAGAACATAGAATCGGGGACTCGATATTTGCGTCGATTACTAGATCGTTTTGGATCTACTGAGTTGGCTCTTTGGGCGTATAATGCTGGCCCAAGCGCAGTTGAAGCGGGTCGAATGCCACTAGAGACGCAGGAATATGTGCCCCGAGTGCTGCTTTTACAGAACTATTTTAGCAACGAGATAAGGTAGACTATGTCAATTAGTCAGATAAGCAATTTTAATCATAATGGTCAAATCGGAACACGTCGAATTGAGGTTCAAGATAACGCGGGTAAAGAAATTCGCTTCGGCCATGAAGTTGAGCGTCAAGATTTCTCAGAGCTAGTAAAAGATTTTGCAAAAGATGTTAACGATTTGCAATTCCAGGCTGGCCATGCTATTGACATGTTAGCCACAGGCCAGGCAGCGGATATACATCAAGTTATGGTAGCTGTTGAGGAAGCAGGGATCGCTCGCGATTTGCTGTTGGAGATTAGAAATAAAGTATTAGAGGGGTATCAAGAACTTATGCGTATGCAGGTCTAGCCCATTTGGAGATTGAGAAATGAATATTCCGGCACAGGTTTCGGAAACTACTGAAAAGTTACGAAGTTGGTGGAGTGAGTCAGATGTCGTAAAACGGGTCAGTGTTTTGGGTGGAGTGACGGTAACTTTTGTTGTTGTGCTACTATTTTTATCGACGTTGCCCCAAGATGCAGACAAATGGGAGGGGCGAATTTTATATGCCAATCTAGAGTTTAGCGAAGCAGCGGATATTAGTAATTATCTGCGCGGTTTAGAGGTAGAACATCGCCTGAGCCAAGATGCTACTGCGATAATTGTTCCGGAAAAAAGGTATATGGAATTACGAGTCCAGTTAGCGGGAGAGGGGTACCCAAAAAGCGGAAGAATTGGTTACGAGATTTTTGATGAGGCGCAGTTGGCCATGACCGATTTTTTACAAAAGGTAAATTACCAACGGGCACTTCAGGCTGAAATTGAACAAACGTTGATAAATATTGATGGAGTGCGGAATTCGCGTGTTCATTTGGTAATTCCAGAGCCCTCACTATTTACAGAAGAACAAAATCCTGTTACGGCATCGGTTACCCTTACTTTGGATAGTGGAGTGAGGCTTAGGCGCGAACGGATAGATGCGATTGGCTATTTGTTAAGTGCAAGTGTAGAGGGGTTAGACATTGCCGATGTAGTTATACTGGACGGAGGAGGTAATTTATTATCCGAAGAAAAGGATCCATTAGTTAAAATAGCCAATAAGCAATTTGAATTGCAACAGCAAGTCGAGAATGCCTTAGAGGAAAAAGTGCAGACCTTGATGAATTCGGTTATTGGAAATGAAAATTCTAGAGTCCGAATAAATGTTGTACTCGATTTTAATCAACGTCAGACCCAGCTTAAGACTCTTGATCCGGGAAGTGGAACTGTTATTAGCGAAGAGACTCAGGAGACTCAATCTGCAGAGAAAGGGACAGAAGAACAGGCGGTTCGAAATTATGAGGTTAATGAGACTGTCCAGAATATTGTGGGTTCCATTGGGGCAATCTCTAAGTTGTCTATGGCTCTTACGGTTGATAAAACAAAGGTTGTTATAACTCCGGAGGGTAATTTTGTTGAAGAGACTCGGAGTCAGCAGGAGATTGATGATTTGGCAAACTTGGCTAAAGAGGCTATTGGTTTAGATCAAGCTCGGGGTGACCAAATAACTGTAGTGCCGATGGTCTTTGACAAAACTGGTGAAATTCGGGCTCGAGAAGCGGATTTAGCAGAAGAACGTTGGGAATTTTGGACAAATATTGCTTTTAATGTGGCAAAAGTTCTGGGTATAGTCATCGCATTATTTACTCTACGTTTTATTATTCAAGCAATTGGACGAGGCGTTGGTGTAGAGGATGAATTGGAAGTTTTAGGTGAGTTAGCGAGTGAGGTAGAAGAGGAGGAATTTGAACGTCCCGAGACTCCCCATGACATTTTATTAGGTCGAATACAGAATATGGTTCGTGAGCGGCCCGAAGATGCAGCCAAACTAGTTCGCACAATGATGGTGGATCAAAAATGAGACATTATACAAAAGTAAACATTTTGCTTGGGACTGAGAATTCGTGGCCAAATTAATTAGAACTGCCCAGGTCAAAGGTCCATCCGTAACTATCGGAGGCTTAGAGCGAGATGCATATGTAGGTTCGGTAGAGAATTCTTCAGAAGGCGGTGTAGATTCCTTAAGACTCGACGCCTTGTTGGTTGAAGAAGTGCGTAAAACAAAAAAAATAGCAGACGATGTGTGGCAAGAAAAGTTAGATGGAGAAATAAAGGCAGTTCGAACGGGGCTAGAGGATAGGCAGTCAGAAGCCGAAGAAAAATGGAGGGAGGAAAGAGAAGAGCTTTATGCGAGACGGTACGAGGAAGGGTTAAATGAGGGTTTAGCTCAACGAGACGCTGAAGCAAAGTCAGCCATTGATCGTTTTGGTGATTTGCGTGAATCGCTTTTAATGGAGCGCAGAGAATTGCTGATAAATTCTGAGGAGACTGTCGTCGATTTGACTATGGCTATTGTTCGCCGAATCATAGCGGTTGAAGCCGTAGAAAACAAGAAGGTATTGGTAAATACAGTAAGTACGGCCCTAAGTGAACTAAGTCAATATGGAAACATAGAAATTCGGGTTCATCCAGAAGACTTGTCCATAGCCACTCGCTTCTCTCAACATTGGGTTGAAAAGGTGCATAAAGATTCAGTATTGAATGTGCGGAGTAGTGATCATGTTGATCGCGGCGGTTGTATCATTGAAGGACCTCTAGAGAATATAGATGCTCGTTTGGAAAAGCAATTGGATGTCCTTCACCAAGCCTTAAGAGAATCAGTGATTGAAGAGATTAGTGATTCGAGGGATTCAACGGGGGATGATCCAAATGAATAGTGATATTCTAATGCGAACTTTGGAGAAAACAAATCTCTATACCAACTATGGTAAAGTAACTGATATTGTCGGTTTGGTGGTCGAATCATTAGGCCCAGACAATGTAGCTGTTGGTGAACTGTGTTATATCGGAGATCATCATGATGGTGGCATTCGTGCTGAAGTTGTGGGTTTTCGTGGTCGAAAGGTATTGTTAATGCCTCTTGGAGAAATAGAGGGAATCAGACTGGGAACCTCTGTTTTTAGAGCAAACAAGCAGTTTAGTATTCCGGTTGGCCGTGGATTGCTTGGACGTGTTGTCAATGGATTGGGAGAACCCATCGACGGAAGGGGCCCTATTCATTCTGAGACTCTAAAGACGTTGCAAGCTCAACCACCAGATCCTCTCAGTAGACGTCGCGTAAAGGAACCTCTGGGAACTGGAGTAAAGGCGCTCGATGGATTGGTTAGTCTTGGCTTAGGGCAACGTATGGGGATATTCGCAGGAAGTGGAGTGGGTAAGAGTACCTTAATGGGAATGATCGCACGTCATTCTTCCGCCGACGTCAATGTGATTGCATTGGTTGGGGAACGTGGGAAAGAAGTTTTGGATTTTATTGAAGATATGCTCGGCCCTGAAGGATTGCGTCGTTCCGTGGTCGTAGTTGCTACTTCCGACCAACCGGCTCTGGTACGTCTAAAGGCACCATTTGTTGCAACAGCAATTGCTGAATATTTCAGAGATTTCGGGAATGATGTTATTTTGATGATGGATTCTTTAACACGTGTAGCTATGGCTCAACGAGAGGTCGGTCTTGCTGCTGGTGAGCCACCGACGAGCAGAGGTTACACTCCTTCGGTATTTGCGTTGCTTCCACGTTTATTAGAGCGAGCCGGGATGACTAAATTGGGAAGCATTACCGGTCTTTATACGGTTTTAGTAGAAGGTGATGATTTTGATGAGCCGATAGCTGACGCTTCTCGTGCAATTCTAGATGGCCATTTAGTTTTGTCACGGACTTTGGCCTCACGAGGCCATTTCCCACCAATCGATGTGATGGAATCGGTTAGCCGTGTAATGAAAGATGTGGTTAGCGAAGCACATTGGAAAGGTGCTATGGATGCAAAAGAGATGGTTGCTGCCTACACCGAAGCAGAAGATTTAATCAATATTGGGGCATATAAGCATGGTAACAATCCAAGAATTGACCGGGCGTTACATTTTATTGAGCCCTTAAACCAATATTTACGTCAGGGATTGGACCATAAGGTTGATGTTGGATTTGACTACAATATTCAGACTCTACTTGGAGTCTTGGCAAGTTCTCCGTCAGAGAATATTGCTGAATCGACAAATATAGCATGAAGCGCTTTCGTTATCGTTTCCAACGCATTCTTGAAGTTAAAGAGGGCGTCGAAAATTTGCGTCGGGCCGAATTGGCAGAAGTTATATCAGTTATTAATAAAGAAAAGGCCCAATTAGAATTTGTTAATAGAGTAAAACAAAAGCACATGAGTTCTGATCGAGGTAAAAAAGCTCTTCGATTCAACGTCGAATTACTTAGGACTGGTGCAAACTATAGCCTAATGCTTCAACGAAACATTGAAGAGCAAAAAGAGCAGATTCAAAAAATTGAGTCGGTGGTGGAAGACAAACGGAAAAGTTTGCTTGAAGCAGAGAAAGAACGACGCGTTTATGGAAAATTAAAAGACCGGGAACAAAAGTTGTATTTAAAAGAGCAAAAAAAAGAAGAACGAAAACAGCTTGATCAGGTTGGAGAACGTATTCATCATCAGAAATTTAGAATACCAAAAGATGAAATGGAGGGAACCGTGCTCTATGATGGAATCAATTGACAAGGGACGACAAGCTCCGATTTCAGGTGTGAGAAACAAGTCTAATTCAGCTTCCAGTGGGAATGATGACGAAGATGGTATGAATTTTGCGGATGTTTTTGACAAAATACAACGAGATGAATTGATGTCGAATCGTAACGATAGAAAAAATAAAGACGAAAGAGATTATTTGATGTCGTTAGCATCTGAAGATGTAGGCAGCATTGAATTCGCCAAAGATAGAGGTGATGACAGGACCGATAGGCCTGCTATTTCTAAGGTCTTCGATAGTAGCTCCGCAGATGAATCGAAGAAAGGCACTGAGTCACTTGATGACGAGGCAACACCTATCGACGACAAAGATGATTTAGGCCAAATGTGGTCAAAAAAAATTGAATCTACATCAGATCTTACCCAGGGTGAAGACTCTGAATCGGCTGAAGAGCAGGGGTTGGAATTATCTTCAACGTTGCAATCGATTCCTGGAGTCTCTGGGGATAGTTTGGACAATCCATTTGACCTTTTAAGCATGACTGAACTGGTGGACCCCGACTTTCGAGTTGAGAGTAGTCCACAACAAATCATCTCGCGAATAGCCCAAGCAAGCGGGACACATGGACCCATGTCTGAAAAATTGGCGGATGTCGTATTTCCACAGGTTATTCGGAGCTTTGCGACGCTTGTTCGTGGCGAGAATGCTGAAATGCGTCTTCAATTGCAGCCGGGAGACCTCGGTGAAATAGAGTTGCGTGTTCGTACCACTGAAGCCATTGTGCGTGGCGAGATGATGGTTCAAAATCCGGAAGTTAAGGCTTTACTTGAGAAGCATATGGAGCGCTTACGAGCTGCTTTAGCTGAAGAAGGACTTGAATTAGCTGGTTTTGATGTTGACCTGGGAAATGAGGGGTCATCAGATAATATGGACGAAGAGGAACAACATTCGACCCCATTATCTACTCGAAGTATAAATTCTACTCCGGAAGATTTGGTGAATCAAACATCGTCATCTCCTAGGGCGAGTGAGAGAGATAATGATCTTGATATTACTGCGTAAGCAATATAATGAAGGAATGAAAACATGAATATTAGTAGTATAGTCGATCCAAAGGCTTCAGCTCTTGGTGTAAATACGAGAGGATCCGCTCAGTTGGGTAAGGACGATTTTCTTCGTTTGCTGACGATGCAATTGCGGTATCAAGACCCTTTAAATCCGCTAGAAAATACTGAATTTATAGCGCAGATGGCTCAATTTACTTCTTTAGAGCAATTGCAAAACATAAATGAAACATTAGCGGGACAACATGAAGGTAAAACGGATTTAAATGCTACATTCGCTAACAACTTGATGACGTCTTTGGTAGGTAAAGAGGTAGAGGTTCCGATGAACGAGGTTTTTTATGGAGGCAATGAGAGCTCTATTTCATATAGTTTGGGACGAGGTGCTCAAAGGGCTAGTGTTAGTGTTATCGATGCCAGGGGACAGTTGGTTACAGAAATAGCAGTAGATCCTGCTCAGTTGAATGGTAGCATTAGCTGGAATGGAGAGAGTGGAAGTGGTAATAAAGTTCCACACGGTGCTTATCGTGTAGTTGTATCTGCCGAAGGGTATGGTGGGCAACCTGTTGCGGCTGAGGCGTTGGAGCGAGTTAGAGTTGATGCAGTGCGTTTCGACCGAGATGAAGCATATTTGCGGTCAGGTAACCGTGAATTGACTATGGCCGACTTAAGAAGTGTTTTAGCGGAAAAAAATTAGAATTAGATTAATAGTGCGCCATATTGCGAGATTAAAACCGCTATGGTTAATATTGACTGTAAATAGCAGTTATGGGAGAAAATCTTAATGCTTGATTCAATATATACTGGTGTAACCGGTGTCAGTAGTCATCAAACTCGGATGGATGTAATAAGTAACAATATTGCGAATGTGAATACGACAGCCTACAAAGGGGAGCGGGCTAATTTCACTGACATCATGAGTAAGACTATACACGGTGGAGGCCCGGAGGGAGCAGAAATTTCTGCTACGAATCCTAGTCAAGTTGGACGTGGGGTTGGCGTAAGTAGTGTCGATACTATCCAAAGTCAGGGTACTTTGCAGTCGACGGGAATTGAAACAGACCTTGCTATTGATGGTGATGGATATTTCGTGGTAAGTGATGGAGAGCAACAGCTATACACTCGCGATGGTACATTTGCTTTTGATACTCAGGGGAGATTGTACGACCCGGGTACAGGTCTTCTAGTTCAAGGAAATATGGCAGGAGCGGATGGCGCTTTTAGCGCGGAATTATCTGATGTAGCTATTCCACTTGACCGAGAATCTCCCGCAGTAGCTACGACTACTATTCATCTCTCAGGAAATTTAGATGCCAGTGGAAGTGGAAGGGAAGATTCAGATTGGAGTGACTCAACGTCCTTTGGTATTCCTGCCCAACTCAGCACCTCTGCGAATCCAGCTTTTCCATTAGACCTGAGTACGTCTGGAGGAGGTATTAGAGTATCTGTCAGCGAGAATGGGCAGATTACAGAAACTGTTCTCGAGGTCCCATCAAAACCGTACACAGACATGCCAGAATTAATTGGTGAATTAAATGGGCAGATAAGTGTTAATGGAGGATTGAAGAATCGTGTTCAATTTAAGAGTAATGACTTAGGACAACTCGTTTTACGTACTGTTTCAGGCGGACCTGACATTACGCTATCGATCGATAATGCTGACCCTGCCGTCAATGTGGTTTCAGCGTTGGGGTTTGTTGCGGCTGATGTACAAAATGGCGGCGCAGTTTCTGAGACGGTTCTTTTAAATGACCTGGCAAACATAAGTCAGGATCTAACCGATGGTGATATATTGCGTTTTTCAGGAATGAAACCAAATGGAGAACGTTTTAGCGGTAATTTCACTTTTGTTCAAGGTGAAACCGAGAGCGTAGGAGATTTTTTAAATTCAGTCGCAAATGTTTATGGCGGAGTTACGGCAGAGATTGATTCCCAATCGGGGAAATTGGTCCTTACTGAATCATCTACCAGTAATCAGGTTTCTGGTGTAGATCTCAATGTGGCCTTGTTAGATTCAGATAATAATTCTGGATTAGTCGGGGATGAATCCCCTTTTGACTTTAGTACGAATACGCAGATTTATGATGAGAAAGGCGAATCACATTCCCTCACGTTGACATTTACAAAAAGCAGCGTAGATAACCAATGGAGTTGGGTTGCTATTGTAGATGGAGTAGCGCCAGAAGCTGGGAATAATGGTAAGGTGATTTTCAATCAAGATGGAACGTTGGCTAATTTCGAAACAACAGACGGTTTTCCAATCACGTTTAAGCCTGATGAAGGAACGTCGGAATTAAAGGTGGAAATTGGTGCTAATTCTACAGGGCGCTTGGGTGGTTTAACTCAATTTGTTGCGTCCTCTACTGCTTCCGTTCGTGAACAGGACGGTCGAGCATCCGGGACGTTACAATCTGTTGATATTCTTACAGATGGAAATATTGTAGGTCTATTTAGTAATGGCCAATTGGAAGACTTGGCCAGGGTGGCTTTGGCCTCGTTCGGTAACGAAAATGGTCTCCTTCGACAGGGTGATAATATGTTTGAAGAGACGGAAGCTTCTGGCGAAGCAACTATAGGAGTGGCAGGTACTACAGTACAGGGCAGTATAAATTCAGGACAGGTAGAAATGTCCAACGTTGATTTGGCTAACGAATTCACTAATATGATTGTCACACAGCGAGGTTTTCAAGCAAGTGCACGAAGTATTACTACGGCAGATGAATTATTAACTGAAGTGGTGAATTTGAAGCGCTAACCTATATTTGACATATAATAGCTAGTTGAAAAATTGAAATATGGATCAAATAATGATTAAGATGACTCGTATTGACAAAAGTGAGTTCACAGCAAATGCAGACATGATCGAGTTTGTTGAGGCTACCCCTGACACAATTGTGACGCTTGTTTCGGGGAAGAAGGTTGTAGTTACTGAGCCAGTTGAAATTATTGTTCATCGTATTGTGGAGTACAAAAAAGCATGTAATATGCCTCTAGTTACAGGGGATCAGTAAAGGCGGTTAATGTAATGGACATTGCAACACTAGTTGGTTTATTGGTTGTTTTTGTGGCGATATTTTTTGGTGGAGGGATGGCGGCACAGCCCGAGATTTTCATAAATATTCCGTCATTAGCTACAGTTGTAGGTGGCCTGATCGGTGCTACTATGATTGGGAATCCTATGGCCAATCTCGCCAGAATTGTACCTGTTTATTTAAATGCGATAAAGGTGTCGTTGACTCCCCCATTTGAAATAATTGAAACTATCGTGGGCTTTGCAGAAACAGCTCGTAGAGAAGGTATTCTTGCTTTAGAGTCGGCCGCAGCTGATGCTGGCGATGAATTTTTGAGTAGTGGTATCCGGTTGGCCGTTGATGGAACTGAACCTGATTTAATCGAAGAAATCCTTGAAACCGAACTGATGTATCTAGAGGAGCGACATAAAGAGGGTGCGGATATTATTTCTACGATGGCTACCATGGCTCCGGCCTATGGAATGATTGGTACGCTTATTGGTTTAGTCCTTATGCTTGCGAATATGGAAGATCCATCGCAAATCGGTGCAGGTATGGCGATTGCTCTGTTAACAACATTATATGGATCAATACTAGCAAATATGCTGTTAGATCCGGTAGCAGCAAAATTAAAAACCTATTCCAAGCAAGAAGTACTAGTGAGAAAAATTATTATACAGGGGATTATGTCAATTCAGTCGGGTGATAATCCTCGCGTTGTTGAAACAAAACTATCGGTGATGCTCCCTCCGTCTGATCGTCCTGATCCCGATGCTGGGGAGGCTGCAGAATAGTATGGCAAAAAAGAAGCAACAGAAGTGTCCAGAATGTGAGCCGGGATTACCCGGGTGGATGGCAACATTTAGTGATTTAATGGCTTTGTTATTAACCTTTTTTGTGTTATTGCTGTCAATGTCTACAATGGATAAGAAAGAGTTTGAAAAAGCTGTAGGGTCGTTGCAGGGAGCATTGTCTGTTTTGCCAGGTGAGCCGATTCTAACTTCACCGATAAAGTTAGAAATACCAATAGTCAAAGGAGATATTACTGAGGCACGGCCAACGTTGAAAGACGCTAAAGCAGAGATAGAAGAAGAATTAGAGGCACAGGCACAAGAGGAAAATATTGAGATAATTGAATCCGAAGAAGGTTTAACGATAATAATAAAAGACAATGCCATTTTCGACAGCGGTGAAGCTCTTATAAAACCTGAAATAATGCCAATACTTAATAAGATTGGTAGTGTTTTGGCGACGCTACCAAATGCCATTGAAATAGGAGGGCACACCGACAACGTTCCTATAAATAGTGATGAATTTCGGAATAATCACTGGTTGTCTAGTGCACGGGCTTTAAGTGTTTTGGATATATTTCAGGGAGAAGTTGGGATTGGTCCTGAGAGGTTGACCGCTATAGGGCACGGAGAGTTTAAACCATTGGTTGAAAATGACACTTCGGAAAATCGGTCGATCAATAGGCGCGTGGAAATACACGTACCGCATGTAGAAACTGAAGGCGGTAGTTCGCAAGAAGAAGTAAAACGGCTATTCCGAGATGCACAGATACGTTTAGGAGACGAGTAAAAAAGGAAGGTTATTATGGCAGAAGAAGCAGCGGAAAACGGCAATGAAGAAGCAAGTGGTGATAATGGTGACGGCGGGGTCCTAAAAAAATGGGGGCCATTGGCGGGTGTTGTCTGCTTGGTGCAGGTTGTACTGGCTTGGGTCTTAATTCAGTTTGTCTTAAAAGATAATGTGCCTGATCAGCCAAGTGAGCAACTTATTCCCGAGACACAGGAAGTAATAATTCGACAAGGTGGAGATGAGAATAGTAGTAAGCGTCTACCCTTTTTATACGTTTCTAAAGAATTAGATCAGGTCACGGCGAACCCAGCAGGAACTAATGCAGAACGTTTCGTTGTCCTTGGAGTCCAATTGGGGTTGGAAGCTTATGACCATGATCAAAATCCAAAAGAAGATATCACGGCTGATCTTAAAAATAGAGTCGAGCTTATTGACAAGATTTCGGACCAGGATCCGGTGATTAAAGGGACTATTGTAAGAATTATGCGTGCCAAGACTGTTGATGAGTTAGATGCCGGTGCAATCGATAGTGTTTTAGATGAAATCCGTAAGACTCTTAATGCTGAGATTTTCGATCTTCTTTTTGTGATAGATGAAGAAAACAAAATAGAAATTAGAGTAGCGAAGGTTAACGTTTCAAGTTTAATGATTCAGTAAGTGGATAATATTAAGTGAGACTAAGGGGAATTTAGATGGCAGATATATTGTCGCAGGAAGAGATTGATGCATTATTAACAGGTATCAATGACGACGAAGGGGAAACAGAAAAAAGTGAAAGTAATTCTGAAGTTCCTGCTGAAGAGAGTAGCGGAGGACGGGTCGTTACTCCGTATGATTTCAAGCATCCCCAGCGAGTTAATAAAGATCAACTACGAACTTTAGAGAATCTACATGATAATTTTGCACGTTTGTTGTCACAGACGTTTTCAGGCGCGATGCGGGCAGTAGTTGATGTCGAGACAGCATTTGTTGATCAAACTACTTACTCTGAATTCATTCTGGGGTTATCTAATCCGTCCTGTTCGTATCAATTTACTTTAGGGCCAACTAACGGGCGTGCGGTGATGGATTTTGCTATGCCTGTAGTTTTTGCATTTGTGGATCGAATTTTTGGTGGTAAAGGGTCTTCTCAGGGAGTGGATGCGCGGCTCTTGACTCAAATAGAGATAAACGTAATTAATAAAATATTGAAAAGATCCTTAGACGACCTCGAAGCCACTTGGGAAAATGTTCTGCCCGTGGAAATAACAGATATTGAACTGGAAACAAATCCAGAATTTATGCAAATCACGGCGGCCCAGGAAACGGTTATCCTTCTTGCATTTGAAGTAAATTCCACTAATGCATCAGGTTTATTAAGCTTGTGTTATCCATTTTTCACCTTGGAGTCCATATTGCCTAAGCTTGGCCAACAGACGTATGTTAGGCAGACCCGCATGAACCTTGAAGAGCTGGAAAGGGATAATAGAAATCGACTGGAGAAAACAAAGATGGAAGTTCGGGCGGAGATTGCTCGAGGTATGGCAAGTTTTCGCACGTTGAAAGACTTAGAGGTTGGTGACGTTTTAACTATGGATACACGTTTGAGTGAGCCTGCGGTAATATATGTGAGGGATGAGCCAAAATTCATAGCTCGTCCAGGGTGTATCGGACGGCAAAATGCGGTTCAGATTACTGAACAGATTGACCCACGAGATGAAATTGTGTACAAGAATCTGAGTAAGCCGATTACAATCGATTGAGATAGATATTAAATCGTGTTAGATGGGAGAAAAAGACATGGCCGAAGAAGATGAAACTTCAGAAGACGAACTTAGTTCAGATATAGAAAATGATGAAAATCCTGATGAAGCGAATGGAGGTGGTGAGACCTCAGCGGACGAATCGGATTCAGATGGAGATAGTGATGCTTCGTCATCAGAAGAGTCGGCCCTGGAGACGGAGATGCTCGCGGCTCTAGAAGATGGAGGTGACGGTGGAATTGGTGATGAAGTTACTTCCTCGCTGACAGATGCAAACGCTGCTATTGATAGGTCGGCGATGCCTGTTAATGTAGCAAGATTGATGGATGTGGATTTAAATGTAACGATTGAGCTAGGGCGTTCTCGACAAACTATGCAATCAGTGCTTGGTTTGGGAGAGCAGTCTGTGGTTGAATTAGACAAGCAGGTGGGGGAATCTGTTGATGTACTAGTTAATGGGAAGCTATTTGCCCGTGGAGAAGTAGTAACTGTTTCTGAGAATTTTGGTGTGCGAATTACTGAAATTTTGGGGAATGTTGCTGATCTATAATTAATTCTTTATGTATTTATAGAAATTATTTCTCTGTGTAGGAATATTGTGCCTTGGGGGTAGGTAAAACAATTTTCGAATGTAACTCCCTAAAAAACATTGCCATAACCTTTATTAATAACAAGTATTTATATGCTTTTCTCCCAACCGATCCCATAGGAATCGTTCAATTTAATAAGCCCCTCTTTTTCCCCAGTTTGTTTAAATAAAATGGCATATATGTTGCTATACTCTTGTGACGAAACACATTAAGAGTGGGGTGACATGGAATTTAAGTATTCAACTAAATTACGTATAGTATTCATGATAGTATTGGTATTGGATACCTTTTTACTATGCACGAATGTTTCTGGAGAAATGCAACCTCCCTCCCAGGACCTAACTGCAATAAGTCCTGATTCGACTGCTTTATTGGATGATGGTTCGCTGGTAGAAACGAAGCCTACCGGCTCTTTTGATCCTGTCGGAAACAAATCTAACGAACCAATTGATTATCCCGATCATATGTCAGATAACGACGGGGATCTCTGGAGTATCTTTTTCAAATTAGCTGCTGGTTTGAGTGCAGTAGTTTTACTTGCATGGGGATCGGCTCGATTATTGAAAAAGAGTGTTTTGGGCCGAAAATTCGGAGTGGATAATCAATTAATAAAGGTGGTTGAAAGGACTTACCTGGGTTCGAAAACGGCCATTTTCCTTGTGGAAATTAGTGGTCGGACGTTCGCACTAGGTGTTACAGATGAAGCAGTCTCAAAAATTGCTGAATGGAAGAATAGCGAGATAGATTTGCCTGATCTACCTATCTCGGCAGGTTTTGCGAGCCAATTGAAGGGTATTTTAAATCCTGGGCCAGACGGCGTGAAATGAACATTCTCGGAGGCAGTGGAATCAAAATTTGGCATGTAGCATTGTTTGCCATTATATCGATGTCTATTATTTCGGAAGAATCTTATGCTCAATCTTTACCCAAGATTAGTCTGCAAGTAGAAGAGACTGAAAATGGTGGTGATGCGGCGGTCTCTTTGCAAATTATTTTTCTGCTTACGATTCTATCATTAGCTCCCTCAATATTAATAATGATGACATCTTTCACACGTATTGTTGTGGTACTCTCTTTTTTACGAATGGCTATTGGAACCCAGCAAATGCCGCCTAATCAGCTTTTAATAGGCCTATCTCTATTTTTGACATTTTTTGTCATGGCACCTGTTTGGGACAAAGTCAATGACAACGCAATCCAGCCGCTGATAGAAGATGAAATATCTTATACCGTAGCCATTGATGAGGCCATGGAACCGATACGTGAATTTATGCTGAAACAAACAAGGGAAAAAGATATGGCTTTGTTTGTGAGAATGGCCCGGATTTCTCAGCCACGCAATAGATCTGAAATACCTAATACGATTCTTATTCCAAGTTTTATTATTAGCGAACTCAGGACCGCATTCCAGATCGGGTTCATTTTGTTCGTTCCATTTCTCGTTATTGACTTAGTTGTGTCGAGTATTTTGTTGTCTATGGGGATGATGATGTTACCGCCGATTGTTGTTTCTCTGCCATTCAAAATATTGCTTTTTGTCCTTGTCGATGGATGGAATTTATTGATTCAATCTTTAGTAAACAGTTTTCGGTAAAATAAGGATTTTTGTAATGACTCCTGAATACATTGTACAGCTTGGTCAAGATACGCTGATGCTAGTGCTTTATGTGGCAGGTCCAACGTTGGCTGTAGCTTTAGTTGTGGGGCTTGCAGTGAGCATCTTTCAAGCGGTTACCCAAGTGCATGAGATGACTCTAACTTTTATACCAAAAATAGTGGCTGTGGCAATGATCGTATCGATCATGTTACCTTGGACAATTCGCAGGATGGTAGATTTTACCGTGAATCTATTTTCCAGTATCCCGACATTGAATGGATAGGTGAACCAGGTGGAATATTGGTTGAATCAATTTCATGTCTTTCTGTTCGTGCTACTTCGCGTAAGCGCGTTATTGATAGTAGCACCAATTTTTGGTGGACGGCAGTATCTTGCTCGTGCTAAAATCGGTCTGGCTTTTATGGTTTCGCTAGTCATTTTCCCGTCTGTTTTAGATACGCCATTCGTTATCCCAGAGGGATTATTGCCTTATTCCTTGGTGCTGATTCGTGAAGTATTCTTGGGGACTGTAATAGGTTTTACAGTCCTGCTATTATTTATTGGGATTCAGTTTGCTGGACAGATAGCAGGATTGCAAATGGGATTTGGGATTGTAAATATTTTAGACCCACAATCTAATGAACAGGTTTCAATTATAGGTCAATTTTTGAATATTTTGGCCACTCTTTTGGTCCTTTGCTTAGATGGACATCACTTAATACTTAACGGCTTGATGGCGAGTTTTGAAGCGGTGCCTTTAGCGGGAGTAGTATTAAAAGCTTCAGTAGGCCAAAAAATAATTCAATTGACTTCCACAACATTTATAATCGCTATAAAAATCAGTGCGCCAATAATTTTGGCCCTATTTGCAGTAACTGTCGCAATGGGAATTTTAGCGCGTACTGTTCCACAAATGAACGTTTTTATTGTGGGATTTCCTGTTCAACTAGCTGTTGGACTTTTCGTATTGGTAGCGTCTTTGCCGCTATTTAACATTTTGCTCCAAAAATCTCTGATTGTTCTAGAACGCGATATGTACGCTATTCTTGATTTTTTTGGATAGGAATCTAAAAAATGGCTGAAGAATCATCTCAGGAGAAAACTGAACAAGCGACGCCTAAAAGGCGTGAGGAAGCACGAAACAAAGGACAGGTAGCCCGTAGTAGTGAATTGAGTTCCGTCGCTATTTTGTTGGCTGGTGTATTAGCCTTGGGTGGCTTGGGATCCTATATGTATACCAAACTGAGTTTCTTTATGGTGGACGTACTGTCAAATGCTGTCTTTGTTGAATTAACTCCCACAAACGTGACAAATGTACTAGAAACTTGGTTTAATCATTACGTGCTAATTGTAGGACCGTTGATTGTGCTACTAGTTTTAGCAGCATTGTTAGTTAATTTTGCCCAGGTCGGGATTCTTTTTTCTGCTGATCCGCTAATTCCGAAAGCTAACCGAATAAGTCCATTGAGTGGTATCAAACGAATTTTTTCTAGTAAGGGATTAGTTGAACTACTAAAAGGTTTATTCAAAATAGCAGCCGTGGCGATTATGACGTATTTCACGGTAAAAGGAGAACTCGAAAGTGTTGTATCCTATATGGATCTAGGTGTAGGGCAAATATTTCTGTCTAGTGGTAGCTTAATATTGACATTGTTTTTTCGTATTGTGTTGCTCCTCCTTATCATGGCTCTTTTGGACTATGTATTTCAGCGTTGGGATTATGAGAAGAACTTACGGATGACGCGTCAGCAGGTAAAAGAAGAATTTAAGCAGCAAGAGGGTGATCCACTTATTACTGCTCGGGTGCGTAATTTGCAACGTGAAATGTCTAGAAAGCGGATGATGGACGACGTTGCAACCGCGGATGTTATTATTACAAATCCAACACATGTTGCGGTAGCACTAAAATATGATATTGAGAATATGCAGGCTCCTCTTGTGCTGGCCAAAGGTCAACGGTTAGTCGCAGAGCGTATAAAAGAGTTAGGTCGCCAGGTCGGAATTCCTCTAGTAGAGAATAAACCGTTGGCAAGGGCTTTATTTAAAGCTGTGCGTATTGGTGATGAGATCCCAGAGGATCTATTCAAGGCAGTTGCACAAGTCTTGGCATTTGTCTTTCAACTTAAGCGCAGAGATGTAGAATTATGATATTAGGTAGGTACTTTATTGGAGAAAAACATGTTTAGATGGTTGAATATTCTTTCTCGCCACACAGATGTTTTGGTGGCCATTGGTATTATAACGATTCTCGCGGTTATGATTGTACCGCTACCGACCTATGTCCTTGATTTTTTGCTAACCTTAAATATTAGTATAGCATTACTGGTTTTAATGTTAACAATTTACATTACGGCTCCTTTGGAACTCTCGGTCTTTCCGGGGTTGCTATTGGTAATGACCTTGTTCCGCCTATCGTTAAATGTTGCTTCTACTCGTTTGATTTTGAGTGAGGCTGATGCGGGGCGCTTAATTCAGGCATTTGGCGATGTAGTGGTTAGAGGAAATTATGTGTTAGGGTTTATCATATTCGTAATAGTCATTCTTATTCAATTTTTAGTTATAACTAAAGGCACTGGACGTGTTGCTGAAGTAGCAGCTCGGTTTACGCTAGATGCAATGCCAGGTAAGCAGATGGCAATTGATGCAGATTTGAATGCGGGATTGATAGATGAACAGCAAGCTACTCTGCGTCGGGAAGAAATATCTCGAGAGGCAGATTTTTATGGGAACATGGATGGTGCAAGTAAATTTGTGCGCGGTGATGCTATTGCGGGAATTCTTATCACATTAATTAATATTATCGGTGGATTTGCAATTGGTGTTTTTCAACGTGATCTGAGTCTAGCCCAAGCGCTGGAGACCTATACGTTGTTAACTGTCGGTGATGGTCTAGTAACGCAGATACCAGCTCTTATTACATCTACGGCAGCCGGTATAATTGTTACGCGTGCTACTGGTGATAATAATATGGGCACCGATATAAACAAACAATTAACAGGGAAACCGCAGGCGGGGCTGATCGCCGGAGTTATGTTGGTAGGCTTGGGGTTAATTCCAGGATTGCCAACTTGGCCATTCATAGCAATTGGTTTTGTACTAATTGCTATTTCGTTGGTTGTAAGGCAACAAAAACAGCAAGCGCAAACCGAAATTGAATTGAATAATGAATCTCAGGAATATGAGGAACGGCCGGAAGACTATCTTAGATTAGATCAATTAGAGGTACAAGTAGGTTACCAACTGGTACCGTTAGTGGATGCAAATCAGGGAGGAGAATTGATTGAGCGGATTGTCCAGATTCGTAAAGTTGCCGCTATGGAAATGGGGTTTGTGGCTCCGCCTGTTCGAGTTCGTGATAGTACGGAACTACAACCTAGTGAATACCATATTAGGGTTAAGGGCAACTCTGTGGCAAGTGGAGACCTGCGTACGAAAGAACTATTAGCTATTGATCCTGGTTCGGCAGAAGGAACCATAGAGGGTGGAGAAGCAATAGATCCAGTGTTCGGTTTACCGGCTAAATGGATTTTGCCGTCTCAAAGGGAGCAAGCGGAACTTTTGGGATATAATGTCGTTGAGCCTGTGGCAATATTGGCTACTCATTTGACAGAGGTTGTAAATTCGCATGCCCACGAATTACTGGGCCGGCATGAAACTCAGAACTTAATTGATGAACTCAAGCAAAGTTATCCTAATGTTGTAGAGGAATTGTTACCAGATTCTGAGGCTGTTGGGAAGCTACAGAGAGTGCTTCAGATTTTGTTAGCGGAGCGAGTGCCGATCAAAGATTTGCGCTCTATTTTAGAAGTCCTATCAGAATATTCACAGATTAATGACGTAGAAGTTCTTAGTGAATATGTGCGCACCGCTTTACGACGTTCGATTTGCAACATGTTGTTGAAGGATTCAGTTGATCAGTCGATTTCCGCACTGACAATAGACGGAAATTTGGAGAACGTAATGGCAGAATCTGTGCAAAGTACTCCATCGGGAATTATGGTTGCACTAGATCAAGGGATTACTAGTGAAATATTCGGGGTTTTGACAAGTCTTATTGATGATATGGTTGCTAACGGTCAACAACCCACTGTATTGGCATCTCCACAAATTCGTCTTGCATTTCGAAAACTAACAGTAGCTAATTTTCCTACCTTACACATTATTTCTTATAACGAAATTGCCCCAGATGTTGATATAACTTCTGTGGGTACAATTGCTCTGGATGAATATGAAAATACGGAAATACATAGCTCGGAATATGCCGGAGGCGCTCCAGCAAGTTCGAGATGATTTTGGCGATGATGCTGTCATTTTAAATACTAGGCAACTACGTCGAAATAGTCGATTCAATACTAGTGATCAACATCAAGTCGAAATTACTGCTGCTATTGATAAGATTATTTCTTCGGAGGATGGGGAGTCTATTATTTCTGGATTTTCTCCTGATCTTAAATTGGATCCGGATACTGTTTCGACAGAAAATATTGTACTTACAGAAAAAGGTATTGATATCTCGGATTCTTTCGTTGAATGGCGTAATAACACTAAGGCCGAAATGGAAGATATTAGTGAAAAACGACTTCAAGGCAATTACAGGAAAAATGAATTAAAAAATTCTGAGCAAAATAACACACACAAAATTCCGGGTATCGATCAATTATGCGATAATTTTCGAAAAAACGGAATAACTGAAGAAATAATTGAAAATTTATTTTGTTTCTTATCAAATGAACATAATAAAAGCATTATAAAACAAAATGCTGAAACATATGCTTTAGCGGAAAATTGGTTTAAGTCTCAGTTGCCAGAATTACGGCGGCTTAGGATTGATGAGAAAAGGCAGGTTATAGGATTTTTGGGATCTGCGGGAGCTGGGAAGACAACTGCGATTGCGAAAATAGCTGGAAGTTTTGCAAAAAAAAGAAAAGACGGGGTTGTCATTATTAGTTCGGATAATCGCCGTATCGGTGCGCTTGATCAATTGCAGTCGTTATCCCAGATAATAGATGTTCGTTTTGAGACGGCTTTCGATGACATGGAGATACAGGTCATGTTGGATCGTTATGAGCAGGCTCAACTGGTTCTTATCGATGCACCAGGATATGGATGTGGCGATGAAGTTGGTTTCCGGCAATTAAAGGGAATTTATAGTAGTGTTGATGTTCAAGAAGTTCATGTTGTTCTTGATGCTACTAATGATTTTCAACATATGATGGATATGATCGAGTTAAGCTCTATTTTTCCCAATAGGCGTCTGCTTTTTACAAAAGTGGATCAGGTTTCTCGCGTTGGAACAATATTTAGTGCGACAATTTGCAGTGAAATACCAACTTCCTATATTTCGAATAGCAGCGAAGTTACAGGGGGGATTGAGCCCGCTGACATGAGAGAGATGTATACGGATATGCTTGATTTTGACCGTAAAAGGGTGTTTAACAATGTCTGAAGATCAACATAGAACAATTGCTATAACTAGTGGGAAAGGGGGAGTGGGTAAAAGTTGCGTGGCATATAATTTAGCTGTTTCTGTTTCGCGCATAGGATTTAAGACTTTGCTCGTTGATACAGATTTTGGATTAGGAAGTTGTTCTGTGTTGGCCGGTGCTCATAGTGAATTTACGTTAGAGGACATTCTGTTGGGAAGATGTACGCCGATCGATGCTACAATCGAATGCCCTTCAGGGCTATGTGTATTGCCTGCTTCCAGTAATGGACAAGGTTTGGATTGGTTGGTGGGAAGAAATAAGGAAAACGTTGCTAAATCTTTAGTGGATTTTGAACGGCAATTTGAATTAATTGTTGTTGATACGGCTGCCGGACTAGGGGTTAGCACGATTGAAACTACGATATCGACGGATAGTATTATGCTAATGGTGACGCCAGATCCCACGGCAATAGCAGATGCATATGCTTCATTAAAGATGTTGTATGCTCATGAGAAGGATCTTACGGTTCACTTATTGGCAAATATGGTTGAATCAAAACGGGAGGCTGAAAACCTCCAAGTCAAATTTGCACAATTAGCGGATCGTTTTCTTGGAGCGCAAATTGAAAATCTGGGTTATATTCCCATGGATCGTTATGTGAGAGAAGGGGTGAAGCGGCAAATTCCATTTGCAACATTTAAACCAGCTCCACCTGCTGCTGAGGCTATCGAATTGTTGGCTACGCGCTGGCTGTCGGCACGGCACGATAACAGTTCATCTTTTTTTGAACGAGTTTTGATGTTTGATAACACTGAATCCAATCGGTAACACGTTTGAAAGTATATTCATGAGTGATAATAAAACTCCAGGTAGCAAGGCGACGAAGAAATATGCTCGGCATAAAGCGTCGGGTGAAAAAAATGACCAATTAAATGATCCTCGTAAGGAACTTGTCGAATATATACCCTTGGTGAAGTATATTGCAGGACGGTTGGCAATAGGTTTACCAAGGTCTGTTGAGATGAATGATTTGGTAAATGCTGGTGTTGTAGGATTGATTGAGGCGTATAGCAATTTTGATGTAGAAAAGGGAGTGAAATTTGAGACTTATGCTTCCTTAAGAATTCGAGGATCGATCTTAGACGAACTTCGTGGTATGGATTGGGCTCCGCGTTCGACTAGAGCGCGGGCTCGAGAAGTAGAGCGAGCGATGTCGAAGTTGGAAGGGGAACTCGGTCGGTCGCCATCGGAAGAAGAGGTTGCCGCTGTACTTGAGGTTGACATGCAAACTTACTATCAGATAATAGACGACGTAAGTTCGGCTTCTCTATTGTCTCTTGACGAAATGAGTTATGGTGAAGATAGCGATCGCCCTGTTGCCTTAGTGGATACTTTACGTGCCGCAGATCAACCTAGTGCTTTGGGAAATATAGAAAGAGAAGAGGTGCGTGATCTACTCGCAGATTCGATTGGTGAAATCGCGGAACAAGAACGATTGGTTGTGGCGTTGTACTACTATGAGGAATTGACCTTGAAAGAGATTGGCCAGGTGCTCGAATTGTCTGAGTCAAGAGTATCTCAATTACATACGAAAGCAGTCTTAGGTCTTAGAACTAAGTTGCGTAAACGCTTTGTGGCCTGATGACCGTAGGTTCCCGAGGCCTTATTTTGCAAGTCAACAAGCAAGAGCGAATAAAACAAATTACGCAGAGCATTATTGGTTTACCAACCCTACCGACAGTTATTACCCAGATGATCGGTTTAATTGAGAATCCAGGGACCTCAGCTAAAGAGGTTTCTCAGCTCATATCTACTGACCAGGCACTAACCGCTAAAATTTTGAAGTTGGCAAATTCTGCTTTTTATGGTTTTCCAAGAGGGATATCTACTGTAAATCAGGCCGTTGTTGTTTTAGGTTTTGAGACGGTAAAGAGCTTAGGTTTAAGCGTGTCTGTGTTAGAGCGTTTTGCTGTTGGCGAGGTTACAAGTAGTTTTGATCGACAGAAATTTTGGGAACATTCAATTTCCTGTGGAGTCGCCGCACGGTTATTGGCTGAAAAATTCAACTTTCAACTTCGTAGCGAGGCATTTTCGAGTGGAATTCTTCATGATGTTGGAAAGCTTATACTTAGTCAATATTTTGCAGAAGAATTCAATCAAGTATTGTCTATATCTGAGGAAGAATATGTTCACATAAGCCTGGCTGAGGAGCGGGTCCTTGGTGTAACGCATACAGATATTGGTAGGTGGCTTGCAGAAAAGTGGAATTTGCCTGCGCGGTTGACGTCTGCAATCGCCTATCATCATTGCCCTGGCCGTTCTTCTGGAAATGAATCTCAGCTTCCAGCGTTGATTCACTTGGCTGATCTTTTGTGCCGGAGGGAAGAAATAGGTGATGGAGGTGGTTCAAGTTTACCATCATTGGACCCATCTGCATTGAGAGCGATTGGTATTTATGACGAACCTCACATAGCGATGAAAAATATTTTTGGTTTCGGAGATTTACTTCATCAAGAAATGGAAAAAGCGGATATCTTTAATAGCATTGCCTGTGGAAATGGTTGATGCATAGAGGCAACAGATAGTTTTTAAAGATCTTCTTTGGCCATAAATATTGATCCTATGATATATGTTTTATCAATCTTTCAATATTAAACGCAGCTGACCAAGTAAAAATTCTGTTTCATCATCGGTCCCCACTGTAATTCGTAAACAGTCGTCTAGTCGGGGTTGGTCGAAATATCGAACGAGGACTCCTCTTTCTTTAAGTTCGCTATATAGGGTTTTTGCGGGGACGTTTAGTGAGCGCACAAGCACAAAGTTGGTCGCAGATTCCCACACGTAAAGATCTAAATCACGTAAGTCGTTAATTAACCTTTCACGAGTTTGAGAGATACGTGATGCATTTTTTCGCATGCTTGCTATATCCTCAAGAGCTGCTTCTGCTGCAACAAGACTTAGACGATTGACATTATAATGGTCTTTTACTTTTAACATCCCATTTATTAATTCTGTATTCGCGCAAGCAAAACCTACACGCATACCAGCTAGACTAAATGATTTGGACATTGTTCGAACAATTACCACATTGATGTGTTTTTCGACCAATCCCATCGCTCCTCCTGTCGAAAAGTCAACGTAAGCTTCGTCTATCGCTAGTACGCCATTGATACGAGAAGCTAGGTCTTCAAGAATTTCAACGGGCAAAAGAGTCCCCGATGGCGAATTAGGGTTGACTAAAAATGTTAAACGAGCATCAGCGTCAGCTAATTCGGCTGGTAGGGAAAAGTCATCAGGATATTCAGTTACTACTGCCTTCGCTCCTTGTACGTCAATCAGGGGTTGATAATAGCCATAGGTCGGGTAGGCGTAAGCTATCCGATCGTTTTCACCTACGAAACTGCGAATTAATATTGTTAATAACTCATCTGAGCCATTTCCGACAATAAATTGTTCGGGCTTTTTATCGAACGTCTTAGATAAGAGGTTGCGTAGTCTAGTCGCATTCGGATCTGGATAGAGCCTCAATTCTTCTGTGCAGGCTTCACGCAAGCGATTTAAAATCGATTTAGATGGGGGGTATGGGTTTTCGTTAGTATTAAGTTTTACAAATGAGTTTTTTTGTGGTTGTTCTCCTGGAATATATGACTTCATATTTGAAATATTGGCTCGGAATATGTGTTCGAAAAAATTAGTTTTCATAGCTTTAAACTGTTTTTAAAGTTGTCAGATGGGTAGGGTGTAGAATCAATTATTATAGAGATAATCATCTTATTTGTTTTAAAATGAAACGAGTAAAACATTTCTACCGAAAATGTATGAAAAGTTCAAGGTTCAAAAAAAATAATTATACAATATGTTCTTCTTTTTCATCGTATCGTTCAACCTTTATCACTCCATCAATTGTTTGGAGCTGTATTATAGCTGAATTCATATGTGTAACGCTTTTCACATCGATCCAAAAGTCCTGTTTAGCAATTTTTTCAATTGTTTTTGTTGTGGCAGATTGAATGTTGCACCCACACTCGCCCAAAGTCTGCGAGATGTCGGAAAGCAAGAATTTTCTATCGTTACCTTCAATGCGTAATCGAACGGTAAACAATTGTTCACCGTCTATTTTCCAACTGGCTTGAAATGTTTTTTCAGGGATTTGGACGAGATGGCCAGTATTGTGACAGTCTGTCCGATGGATTGAAATACCATCTCCGCTTGATATAAGGCCCACAATAGCATCCCCAGGAATAGGCCTACAGCATTTACCAAGGCTCATTGTAAAGTCGTTTATACCATGTATATGTATCGCTTCTGTGGCTTGACCTCGAGACACGCGTAACTCTGATATGTGTGGTACCAACAAATCGATCACCCGTCGAACAGATAATTGTCCATTGCCGATTTGAGCATACAGGTTTTCTGTTGTGGCAATACCGAGTTCCTTTGTAACACTAGCAATATTTTTATTTGAAATACTGCCACGTGAGTATCGTTTGATCTCACGCTCTAATATTTCTTGTCCTAACCTTTTACTGTGTGCGTATCTTTCATCTTTCAGCCAGCGACGAATTGCTTGTTGTGCTTTACCTGTTTTGACAGATTCGAGCCATGAATGATCTGGTGATTGATGGGGGTTGGTAATTATTTCTATAGTATCTCCACTTGTTAGTTCTTTGTTAAGAGATACAACCTGGTTATTTACCTTGGCGGTAAGACATTGGAAACCGATGTCAGTATGCACATGAAAAGCAAAATCAACAGGAGTAGCACCTTTTGGTAATTGCAGCAGATCACCTCGAGGTGTGAAAACAAAAATTTCATCTCTGAACAATTCAATTTTAAAGTCTTCTAAAAATTCTGTTGGATTTGTCGAGTGTTGCTGTATATCAATTACGTGTTGTAGCCAATCTAGATGTTGATCAAGTTCGGCGGAATCCTGGCCAGATTTGTAGTGCCAATGTGCCGCAATTCCTAGCTCAGCAGTGTGATGCATTTCCTTCGTGCGGATCTGGACTTCAACGGGAAGGCCTTTGGGCCCAATAACCGATGCGTGAAGCGATTGGTACATATTTGATTTTGGAGTTGAAATGTAATCCTTTATGCGTTCAGGGATTGGTGAATAAATGCTGTGTACTAAGCCAAGTGTGTGATAGCACTCGCGAACTGAGCCAACAGTGATTCGTATGGCAAATAGGTCGTATATTTCTTCAAAAGGTTTGTTTCTAGAGCACATTTTTGAATATATACTATAAAAATTTTTAGGCCGACCACTAATTTCAGCTGTTATTTCACCCAGGCGCAATTCTTCTTCGATAGGTTTTTTGAATTCTTCTATGTAGTCCTCGCGCTCTCGTCTTTTCATTGAGACTTTTTCACGAAGTTCAGCGTATGTTTGCGGATGGGTGAATTTTAAACTACGATCTTCGAGTTCCCATCGGATACGAGCAAGGCCAAATCTGTGAGCTAACGGAGCATAAACATCTAGGGTCTCATGGGCTATACGTTTTTGTGCCTCAGGATTTACGTATTCCAGCGTACGCATGTTATGTAATCGGTCAACTAATTTAATTAGTATTACTCGAATATCTTTGACCATAGAAAGCAACATTTTTCTATAAGTCTCGGCTTGGCGTTCTTCTCGGCTTTCGTAGGTGAATTGGTCAATTTTAGTTACGCCATCAATCAAATCGGCAATTTTTTGATCAAAATGCAGAGAAATTTCCTCATGTGTTGTTTCCGTATCTTCAATTACATCATGTAGCAAGCCGGCGGCTATTGTTGTGTCATCTAGGCGTAATTGTGCTAGGAGGCGAGCAACCTCAACGCAGTGCTGTAAGAAAGGCCGTCCCGACTTGCGATGTTGCCCTGCATGTTTTAAACTGGCAAATTCGTATGCTCGTGCAAGTAAGCGGAAGTCAGCTTGGTCATTGCAAGAAGCTACTTCGATGAGCAGCATTTGGAGCTCTAGCTCATCTTTAGTTTCATCTAATATCGAGTCTAAAGAAGTACTATATTTATCTTTTGATTCGATATTTTTAGTTGTGTGTTTGGCTAATCCAGACAAGGATTTTGTTCCGTAATCTGATTAAATTATTTGTCTATAAGATGGATCGTGTACACAATTATTTTTCCGCAGGCTCTGAATCTTCTTGGCTTGCAGCAGTACTCTCTAAAATTGAAACATCGAATTCTGGGTCAGGGATAGAAATGCCTTTGTCCGAAATTTGTTGCCTGAGACGCTTAATGTCGGCACGTAATCTATCGATGGTGGCCTCAAGGCTTTTTTGCTGGTTTTTCAGTGACACTTCCTGATCAGCTAGACGGCTGCTTTCGTCACGGGCTTCGCGGAGGGCACTATTTTTTATTGCGATTTGTTGTTTAATTCGGAGTAGCTTGCTGGCGCAGTAATATTGGATAAGCAATGCAATGCAAATACTCGCTAAGGTAGCTATCCACCAGACATTCATAACGACCTCAATTAACGGTTAAGAATAATAGATGCACAAACCTGTTATTAAGGTTTTTAATAACAGGAAACAACAGTAATATAATTTTCACATACTCAATATAATGTCTTCGGATAAAATAATACAACTATCTATTATCTCTAATTAGAAGTATTTCAAAGAAGTATCTTCTTTTTAATATGTTATGAAAAGTTGATTTACTTTTCCAAATTGGCTTCAAATGAGTCATAGTTTATAATTTGTTCACGTTGTGTATTTATTCTTGATGCATAGATATGTCTGTTTTTAATTTAGTAGAAGTTTTGCGGAAAATTGGTAGTTTGGTCAATTTTTATTGCCTATTGGAACGGATACGTTGCTAAATGTCGTTATATTGGAATGTTGGAGATCGCAGCTCGGTTTGGGGGATCTTTACGTTGGGAGATATTGCAAGTATAGTGCTGATACTTAGTTTGGCTGCGTTTGGAATATTTGTTCGAAATTACTCTGTTGAAGGCGCAATTGTAAAAGTTTTTAGTATCCATGGGGAGGAAAGTTTTGCGTTGGCTCAAGGAGGTCGAAAAAGTTACGACGGCCCGCTGGGAAAAACTTTCGTCGAGCAGAATTCGGAAGGGGTGCGTATTTCCAAATCACCATGTGCAAAACAAATTTGTGTAGGCCTAGGTTCGATTAAATTTGGGGGAGAGGTAATCGCTTGTGTGCCAAACCGAGTCATTGTTACTCTTGCTGGAAAACTAGAATCATATGATGCATTGGCTAGGTAAAAGTTGTCTGTAAATGTTTTGATTCGTATTGCATTGTTAGGGGCTGTTTCAGCAACTTTGTTCGTGTTTGAAGGATTGGCGCCTCGTCCTGTTCCGTGGATGAAGTTAGGTCTAGGAAATGTTCCTGTTGTGGCCGTTTTATTTATCTACGGGCCACTTGCAGCATTGATTGTTTGTTGGCTGAAGCTTATTCTGGGTGGTCTGGTCGGAGGTCTTTTTGCTGGTCCAACTTTTGTGATAAGTATTGGTGGAACCTGCATAAGTTGGTGTGTGATGTCATTGTGTCACCGGATTCGTTTATTGGGTTTAAGTCCTGTTGGTGTTAGTATCTGGGGAGCTTGCTCCCACCAAGTTACTCAGCTGGTAATTGCTTATGTTTTTGTCGGCCAATTTGCGATATTTTCTTTATTCCCAATTGCGCTACTTACGGCTACTATAACTGGGATGTTCATCGGTTTTTTGGCTTGTTGGGTATTGCGTCTATTGAGTTTGGGTCAAACTGTTAGAGGGAAGATTGATTTTTAAAAAGCCTTTAGCTGGAACCGTTATGGCTTTTTCTTATATTACTGGAGTTGGTGTTGCCCATAAAAAGAAAAAATTTGGGGAAATTGAAATTGGCAGATTTATTTGTGGTAACCAGGCAGTGGTTGATCGGCGTGGCCATGATAGGGCTCTGGTTACCACTAAATTTGACTGCATCAGTTGATTTTAAGGCGCTTGCTTCTACTGCGACGGAGCATAGAGTGCAGAAAAAACTTGAGCAATTTTCTGGCTTTGCCTCGCGAGTAGTAGGATATCCTGGCGCCACAGCTGCTGCTGAGCTAATACAGCGCGAATTTCGCTCGCTCCATTTGGACAATATCGCGGTTCATGAATTTGACGTTTCTGTCCCTATTGAAAAGGGAGGAAAACTTCGAGTATTAGAGACTGATCGTGCGATACGTCTCCACGGTTTGTGGCCGAATCTGGTCCGAACTTCAACACTCCCAGCAGGAGGTCTTCAGACTCACTTAATCGACGCTCAATCTGGTAGATACGAGAGTATGGATGGTCTGAATGTTGAAGGTGCTGCCGTTCTGATGGATTTTAACTCCGGTGATGCTTGGGTTAATGCAGCACAATTAGGTGCTAAGGCAATTGTATTTATAGAGCCTGATTCAACGGTTTATCTCGAAGGTGAGAAAAAGTTCTTATCCCTACCGCTAGATATCCCTAGATTTTGGGTAAACAAGACTGAAGGAAAAAAGTTACGTGCTGATTTGAGGGTAAAGGAATCGATAAAGGTTCATTTGGAATATCGAATGGACTGGGAACGCAAATCAGCTTGGAATATTATCGGTACGATCCCTGGATATGACCCGTTGTTGACCAATGATATTGTTGTGTTGGAAGGGTATTATGACGCGATGTCGGTCGTTCCTGCTCTTGCACCGGGAGCCGAGCAGGCTGCTAGTGTTACGGCGTTACTTGAAATTGCCCGTCATTTCCGAGAAAACCCACCTGCCCGTACGGTCGTGTTTTTGGCGACTTCAGCCCATCATCTAGGACTACGTGGAGTGGATGATTTCATTCAACGCTATCTCCGTAAGGAAGACCCATTTGTAGACCATATGTTGGTACGGAGGGTTGTGGATGCTGCAATTGACAAAGATCTTATTGAAAAAGAGGGCGTTACTTATAGGATAGGTAGGGAAGAGTTTTTCGGTAAAGAGTCGTTGATTCGATCTGTGGTCGATAATGGTAGTGGACTTGTAGAAAAAATAGTTAACGAAAGTGTTTCTACCGGTTCAATTATAGTTAAAGGGGAGAATATCTCTCTAGCTGAAAAGGATTATGCAAGCTCAGGGGAACTTATTGCTGCAGCTATTGCCGACGACGAAGTGCGTAACTCATTGTGGAATAATTGGCTTACGGGAGAACCTCGCCCGATTGAGATAAAACTATTTGTTAGTTTAGATTTATCTTCCCAGACAGATGAATTAGGAATATGGAATAGCAATAGTTCTTTCTACTATAAGAGATATTTTGCTCCATTCGGTAAGAATTTTATGCGCTATGCTAAGGATATTAGTGATGCGATGGGTTTTGTCCAACGTGATGTGCTTGTCAATGGCATAAGTCCCGAAGGTGGTATGAGTTGGTCGACATTTGTTCCTGGCGAAATTTCTGTAAACAGTGAGTTAGTGTTGGCAGCTGGTACACCAGCTTTAGCTTTTGTAACTGTCAACGATGCCCGATTTTTAGTAGACACACCACTGGATAAAATTTCTAGGGTCAACGTTCAGAACTTATCCAAGCAGATTAGGGTCCTTTCGGGGATGTTACAGATGGCAATAGAAGACCCTGAATTATTTCCAGATTTCAAGATGCGACTTCGGGATAACCTTCGTTCTTTAAAAGGTCAAACGATGGTTTTTCCTAGGCGTAGTATTATTCCTGATTTACCTCGTACCGGAGCGGTTGCCGTTGTTCGTAATGGCAAAAAGAAGTCCTACAAAGGGGTTAGGGGAGAATACTACGAGTTGGTCGACAATGCAGGGTCTTTTTTTGTGAATCGTGTGCGTGTAAATAATGTGCAAATCGAAGGATATTACATGGACCCGATTACGGGTCAAATTGTTTATGCACCTGATAGAGGCGTGCAAGGCGACGAAGCATACCCGATGAAAGTTAGTATGGACTGGCGTGACAAACATTGGATGGTCATTCTATTTCCGTGCGTTGCCTATAATTTTTATGACATTGTTGATCCTCGCTATCTTACCAAATTGGGAAATGTTAGTGTCTTTGATGAAACAAATAGCTCTCCGGTTGAATATGGTTACACTATAGGCGAAGGCCCTTCAGCTGCTAATGAGCCATTTGGTGTTTTGTTTGCTCGGCCAGGGTCAAGGATAAAAATGGGTTTTGGGGCAGGTCTGTTAGGTTTTCGTTCCTTACTTCTTAATTCGACTAGTTTAGAAGAAAAAGACCGTGCTGAGGGCGAAGGTTTTGAGGTCCGGTCTGGAGTATCGTTTGCTCGGACAACGTATCAGGCAGCCAAGGATATGTGGTCACTTGACGAATCGCGGATGCGTGAGCTGAAGAGTTTTGCGATTGAAAATCAGCGTCTTAATGATTTACACGAAAGAGCTCGTACGGAGCTTGAGCAGGCTGAACTTGCTCTTGCCGAGAAACGTTGGAGCGCTTTTATGCGTCATACCCGAGCGGCATTTGGTTTAGAATCACGTGCATATCCTGATGTTAAATCGACCCAGAACGATGTGGTACAAGGTATTATCTTTTTCATGGCTTTGGTTATTCCCTGTGCCTTTTTTACCGAGCGCTTAGTTTTTACCGCTGCGACAATAAAAAACCAGATTATTGGATTTGCTGGGATATTTGTGGCTATCTGGATTGTGTTGTGGCTAGTCCATCCTGCATTCCAATTGTCTAATCCTTTTGTCATTCTTCTGGCGTTCATAATCATTGCTTTAGCTGTATTGGTTATGTCGATTATTTCTAGTCGGTTTAATGAGCAAATGAAGAAACTTCGAACTGAAGTTGCGGTCATTCATGATACTGATGTTAGTCGTTCGAGCGCTTCTCTGACAGCTTTTCAGTTGGGCATTTCCAATATGAAGCGGAGAAAGACTCGAACAGTTTTGACCTTTTTGACACTGCTTTTATTGACTTTCACGGTCCTATCTTTTACCTCCATACGAACAGGTATGCGTTTTAATCAGATTCAACGTGACAATGAGGGTTTATATGAAGGAATATTAATTCGTAGCAAAGCGTGGAATCCTATGGAGGATTCTGTACTAGACTACGCGTTGAGCAATTTTTCAAATACAGGCACAGTGGCTCCTCGTAGTTGGTATAGCAACAAGTCGAAGGCTCATATAAAAATAAAGTTTGGCGACCAAGCTCATAATGCTTTGGGGGTATTGGGTTTAACTCCGCAGGAACGGGATGTAACTTCGTTACATCGTGCCCTGATTGCCGGGAGATGGTTTGAGCCCGGTGAGGAGAAAGTGTGCATACTTCCGAGTGACATGGTAGGTGCTGGAAAACTAAATATTGATCTGGATGATGTTGGATCGGCATCAGTTCGTGTCTTTGGCGAGTTCTTTACAGTAATAGGTGTGTTGGATTCTAAGCGTATGAAAGATTTGAAAGACCTTGATGATGAGATATTGACTCCGGCAGACTTTGCTGTAACTGGAGGTCAGGCTGTCCAGGAGATTGCTGAGGAGGAACAAAGAGAGAAACAAGGACTTGAAGACACCAAGGTAGTTATAAAACCATTCGTACATTTGGAACCTGCAAATACTCTGGTTATTCCATATGAGACTTTACGCAATATTGGTAGTGGCAACCCACTACAGTCTGTTGCTGTAAAGTTTGATGAAGGAATCGACGAACGTTCTCAGGTGGAGAATTTCTTGTCTCGATTGGCCGTTACCTTATTTGCGGGCATTAGAGAAAATGGCGATGAATATATTAAGGTCTCGATTTATTCCTCATTGGGAATGACATCATTTGCAGGGATGAGTAATCTTTTTATTCCGATACTTATTGCCTCACTGATAGTGTTGAATACGATGATGGGTAGTGTTTATGAGCGTTTCCGTGAAATTGGAATTTATTCTTCTGTTGGACTTGCCCCAGGACACATTGCTTGGCTTTTCATTGCTGAATCATGTGTTTACTCAGTTTTGGGTGTCGTGGCTGGTTACCTGGGAGGCCAGATAATTGCCAAGATTCTCATTGAGCTTAATTTACTCGCTGGGTTTACTTTGAATTATTCGTCAATAGCCGCGGTGATGTCTTGTATTTTGGTTATGGCCGTGGTGATGTTGTCAACTATTTATCCTGCAAGAAAGGCCTCACAACTAGCAGTGCCAGACGTTACAAGGAAATGGAAGCTACCACCTCCGGAAGGAGATGAATGGAATTTTGAATTTCCATTTACGGTGAGTGGCCATGAGGTCCTAGGCTTGAATGTTTTCCTGGTTGGCTATTTTGATTCTTACAGTGAGGAATCTATTGGAACGTTTTATACCGATGGGGCCAATCTTTCTAAACGGGAGACTGAAGACGGAGAAGCATTTACTATTGATATGAATATATGGCTCGCTCCTTTCGATCTAGGTGTTAGCCAACATGTTACATTAAAAGCCATCCCTGATGCTGAACACAATATCTACTCTGTAGCCTTAACTCTTAAACGCTTAAGTGGAGAAGATGCTTCATGGCGCCGAGTGAACCAGCGTTTTATGAATGTTATTCGAAAACAGTTTCTAATTTGGCGTACTGTCGATAGCGCGGCGAAAGACAGTTACCGTGACCAAGGTCAAGAATTGTTAATTGAAACGCCAAATGAAGTAAATGTTTAATGTCATATTTGAAGGGTAAAGCTAGTGCTCGGAAGAAAAAATAGAAATCCTAACCAGGAAATTGAAGAATATAGGGACCTAATGCAGGTCCCTAGCGAGTTTGAAGATGGCTTTACTATAAAAGCCATCTTGGGCGTGCTGTTTGTAGCCTTTATCATGGTTCCTGGTAATATGTACCTCAGTCTCATGATTGGGGGCTCATTAGGTGCTGCAGCAGAATGGGTCACAATAATCTTGTTCGCTGAGATAACAAAAAGATCTTTCACCACCCTCAAGCGGCAAGAGGTTTATCTCCTATTTTATGTTGCTGCGTCTTTAATTTCGGCTGAAACGGGTGCATTTGAAGGACTGCTGTACAATCAGTATTTAGTGCAGTCACCTGCTGCTAAGCAGTTTGGTATAACCAAGCTAATACCGACATGGGTGGCCCCTCCACTTGATTCAGAAGCAATTATTGAGCGTACCTTTCTACACAGTGATTGGTTAATGCCGATAATATTGCTGATAGCCGGGATGCTGATTTCGCGTGTTTCCTGGTTTACGATGTCTTATGCACTTTTTCGTCTTAATTCAGATTATGAACGCCTTCCGTTTCCTTTTGCTCCTGTAAATGCGCAAGGGGCAACAGCATTAGCTGAGACGACTCAGGGGACCGAAACTTGGCGTTGGCGAGTTTTTTCGGCTGGGGCGATGATTGGTTTGGTGTTTGGTGCGATTTATGTGGCCTTACCTGCAATTAGTGGTGCATTATTGACTGAACCCATACAGTTGATTCCCATACCTTTTGTTGATTTTACTCAGGTGACAGGAAATTTTATTCCGGCGACGCCTCTTGGGTTTACGGCTCATTTAGGGCCTGTATTTGCTGGTTTGGTTGTTCCTTTTTGGGGAGTGATAGGGACCTTTATTGGTGTATGTGTAGCTGCCGTGGCCAATCCGATACTCTACACTTATACTCCGCCATGGCGCGAGGAACCATATCTGTTGCTCTGGAGGCAAGGTATGGGAACAATCGATACGTTCTTTGTCAATAATGTAGATTTTTGGATGAGTTTTGGTATTGGAACTACCATAGCTATTGCGCTTATTGGTGTGTTTCAGGTTGTGCAAGGAGTTCGCCGATCTCGTTTGGCTTCCGAGGAAAGCGGAGAGCGTAGAAGCTTTGAAGTGCCTAAGGGGCGGGGAGACTTTCCAATTTGGATTGCCTTGGCTCTTTATGGGGTGGCTACTACCGCGTTGATTGGAATTGCGGCATGGTTGTTGCCTGGGTTTAGCCAATTTATCTGGTTCTTTCTGTTTTTTGGTTTCGTGTTTACTCCTTTTCAATCTTTTGTAAATGCGCGGTTGGTGGGTCTTGTTGGGCAGACTGTCGAAATTCCATTTGTGAGAGAAGCAACGATAATATTGTCTGGTTACCGTGGGGTAGATATTTGGTTTATTCCGTTTCCGATTGGTAACTATGGTGCCCAGACGCAAAAGTTTCGGGAAATAGAGCTTACTGGCACCAAATTTACAAGTATTATGCGTGCAGAGATTTTTATGGTACCGATCATTTTGTTTACAAGCTTTTTGTATGGTTCCTACATTTGGAAACTGGCTCCCATACCCTCTGCTTCATATCCATACGCGCAATTGATTTGGCGACTGCGGGCGTATCAGCAATGTTTGTTTATAACAGGCACGATGCGGAGCGAGCTCAATGTTGCTCCACAGGAAGCTGATTGGACACCTGCAAACCTTATTGAAGATGAGTGGTGGTATTGGCGTGTACGCTTGGTGGATACAGCGTGGCTTGATTCAGATGGTACGTATGGCAAGGTCGGGCCGTGGTCCGAGACCAGCGTATTTTATACTCATTATGAGCAAGGCGATCCAGATATAGCTGCTGACAGGTTTTTACGGGACGCTGTCGATCCCAAAGATGAGATTCAAAGCGGCTTACCGCCCTTGAGCCATATTTCTCCCGTTATGGATCAAATTACGAGAACACCACGTCCAACATTAATGGTTAAGGCTGAGGAATCTATACCTGCGGGTTGGCATTATTATTTCGAGGTTGACACGGATCCCCTGTTTACTAGCTCTTGGATTCAGCGCTCTACCGATGAACCCTGGTTATTTCGTGCATTGAAACCGGAGGTAATTGCCATTGGTGCTGGTTTTGGAATAGTCAGCTTTTTTGTGCTTTCGGTCTTAGGGCTGCCGATTTTACTTGTTTTCGGTTTTGTGCGTTCTCTAACGGTATTGCCGCATTTCATCGTTACCGAAATAGTAGGAGCCTTGTTAGCTCGTTACTATTTTTGGAATAAGTACGGTAAAAAGGAATGGCGTCAATATGCACCTATTCTCGCTGTTGGTTTCGCCTGTGGTATGGCCCTTATGGGGATGGCGGCGGTTGGGATCGCGTTGATTCAGAAATCGGTTTCAGTGCTGATATTTTGATGAGTGATTCTTTGTGGGATAAGTTTGGTTGGCAGGAACTGGAGCTGGATGTTCCTGGCGACTGGAATCTGGGACGTGTTGATGGTTCATTCGAAAAGGGTTATGCCCGTTTGGATGACGCAGAGATCGTGCGTATGGAAGTCGAATGGCGAAAGTTACGGGGACGGGAAATGAGCGTCCCTATGACCGATCTTGTAGATAGATATTTAGCTGGATTGAAAAAGAAAGCTAAGAAAACAAACACAGAATTTAACGTTACTCGCAAAGCCCGGATTTTGAAAGAGAAGAGCTGGCTTCGTGATTTTGACTACGAGTTATTTACTTGGGATGCAGATTTCCATGCATTCAACATAGCCATTCGTTTCCCGCATAGTCAGCGCGTTGTCCTGCTTCGTATTTTGAGTCGTTTTGATGAAAACCTGTCCGAACAAGTAGAAAAAATATTTGGATCTTTGCGTGATAATAGTGGATCTGACCGTACGCTTTGGTCGGTTTATGGCTTTTCTTTTTTGATGCCTTCTGGATGTACCTTGTCTGGACATGAACTAAAATCAGGGCATATTCAGCTTCAATTCAAGCGGGGACGTAGTGAGTTTCGAATCCATCGTTTAAGTATGGCGCGTCTCCTTTTAAAGGAAAGCCCTTTAGAATATTGGTACCAGGCCTTTTTTAAGAAGACCTTGCGTGATTTTCAAATTGAAACACAGCCATACGAAATACATGGACACTCTGGGTTACAGGTTACCGGTCGCCCACGAAGTCGTTGGCGCCAGTTGTTACGACCGCTACCATTTGTTAATCCACGTCCTCGTCTTTATTTAGACTGTAGATTGTGGCATCGTGAAGATCTTGATAAGATTTCTATTATTGAGTACATGTACCGAAAACGTGAATTAGAACAAGACACAGTAGAAGCGGTGGTAAGTGGCCATTTTATCTAAAAAACCAAAACTTAATCGAAGTGCGATGTTGAAATCGCGTCCGACGCGCAATGAGTCTGAATCGATTAATTGGGAAAAAACAGAAGAAGGTGAGATACAGATAAAAATCAAACGGCAAGAAGAAAGTTGGAAGATTCGGTTTTTGTCGAAGCTATTTTATATACCTAAATATAAAGGATTTACACTTGATGAAGTAGGTGCGGAAGTTTGGCAAATGTGCAATGGCCGGAATTCTGTGTCAGATATGATTGGCAATTTGAGTAAAAAATATCAGCTCAATCGAAAAGAAGCGGAGATTTCCCTACTCCAGTATTTAAAGACGCTTGGTGAAAAACGGTTTATTGGGTTTGTTATGGATGACGAAAAAGGTAAGCCAGACCCAGGTACCGCAAGCGGTAAGAAGTGGGTTGCGAACAAATAAGAAAAAATAAAGCAGGACGGCAATGATGCCCGCCCTGCTTCATATTTATGCAGCCGCTCTACCCATCATCTGATCAATCCTTCGAGAGATCTGGGCCAGTGAAAGGCCTTCGTTTACCCTCAGTTCCTGAATCAAGTGCTTTAGTAATACTACCTCAGCCATGTCAAATAAATCTTTGTTTCCTTGACAATCAGCAACTTTGAGTAAGCCTTTGCTTTTGTATTGGCGCATCTGGTGAATCGATTTGCCAAATAACCGTGCGGCCTCATCTATACCTATTAATTTTGTTTTCCGAGTAGCCATAATGTCAGACCTCCTTGTCTTCTATGGCGACTAACTTTTGTTAATCAGTCGAACTTAATTACTGGAGCAATGATAGGGCGTTAGCCGTTTGAGCATTGCTTTGAGTCAACATTGATGTGGCTGCTTGGGTAAGGATTTGCGACCGTGTTAAAGCCGTAATTTCCTCAGCTATGTCAGCGGAGCTAATGGAATCTTCGGAATTTTGCAAGTTTTCAATTTCATTTTCGATCCATGATATTGTATATTGCATCCGATTCATGAACGCACCCAGGTCACCTCGTTGATTTGAGACATAATCAGCTGCTTGGTCAACTTGTGCTATAGCTGAACGAGCAGAATACATCGAGGATATAGAAGATGCGTTAAGATTAAGTATGGCCCCAGATGCGCGCATATCAGGCATTCCTACCTCAATGCGTTGGGTTGCACCATCATCAGGACCCACCTGAAAGGATCCACCGGTACCCTGATCTATGGTAATAGTCTTGCCTTCAAGGTCGCCGTGTTCATAGTTACCTGTAGCATTTGTCACACTGGTGCCAGCCAGGGTAATTTGAATACCGAGTCTGTCGAAATTAGCGACCATTGTCGAGCCGGTCGCGACAACGTCGCCATCAAGCATTTGTCCTAAGCGAATAGTTTGAGTTACAACGCCATTACCTAATGTAATGGTGTGTTCATCGCCTCCATCCGAAAAGGTATAGTCACCATGCTGTGCACCAGATATATTTATTGCGGATACACCGGTGGTATTGCTGCTGGTAAGTGCAGTTGATGCATCCGTACTAACAACGTTACCAAAACCGGTAAGCAATACCTGGTCATTATAAGTACTGGAAAAGCAAACACGGTCAATTTCCTGAATGATCTGGGTGTATTCAGATTGAAGTCCATGACGATTCATGTCATTTATGTTACTAGATGCAGACTGTACGGCGAGTTCTCGCATACGGATTAACATTGCGTTTACCTCACCAAGCGTACCTTCCGCGATTTGCAGCAGGTTTATTCCTTGCTCGGCGTTGCGAATATTGGTTTTCAGACCGCCAAGCTCGGCTCGCATCCCTTCTCGAACGACCAGGCCTGCAGCGTCATCGGATGCACGATTGACTCGTAGTCCTGATGACAGCCGTTCCATGTGTTTGGCCACATTCGTATTGTTGGCACTCATTCGTCTCCGCGTGTTAATAGCAGAGATGTTATGATTTATTCTCAATGCTTCTGGCATTTGAAACCTCCTTGTTTCGTATGCATTCGTCCTTGAATTATTACAGCTTTATGTCGATGTTTCGTACTATCCTTGGGGTATTTGTCTCTATTTTTTCCTCCTTAAGGGCGCATCTTGGTTGGTACCCTTATCCAACCAAGGGGTTCTCCTTGGGTTGAGTGTCCTTGGGGTAGTTATGAACTGATTTCCACTATTTTTACACTTTGTTGCTTTTTAATATCCCTTAGTGCTTTGTATGTGGACTCAGTATCACTTGATACTTCATATGGCTACTATCGACCTTTTTACCAAATGCTTTAGCAAAAAGTATTAGGAGTGATTAATGAAGAAGTATTTTAATCTGAAAGGGAATAACGAAGGTGTTCCGAATGTATTGTATGTTATGGCGGAGTGGGTCTCTCACGTCCTTAACCCTGCAGTAATTGCGTGCTCAATCTTATTATGGCGGTCATGGTGTGTCCCTATAGCTAATCCTGTACTTATTTTGCTTTTATTCTTTTTTGTGTTCGTTCCTGCGGGATCAGTTCTGGTTATGTTTTACACAAATAGAATTAATTCTATTTACCCGAAGCAAAGGAAACAACGAGAAAAATTGTTGGTTATTGCCCTTGGTAGTTATTGTCTGGGCTGGCTGATGGCTAGTAAAATGGGTGTAGAGCCTTTTTTACACATGGTGGCGTTGGTTTTTATTATAGCAACTTTTTTTGTTTTGTGTATAAACAGATATTGGAGGATTAGTATTCATTGTGTTGGAGTGGCAGCGGCTACCACCCTCGTTTTCAGTGCAAGCGACGATGGTATCTTATGGGGTATTTTACCTGTAATATTGATTACATGGGCCCGTTTATATCTACGGGCCCATACCTTAAGTCAAGTCCTGGCGGGTTTAATTTTGGGCGCTATAGTAGGATTCGTTGCTCTTCTCAAGATTATTGGAAGTATAGACTATGCAATCTTATAAGGGACATATAGATAATATCACTTACCATAATCGTGAAAACGGTTTTACCATTGCTCGCTTGGTAGCCGATGGTGAGCAAAAAAAAATTACCGTTGTCGGTGCCATTGCGGCTTTGGAAGAGGGGGAGCACATTGAAGTCGATGGCATCTGGACGGAACATCCAAGGTATGGTCGACAGTTTAAAATAGAAGAGTATAGGATTGTTTATCCGACGACGGTGAAAGGTATTGAAAAATATTTAGGTTCCGGGTTGATACGTGGAATAGGGCCTGTGTCAGCAAAGCGTATTGTGGATCACTTTGGTAAGGATACGTTAGACGTAATTGATGAAAATCCTATGCGGCTTGTGGAAGTGCCTAAGCTGGGTCGAAAAAGAATAGATTTGATTGCGGAGTCTTGGGGGGAGCAATGTAAGATAAAAGACGTCATGGTGTTTCTCCAGTCTCATGGTATAACAACGGGTTGGGCTGTAAAAATCTATAAGGAGTACGGACATCAGGCTGTAGATATTGTCAAAAGTAACCCTTATCGGTTAGAAAGGGATATCCGAGGAATAGGATTTCGCATAGCTGATCGGATTGCTCGAAACCTGGGTGTGGAAGTTAATGCACCGCAGAGAGTGGAAGCTGGGATTCGGTATCTCTTAAATAAATCGGCCGAGGATGGTCACGTCTTTTTACCAGTGGGAACGCACGTATCTATCAAGCCTAACATCATAGAACGTGCTGAGGAGGTCCTTGATATCGGTGCAGAGCTTATTCCATCTGCTTTAGAGTCCTTATGTGATGATGAGGCGATTTTTGTGGAAGATTGTCGGTGCTATTTGCCACTGTTATTTCATGCGGAAGTTGGTATTGCCTCATCCCTACGACGTCTAATTCAAAAAGAAGCCCGAAAGAGTTTAGAATTTCACAAAATTGATGAAAATTTGGACCTGGCTTCTGAACAGCGATGTGCTGTTGAATTGGCAGTTAATAATAAGGTGTTGCTACTTACTGGTGGTCCGGGTACGGGTAAGACGACTGTAACAAAACGTATTTTAGAACAGTTTGAGGCGAATGGTTTAAATGTAGCTTTGTGTTCGCCCACGGGGCGAGCAGCCAAACGTTTAGGAGACGCAACGGGCCGTAGGGCATCTACTATCCATCGATTATTAGAGTTTAATCCAGGTGAACAGGGCTTCAATAAGAATTTCGAAAAAAAACTGGATATAGATGCGTTGATTGTGGATGAATCGTCTATGATAGACGTTGTGTTAATGAATGCATTATTAAGATCTTTACAGGATTATACACGGTTAATAATGGTTGGGGATGTCGATCAACTCCCATCAGTTGGTCCGGGTAACGTGTTACGTGATATTATTGACTCTAAAGCTGTGCCTGTCGTGTGTTTGAAAAAAATTTTTCGGCAAGCCGAAGATAGCTATATTATCACAAATGCTCATAGAATAAATTCGGGTGAATTACCTCATATAGACAACCGGACCACTCGCGATTTTTTCTTTGTGGAAGAATCGGAACCTTCTCGTGTTGCTGACCATATTGAAGATTTGTGCACCAGCCGTCTACCTGCGCACGGTGGGTATAATCCTAAATTAGACATTCAGGTACTTTCTCCGATGTATCGAGGAGAAACCGGAGCAACAAGCCTAAACAAACGTCTTCAAGACCGACTCGGTATAAATGGAAACCGATTGAGTTACGGAGAGGGGGAATTGCGGGTTGGTGACAAAGTGATGCAAACTAAGAATAATTACGATAAGGGTATTTTTAATGGAGATCTGGGTATTATCGAAGAGATAAAAACGGAGAGTCAGGAATTGAGTGTGAAGTTTGAAAAAATTATCAATTATGACCTCACGGATCTTGGGGAACTAACATTAGCTTATGCAATTAGCACCCATCGAGCCCAGGGATCAGAATTTCCTGTTGTGATTCTTCCACTAACAACACAACATTATATTATGCTTCAACGAAACCTTTTATATACAGCAGTAACGCGGGCAAAGGAATTAATCGTGATTGTCGGGACTCGAAATGCTCTTTCTATGGCTGTAAAAAATAATGACGTCATGGAGCGTCTTACAACTTTAAGGGAACGCCTAAGGTCGTAATTAAAATCTTAAACAGGTAGAGAATTATAGGGAAAAACGTTTAAAAATTCGTTCTGGAATACATCGAATAAATAGCAAAATCCATCTCCAAAACCAAGGTGTGTAAATTACGTCTCGTCCTTTAGAATAGGCTCGCAAAATATCCTCAGCAACTCGATCAGGTGTTGCCACAAGGAAAAGGCCATTTACGCCTTTGGTCATTGGCGTATCTACGAAGCCCGGTTTTACTGTCAATACGTGAATCCCTTTGTTATATAGGCGATTTCGTAGACCCTGTAGAAATATGGACAAAGCACCCTTCGAGGCTCCGTATAGATAATTACTCTGTCGACCTCGGTCCCCCGCAACTGAAGAGATACCGATAATTCCCCCGTGTTCTTTTTCTTCAAAATAATTAGCCATGTGCCCTAAGATAATTGCAGCGGAAGTGAAATTACTATTAAATATTTTTAACATATCGTTCGTATTTCCCCCCGCTTCTTCTTGACTGCCTAAATAGCCAAATGCAAGTATTGCTAAATCAATAGGCCCGCTTAGTTTTTCAATCCGATGCGGTAGTGAACACAGTTCATTTGTGTTTAATGCGTCGAAATCAAATAACAGAGATTTTGAAGAGTAGCGCATTTGTAGGTCTGAAGCGAAAGGCTGTAAATCTTGAGTGTTGCGTGCAGCAAGTATGAGTTCGTACCCTTGCAATGCCAGTTTTTCGGCTAAAGAACGAGCGATTGCTGATTTTGCTCCAAGAATTAAGGCTCGTTTTTTCATGTGATGCCCAGTCGATCTGATTGTAAGGATCGTAAATGTCTGTGTGGGTCGCAGGCTTTTTTTATACGCCGAAATTCATCTAACTTTGGATACATGGCGATGAAATCATCCTTGGAGATAATAGCATCCTTAGCTAAATAGATACGGCCTCCTGACTGCGTAATTTTTTTGGTTAATGTCGATAGGAATTCGATTACACCTTTATCTTTGACCGGGATGTCTAAGGCAAGGGTGTAGCCTGGTTTCGGGAACGAGAGTAGTCCACCGCTTTCGTCCCCAAGTGTCTTTAAAATACTAAGGAAAGATAATATCCCTCGTTCCGATATTTTTTTTAAAAAATGTCGCATCAAATCTCGGCCTCCATCAAAGGGAACTACAAATTGGTACTGCAGAAATCCTTCTCGTCCATAAATTCGATTCCAGGAGCCAATCGAGTCGAGGGGATAGAAGTACGGGTTGTAATGAACTAATGTGTCACTTTCACCACGTAGCTGTTTATTGTAATATAGCGTATTGAAAATTCGCATCGAGAAATTATTGAGAGCACAAGCTGGGAAAAAAAATGGAATATTCCATCTTTGGTCAGAATGTACAGTCATATTAGACGATTTTTTTAGTTGTGTATGATCCGTATGTTCACCGAGCATCAAGAGACTACGGCCCAACTGACTGCTTAGGGTGTCAATCCAAGCGACTGAATAGGTGTGTTGGTATTGCGGATTAATAAAAGAATCACAAAGATTTTCGAGATTGTTTATTTTCACAGTCCGGGTTTTTATGAACGACGATGATATACTCTTTAGGCGAAGAGTTGCCGAATAAATTGTACCTGTTAGCCCCATGCCCCCAAGCGTGGCCCAAAACAATTCGACTTCTTCATTGCGAGAGCAACGTACCTTAGTGCCGTCTGCTAATATGAGTTCGAATTCTTCTGTAAAGTTTGCTATCGACCCATCTTTGTGGTGATTTTTTCCATGTACATCAGATGCCAAACAGCCTCCCAGAGTGGGGTGTTTGGTGCCCGGTGTGACTGGAAGGAAATATCCACGCGGTACAATAAATGAAAGGATACTATTTAGCGTAATTCCGGCTTCACATTTTATAAGGCCTCGGTTTGGATCAAATTCGAGAAAATTATGCAGAGGCAGTGTTGATACAACTTGCTTAGCTAAACAGGCATCTCCATATGATCGACAGCTGCCTTGAGGTATAAATGGCCGGGATGTCGTAGGTTGTGTTAAGTTCGAAGGGAAATATGCTGTGGAAATTTCGGCATCGATTCGAGGATAAAGGCCCCACCCACTAATATTTTTTTGTTCGACCATTTCCCCTCATGATTGAGATTATATTAAATCATTTCTAAATTAAAGCGTAATCGTAATATTCAGGCAAGCTCAATACATTGTTGGCTAGTCAAGGATTTTCTGTATTTTATAATTGAAGGTTTATTACATACGTTCGTTATAAGGCATAATATATGCAAGACATTGAAACTGACATACACGTTCTAATCTTGAGTTTACTGATGTTGGCTGTTGGTCCCATCATGCATCAAATGGCTCGCAATATAGGCCGCATGTTGGCAGTGCTAGACGGATTCGTATTTGTTTCTATAAGTGGGATGGTCTTGCTTCACATCGTACCTGAGACCTACGAAGTGTCAGGCTGGTTCGCCATATTAGCACTAATGCTCGGTCTTTTTGGTCCTGGATTTATTGAACATCGATTGCATAGTTTTGCTAAACCAGCTCATACTTTGGCCCTTCTGCTGGCTCTATTAGGGATTTCTCTTCACGCTTTTACCGATGGTCTAGCTCTCGGTCACGTCCATGCAATAGAGGAACATATAGAAGTTCATATGTTACCCATGGCTGTTGTCCTACATCGTTTACCTGTTGGTTTAATGGTTTGGTTCTTATTACGTCCTGTTTATGGTTTGAATGTAGCGTGGATAACTCTTTTAGTAATAGGAATATCCACTATCCTTGGATTTACACTTGGCGAAGCATCAATTGGAGCGTTAGCGAGTGATAGTCGTGGGATATTTCAAGCTTTAGTTGCAGGTACTCTTTTGCATGTGGTGATACATCGATCATATCCGGTAGCACAAAATGAAACTACTGGAAAGATGCAGCGGTGGGATGCAGGAATGGGAGCTTTGTTAGGAATTTTATTCCTTTATGTCATTTTAGAGGATCATATTCCGTCAAATTTGGCAGAATGCATGAATGTTTTCCTGCGCCTGGCGTGGGAGAGTGCACCAGCGTTGCTTCTTGCATATATTGCTGCTGGTTTGCTTTACAGTTTCTTTCCGAAAACTTCGCTTAATTGGCTCTCCCGAGGTAATGATTTTTCGCAAGCAGTGCGAGGCATGGCATTCGGTCTTCCATTGCCCGTTTGTTCATGCGGTGTGGTTCCGGTCTACCGTAGTCTCGTGGCGCAAGGAGTTCCTGCGTCTGCGGCACTTAGTTTCATGATTGCTACACCGGAACTAAGTATTGATGCCGTCCTTATTACCCTGCCATTGCTTGGTGGCCATTTTACAGTTATTCGAGTCTTTTGTGCGGTAATATTGGCTCTTGGTATCGGTTGGTCTATTGGTCGATTCACTTCACTCAAAACGAAATTGGAAAATACGGGTAACCTGGAAAGTGACAAAGGAACTATTATTAATCGTCTGAGAAATGGTATTCGCATTGGTCTTGGAGATGTTGTTGATGATACGGCTCCCTGGATTTTATTGGGTTTATCAGCTGCCGCCTTAATAAAACCGATATTTTCGGTTTTAGAATACGGCGAAGTCAATGCGTTCACGGAGGTAGCTATTTTTGCACTATTTGGTATACCCACATATGTCTGTGCATCCGGTGCCACTCCTTTAGCGGCAGTTTTGGTTTTCAATGGTGTGTCACCGGGGGCAGCTTTGGCGTTTTTATTAACTGGCCCGGCAACAAATCTGACCACTTTTGCCATGTTGTCCAGTTTACATAGTCGACGCATTGCCGCAAGTGTTGCAGTTGGTGTTACTATGTGTGCAGTTGGTTTAGGATATTTTGTAAACATACTTTTCCCTGATATAAATGTGCCTGAGTTGCAGCTACATGAGCATATAAACTGGATCGGAGTTAATGGCGCGTGTCTATTAATTGTTCTCTTAGTGTTTTTAGGGTCCCTTTTGCGTTTGGGACCGAGAAAATTTATAGAAGTAGCTTCTATTAATAAAGGTTCGAAAAATATTGGGAATGAAGATCTTTCTTGTGATGAGGAATTAGTTGATTGTTGCAGCGAGAATGTAGTAGAACCTGATTGTTCTGTTCATGGGCATCGTCATTAACGGCAATAATTTTAGTGATGAATAATATGGTTTTTGCCGATATTTAAATGATATTCGAAATTTACAAATCTGCGTTGTATTTGTATTCAGGCATTGTTGTGGGACGAGTTAATAGTGGAATGCCGTCTGTGAAGTACCACAACTATATTTTTGCAAGTGAAAGTAAAATATGGCAGCTAATACCGGTCAGATCCTCGTCAATGTTCTAGGTAAAATACCTGTATTTAAAGGCCTAAATCCACTTCAGGTAAAGAAAGTTTTGGCCTTATGTATACACAAATCGATGGAAAAGGGCGAAGCCCTCTGTAAGGCAGGCACGCCAAGTGATGAAATGTATGTATTGCTTACCGGACAGCTTGGTATTTATACTGCAGAGGGGATAAGGGTAGCTACAACGCTTCCTGTTACGACAGTTGGTGAGATGGGGGTATTGACGGGTGAACCGCGATCTGCCAGTGTTGTTGTTAGCTCTCCTAGTAATATATTTACTATATCAAAAACACGTTTTGACTTGCTCTTACGTGAAGAACATCAAATGCGAGCAATAATATACAAAAATATTATTGACGTGCTGGCTGGAAAATTAAATAACGACAATATTCGGATGATGGATTATCAATCGAAAATCGACGAGTCAACTTTAGAATTAGAGGCGGCAGCACGGGCCGTTAATCTTGAGAAAATGCGAGCTGAAATTGTGGTAGACCTTGCTATAGAAAATAGCCAATTTAGTCGAGAAGAAATTGAAGAGAAGGTTCGTCACGCATTGGGAGATAATGCGCGTCACGTATTAATTGTTGATCCGGATGCCGAAGTAGGTCAGGAAATTGCCGCTCTACTACTAAAGACAAATCATGTGCATCGTGCGACTGATTATGAAGGAGCTGTTGAAGTGCTTAGAGCGCACACCATAGATTTGTTGGTTATTGATGTTGATCGTTCTAAAATGTCGGGTCTTGATTTTTGGAATGAAGTACGGGTACAATTCCCCGATGTGGCGGCCATGGCTATTTCTTCTAGTTTGTCTGAAGAGGATTTGATCGATTTCTCCGGTGGGGATACCTTTGAAAGTTTTGCTGAAAAACCTATCGATGATGTTGCTTTTTGCGCTGCTATTGAAAAAGCAATGGTCAGCTGTTCTGAGCGCAAAGACTCATAACGATATTGATCGGACGTGATTCATGGAGACGCCTGTGCAGACAGCCTATGGCGTTTATAGGGGGGGGGATTGTGGTGTTGGTATCAGCAGTTGGTTTCTGTGCACCTTTTCTTGCACCATATGACCCTGTTTCCCAAGATCTTTATTCTCGTTTGCAGCCCCCATCCTTAGGTCATATTCTAGGAACTGACGATTTTGGCCGTGATATTTTTAGTCGAATTATATATGGTTCGTTAATTTCCATTCGTATTGGTGTTGTCACGGTTTTAGGTGCCGCAATAATCGGGACTTTGCTTGGTTTATGGTCGGGTTATAAGGGAGGGTGGTCAGACGTTTTGATAATGCGTTTCGTAGATATCATGCTTGCCTTCCCAAGTATATTGCTTGCCATCGCTATTGTTGCTATTACTGGTCCAGGTATAAACAATGTGATTCTTGCCGTCAGTATCGTCATGATACCTCAATTCGCAAGGCTGGTTAGATCTTCTGTTCTTGCAATAAAGGAATTACCGTTTATTGAAGCGGAAGAAGCAATGGGTGCCGGAAAGTTGCGCATCTTGATTTTTGCTATTTTACCTAATTGCATAACACCTATTGTGGTACAATCAACGCTGAGTATGGGGACTGCAATTTTGGATGCAGCTGGTTTGAGTTTTTTGGGATTAGGAGCCCAACCTCCAATGCCAGAATGGGGGGCTATGCTAGCTGGGGGACGTAGTCTTATATTTGAAGCTCCATGGATTATGACGTTTCCAGGACTATCTATATTCATTTTAGTTTTATCTTTTAATCTTTTTGGCGATGGTTTACGTGATGCTTTGGATCCTAAAATGGACAAGTAGCAAATTGCGTTTGCTTAGGTTTGTTTCTTCACAGAATTGGTTTACTGTAAATTTGCTACTATTTACACTTGGGATGACTGGTTGTGCGGGTAATTTTTTTGGCAAAAGAGTTGATTCGAAAACCAGTTCTGAATCTCAGCATCGAGCAATGCAGTATTTTATTCAGGCTAAGGTTTTTGAGTCGCAAGAAAATTATTTGGGTGCAATTGTCTCCTTACGCAGTGCTTTGGATTTAGGATCTGATTCAGCAACTCTATACGCACAATTAGCGTATAATTATAGTCGTATAGATGATTGGAATATGGTTGTACATTTTGCAAAAGGAGGGTTGGAGCGTAGACCTTCAGACGGTAGTTTACGTCGGTTTCTTATTCGTGCCCTCGAAAATATTGGAAGCCGCAAAGAAGCGGCCGAACAACTTAGAACCCTATTAGATTATGAAGAAGTTAGTTGGCCGCTTTACAGGCATTTGGCATATCTCTATTTAGATACTGGACAGTCGGAATTAATAGGTCCACTCTTTGAGCGTGTTTTGTCTGATAGAAATACTTCTAATGCCGTAAGAACAGATATTGCCACGGTGTATGCGAGAATAGATGTAAAAGATCGGGCTGAACAAATTTTTCGTGAAGTTTTGATCAAGGATCCATATTTAGAAGATGCTTGGTTGGGTTTGGCGGATTTACTGCTTTCGCAAGGCCGAAGGCAAGAGGGGTTGAAGGTGTATAGAAAGGCCTCTCGGCAACTTCCTGAAAGTGCTCTGCCTATTTACTATCTGTCGCGGATGATTGTATCTGACTTTGACCTTGAAGAAATTTTAGATCAGGAATCACCTTCATTTCTTTATAGGCTTGGCGTAGCTCTTTCTGATGCAGACAAACTAGATTTAGCTGAAATTATTTTTCGTCATATCGTAATTGAAAAACCAAATACTACTAGGGGATGGCTCGAATTAGGGCAGTATTATGTTTATTCTGAGCAATACGATTTACTTGACCAAATAATGCGTCAGGCACTAGTTGCAATGCCCGACAGTAGCGAACTAAGTCTTTTTTGGGCGGCAACATTAGAGCGCAGAAATCAATTTGAAAAAGCCGACAAGATATACGAAGAGGCATTATTGCGAGAGACGGAAGAAAAACGAATTTTTCTTTATTGGGGTGCTTCACTTGAAGAGCGAGGGAAATGGGAGGACGCAATAGATGTTTATGGTCAGGGATTACGGAGTGTGGGATTGGACGTTGAACTTTTGTTGCGTTCAGGGATATGCCTTGGGCAACTCGAGCATTGGTTGGAATCGCTAGAGCTTTACGAACAAGCTTGGCATTTAGAGCAAATGCAAGGGCAGGTTGCGCTTCAGTGGGGAATTGCCCTTCAGCAATTGCGTCGATGGGATCAGGCGATAGAGAAACTACAAGTAGCCTTAGAGAAGATACCGGATCAAACGAGTATTTTGTTTTATTTGGGCATGTGCTATGAGCGAGCTTCACAAGAGAAGAACAATGAAAAGTATTTTTGGGAAGGTGAAGCTTTATTTGAACGTTTAATCGAAATAGATCCTGATGATGCATTTGCTCTTAACTATTTGGGATATATGTACGCAGAGAAGGGAGTTAAACTTGAGATGGCTGTTGGGCTATTACTACGTGCTGTTGAAATCAACCCTAAAAACAGCGCATTTCTTGACAGTTTGGCCTGGGCTTATTTTAGAATGGGAAACGTAGAAAGTGCTGCAGAATATATAGCCAAGGCGATAGAACAAATAGATGGTGATGAGGGCATAGAATTGGCTGTTATTTTTGATCATGCTGGTGATGTTTCTGAGGCAATAGGAGACGTTACGGCGGCCCGAAAACATTGGTTGCGAGCTTTGGAAATAGATCAGGGTAATGATTTGGTTCGAAGCAAGTTGGAGCGATAAATGAAGTCGGTTTTTCGATTACTTTTAGTGTCTGTTGCGTTGATTGCTTGTACGGCTCAAACTATTCCTAAGCGTTCATGGGATATACGTGACGGGTATGGGGTTTTTTGGGATCTTATTGAGCGTGAGACAAACGAATTAGATTATTTGACTGCTGAGGTAGATATTCGATGGAAGCTAGATGATCAGGTCGATCGTGCATCAGCGTTACTCCAATTGGTTGGACCTGATAGTATGGGAGTAGAAGTACGCGGTCCATTTTATAGTCATCTTTTCTCTATTTCTCTACAAGCAGATAGTTTGATTGTTTTTGGAAAGGCTGTTGGTAAACCATGGAAGGGGGCTGTTGATGGGCCTCTTCTGTCAAGAATAACCGGATTGCATATTGAGAATTATGATTTTTCTTCATTACTGCTGGGGCGTGTGACTATAGTTGATGCCAAATTGATCTCTGAACGTTATCTACGAGCGGATCGGGCATCTCTCACTTATGAGAATGATTTTTCTCGCCAGATTATTGCATTAGATCTTCATAATGGAATTGTTTTAGGAGAGCGCGTTGAAGTGCCTATTGGGAAACTTCTATTCGAAAGAAAAATGAAAAATTACGTAAGAGTTGGTAGTGTTTTACTGCCTCGGTATGTAGAAATAATTCAAGATGGTGCAATTATAGAGCTTACTTTTAAAAATTTTGAAACGGATGAGATTTTAACTTTTAATAGGTATGATCCAGGGGTTCCGGACTCTGAAATCTCGCGAGTTCTATATCCTTAATACCATTCAATTGGCGTGATAGAAAATAATTAGATGTTAGAACTCAAATAAATAGAGGAGAAGTCAATATATGGCTAAGCTAAGAGTAGGTATGATTGGAGGAGGTGGTCCCAGTAGTTTTTTCGGAATGGTTCACACTAGAGCTTTGTCGTTAGATGGAAGCCGTGAGTTGGTTGCAGGGGCGTTGCGTTCAAAGCCTAGAGCTGCGATGAAAGCGGCTAAAGATTACGATATAGCTGGCTATCCTGATTATTTGTCAATGATTGATGCGGTTAAATCTGGTAAACTATCACTGGATTACGTAACTATCGTTACTCCAAATTTTGCACATTTTGCCCCTGCCAAGGCTTGTTTGTTAGCTGGGATACCGGTTCTGTGCGAAAAACCTATTACTATGACGGTGGAGGAGTCCAAGGAACTCGCAAGAATAGTGAAGCGTAAGAAAGTTCCGTTTGTTCTTGCTCATACTTATACGGGCCATCCAATGATGATGTTGGCTAAACAGATGATTGCAGATGGTGAGTTGGGTGAGATACGAAAAATAGAATCTTGGTATAATCAGGGTTGGTTGGCTACGGCATTGGAAAAGAGTGGCCAACAACAGGCCGCTTGGCGTACAGATCCGAAACGCACAGGTATCTCGAATTGTGGCGGTGACATTGGGACTCATGCATTTGTAGCGGCGTCCTGGGTTTCCGGTTTGTCTATTAAGCGCCTTTCTGCTCGGTTAAATACCTTTGTGAAAGGGAGGCAATTAGACGATGATTTTAATGTAATTGCTGAAATGGATAACGGAGCGACGGCAATCATTACGGCGACCCAAATAGCGATCGGATATAAGAATGACAATGGTTTTCGAATATATGGAACCAAAGGCTCTTTGGAATGGCATCAAGAAAAAGCTGAAAAATTGTTAGTAAGGCGAGGTGAGTGTGACGAGGTCTTTTGGTTGGGAGCTGGTAATGAGCCTCCCAATATTGCCTCGTACCTAAGGGCGCCCGCAGGACATCATGAGGACTTTTTCGAGGCTTTAGCTAATTTACATACAACTATGGAACGACAAATCCGAAGAAACAATGGGGAGAGCGGAGTTCCTGAAGCTTTTGATCATCCAGGAGTCCATGAAGGCGTTGAGGGGATGAAATTTGTGCGTGCTGCAGTTAATAGCTCAAAAAAGAGGGGTTCCTGGACGAGACTTTAAGATTGCGGATTGGAGGCCCTGAGCGATATTGTTTTTTTAAGCATTATATCGAATTCGTGGGTCAAGCCAAGCGTATAGAATATCGGCAAATGTATTGATAATTACAAAGATTGTAGCAATTAATAAGACGCCGCCTTGTACCGCTTGGAGGTCACGTGCCTGGACGGAGAGAAATAACCAACGTCCTATTCCAGGCCAAGAAAATATAGTTTCGGTTATTACTGCGCCCCCAAGAAGATAACCAAACTCTAGGGCGATGATTGTCAGTGTTGGTATGAAGGCATTTCGAAGTGCATGCCTCAGGACAACTACTCGTGAACGTAGGCCTTTCGCCCATGCAGTGCGGATGAAATCTTCGTGAAATATTTCTATCATGCTCGCCCGTACCATTCTAGCTATAAATGCCATTGGAATTGTACCTAATGCAAAAGACGGTAATACCAAATGCCAGATTACATCTCCTAAGGCTTGGGTGTTTTTCATTAGGATTGCATCTACTGTATAGAAGTAGGTTACGGGAACTACTTCTATATATGAGCTTATGCGTCCGGAAATGGGAAATATTGGTATATAGATGGAAAATGCAAGAATTAATAGAAGAGCAAGCCAGAAGACCGGTAATGAGATGCCGGCTGTCGAGATCATCATAGTGATAAAATCAGAGTATTTACCTCTATGTACTGCAGCAAAGACTCCAAATGTTATGCCTATAAGAGTAGCTATTAGCATACTGCAAAGCGTGAGTTCAATTGTGGCAGGTAGACGTTGAAATATTTCTACACTAACTTTTTCATGTGTTCTTATTGACCGCCCCAAGTTACCGGAGGCTAAGTTGGAGAAGAAGTGATAGAATTGCACATAAAAAGGTTGGTCCAGTGCTAATTCTTTACGAAGTTCTGAAATTGCTTGAGCACTAGCTCTTTCTCCAAGCATAATTTGGGCTGGGTCTCCCGGGACAAAATAGAGCATGGAAAAGACTAATATGGAAATGCCCAGCAGAGTAGGAAATAGAAGGAAAATACGCTTAAGAATAAACAAAAACACTTCTTAATTCATATTCATTTTAACACGGTGAAACCATTTTGTACCAGTGGGGTGTAATCGAAATCCCATTACTCGTTTTTGAAATGCTGCAGTTTGTGTGGCATGAACAAGAGGAACCCAAGGTGCATCGCGAAAAATAATTTCCTGGGCATCGTAGTACAATTTCGTACGTTCATCACGGTGAAACGTTGTGCGTGCCTTTATCAAAATCTTATGCAAATCCTCATTTCGGTAAAAGGCTATATTTTGTGCTGGAATTCTAGCTGAAGATTTATCCAATAAGACATATAGAAAATTGTCAGGGTCTCCGTTATCTCCAGTCCAGCCGAGAAGTGCCATAGGGTGTTCTCCTCGGGAAACTTTTTCCAAATAGGTGCCCCATTCCCATCGTACTATTTGAGCTCGAATACCGACATTTAGTAAGTCCGCTTGTATTGCTTGAGCAATTTTCTCTGGCTGCGGCATGTATGGGCGCGGTACGGGCATTGCCCATAATTCAGTTTCAAAACCTTCTTTAAATCCGGCGGCGGCAAGTAATATTCGAGCCTGTTCTGGATCGTAGGGGTAGCCTTTAATATCGTTATTATAGGCCCACAAAGTAGGTGGTATTGGATTTTTTGCCACGGTTGCCATTCCGTTATAGAAATTATCAACTAGCGCACGGCGATTAATTGCATGATTAATCGCACGTCTTACCTGCAGATTATTGAAGGGTGGGCGATCCATATTCATTGCTAAATAGCCAACATTCATTCCCGGTTGGGTTATTAGCTTGAGTTTCGGATTCTCTTTTATTCGGTTGAAAAATTCAGGGTCGACGTTGTCAATTCCGTGAACAGTCCCTTTTTGTAATTCTAAAAACCGCAGAGATGAATCATGGATCGGTCTAAAAATGATACGCTGCAACGAGGGTTGAGGCCCCCAATAACTTTTATTTCGCTCAAGAACTATTCTCTCATCTCTAAGCCACTCAGTCATGTGAAATGGTCCTGTCCCAACAGGATTCTTAAAATAATCGTCGCGATGTTTTTTTATCGCTGTTGGGCTTACCGCGGCGCAAAAATTCATAGCTAAGTTCGATAAAAAAGGGGCATCTGCTCTTTTGAGTTTAAATACAATTACAGAATCATTTTTTGCAATGAGTTCTTTGATGACCTCGTTCATGCCCATATCACGCCAATAATTAAACGCTCCATTGGATGGTTTATAGGGGTGGTTGGGATCCATCTGTCTTTCTAAAGAAAATACCATAGAATCAGAATTAAATTTTGTTCCATCATGGAATAAAACATCGGTTCGTAAGTGAAAAGTCCATGTCAATAAATCTTCTGAAACATCCCAGGAATGCGCCAGTTTTGGGATAACACTGGTGCTCTCATCCTCATATGATACAAGTGTTTCGTAGATATTGTCACACACCTTAAAGGATTCTCCATCGGTTTCTAGTGCAGGATCTAGCCCAATCGAATCCGAGCCTCTTGCGAAGACAAGAGTATCGTTATTGTCTTGGGAAGAAGAACATTGAATATTGATAACGGCAATGAATAAGTAGAAATACCTCATTGGGTTATGTTCTTTTCTGTTACTGTAGGATCTGTCAAATGCTTTGTTGGGGAAAAATCTATAACACTATCACGGCTTTGAAAGCGTATAAACCGAAGCCACCTACTCATATCATTTAGCGTTGTGTAAGGATTTGTGGAAGAAGGGTTTGGGGAAGGTGATTTTGGATCATAAAGCCTTCGGGTATCGGTAGTAAATATCCAAGCAATTTTCCCTGTCGAAACATCATGGAGATAGAACCGTCCGCTTTCCCATGATGTTTGCTTAGTATAATCGGCTATACGTTTACCCCAGAATACAAATTGTTCTTCAAACTTGAGGGGGTAAATTCCTACCCGTGCATTGTGATAGCGAGTAGGGTCAAAGTCGATGTACAAGTCGTAAACAAAACTTTTATCATGAGAAACATCCTGTACGACAGAAGCTTGCACGAGCACTTGTTGCAGAGATACTTCAAATTCTCCAGCCAGTATTTTCGCAAGGTCAAATTCTACTTCCGTTAATCTGATGGAATCCAGTTGACTCGCTACCAACTGTTGTGCTCCGGATTGTTTAAAGGTACAAAGCATCAGAAAGAAAAGAAAACTAAAGCTCAAATTTGACATTAATATTGAGCAAGGCGAGGTAGCTTGTTCATGGTAAGATTTAGCTCTCGAATGCGGCATCAAAAGCTACATTCGAAGGGGTAAAGTCAATGTCTTTTACGAAAGCAGCAGATTCCGTCGCTCCGTGTTCGCGATCCATTCCACCATCTTCCCATTCTACTGATAACGGACCTGAATAATCAATTCGGTTGAGGGCTCTAATTATTTCTTCAAAATCGATGTTCCCTCGTCCAATTGAACGGAAATCCCAAAATCGTCTTCGGTCTCCAAATTCGAGATGTCCCCCAAATACTCCGGCATCCATTGGAGAAGATGACCATCCTACATCTTTCATGTGCACATGAAAAATACGATCACTGAAACGATAGATAAATTCGACATAGTCTACGCCTTGGTAGCCAAGGTGGCTCGGATCGTAATTAAAGCCAAATGCTGGATGTCCTCCGACTGCTTCTATGGCCCGCTCGGCTGACGAAATATCAAAGGCTATTTCGGTTGGATGAACTTCCAATGCAAATTTTACGCCTAATTTTTCAAATTGGTTTAGTATAGGAACCCACCTTTTCCCAAAATCTTTATATCCAGCATTTATCATATCTGGAGAAACAGGAGGGAAGGAGTAGAGAAGATGCCAAATAGATGAACCGGTAAATCCGTTTACAACGTCTACCCCCAATCGTTTTGCAGCTTTTGCTGTTGCTATGATTTCCCGAGCAGCACGTTTGCGGACGCCTTCTGGTTTTCCGTCGCCCCATATGGAGGGAGAGAGAATAGATTTATGACGCTCGTCTATCAAATCGCAAACAGCTTGACCAACGAGATGATTCGAAATGGAAAATAATTTTAGGTCATATTTTTCTAGAAGCTTTCTTTTGTTTTTACAATATGAAGTGGTAGCGTTTTCAACTTCAAAATGGTCCCCCCAACATGCCAACTCTAAGCCGTCATATCCAAAATCTTTGGCTTTTTGACACATTGTTTCTATGTCTAAATCTGCCCACTGTCCTGTGAATAACGTTACGGGGCGTGCCATTATTTATGTCTCCTTTCTTATCGGGTTCCGTCCCAATATTAAGCAACAAAAAGAAAAATTAGTACCGAAGAAGGTCAATGTCAAAAATTACAATATTACTATATTTATTGCGCTATAGATTTTTCTCTGCGGAGATCTACGTCAAATATTCGTATGTAACGTCCTTGAAATTCGCCTATAAGTTCAGCAATTCCATCTCCATCTAAGTCGATTAAACCCATTATATCTCCAAATGGCTCTGGTGATTGCCATTCTAAATCAAAAAAGCGCGCATCAAAAACATATCCATCACTGAGTACAATCTCGCGGCTACCATCCCCATCAACATCATCAACAAGAATACTTTTTGCAGCTAAGTTATCTTGTTCGCTTCTCCATTGCTCATATTGATCTCGTCCATCGTAAATAATCAAATGGCCATCAGCACAGACTATTATTTCAGGCTGTATGTCTTCGTCTATATTGCTGATGATATGCCCATTGAAGTGGTCGTATTCTCCAGGAGGATTACTCCATATGACTCGATAATCCTTTTCGTCAATATAGTGGATACGTCCTTGTTCTGTGAAAACGATTATTTCATTCAAACCATCATTATTAATATCATTTAAATACAGACCACATATAGCACCTTCCAGATATTCACTCAACCAAATTTCTTCAAACTGACCATTTTCGTCTTCTAAAACATGTACTCGCCCATTCGCGTCACCATATACAATACGTTTAGTCTCGTCCAAAGTTTCTAAGTACAGCATTGTATCGAATTTTTCGAGTTGTGAACTAAATGAGTCGCTATGGAAGATAAGCGTCAAAGTGGTCAAAAAGCATAGTTTTCTTACCATTTTAATCCTCAGTCGCAGCTTTTCTTGCCGCTTCATAGACGGTTAATAGAGGGATTTTGTGTTGTCTTGCTTGGGTAGCGCAGTCTTCATATTCGGGTGCAAACTGCTCTTTAGTATTGTGTTGACCTACTTTGACTCGTATTTGTCCGTAATGAGTTTTGACTGTAATGGTTTTGCGCGATATGACTTGGCGACCTACTTCGTAATATCTAACTCCTAGGGTTGTTGTTTCCGACAAGATCGTCTCTGTGATTTTAGGCAATAGTGCATCTTCAACGAGCACACCAAGAAGGTGTCCTGGTCGACCTTTCTTCATTGTTATTGGGGTTAAAAATACTTCGCGTGCTCCATTTTGAAAAAGAATTTCAAATAAGTAACTATAGATCTCAGGATTCATATCATCTATGTTTGCTTCTACATGGATCAATTGTTCTTTCGATAGATTGTGTGATAATTGACCTAAGCGAATTCGCAATGCATTTGGTTGCTCTTCTAAGTCCCGCAAACCGGCACCGTAACCAATAGAATCCTGATAAAAGGTTGGTGTTGATCCAAATGCGGAAGCTAATGTCGTAATGATTGCTGCACCCGTAGGCGTAACCAATTCTGCACAGATATCTGTTTGGATATAAGGAACATCTTTACAAAGTGCCAAAACACCCGGGACGGGCACCGGGTAACGACCATGTGCACATGAAACAAAACCTGTCCCAAAACTCAATGGTGATGAATAAACTTTGTCAATTTTTAGGAGATCTAAACCTACGACTGAACCTACCACGTCCACAATAGCGTCGATGGCGCCAACCTCGTGCAAATGGACATCCTGAGAATCACATCCGTGTACTTTAGATTCAGCCTCGATCAATCTGTGAAAAATGTCACATGATTTTTTTCGAATAGCAGGTGTTAGTTCACTCTTTTGTATGATATCAAGTATGTTTTTCGAGTGAGAGAAAGTACTGTGGTGGCGCGATTTTGGTAATGAAGTTAAATCATTATTATTTTTTTGTCTGTTCTTGTTCAGAGGTGGCCGAAGGAGATACTCTTCATCAGAATCTATGGTACCATCGGCCAATCTTACTTTAACTCGCGTGCAAGAAATCCCTTGACGAATAACATTGCTGACATCAAGGTCCAGTCCTTGGATGTTTAACTTTGATAGTTGCTGCATTAATAAACCAGGATTAAGCCCAGCATCGATTAAGGCACCTAGAATCATATCCCCACTGATACCTGAAAAACAATCGAAATAAGCAACTTTCATTTTGTCTTTGTCCTTCTTACGTCCTTGTGCCGTCGTTGCCAATCGAATTCTTCCGCAAAGTTGTACACATCCGTAAAGTCCTCTATTCTATCTTGTTCTGTTTTTCCCATGAGTCCTTCATTTACAAGATTAAAAACGATATGTCCAAAGTCCTCAGTCTTGTAAACTCCCCAGTGGGCAAACACGGCTATTGTCAGCGGCCCAAATTGATCCAACGCTAACTCACTTAAACCATGTAGTAAATCTTTTCCTGATATGTGACGTTGTTCCGGGGTGAGTTGTCTCCGCCCCAGCTTTTGAACTGTGTAATTTAGTGCCTTATATACGAAGGCATAAGCCTCTTTATCGTAACGGCCGTCAACTTCGGCTAATGCTTCAATTTGAGTGTCGTCAGATCTTTCGGTCATCTCTGTAATATATAGTTTTTACTAATAGATTCGCAAAAAATGGAAGCTACGGTCGAACAGATAAAATGTATCTATTACCGATGGTGTTTTGTAGGGAATCTAAATGTTTATAGAATTTTGGAAAATGTTGTTTGGCCAATGATTTCCCACGTTGTCCTCGGTTTACAGTTGTGGGGTTTATATGAGTTCCATTTTTTATGATCTCATAGTGGAGATGTGGACCGGTAGAACGCCCAGTAGTTCCTACTTTACCTATGGTTTGTTGTTGACTAACGTGTTGGCCATTCTTTACTAAAATCTTGCTCAAGTGTGCGTATCTCGTTCGGTAACCGTTGGCGTGTTTGATTTCAACTAACAATCCGTAACCGCCTTTTCGTCCTGCATGTGTTATAGTACCGAGAGCTGTCGCGTAGACAGAGGTGCCAATAGAAGCTGCATAGTCTGTTCCCAAATGAGGAACTTTTCGCTTGAGAATAGGGTGGAATCTGCGCAAATTAAAATGCGAATTTATTCCTCTAAAAGGCAGAGGGTACAGTAAAAATTGCCGTGCCAAAGACCTGCCTTGTCCATCAAAATAGCCAGCCTGGGTTCCAGTGGGTTGGTAATAAAATGCTTGTTGTTGCACAAGTTTACCCTCGTAATGGGCCATTAAGATACGCCCATAACGTAAAAAGGAGTTGTCTAAGTACTTTTTTTCTACGAGTACGGTAATCTGGTCTCCTTCACGTGGATTTCGGCTAAAATCAATTACGGAACCAAAGATATTATCTGTAAGTTGGTCTGTTAATGCGTCATATTCTCCAACTTTTTTCAAGGCATTCGTAAGATTATCTTTTATACTTACTTGAATCAATTGGGAGACTGTTTGTATATCTTTTTGGTGTTTTTGGGCGATAAATTTGTTTTCTAAACGTGTGACTTTAAGTGTGATTTCTGGAGATTTCCGCGGAGTATAATCGAAAGAAAAAATCCTGTAATTACTGTCTGTCAAGAGCATATATGTGTCTTTGGCGCGAGCATGTTGAGCGTTAAATACTTCTTTCAATGCTTCGTTAAGTCTGTGTATTGAGGCATCGCTAATCCCATGGGTTTTTAGTGAAGAATAGATGGAATCTCCAGCGCGGAGCGTATCGAAAATCGAACTAAGATCAGGTCGGAATTGTGCAGGGGTTTGAGGTCCGGAATCCAACCAGTCAAATGGAAACTGTTTTTTATCAGATGGCACAGTAGGTTTCAGATTTGTGAATAGAATCGTATTTGGTCCGTAATCCATCCACAAGGAGGTAATATGCGAAGGTTCTCTCGAGAGGTTATTTTCTTTAGAGTAAGTGTTTGATCCACTGAAAATTTGGTTTGCATCGGGAGTTATAAGGTGTTTGTTGGGTTCCTCAGGTGCCATTAAGCCGACAAAGTTTACTGATTGTGAACGATTCCAAAGAGTTTCCTGGGTTTTTAAGTCCTCTATGCGCAGAACTACCCAAAGGGTTAACCCAATTAGGGATAACCATAAACAAATTAAGCGTGTTCTCTTTTCCAATCTATTTTTTGGCGGCTAGGGGGAGAAGACTCCCTCGATTAGGGCGTTGACCTATTATTGTATCAGCATTAAATATATAATGAAACGATATATAAGTGTATGAGTTTTTGGAATCAAAATGCCAAAGGAATGAATTTCAATTTAATGAGCGAATCAAACAGAGAAAATAAGCTGATTGATCTAAAAGGTATGTTGCCCACAGAAATTATTGATTTGGTGAAAAAAATGGGTGAGGTTGATTACAGGGCAGATCAAATACTAGATTGGATCTATAAAAAGGGAGCTGTTGAAGTTGCCGAGATGACTAATTTACCTAAAGTTTTTAGAGAGTCCCTTTCTAAAGTGGTTGAAATTAGTCATCTACGGCAGATCAAAGTCAGTGCTTCCCAGTCAGGTGAGGCTGTCAAGTTTGTTTTCGAAGTTAATAATGGGCGTCGAATCGAATCAGTACTTATTGCTGATGGTACACGGCGGACGGTTTGTTTATCTTCACAGATAGGTTGCCCGCTTGATTGCAAGTTTTGTGCGACGGGGCGTATGGGGTTATTAGGGAACCTTACTCCAGGTGAAATTATTGATCAGCTTATGCAGGTTGTGCGGTATGCAAAAGGTCGAGGTGATAGGGTCACGAATGTAGTTTTGATGGGGATGGGGGAACCTCTTCTGAACTATGATGCTGTTTTCAGAGCTATTTCTTTAATGTGCTGTGATGCTGGATTAGGCTTGGGGGGACGAAAGGTTACACTCTCAACGGCGGGTTACGTTCCAGGAATAATTAAATTGGCTAAAAGTTCCCTTAACGTCGGTTTGGCAGTTTCCTTAAATGGAACTACTAACGAGATTCGAGATTCAATCATGCCAATAAATCGACGTTTTAAGATAGAAGATTTGATATCAGCAGCAAAACTATTTTATGCTAAAAGAGGTTACGGAGTTACTTTTGAATATGTACTGATTGAGGGTATTACGGACGGAATTGAAAATGCGAAACGCTTAGGAGATTTGATAGCTGGAATTCCTTGTAAAATCAATTTGATCCCTTATAATGAATTTGATTCAGATAAGGATTTTAGGCGTCCATCTCAAATTAGATTAGCCAATTTTTATGAAACTTTAAAGATGTCAGGAATCGGGTTTTCTGTACGGGAGAGCAGAGGACGTGATATAGATGCTGCATGTGGTCAATTAATTCAAAAAAATTAACACTGCTGGGAAATTAAATTTAATGAATTTTAGGAGACATATGGTGTCTGGAGGTGTTATGGGAGTAGGTGTAGTTGTTGGGGCTGTGAAGTTGCGATATATCGCAGGAACTGATTATCTGACTTTTTGCCACTTTGTGGGGTACTACTTTATTTTTTCGCTTTTTCCCGATTTTGATGCCACTTCCGTTCCTAACCGGTGGTTTTTTTAGGGTGGTATTCTCGACACTTTTGATTCTTGGTTGGTACGAACGCTATGACATAGTTACGTTAATCGCTTTGTTAGCTATGCCCCTCTATAAGACCATCACCGTGGGTGGTGGAACCCCATTGGAAGATAGGTCTGCTCCTCATTGGACCCTTTTTAGTAGCAGTCTGGCAATCATTGGGATTCACGAGAGTAGCTCAGTGGAACATTCTCTGGGGAGAATGTTGGCATTTAATTCTCGAGCCTGAGATTTATTTAATTGCCTGCCTCCTAGGATGGTACACGCACCTATTGTTGGATGGTCACTTTAGATTGTTTCCTACGGATCGAAACCATCATTGATCAAATGAAGTCCTCTTCATCTGGCTTTTGTGCATTAGTATTAGCACCGCGCCTTTTTTCAACAAAACGTTTGATTTTTCCGATAGCTTCGGGGACTTGTTCCAAAAGTTGCCCCAAGCTCGGTTCTCCATCGCTAATTGGTGTGATTTGAATTTTCCCAGATTCATCAATCACCAAAAACGCGATTGGTTCCACCGTTGCACCACCGCCAGTTCCACTCTGACTATGTTCGTTTTTGCCACTACCAGCAGCAAATCCAAAAGAAATTTTTGAAACAGGGATAATTGTTATGTTGCCAGTTTGTAGTGGTTCACCAATAACGGTTTCGGTTTTCACTATTTGGTGAAGTTCACCCATAACACGTTCGATGATTTGGTCTATTTGAGGCATTAGTTTACTGCCTTTCCTAAGTTAATAGCTGAATTCCCAAATTTATCACGTAATCTCAGGTATAACAAATGAATTATAAACCGGAAAATGAAGAAGACGAACTGGATTATGTATAGTTGGATTTTGATTCTGACTATACCCTCTAAAGTTACAGTTTGAAATGATGGGGTGAGGTCCACTTTGATACGATTGAATAGAAATGATGATACTATTTGCTGAACCCCGTAAACAATGCCCGTTAGCATGGGATTAGACCCTCCCCAATTGCCCTTTATTGAGATTTCACGAAGACTAAAAATTTGTGGTAATGCTTGCAGTAGATTGAGTATCGGAGTTTTTAACAAAAATAGCTTTTCCCATGTCTTTTGTTTTGTTTTTATTTCTTTTGGTTTAAAATCTTGTGGATTTTCAGTTGATGACCCAATATCGTTGTGGCTTATATCTTTTGATCCGAGGGAATTCTCTTTATTAAAGTTATTCGAGACGTTATCAGGGGCTTCCCGTGTATTTGTCGAGGGTTTTTTATTGTGAGTTGGATTTCGGAAAATGTGATTTAATAAGATAGGTCTAGTAATTAGTTTATTCTCATGTACAAAGATGCACACTCCAACGAGTCCTCGGCAGACAGTTAAATGGAGTTCGATCATAATGCTTGATTTGGACAAATCCTCTATTTGGCACTTTAACGTTATAATCCAGGGAAGGATCACGAATATGATAGTGAACGAGAGGATTGCGTAAGTTAGAAAATTGGACACTTGCGGTCTATTTACACGGTATGCTTGGATGGGTCGGATGATTTCATACAGACAACGTAGTTTGTCAATAACTCTTTAGTCAAGCCGTTGGCAATTAGTCCTTGCTGTTGTTTGATGAAATTTATGGGTTTACGACTTGACAGGATTAATAGGATCCTTTAGGGTAGGATTTACATAACTACTGGTTTAAAAAGAATTTACTGCAAATAAAATATTGTAATTGGTCGGGGTGAATATAGGTGTTCTACTTATCGCGGTTTAGCTTTTGTCTAAGCTTGGTAATTTGTTTTTGTTTTATCTCTGGTCGTCCTGCTGCGGCTCGTTCAACTCTAATTGTTAGTCCAAGCAGTCCGGTAATCGTGGGAGCTGGTGTTAGCCAAGAAGTAATTGTTGCCTTAAAGTATTTTGTCGGAGACGGAGAGGCTATTACGGAAACCCGAATTCGACCAAAAAATGGTGATAAATTTAAAATAGATTCTCTGAAATCCGATCTCGGTGAAGTTGTATTTCAAGGTGATGGTACAGTCATCAATTATCGAATGAAGCCTCTGGTAAGAGAATCTATTGATACTTTAAAAATTTATGGAGCTGTGGAAGGTAATCTTGATTATGTTGAATGGGAATTTAAATTATTTTCCACTGCATCGCAGAAAATTGCACATGAGGTTATTGTTAATTGGCCTATCACAGGCCTTGAATTACCGTATTGGAAAGTTGAACCGCAGGCAGTTTATCAAGGAGAGCATGCTGATTTACGTTTAAGTGTAAATTACCAGAATAAGGATGGACTTCAATTAAATGGGGTCAAATGGGTATTCCCTCCTGAGATGAAGTCTCTGGAAGGACCGACGGTACGTTTAAATGGTCAGTGGGGAAGTGGAGAAATGCCAGAGCTTTTGAAAGGTGTAAGAGTTGACCCCGTGTTTTCGGGGGACATACATATTAAATCGGTTTTAAGCATAGAAGGTTTGCCAGATGTGTTCTTACCGGCCCAAAAGGTCAGGGTGGATCCGCTTCCTCGAGTAGCTATTGTTGGTGATGTTTTGACGGTTGGGAAGCCTGGTGAGGTTAAATGTAAATGGTTTAATGACGGGGATGTTTCTATTCCGCTATCTTCAGTGCATTTACGGGTGCATCCTTCTTTTTCTGACGTAACGATCAAGGCTGGCCATAGTAGTGCTACTATTGAAACTAACGAGGATGGTCGGTCTGTTGTTGTTGATGGCTTGGAATTAATTGAGCCGGGCCAGGAAATTGAGGTTAGCCTTAGCCTTGTAGCTCAGCGACCGGGGCCTTTTTTGTGGGAATCCTTGGCTCATCCGGTAGGACGTAGAGAAGCTGTTGTTTTATCAGGTCCTCTTACAATTCTGTCAACTTGGGGTCAAAATGTCTCTAAGGATTATAGCAAAAGTTCGCCCACGGACTTGGAATTATTTTCTAAAGCAGTTAGTGACGGCATGAAGTCACAAATGCAGGGTTTACCTTTTTCTTTCAATGTCCCAATTTTCCTTAAAGGAGAAGGGGACAGCGATTCTAATTGGGTGGTTGAGGATGCAATAAGCGAGGGATTGCGTAGTCGCGGTTATAAGCTCCTCGTTCGACCACCTAATGATGGAACGCCATTTTCCACCGTCTATTACCGTTTAGTCTCTTCTCGAGTAAATTACACAAAAAAAATGCGCTGGTTTAATTTTATGGGCTCTACAGCCAAGCGTGAAGCGTTTTTAGATGTGTTGGTGCGTTTTCAGGATAACGGAGGATTGGTGCGTTGGCAACGTCGCATTCGAGCTTATGGTTTTGATCAAATTCCCATCAGACAGATGGCAGTATTGGGCGGAGGAAATTCAATAAAGCAAACAGTGACAGAGTCCGATAATATGGTTATAGAGCGCGGGCTTTCTGCGGGAATAATTGGTAGTTTAATATATATTTTTTTCATTTTGTGACTTGAAAATGGTCTATGTTTTGGAAATGAAAATATGAAGTACATACTCAGTATAATACTAATAATTGGTATGTTTGCCTCGTTTGCTGCTGCGCTAATTGCTATGTTGTTTTTTACGCAGACTATTAATACACCAGACGAACTACGAGATTTTGTCTTTGGTAGATCTGATTCTGTTGACGTTTTTGCTGATTATAAGGTTAAAGAGGACAGTTTTTCCGAATTAGCGGCTCAAATGGAACAATATAGAGCGGATTACAAAAAGTTAACAGAACAGGCGGAAGCTCATCAGGAAAGTCTCGCTAAGAAAATGATTTTAGTCGAGGCATTAGATGATAGTGTTCAACGCGAGAAATCCAAATTGGGTATGGGAACTGATTCTGTATCTATGCGTGAGAACCGGGAAAGAATGCAAGGTTTGGCAAAGTTTTATGAAAAAATAAAGGCAAAGCGTGCGGCAGAAATACTTCAAGAATCAGCTGTACTAAATGATACAAGTGTGGCGACATTAATGAAAATGCTCAAACCGCAACAAATGGGTAAGATAATGGGCTATATGGAACCTACTTTCGCAGCGAAGATAACAAAAATTATGCAAAGTGTTTCTATCGAATGAGATATCTATGATTTGGGTCTATTTGACAATTGCCGTGGGTTCAGCAGTAATTCTTGCTTGGGTTATTATTGATTATTTTAATGTAACTTCTTTGTTGCGCCCTTTGGTAGCCCAGGCCCAATCAGAAATTGGGCAATCTGAAGAAGATTTTAGGGTTGAGGAGTCTACTATTGACATGGTCGAACGGGAAGTACGGGAGTTGAAAAATGAAGTTGGAGTATTAGAGAAAAAGATTGAGACGACGAACATAAATATCGAAGAGCATAAATTAAGAAAACAGAGAAGGGCTCCTACTAGTCAAAAACTTGAATAACAATCGGCTTAAAATCGTTGCACCGAGCCTGCTGGGGAGGTGTTCTGTCCGCCATGCAATGGACAAAAGGTAGGTAGGGATTCGTTTTTTATGAATAGATCTTTGTCATGATTAGGGCAAAACCGAGTGGCCAATTTATATGATTCGCTGCAAATAGATAGCTCCGTAACTAGGTTTTCAGGATAGTCGAAGTCAGCTTTGGAGCGAGCTCTGTATTTTGGAACCGCACTATATACTTCTTTCATGAACAATGCCCACATTGGTAGAGCTGCTGATGAGCCAGCCTGTCTAGGCCAAAGGCGTAAGCTTGGATTGTCAATGCCGACCCACACGCCCGCAACCAAATGTGGCGTGAACCCTATAAACCAAGCATCGGTATAATCGTTCGTGGTACCTGTCTTGCCGGCTGCAGCAGTTTTGAATCCGTGACGGGTTCTTGCTCCTCTACCAGTACCCCCTATTTCGTCCATAACAGATCTCATCATGTCCGTTACGATAACAGCTGCTGCTGGCCGCAGGACCTCACGTTTGTTTCCTGAAATTTTTCGAAATAATTCATTACCATCGTTATCGTTGATAGCTGTTATACAATATGGCTCTATATATATACCTTTATTAGGATATACGGAGTAGGCTGCTACCATATCGATAAGTGTTACCTCGCTGGTTCCTATACCGATAGACGGAATTGCTTTTACCGGAGTTGTTATTCCCATGTTACGTGCATACCTACGTATGAGGTTAGGGCCAATGTCATCGGTTAATCTAAGGGCTATTAGATTCCGAGATTGTTTTAGTCCATCTCGGAGCGTCATCGGTCCTAAAAATTTTTTATCGTAATTTTCTGGATCCCAGAATTCTCCAGTTGATTGATCATACAAAGTAATAGCATTATCCTCTATTATTTCGGTCGTAAAACGATTATTGTCTATCGCCGCAGTATATACAAAGGGTTTGAAAGCAGATCCTGGTTGGCGTTTGGCTTGGGTCGCTCGATTAAATTTGCTGTTACCGAAATTTCTACCTCCAATTAATGCTAGGATTTGACCTGTATGTGGATCAATAGCAATAAACGCTGCTTGTACTATCGCTGAATCAGGGAGTCCTGCAGATGAATCCTGTTGGGATAAATATCGGTTCACATTTTGTTCGACTCTGTCAATTTCTTTTCGATAGTATTTTTCTGCAATATCTTGCAGACGCGAATCTAATGTTGTGTGGATAGTATAACCAGCTCGATAAAGGGTGTTTCCCAGTTCCTGTTGAAGTTGCTGTCGAACATGCTCGACGAAATAGGGGGCTGAACCATACGTAGCTAATTGATTGCGTATACGTGTTTTTATAGGAATTTGACGAATTCGGTTATACGATCTTTTGGAAAGTTTTCCATTTTGTACCATGCTATAGAGAACTTGATTGCGACGTTTGAAGGCCCGGTTTGGTTTACGTAATGGGCTGTAACCATTTGGAGCTTTAAGTAGGCCTGCTAACAAAGCACTTTCTTCGATAGATAAGTCAGAGACGCGTTTGTCGAAGAAATATCCTGCGGCTGCTTTAAGACCATGGGCGCCGTGACCGAAGTATACTTTATTGAGGTACATTGTCAGTATTTCCTGCTTTGTATAAAGACGTTCAATATAAATTGAGGTTATCTGCTCCCTTATTTTGCGGGCATAGGTCGAAGCAATAGCTCTCCAAGAAGCACTACTACGTTGGTTGCCAACTTCTTCCACAAATACATTACGTGCTAACTGTTGAGTGATCGTGCTTGCTCCCTGTGCAGTTGGGCTAAAAGATTGGATATTTGCTATTATGGCCCCCAAAATACGTCTTATGTCAATACCCCAATGGGAAAAATACCTCTGATCTTCAATGGATAAAAGAGCGTCTTGCATGGACTTTGGAAGTTCCTCATAGCTAATTATTTCTCGATTTTCTTCAAGGAAATTGTGAAGGTGGTTCCCGTTGTTGGAGAACACCTTTGTTAGCCTTTTAGGCTCGAAATTCCAAGCGGCTATATCAGGTAAGGCGTTGCTGAAAACACCAAATGTGATCATTATTCCGACGACGTAAAGGAAGAAGAAAGATAACGTATACAATGCAATTCGTTTCAGCATAGAATTAGTCGCCTATATCCGACAATATTCAAATGTTCTATCGGTAATAACCTTTAACGCGTCGGGTATTATAATTTTGTATGTACTGCAAATTAGCTTCACTTTGTGGATAATGCTCTGTCTGAGGATAGGGATACGATGACATTCCATGAAATGGTAGTGGTCCGACACTCAGCGAATTCGCTGAGTGAAAATCCATATCCTTGCCAAAACCAACTGCATGTAAGAGGAAAGATCTGTTAGAATTTTTTGCGACTTTTGGAAACAATGATTCTGAAAACTCTACGCTCAATTCATCTCCATGACGCATAATGACAAACTGATTGTCTATTTTTTGGACTAGGTCAGTTACTGGACCTAAGCGTGTGTAGGCGCCAGAATGTGTACCCCAGGGGGCCTCAAGATTCAGTTGGTCGTAATGATAACGAAATGCAAAGGTTTTATTAATTGGAGTGTGTTTTGGATAGCCTCTCCATAATAGCTTTGCTGCCGTGGGTAAATTTTCCTTTCGGCTCAATTTCGTTTCCACATTTTCGCCGATAACAATCTGATCCCAGTATATAGCTGCATTCGTTGTGATTCGCAGTCGATAGTCTCCAGGGCTGAATACATTTTTCAAATCGTAGACCATATGTTTGGGTAAGCCTGCCGGATTACCCATATCCGTAGTTACTAATTTCCATCCTCCTTTCCCATCTCCAACTTCAAGTTTGGGGGGAGACAAATTCAGGCCTCGTTGACTTGCAGACCAGTTAGAAGTTGAATGAGCATAATCAACCCAGCCATAGCCTAAAAGGACTGGGTTTTGGATAGAACTTAGGTCTTCCCAGGTCAGTTCAATATGATGAAGTTCTGCATAACCATGTATGTCTGTTAGTCCAAAATCGTCGTACCAACGATCATCTAACTCTTTTATTTTATCAAGGATTGAGTTTCCATTGTTATCTAGAGCGGTCTTTGGAATGATAAAATTAGATAGTGAGTACAATTTGAATTTTGGATACGGTGGCGACGAAAGAAGTCGTTCGTTTGGATAGATTGTTACATTTTTCGTATGATCGATTGCAATAAGTTCCAGGGCATCTATGTAGATTACTTCCTCTAATTGATTAGTCAGTTTAATTGTGTAATTACCGTTAAGAGGTTGTATTTTCCCTAACGGGACGTATTCGTCACTGTCAGGATAATAGAATGTTCCAATGCCTGTTTGGTAACCAATAATTGCCCCTCCCAAGATATCTGTTATAAAACGAAAACTCGATCCGTCCCAAGCATATAATATTGGGCAGGAAGTACCTTTTCGGTCTAGCTCTTTAAGGCTAATTTCCTGATTTGCCTTAGTAGCAAGTTCGGTTTGGCGGACTCCTCCTGGCCAAAGAATGCGCAGGAATTCGATCGAATCACTTGAGGCTAAGCCGAACATTAAATCACTATTTGAATCATTGCTTCGTAACTCACGTTTCTGAAGTCGGTTTTCCGTCTTTATCTCAATTTTAGTTCCTATTCCATCTCTATTGCTGTTTAATCCTGTTAAATCTATTCGTACCCAATTACCGCTATCGGTGATATTGCGTACTAAATTGCCTCCGGCCCACAAATCTATCCGACCATCGCGGTCTAAATCAGACGCCACGACCGGAACACTAGAATATGATAGTTTGATACTTGCTTCTGTCGGTTCCCATGAACCAGCATGCCATGCTATTGTTTTAATTCCTGAATCTTCAATACACCACAAGTCCAAATCTCCGTCATTATCAAGATCACTACTAACTAAAGAATGTGCATTTATATCGCTCAGTCTTTGCGTTTCAGTGAACTTCAGGCCATTTCTGTTCGTGAAATGAACTAGCTGTTTTTCGTCATTTAACACGATGCAGTCCATGAATCCATCTTGGTTTATGTCTTCTATTAGAAGGTATTTGATTCCACTGAAGGGCAAGTTTGATTTTTTTGAGATGTCTGTAAAAGTCCCATCTCTATTGTTGGTATACAATTCGATTGAGCCATTAGATAATGTGAAAAAATCAATGTCCCTATCGTTGTCAAAATCACTGAAAATTACCTGATCAAAAACTTTCTCTGAGGATATGCCCGCTTTATCAGTTATGTCGAAAAAATTCCCAGTTCCGTCATTGGCAAGGAGATGTGTATTGGTTTGCCCTGACAATAAAAGGTCTAAATCTCCATCATGATCGACATCAGCACTGACACTTTTTTGAGCTTTTGGTAATACTTTTTTTAATGACCAGCTACCGTCTTTATTTCCTTGAAGGTATTGCGTATCACTTCCCGAAATGATTAGGTCCTGAATATGGTCATTGTTAAAATCTGACGGAAGAGCGTGAAATCCCTTCGTGGTTTTTGGTAAATCCTGTTGACTTTCCAACACACCTTCAAGATAGATCTTCATCGGTGAGCCAACCAAAATATCGTTGGATCCATTATTTCTGATATCTATTGCGGTTGCAAAATTTGGTTGGTTATGGATTAATTGAGGTTTGGCAAATGTGAAAGGCCCCTTTTGATCCTCCTCACCTGCGTCTCCGCCGTGCGTATCTGTTACAACTTCTGCGTAACGACCTTGTCCTTGGTACGATGAACTTACCCCTTGAAATCCAGCCTGGCTTAATTCATTGAATTTTTCAAGGGTTTCACGCCAAGCAGAGTCATTCCCAGATCTTCGAAGAATATTAGCTAACCCATAATAGGCGGACACGTTGAATGGATCTAACCGTATCGTTTCTTGGAAATCAGCGATTGCTTCTTCGTTCCGATTTAACTTGCTTTTTACCTGCCCTAAATAATATCTAACATGTGGATCGTCCGGGTCATCTTTCGCAACAAGTTCAAGTGAAGAGAGGGCTTTCTCGTGATCTTTACCTTGGGCATTGTGAATCAAACCGAGAGTGTAGTGAGCACTCAGAAGCTTATTGTCGTAATGCAATGCTGTATTCAGTTCAATAGCGGCACTGTCATATTTACCCAAACTATAAAGGGCGATACCCAAGTTTGCATAGGCTATAGGGTATTGGGATGCAAGTTTGATTGCCTGCTCAAATTCTTGTCGTCCCCGCGTATAGTTGTGTTGATCCATATAAACGGCCCCTTGATTATTATGCCAGCGGGCTCGTGATGGAATCAGGATATTATTTGAAGTCGAATCCGATTCAAATTCCAAGTTACAGGCGGTATTTAAACCAATAAGCGCAAAGGCGCAAAACTTGACTACTTCGTTGTGCATACTTATATTGCTCCTCCTAAAATTTAAACATCTGGCGAGAGTAGCTCAGTTGGTAGAGCCCCACGTTGCCAACGTGGTTGTCGCGAGTTCGAGTCTCGTCTCTCGCTCCAATTTTGTGCCAGTGGAACTTTATCCGCTGGCACGTTTTGGTTGAATATATTCCTGTAAACATCAGATACATTTTTTCTAATCTACGGATAGGATGGTAATTTCAGTTACTTTTTTCTATCTGGTTTTCCCTTATTTGTAAAAGAGCAGGGAGAATAGTTACGGACGTGACGAAACAACATCCCAACCCTATGAGAGAAAGAATTCCAATTGAAGTTAGTGCAGGGTGATGGGCAGGTACTAAGCCCGAGAAACCTACCATAGTTGTCAACGACGTGGCCAAAAGAGCAAAACCGGTTGTACGTAGAACGAGGCGGAGCGAGCCTTTGCCAGTTTCTCTGTATCGATGAAAAATATGGACACCATTGTCAATTCCCATACCGATTACGGTTGGAAATGCAACCATGTTATATAGGTTTAGTTTTATACCAAAAGCATACATAAATCCGGTTATCCATACTAAAGCAGTAAGCAGAGGCGTCAAAACGAGTAAAGTGTCTACAAAAGATCTTAGATCGATAAATAGGACTACCGTAATTACCAAAAGAGTCAATATAACAGCTAATTTACTATCTTTGAGCATGACATTAAGCATTTCTGCTATAATTATGTGGGAACTCGAAGCATAATACATCTTTTCAGAAGGAGTTCGAATTTCCCGGATTTCATTTGCAAACTTAATTGCATTTCTTCCATCTTTAAGTTGTACTGATGCATTGATCGCTACAAAACTAAGGATTTCACCTTTTTTACTTTTAAATTCGTTTGTAAGATCTTCAGGTAGGTTGTATAGCGTTAACATTTTTACGTCTAGGTAAGGGCGTAGCGAATCAACTGTGACGCGTTGATTGTCATTAAATAATGATTTGTTGGCATCTATAATTGACCTGATGTCAGAAATAATTTCCAATTTTTCTTCTTGTCTTTTTGGAAGTACTGAATACACACTTTTAATAGATTTGATCGTGGAAGAATCGCCATTTGCTTGTTTAATGGCTTCCACGGAGTCGACGACTTCCATGGCATCTTCGTAGCTTTCGGTAAGGACTATTGCTGGAGATCGGCTTTCCTTTAATGTTTCTGGAAGACTCGCTTGCTCCTGTTTTGTTAGAGGTTTGGGTTTAAGCTTACTAAAATCGTATTCGAAACTTATTTCGCTTAGGTTACATATCGAATAAATTGCTATTACGAAGCCTCCTACTAACGTCACTATAGGCAGAGGGTACTTTCCGTGGCGTAACAAATGATCTGGAGTTTCACGTGTAGATAGTTTTATAACGCTAAGACGATCAGCTAAGATCACAAATGCTGGGCAAATTAGAACCATTGTGACTAGTGAGAACAAAATACCTGTTCCAACAATAAAACCGAATTCGGAAAAGCCTTTGAAATCAGTTAACATTAGAGAATAAAATGCTATCGCTGTTGTTGTGGCGGTCGTAGTAAGTGCACTTCCAGTATGCACCACAGTTTCGGTTAGGGCTTGTAGGGGGTCTGTACCCCTACGTCTAGCTTCGCGATAGCGAGCAAAAATATGTATACCAAAGTCGATGCCTAAGCCAAACAGAATAGCAAAAAGTCCTACCGTAATCATGTTAAGACTGCCAATGACGAGGTATGTTATTCCAAATGTCCAGGTCAGTCCCATTAAAAGTGGAAGTGTTATGAAGATTGAAGCAAAAACCTGCCTGAAATAGAGTGAAATCAGTAGAAGTACTCCAATTACGCTATAAGAAGCAGTAGATCTAAGGTCCTGCATGATTATTGTTATTTGGTTGGCACTATTTTTAAAGGGCCCCTTGTACGTATATTGCAAACTTGGGTGATAGCTTTTGGGGTTTATTGAATTGATTGTTTGATCTAGAGTCTCGAGAAGTTGTTGCGAAAATTCAACGTCAGTAATTACACCAGAAGGATAAAGCTTAAGTATCACACCGTTTTTTTCCTTGGTGAGAATATACCGGTTAAATCGCGGGTCGATTGTTTTCTGGGATTTGGTTTTATCTTTATATTTTTCTTGTATGTCAGAGAAGTCTAAAGATGATTCTTCTTCATCATCGAATGAAAAATACAATGGTGATTGTTTCAGTTTTTTCAATTCTATATGTTCGTTTAACCGACTCATAATTGTAGTAAGATCTTCTATGTCCATGTATAAGAGCTTGTTTTTCCTTAATATTTCTTTTTTACTATCGTAAATGCTTAGTGAGCTAATTAACGGGCTCGATTTAAGTGAGTCAGCCAGGGTCTGCATGAAATTAACGGCCTCGTCCAAGTCATCGCCTGTTATGAGAACCATCAAGGGACCTATGCCGCCAACTCTATCTTTTATTCGATTTAATTCTTTTACACTGACGTAATCGTCTGGGAGAAGATCAGCAAAGTCTGTTTTTATGTTATTGGCAAGTTGAGAAGCAAAATAGCCAGAGAAAACAGAAAATATAGCTGCAACGATTATTATACTCACATGGTGGTGGTAGATGTAATGGACGAGGCGTTTGTAATTTATACGCAAAATGAATTATTTCCCAGTGTGCTTTAATCGGTCTAGTTGTTTTTCCAATTGGAGAATAAGTTTTTCATACGAATGTTTCCTAATATACCTGTCGTAGCGTTTTCGGTTTCCTTCGGCAGTACTAGCGCTGTCTATAGCGACGTCGTATATCTGCCAGGTTTTATCGACAACGTGCATAGAATATGCGATGCTTACTGACCCACGCTTGAGTGGGACCGAGGCGTTAACTGTTGCGGTTTCTCCATCCACATATTCTTCATCATAATTTAGTTTTCCGTCACGATAGTAGGTCAGAAAAGTGTCAAAGTTCTGCTCGCGGATTATCGCACTAAACGTGTTAACAAACTGTTTTTTTTCTTGTTCAGTAATCTGTTCCCAATGAGTTCCTAATGCGAGTTTACTGAGTTCCTTAAAGTCAAAAATAGAGTTAATTCTTAGTTTTAAAGTATCTCTTATTACTGTATTAAGAGTATCCCCCTGATCCTTAAGAAGATTACGTACTTTTTCGTCGTGAGCCTTTAGCGAGGTGATCGGACCAGTCAGCGGTTGTGATAATTCATCAACCTCACTGGAGGTTGCTTTTGTGGCTACAGACAAAAATATGCTGAAAAAAATCGTTCGCAATACATGCTTCATATATGCATCCTCCAAATACGCCGGCCGATATTAAGTCTTGCTATTCGTCCGATCGTTTCAATCGTACTCTTTGCGCAATAAACCGCAGTGATCGGAAATTGTCTGCACATCACCGATAGGACGTTTCCAAGCTCTAAAGTCACCGTAAAACCCTTCAGCATAAGAGTCTGTGGAATTTGCGTCACTAAGTATACCTAAACCTATTGTTCGGTTTGCTGGTGGCCCCCCGAGTTTAAGATTATGGTCATGTTCTAGATCTACTATTTCAAACTGCCAATGGCCTACATTTTTTTCGCCGCTCTCTTTTACGAAGAACCAGGGACGGAACATTTTGTTCCGTCTGCCAATGGTTCCTAAGGGAAGTGTACTGCTCCAGACATATTTAATCTGCTTTGGTACGCGTAGCCAATTCTGAGAAAATATTACGTACAGTCCAACGGCACTGTCATTTGCCTCATTAACAAACTCATTACCGCCGGGGGGCAGGTGATTTGATCGCCAACACCAGGTCAGCAAAGGATATTCGCGTGGATTCCAGTGAAGAAATTTTCCTAGTATAACCGAATATCCTGAATCTCGAGCAGCTAGATAATGTTCAGAAATGCCTTCAACTTGATAGGGCATAGGCTTACCCTTGTCTTTTTTCCTCCATGATCCCCAATCTAAAGGTAATTCGCCAAGAGTAGACATGGAAAAATCTTCTAAATTTATGTAGTCAGTTTGAGTTAATTGTGCGATGAGAACTGGGAGAGAGTAAACGTTTTTGGTTACGTTTTGAAAAAGAGATCGGTAGTATTCAGAAAGCACGCTCTTTTCGGTTTTTACAGCAACTACAATCCATTTTTCGCCGTCGAAACGCATGCTGAATTCAATACTCTTCGAAATTAATTTTGATTGAATTTCTACGGTTGCACTTTTAAGGTCTCCGTTTGTTTTTATTGACGTTAGGCTAAGATGTTTGAAATCTTTGCTCGTCAGTAATTTGTCCAAATCGTGGATAAGCTTTTTTCGGAATGCTATAGACAACCTAGTTTGGTATTGCCTTACAAGACGATCGAATTTCTGCTGTGTTAATACATTCTCGTATGATTCCAAACTATCTTTTATATACGATTCAAAGGTTAATTCGGTAAATAACCTGATATCAAGCCATCGGTCTACTAACGAAGCAGATAAGTTTTTCATTTGCCGTGGATTTTCAGATAGGCTGTTTTGTACCTGCTGTATTGAGTTGCTTATGGAAATATCTACGGCTTTTGTTGACGAATGTAGGCAGACTAATAGTACAAAGGCTTTTGTTAAATTCCGTTTCATAAAGAAAATAGATCTAATTTGAAGGAAGTGAGTATGGATTTTCATTACTAATCATTGTATCGCTACAGGATTTTTCAAGAGCTGCAACGCTAAGGTTAAACTGATAAATTCTATCGAAATATTGCCGTTCAACCTCAGCCCATTTCTCGACAGCTTTTATTAAGTCTTTGAACGTATCAGGATCAAATTCATATTCGTCTTTTGCTTCTTTGAGCCACTGACGTGCGATCTTTCTTCTTTTGGTTGAAATAGTTAAGTTCTCTCTTTCTCTTAGGAAGGAATTTAATTTTTCTGAAACGTCGAGCCGAAGCATGTCCTTTACGCCGTCGTTCATCGAAGTCAGTTGTTTATGTTGAGCTTCTGCTCGGACAATATCTGCACCAATTAAGTGGAATTCCAAGGATTGTTTAACCCCTAAGAAAATACCTCCACCGAACGAATTAAATTCGTCCCGGACGAATGGATTGTGTTGGTCTGTTCTTCCCGGAGCAAGTGCATATCGGATACCTCCTCCGATATATATTTCTGGCTTGTAGGCATCCATCGCTGCACGATGCAGTGCTCTTGTTGCAGCGATGCCCGCTTGGAGTTCTTGCCATTCAGGCCTTCGTTCAATGGCGCTTTCGGCTAAAGCAAAAAGATCGACAACATTGATATCTAAGGGAGCTATAAATTGAGCTGCAATTACGATAGCTTCATCTAAAGACAGCCCGGCAGAAACCAGCAACGCTTGTTTTGCTACGGCCATTTGGTCGCGTGCTTCCCGCGCAAGTATATCAATTTCTAAAGAGGCCAAATCGAGCTCATAAGGACCTGAGATAGATAAACTAGAAGTCCTTTCTATTTCTTCTCTTCGTGAACTTATTTCAGTTCTAAGACGCTCGGCTAGGCTAAAAAGATCCCGTGCAAGTAGAGTGGCGTGATAATACTTCTTTATTTCATAATTAACCTCACCTATAGCAGCTTCTTGTTTCGCTTCGGCAATAGCGATGTTATTTGTCGCTGCTTGCAGAAATTTTTTTCCGCGGCTAAATGGGTAGATAGGTTGAACTGCTTCAAGTTGTGTTCGGTTGAAGGGACCTAGTGGCCTTATACCAAGTGTGTCGGAAGGAGGGTTGAATACGTCACCTTTTGCATCTGGGACGATACCACTTTCGCTTCTTATGCGTATCTTGGGAAGTATACGCATGCGTTTCATTTTGTGTAACTCTGCCTCAGTAACTTTCCTGTTCCAGTTAGCCGATTTTATCGCTGCATTACGGTTTTTAGAGAGCGTCAAAAACTGTTTCAGATTTAACGTGTCTGGAGATTCTGAGGCCTTAAGACACGTAAGAGCCATCAAGTTGATCAGTAATAGAATTATTGGCTTCAATTATAATGTAACTCCTGAGGTATATTTGCTGAGGAAACCGTCGTTTTTTGACGTAATGGACGACGTTCGAGCAATTCATTGTCCAAAGCTTCTCGACTCAAACGGGAGAGAAAAATCCAACCAACAACGAGCCAAAATGTTTTTCGCATACGCTTTGTAATACCCAATGACAGTCCGATAGCAGGATTAATTCCTAAGGTGGTCATCAAAAAGACCTGTCCACCTTCTAAAACGCCGATGTTTGATGGCATAAAAACAAATAGAGTATTGATAATTACGGTTAGAGAGGTGATGAGAAAGGCTATGGAAAAATTAAATGAAGGCTCTAATGTTCGCAGAATGATATACGTTTCACACGTGCCAAGCATCCATCCGAGGCTATGGAAAAATAAAACGGCTGTAAACCTAAATTTATGAGATTGGTAAAATTGCTGGATCCGGGCATCAATGCTAAGTGCATTATCCATACGTTGTTCAACGCGCACGGTGCTTATGCCAAGTTTTCCAATCAAATTTAAAATTGATGAGAAAAGATGTGTTTGTTTTTTCCAAACGATTAAAACGACCAGAATGGCAAGCGTCATTAAGCTTACTAAGCCTATTTGGATCGGAGCGGGGATTGTTAAAGGGAGATCCCATTGTAAAAGGACTAAGCTGAGACCCAAAGCGCTGAAGGCGATTCCAGTTAGAGTTTGAGCGGCCTTATTCACGACGACCGCAGCTAATGCATCTGAAGACGGAGTTGTTTTACGTAGCAAATATGCTTTGAGAGGTTCTCCCCCTAAATTAGCAAGAGGGGTTATTTGGCTTACGGCCTCGCCTGCTAATTTTCCCTTAAAGAGTGTTTTGATAGTAGGTGTTGGACTATCCGGCATGAAGGCAAATCGCCAGGCAATAGAATTAGTTATATGCCATGAAAAAGCTAGTATTAGTACCTGAGGGAATGTCCACTTCAGGACGTCAAGGTGACGCACTATCTGATCTGAACCAAGGGAACCGATCAGATAGCCAAGAAGTAGAATACCTAACATAGGTATGATTAGCTTTAGTAGTTTCATAAACTAGTAGTCATTTTTTACTATATGGCGATTCATGGAGCCGCGAGACATAATGACCGCTAGGGCAGTCATGTGCAAGACAACTACAAGGAACCAATAGACCAATGAAAGTTGACCAGCGGCAAGGACTACGAAAACGTAAAACGAAAAAAAATCACGTTTGGCAATAAATCCGTAGTGCTCCATGAGTTTTTGGATCCATATCTTATCTTTTTCATCAACATCATCTGCCAATGCGCGCAAGTAATTTTGTAGGCTTCCAGTGCCGGTTTTCCGAGCATAACTATAGAGGATGATTACGGTCAAAGTCATAGCAAAGATAGATGAGAGTCCCAAGGTATTATATATCGAGGTGTCAGGATGGAGAGTATTCATGCCGATAAGTGTGCCGACGCATCCACACAAATAAGCAAAATTGTCAGTAACTGTATCGAACCAAGCTCCAAATTTTGATTCACAGAGTTTCACTCGTGCTACTTCGCCGTCACAGCGATCAAATATTGCGGCAAATTGCCAGAGTATCCCACTGACTAAAAGTATTGTATAGCTTCTTGGGTCGCTGACGAGATAAGCCGACCCCAAACCAGTAGTTAATACAAATAATACGGTTATCGCATGTGGACTGAGTCCTGTATCGACAAGCACTTTGCTTGTTGGAATAGAGATGCGTGCGTTTATGTTTCTTGAAATGAACCCACTGGTTTTTTTCGTTACTTGACTAAAAAGCATTCGCTTTGCAGCCCGTGCACCACCCTTTGTATCGACTCGACACCAAAGAGCTTCCTCACTCTTATGTACATCACCTTTTGGTTCGTTAACGATAATTTGCCAGGGATCTTCAGAACGGGAAAATGAGTTTGCTAATTGATTTGAGGGTGGACAGAGAAACAAACCGCTGGCACAGACTAAGTCTACATTGGTTTCTTCGGCGAACATATCATTGACGCGGCGAAGGGGAACTTGTTGCGGAGGTTGGTGAGAAGCGTGAACTAAGACTTTGTTGGTTGTCTCTACATTTTTGAGCAAGGTACTAATTGAACTATGATGATGTACATATTCTGCAAAAATCACCAAAAAGGAAGACCTAGGATTTGGGAGTTCAATGTCTTGACCGTGCCTGCTAACACGTTTCGAAATATCTAACTTTGTAGTCCACGATGGTAAATCGAGTTCTGTACCCTCGGGTAATATGATACTGACATGCTTTATACCGGCTCTATCTAGAGTTCGGATCTGACGGTCTATCAGGTTTAGTCCTGCCACGCGGGAGGATGACAATGCTTTCCCTGCAGGTCCGGAGGGAAATAGTAGAATAGCCTGATCCATTAGATTCCTGCAAATCGTGCTTGAGTTGAGGGGTAATAACGATGCCAATCTTCACGGATCAATTCTAAGTCTGTTACAGTGTCTATATCACTACAGTTAAAGGGCGGTACTTCATGGGTGAAGATCGGATGCCCAGCATCAATCATGTATTGAATGACGGCTGGGAAATGACTAGTTAGGGACTTCTCGCTATGTACTATTTCCTCGAGTGCTAAACGAAGCACGTTTGCTGCGGTTTCTTTAAAACTCAAGAGCCCTAAGGAGATTCCGGTGGCAGTAGAGCAAGAAAGATCTTTACCTATTTTTTTAACGTTAGTGTCTCTTACGATAATTTTCATGTCATCAGCTTCATAAGAACTCTTCTTCTGAGTAAGTAGTGTGCATGGGAATTCGAGAGATATCAGTTTGCTAAGGGCATCGGGGTTGAATATGATATCTCCGTTTAGTAATACTTGGGGGCCAGTCATGTAAGATCTGGCCAACCACAAGGATATTAAATTGTCTGAATGAGCAAAAAAAGGATTGTAAACCAAGTGGACGTCTGTAATCCCGGTTTGTTTTACAGTTGAAGTTAGGGAATCCATTTGAAATCCACCCACGACAATTATTTCTTGAATACCGGCATCTTTGAGTTGAAATAATTGTCTTTCGAGTAGAGTAATTCCCCCTACGTTTAAGAGGCACTTAGGGCAGTTGGCAGTATGAGGCCAGAGTCTTCGGCCTCTGCCAGCCGCTAAAATAAATGCCTTCATAAATTGCCATACATAAAGAGCACCGTTGGATCTTAAAGGGAGTATATCAACAGGGCTAACGAATGTTTAGGAGCGTTGCATTTAGTAGGGGACGGACTCAAACAAAAAACAACAGAATTCAAGTCTGTTATTACAACGCCTGCAGTCAATAAAATATACAAGTGTATTTTACGTAAGTCAACGTGGTAGCACAATTTAAGTGATGGAAGAGACAGTGCCTGTAATCTCAGTGATGTGTATATTGGAAGTATGTCAGGAGTAATGATTCTCAAAAAAGTTGTATATAGGAGCAACAACGTATGCAGGAAACTTCGGATGGATTGGAAGATTGGGAACTTTCACAGAAACGTGATTATAGGGACTTGGCCCGCGGGGGATTGATTACGTTTGTTGGAAAAATAGGCCGAGCTTCCCGGGGTGCATTTCTTTGGATAATTACATTTTTCATGGGTTTGGATGTTCAGGGCTATTATTCCTTGTCTTGGGGGATTGTTTCAACGCTAAATAAAATTGCCCAGTTTGGTATGGAGCGTTCAATTGTGCGTTTTTCCGTTAGAGCTCGAGAGCAAGCATTATATCCAGTTGAGCGTGTTGTCGTTACTGGCCTTGGAATAGTTTTTATTTCGGCTACGCTGGTTATGGGAGGGGTGTTTGCCTTTTCAAATCTTATCGCTGATTTTTACAATAAACCAATTGCAGAGGCTCTAAGGATCCTGTCATTCTCGGCTCCTTTTTTGGCAATGTGTTGGGTTTTTATGGGCGCAATTCGATCACTTAGGATTGTGATTTACGATGTTTACGTTCTGTCAATAGCGGGACCGCTTTTACTATTGATTGGTGGGTTGTGCATTGGAATTGGTGGAGGTGAATTACGTGCGGTGGCATATGTCCAAGTGTCAATGGCTGTGGGGATATTTGCACTCTCTGTTTTCTTTTTTTCACGTCTATTTTCCTTTCGTGAATGTTGGCAGCAATTGGGTCAATATAGACCCTGGAAGGATATTGCATATTTTTCTCTCCCGGTAACGGCTGGGAATCTTCTTTATGGAGTTTTAACTCAATTAGATGTTTTAATGCTAGGTTTTTTTGTTTCCGCAGAGATGGTTGGTATTTATGCCTTGGCACGGCGGATTGCTAGCTTAATGCTAAAAGCATCTCAGGCATTTGATCCAATATTCAGCTCTATTGTTAGCGAACTGGCAGTCAAGAAACAGTACAGCGAGTTAAATGTCAGATTCCAAGTCTTATTCCGGTGGATATTAACGATTAATCTTCCCATTTTTTTTGCATTGTTGATGATAGGCGATGTTATTTTGGCGTTAATTGGTGGCGGAGCGATGAATGCTCTTCCGATTCAACAAATTGAAAGAGGAATCAACGTTCTTTTAATTCTCTGTATCTGTATGATGATACAAGGCCTATTCGCTCTTACTGACCCACTACTCACGATGGTAGGAAAGCCATCTTTGAATTTTTTTAATAACCTTGTGTGGCTAATAAGTAACTTTATTATCAATGTCGCATTGATTGAATACTTCAATTTGGGTATCGTGGGGGCTGCTTTAGGTGCACTTTTTTCAACAATTCTTGTGAATGGTTTAAGGACATTTCAGATCTATTCTGAATTTTCTGTATCGCCATTTGGAGTGGAACAACTGAAACCTATATGTGCTGCCATATTAGCTGGATTAACGAGTTGGCTGATCAGGCAACTCGTGATGGGCGACATCTTAGGTGCTGTGGTAACTTTGTTTGTTTTCTTCCTTACCTACATCATGCTCTTGCGTGTTTTAGGCTTGGAAATTGAAGATAAGCAGTTGTTGACTAAGTTTTTTCGATGGGTACAGCGAAATGGAGATGCGGTTGATTCACGGAAAGAATAATTTATAGGGAGATTAAATGCGTGCTATAGTTTTAGCTGCTGGTTTGGGTACTCGCCTTAAACCTCTTACGGATAGTTGTCCCAAATGTTTAGTAACTATTAAAGGGAAAGCTCTGATTGACTACCAGTTAGACGCTCTGGAGTTGGTTGGGGTGGATGATATCGTGGTGGTGGTTGGTGCCATGGCAGACCAGGTTCGTGCGCATTGTGGTAATCGGGTTCGATATATTGAAAATCCGCAATTTTCCACTACGAATAGTATCTATTCCCTCTATTTGGCCTCACAAGAACTGTGTGAAGAAATATTTCTGTTTAACTGTGACATTTTGTTTCATTCAAATGTATTAAAAATGATGCTCGAAGAGCCAAAGGGCAATGTTTTAGCTGTAGACACCCAAGTCGCACGGGTTCCTGACGAAATGAATGTCTGTTTTGACCTTAAAGGTAGGATTGTTGAAATCAACAAAAACATAGAGCCTGCCAGAGCACAAGCACAGAGTGTTCAGTTAATAAAATTTGATTCTTCCGGAGCAAAGGTATTGGGAGAAGAAGTCACGCGCTTAATTCAAGCTGACAATACCGAAACTTTTCCTACTGCAGCTTATGAGCCGATACTAAAACGCTACGGAATATTTATTACAGATGTAAGTGATTTTGCTTGGGGAGAAATAGATAATCTTGAGGATTATAAGTACGTATGTGACCACGTAGTTCCATCATTGGGTATTTGAATGTCAAAACCTTCTGTTTGGATAGATGCTACAAATTCTATTGCAGGTATGAGGTTGTGGGGGATGACCATCGTAGAACGCCAAATTCGCGAATTTTCTTTGATTGGGATAGTCTATTTTAAGGTTTTTGTACGTAAACGTGATCTGGATCATATAGGACAAATACGGACGGATTTCAGTAGACTATATTCAGTTGAAATCGATTGGATTTGTGTCACAGGTGTACAAGATTTTTGGGAAGACGTGGGAGGGGCTAATGAGCCTCTGATTTTGATTGCGGGTGACACCATATATGACGAGCGAGTGCTCGTGCATGTTTTCAATGAGGGACCAGGTATTATGATTTCCTCTACGAGTCGTTCCGTGTGTCATATAAACGCCAATCAATGCGTCGCTTTTTCTAAATTAGGAATAGATTCCTGGGAGTTGTTAGAGTCTAAGGTGTTGTTTCTCGTTGCTCTGCGACCAGAAGACCTTGATCAATACGTTCCTTCTTTAAGACTCAAAATGCCTGCTTTCATAATTTGTGCAGCTGAGTGCGAGTCTGCACAGACCATAGAAAACCATATGTTTCAACGTACTTTTAAGGGAGCAATAGACGTTGTTGCTAGGTATGGTTATTATCATCTTGTTCGTTGGTTAACTCGTTGGTTGGTAGAAAAAAGTATATCTCCAAACACTTACACTGTCTTATCCGTGCTGTGTGTATGGATTGCAAGTCCATTCTTAGCTTCTGGATGGATAGGAACTGGTTTGGTTCTTGCTTGGTTTGGAGTGATTCTTGATTCGGTTGACGGCAAACTTGCTCGGTTGAGACTTCATTTAAGTGACACCATGGGGGATTTGGAACATTTTGCTGCTACTCCGGGTCTTGCATTGTGGTTTGTGTCTGTTGGATGGCATCTTAGCGGTGGGAATCTCTTAGATTGGTCCTCAGAAACTTTAGTTTCCGGTTCTCTGATTATTTTGTTTGTGATGGACAAAATAATCAGCGGCCTTTTCAAGTACTGTGTTGGAAGAGAGTTATTTGACTATCAGCGGATTGATACTCTATTTCATCTTTTTGCTGCGAGAAGGAACATTGCCCTAATGACTTTTAGTATCGGAGCTCTTGTAGGTTGTTTGGCGCAAAGCTATGAACTGTTTTTAGGGTGGATGGCGATCACATTTATAGTACACTTTATTAGGGCAGGATGGATTTTGAGAAAAAGTTTATTTTGTAGGCGGTAGCGTTTTAATGTACGCAATGATATCTGCTATTTGCCCGTCTGTAAGACGGTCTGCTCCAAAGAAAGGCTTGAAGCGTCCTTCGTCAAATTTGTATGCAGTTGGATCAATACCGGATAATACTGATCCCAAACCATCTCCTTCTCTAACTAGACGGGCATAGTATTTAGGTGATTTATCACGAGAAATCGGATTGGGAGCGATGCCAGCATTCCCATTTGGATGGCAACTATGGCAGGCAGCATAAAATAACTCTTTTCCTGTAACGTGGTTTCCTTCCTCGAAGCCAGTGTATTCTCCAGTTTTATCGGCTGCTGGAGCAATGGCTAAAGGTGGTTGAACGGATCTTTTAGATATGGCTTTAAGGTAGGCAGTTAAATCAAGAATTTGTTGCGCCGTCAGTTTCTCTGGATTTCGCATATAATGTATCACACAAACTACAGCTGCTTCCCCGGCAGTTGCGTAGGCTCCTGGATCCTCAGGATCTTTGCCCCACCATGTTTGCCGATAATATGCGTTATATAAACTATGGCCGGCCCTTATTCGACCGTCATCGAATCGTTTTTCGTCAAAGTCCGAGTGACAATCGCCACAAGAGAGCCCATTTTTGCTGATCATGGGTGAATGGAATAAACGTCGTCCCGCACTTGAGGTTCCCTTGAGATTCATTTGCGCATTAGTCCATTCTTCCGAAAAGACCAACAGTATTAGTGAAGTTGTTAAGCAAATCAGCATCGGAATGTCGGTTTATTAAAAGGATTGCCTAAACTTGGTATTAATTTTGTATACATCTTATACAATATAGTTCGGCTGCATTGAGAAAAACATGAGTCATCTGTTGCTAAAGCAAAATAGGTTGCAAAAATAGTAAGTCGATATTAGTAGTAATAGTGATCTAATAACTGATTTGTCAAGTACTTGAGGAAATTGTGATCAAAAACCAAGGAGAATTAAGAGTATATTCAGCCAATATAAATAACTTAAAGTCGGTAGATGTTGAATTGCCCCACGGTAATTTGATTGTAGTCAGTGGGGTATCAGGATCGGGAAAAACGTCTTTCGTATACGATGTGATTTACTTTGAGGCACAACGTCGGTTTAGAGCTGCGATGAATGACGGATTTGATGGTGTGTGGTTTGATCATATTTCGCCGAGAGCAAGATCTATTGAAGGATTGCTTCCTACTATTTGCTTAGAGCAGAGCCTCGATTTACGTCATGCCCATTTGAATGTGGCTAAGATAGCACATGTATACGATCTGTTAGTTCTACTCTTTGTGCGTGCAGGACAACCTCACTGTCTCGATTGTGGTGCAAGGGTTCATGTTCATCGATTTGAAGAAGTATACGAGACGGTACTTGGGTTACCTGCTGGGACAAAATTATCCATACTGGCTCCGCTTTTATTTTCTGATAAATCAGATGTTAAAGAGCTTATAGAAATAATAGATCGGTCTGGATATCGTAGGGTTCGTATTAACGGTGATTACGTCTTGTTAGAAGATTTATATCTTCAGGACTGTTCTTTCATTGATCGGGTTGAAGTAGTTGTTGATCGAATTGTTGTTAAGCCAGAATCTTCTCGACGATTACGTGGTTCTCTACAAGCTGCTTCAGAAATGGCGAATGGTCGCATAGTAATTGTAAGTCAGGAAAATAAAGGAGACCTGACGTTTTCCCTCCAGCCATCATGCACACAATGTTTTAGCAATTTTCCAACTATGAAACCATCATTTTTCTCGTTCCACAGTTCAAACGGTGCCTGTCCTGAGTGCCAGGGAACAGGTAGAATTGTAGGCTTAACGCCGGAACAGGTTTGGGGCTACGAGAGTCAGAGCTTATATGAAAATCTGTCGCCGATGTGGGACGAGTTTGGCCATCTAGAATTAAAAGAAAAGCTAAATACGTTTTTTGAGAATCAAAAGGTTGATCCAGATATTTCTCCGGATCTTTGTGATAACGTTTTTCTTCGTCGATTATGGAATGGAACTCGTGGCCGAAATTCCTTTATTGGTTTAAAGCGATGGCTTAATCGCACGGCTGCAAAGGCTCAAGGCGTTGAATTAGAATGGTTTTCTAACCGTTTTGCGGATTCGGATTGTCCCGAATGCAGTGGAATGCGCCTACGAAAAGAGGCACTTTCCGTCTTTATTGAGGGTCAGAATATAGGGGAATATTGTAAAGGAACTATTAAAGAAACTCTTTTTTGTCTTGAAAGAATCAAATGTCCTGATCGTGCGAAGAATGTTCAACAACAATTAATTTCGCGACTCAAAACTCTTCAAGAACTAGGCTTGGGTTATTTAGAATTGGGGCGAAATGGAGAAGCTCTTTCCAGTGGAGAATGCCAACGATTGCGCTTAGGTGCTGTTATAGGTCGGAAGACTGCTCGAATGCTTTATGTGTTGGATGAACCAAGTGCCGGACTTCATGCAAAAGATACGAAAACTTTAATAAAAACAATCCAAAAACTGCGTGATAAAGGAGATACCGTAATCGTTATAGAGCATGAACGCCTATTACTTCAAGCCGCTGACAAAATCGTGGATTTTGGCCCAGGGGCAGGTGATAGAGGCGGCAAAATAGTTTATAGTGGGAAATTGGATCACGTGTCTATGGGTCATACGTTGACAGGACGTTATTTGAGTGGTGAACTAACGATCTCTGGCTCTGGGAGTCGGGAAATAGGGAGTAGAGGATGGATACGACTTTTTGGTGCACGAGGACGCAATCTATGTATCGATTGTCTAAAGGTACCACTACAAAATATAGTTGGGATAAGTGGGGTTTCTGGCTCAGGAAAGAGTTCACTTGTACGGGACACGCTCTGTCCAATATTAGCAGCGAGTATTGGACAGAGTCAACAACGGCCACTGCCCTATGATTCGTGTGATGGTAAGGAATTAATAAATAGAATTGTTGTTGTAGATCAACGTCCTATAGGCCGAAATTCACGGTCAAATGCAGCAACATATACAGGTGTTTGGGGCCCATTACGTCAATTGTTTTCCGAATTACCAACCGCTTTAATGCGGGGTTATACTCCGTCCCATTTTAGTTTTAACTCAACCGTTGGTTCTTGTGAGAAATGTAGTGGTGCTGGATCTATTTCAGGCAGGGAGGGGAAAAGCAACCTTGGCTCTGTGGTTTGTGCCTTTTGTGCTGGGCGTCGTTATAAGCGCGAAATAGTGGATGTAAAATATCGAGGATTTAGTATAGCTGATGTGTTGGAGTTTAAAGTTGATGAAGCACTAGAGTTTTTCTCAGCAATTCCCGAAGTTGCGCGCAGACTACAGGTATTGAGTGATATTGGTTTGGGGTATTTAGGCTTAGGTCAACCTGCGACCAGTCTGTCTGGCGGAGAGGCTCAGCGAATAAAATTAGCTGCAGAGTTAGGTCGTCCCCGCCATGGGGAAACACTTTACGTTTTGGATGAACCGACTTCTGGGTTGCACATGCAGGATGTTCTTTTATTGCTTAGTCTTCTTCAGAGATTAGTAGATGAGGGGAATACTGTTCTGTTCATCGAACATCATCTTGAACTGTTGGCCGCTGTAGACTGGTTGATTGATATTGGTCCGGACGCTGGATCTGAAGGTGGGAAAATTGTGGCAGAAGGAATACCGCAAGAAGTTGCGGAAGTTGAGTCGTCTCATACTGGACGTTGCCTTAAGGAATTCTTTGAAAAAGATCTTAATGACAACTCGTAAAATGTAAGTTTGTTTAAAGTGTTGTGGATGGAGTGTTACCGTATGCTTGCTGTTTTATCTCCCTGTTTACAATGATGTCTCATTTATTGTAGCTATGAACTACTTTCAAACAGCGTTTTTTTTGTTATAAATGACAAGTGACTAACAGTTCAAATTGTTAAAGGACTTCTCAACTATCTGGCGCCTTGATATGTATTGTTTACGTTTAAGTATGTATTGTTTATCCAATTAATGACTGGTGGGTTAAGATGAGTCGTACTTTTTACGTTACTACACCAATATACTATGTGAATGCTCAGCCACATATAGGTCATGCTTACACCACGGTAGTTGGAGACTTTCTTAAGCGATTTTATGAGCTTGATGGAGCTGACGTCTATTACCTAACAGGGACTGATGAACATGGAGAGAAAATATACCAGGCCGCTAAGGACCATGGGTTGCCTCCTTTGCAGTTTTGTGACGAGATAAGTAAGCGGTTTGCCGAAGCATGGAATGTTTTGGGGATAAGCAATGATGACTTTATCCGAACTACGGAAGAGAGACATAAAAAAGTCGTAAATTATATACTGAAGACGGTGTATGATCGTGGTGAAATATACTACGATGAATACGAAGGGCTCTATTGTATTGGGTGTGAGCGCTTTATGACTGAAAAAGAATTAGTGGATGGAGCATGTGCAGATCATCAGCAACCTCCAGAGAAACGGCGAGAAGGTAACTACTTCTTTCGAATGGAAAAATATCGAGAGTGGTTGCGTGGTCATATTGATGACAATCCCAATTTTATCCGTCCTGTAGGATATCGTAACGAAGTATTGGGTATGCTCAATGAGTCAATTGGAGATTTGTCGATTTCTCGTCCGAAGGACAGGGTTCCATGGGGGATAGAATTACCATGGGATAATAAGCACGTGACTTATGTGTGGTTTGATGCTCTGATAAATTATATTTCGGCAATGGATTTTCCAAAGGGAGAAAAATTCTCACGCTTTTGGCCAAATGCGCATCATTTGATTGGTAAGGACATATTGAAAGCACACGCCGTGTTCTGGCCCACAATGTTGAGAGCTGCAGGCCTTCCTGTCTATCAAAGTCTAAATGTCGGTGGTTTTTTAATGGGGTCGGATGGACAAAAGATGAGCAAGACCTTGGGTAATGTTGTTGATCCGTTTGAATTGACCAAAGCTTACGGATCTGATGCGGTTAGGTATTATTTGTTGAAGGATACTGTGTTTGGTCAAGATAGTGCAGTTGGTGAAGCTATGTTGATGACGCGTTATAACGCAGATCTGGCCAATGACCTAGGTAATTTACTTTCAAGGGTGCGTGCCTTACTTCTTAGGCATTTTGACGGAACAATACCGGAGGGAGTTCAAGAGCAGGCAGATCAAGAGGTTATTGATACAGGAGTAGGATTACTCAGTAGGGTCCGACAGTTGGTAGATGGGCTACGGTTTTTCCAAGCTTTAGAAGAAGTAATGGCCTTTGTTCGTTTGCTCAATCGTTATTTCAATGATGAAGCTCCTTGGAAACTGGCAAAAGATCCGAAAAGCCGAACGCGTTTAGCTACCGTTTTGTATAATGTCACCGAAGGGTTGCGCATAACATCGGTATTACTTGAACCTGCAATGCCCAATAAAGCTTGTCAGGTGCGTAGTGATTTGGGTTTGGGTGACTATAAATTTGCTGATGTGGTAAGTTGGGGGGGAGTTACTGCAGGGACAGAAATACCGAGGAAGACGGAGATTCTATTTCCAAAACAAGAAGCAGAATCTAGGAGTTCTAAAGGAGATGTCCCCGGTAAGGTGATTAAAAAGAAAAAGGGAAAGGGCCAAAAAGAAATGGTTGATGAGATTTCTATTGAGGAATTCTCAAGAATAGATCTGCGAGTTGCTCGGGTTATTGAAGCTGAGAAAGTGGAGGGAGCAGATAAGCTACTCAAGTTGCGCGTTGATGTTGGAGCGGACGAGCGCATGGTCGTCAGCGGAATTGCACCGTGGTACAAGCCAGAAGACTTAGCCGGACGTAGAGTAATACTCGTGTCCAACCTTAAACCGGCAAAACTTCGTGGTATTGTTTCTCAGGGAATGATTTTGGCTGCTGAAGATAGGAACGGAAATATGAGACTTATTGAACCTGAAGATTCATTACCTATCGGTGCTCAGGTGAGATGAGAAAAGGTACTTGGAAGGTTATTTTATTATTACTGAAATTTAAAGAGGTAAAACGATGAATGAAATACGAATGGGTTTTATTGGTTGTGGTGGAAACGCTCGAGGACATGTGGGGCGTGTTTTGGAAATGAAAGACTGTGAGATAGTTTCCTTGTGTGATAGCAGTAATAAAAGTATTGATGCTGTGAAAAACCAATACGAAGTATCGAATCTACCAGCGTTCACCGACTTTGAGGAGATGCTAAAAGAAGTGGAGATGGATGCCGTACAGATTTCAACTCCACATACGCTACATTTTGATCAAATCATGGCGTGTTTAAATAAGGGCTTACATGTCTTATGTGAAAAACCTATGGTTTGTACGGTGGATCATGCCCATCAGGTCTTAGAGAAGCATCGCGGGAGTGGTAAAATTTTAATGGTGTCCTATCAGAGGCACCTTGAAGCTCAATATCGATATGTGCGAAATCAAATCGCAGCAGGAGAATTGGGTGATATTCAGTTCGTTTCTGCTCTACAGGATCAAGCATGGTATCGGGGAACGATGGGACTTTGGCGTCAACAATTGTCTTTGTCAGGTGGTGGCCAATTGAATGATTCAGGTAGTCATTTGTTAGATATTGTTTTATGGATGACGGGATTACAGGTGGCAGAAGTTCAAGCATATATGGAAAATTTTGAATCGGAGGTAGACATTAACTCGGCTCTAAGTCTCCGTTTTCGTAATGGGGGTCTGGGAAATGTATCGGTAGTTGGAAATTCTCCAACCGGTGGTATGTGGGAAGATATAACAATATGGGGTTCTAAAGCTGTTATTTACTTGAGGCAGGGAGAAATACATTATAAAACGCAAAATAACAATGATGTGCATCAAGTCAGTAATTTACCTGGAAGTACTTCACCGGACAAAAATTTCGTAGACTCCATTTTAGGAAAAGACGAGGTACAGGTTCCGCCTGAATGCGGTCTTAGAGTTATCGAATTAACTGAGGCAGCTTGGGAATCCGCCCGCACCGGTGGACCTGTAGCTGTTACAGTTCGTTGAGTATGAGGTTTTTTTCCGAAAAAAATTAGTATAGATCTACTTTCGTCTGATATTTTCTGAATATATCCTTTCTTAAGTTATTTATAAACAATTACTAAAGAGCATATTAGTTTGTTTTATAATTTTTGTTTGACTGTTAAATGGGGTAGATGTATATTCGGCATGAGTCGAGTTCAGGGTTGAACTCTGTTACCGCGATGCTGAAGCCTAGGGCGAAGCGAATAGGCTAAACGCGACTTTGTCAATTGGTTTTACACGACGCGCAGGGTTGGTGCGAAAAAATTGCGAATTGCGCGCTATAGGAAAGGAGGTGGTCCATTGAGTAGTAGTCCAAGTACCGCAGGGAGGTTGGTCACCTGATCAACTCCGGGTGTTTGACCACCTGGCCAAGAATATTCTGTCCTTAACGGTTAGCAATTCTTGGGAGTACTGCCGAACGTACCCAGTAGGGTACGTTCGGTTTTTTTTTGCCGTGTTGCTAACGGAACGGGATTTTGCAATATTGACGCGCTATAACCTATTAGGAGACAGATGGAACGCGTAGCTAAGGGCATAGGCAAAGGAAATATTCTGATCGAAGAGGTGGATACGCCCGTGCCCTCTCCGACGCAGGTTTTGATTCAGGCTGAATTTTCATTGATTAGTCGAGGATCTGAACTGTGGCGCCGTTACACAGTGGCGGAAGCGGTAGATTCACGAATTATGGGTTATTCATTGGCCGGACGAATTGTTAAGGTTGGTGATGAGGTCGATACATTTACGCCTGGAGATCGTGTTGTTGCGTTAGCTCCACATGCACAATTTGTAACAATGGAAGTTGTAAATCCTTTGCACGACCCGTCGGTAATTAAAATTCCCGAGTCAGTCACGGCCGAAGCGGCAACGTTTTGGCCATTATTGACGAGCTCTGTTTTGTGGATTAAACAAACTCAGGCGGATGAAAATGAAGTGGTTGTAATAATTGGTCAAGGTCTAGTTGGTCTTTTATGTATGCAGGTTGCAAAGGCAACGGGCGCTGGTAAGGTCATTGTCTGCGATGTTTTGAATATGCGCTGTCAGCTAGCTTCTCAATTAGGAGCTGATTTAGTGATAAATTCGAAGGTTGATGATTTTGTCGCGTGTGTAAACAATTTTACAACAGGTCAGGGTGCAGATATAGTTATAGAAGCCGTCGGTGGATCGGCTGCAGAAGGTGCGTTCTCACAGGCACAGGATGTTGTGCGCAAGGGTGGATTGTTACAGGTACTTGGGTTGTACGGGGATAAACCTCTTCCGTTGGATTCTGGGAAAATTCAGGGAGTTAGATTAGTCGGTGGTTATCTTGATTCAACCTTAAGACCGACTGCTGCCCGTCACGCGTTACAATTGCTGGTAGATAGGGACGTCGAAGTGCAATCAATGATAAGCCATAAGTTTTTGTATGCTAAAGCTAAGGAAGCTTTTGATTTGTTATATAGTCACCCGAATCAGGCGATGGGTGTCCTGTTAGAGTGGAAAACCTAAGGTAAATAAATGAATCCTGTTATCAAGAAACTTTTTCGTGCGCCCTATGGAGTGCCTAATGCGCTGCAGGTGGTTCGTGGTCAACTTTGGATCGCGGATCAAATCACCGATCGCCTTGCTTTAGTTAAACTCACAGATCCTTCTGACTACGGAGTGACCCATTTTGAACGCGATATTGCCAGTGATTCCTCCAACACCAGTGGAATGGCAGTTGGTGGAGGATCATTATGGTTGGCTGCTAATGGTGACGCTGCTTTGTGGCGGCCCAGCCGCCCTGCCGACGCTCGGGCCGGCCAAGGAGAAGTTTTTGAGGTCGATCCTGATACTGGCGCAACTCGTAATCGTTGGGTTATCCCTGGTGGTGGCGGAGTTCATGGCATTGAGTATGATCCATTTGAGGATGGTATCTTATGGATAACTACGCTAAAAAGTCAAACCCTAAGCAAGGTGCGTATTGCCGATTGGTCGCGGCTTCACGTAATTGAACTACCGTATGAAAGAGCCCATGGTGTTGCGCGCGTTCAGGACGGTATTTGGGTGGTTCACACCTCTCATCGCGTCATCGTTAAATTGGAAATAGAAAATGGGCGAGAGATTGATCGAATTAATGTTTCGTCTGAATATCCTCAACCTCACGGCCTATCATCTTATGGTAGCAATTTACTTTATTGTGACGCAACATCTGGTTGGATTGTCCAAATAGATTTAGAGGAGTGTAAATAGTTGGCACGATTTTCCCCGAATTGTGGATTAAAACAAGACCGAAAAATTGAAACAGTGTTATCACAACAAATGCTATAGGATTAACGGGAGAGCTGTTTTTGAAGATTGCTATTTTACATGGTCCACGTGACTTGCGGATTGAAGAGAGATTTCTAGATACGCGGAAACTTGAAGAGGATCAAGTGTGGGTAGAAACCCTCGTATCTGGTTTTAAAATTGGTACGGACCGTGGAAATTATGAGGGGGCAGAAGCGGTCCCAGGTGCTCCAGATTACCCCCGTTGGGTTGGTGATAGCAATTTGGGTATTGTGCGTGGTATTGGTAGATCTGTAAAAAAATTCGAGGTAGGTGACCGAGTTGTATCTCGCTATCCGCATCAATCTGAATATATAGCTCGCGAGAGTGAATGTATTGTACGCGTTCCTGACGATGTAAAAGATGAGGACGCGGTTTTTTCACATCTTTACGCGTTAAGTGCATTTTGTTTCCATAAAGCGCACTTTGTTCCAGGTGAGACTGTAGCAGTGATAGGGCTAGGTGTGCTTGGCATGGGTGCCGTAGCTGTTGGATGTCAATACGGTGCTAATGTGATAGCCTTGGGCAACAACGAATCGCGTTTGGATATGGCACTTTCTGTCGGTGCCCGTATCGCATTGATGTCTGACGATAAAAGTATTAAACAGAAAATAGAGGAAAAAACTGGAGCAAGTACTGTTGATTTGGTAATTCTCACAGCAAATCCTTGGCCCGCGTACCGTAAAGCTGTTGATCTTGTACGTTCGGATGGACGTGTTGCCATAGTTGCTTTACCAGGTCGCGGTGAAGCCCCACTTGATTTTAATCCGCTGGATATGTGTTGGTTTTATGCCAAGGGATTGTCATTGATTGCAGTAAACGGGAAAGCGGGTGATTTGTTTCCTGGGAGTGAAGATCGTTTAAGCGGAGAATTATTGTGTAAACAAATGCTTGATTATATGGTGCAGGGGTCTATACGTCCGAGTCAACTTGTAAGTCATAGAATGGCGTATAAAGATATGGTCCAGGCATACGAGATGGCTTATAGACGTGAGAAAAATATGCTTAATGTTATTTTTGACTGGAAGTCGGAAGGTTTTGTTAATGAGAGATGAATGTTACCCCAAAGTCAATGCTGATGGTTTAGATGTTGTAAAAATGACGGATGCTCAGAAATACTTGTTCGATCTTAAAGGATGGATTGCGTTAGAAGGTCTTCTTGAACGAGGTCAGCTTGAGGAGATTTGTGAGCACCAAATGAATTTTCTCTATGATCGCGAGGTCTTACCGACAGAGCATCGTGACAACCATGGAGGCCCGTCGCAAGCCCTTTTGGACCACCCTGCTGTAGTCGGTGTTCTGAATGAAATCTTGTCTCATCAGGCATTGGCCAGTTCAGATTGTTACGGTTTTCGATTTGATCATACCTATACGAGTCATCGCAAGGAGGGGCATGATAACTTTAGCCCCCATGGTGGTGGAGGTTTTTTCAATTTTCGAGGGAATTCCCACATATACCAAATGCAGCCGAACAGGATTCATTCGGGTTTAACGAGAGTCGTCTGGGAATTGAATGAAGTTAGTGAAGGTGACGGTGCTACTCTTTTTTTGTCGGGCAGCCACAAAGCAGCTTTCTCTTGTCCAGAAGATTTGAGTAGGAGGGAAAGCTCACTTTGGGAAACATATACCTGTCCACCAGGTTCGGCTGTTATTTTTACGGAAGGTTTGTGTCATACAGGACAACGTTGGTCCAATGGAACGCGTGACCGTTTAAGTCTTTTTACGTGCTATGATACGGTAAATTCAAAATGGGGGAAGGGGTGTCCCTCAGCAGAGGTGATTGCCGACATGCCTCCACTCAGAAGAACTCTTTTTCGGGGAGCTTGGCATGGGATGGGGGAAATGCCAGGGACAAATCTATACTACGATGAGTCAAACAAGGCGGTATAATAAGAAATGAAAGTAACAGGCGTAGAGACAGCTTTATATGCATACGAATTAGACCGTTGTATGGGAGATGCTAATTCGCCAAGTGGACGCGTCAGAGGTAGTGGATGTGTAGTTGAATTATTGACTGATGAGGAACTTACTGGGGTTGCGATAGCAAATGGTGGAGCAATATCGTTGATCAAACGATTGGTTGAGGCCGTATTAATTGGCAGCGATCCCCGTTCTGTACAAGGCTTATTTCAGCGTATGAATGATGTTCATTTTAAAGGTGGTCACGATGGGATTGTCAACGATGCTGTCGCTGCCTTGGATGTAGCTTTGTGGGATTTGAAGGCAAAGGTATACGGAGAACCGTTATGGAAAATACTTGGTGGCGACCAGCGACCCATTCATTGCTATGCAAGCGGTATAGAATTGCCGATGTCTGATGATGGGATGTATGAATGGTATTCAAAGATGCATAATGAGTACGGGTTTAGAGGCGGTAAGCTCAAAGTAGGTTTGGAGCAGGATGTAGATCTGCGCCGTATTGGTTTGATGCAGGATGCACTTGGCGGGGCTGAAGATCAACCTATGCTTCTTATCGATGCAAATGAATACTGGTCGCCAAAACAGGCCATTCGGAAAGTGAGGGAAATGGAAGAGGTTTATGATCTGACGTGGGTGGAGGAACCAGCAAGACGGTGGGATTTTCGTGGTTTACGTAGAGTAAAAGATAGAGTCAAGACTGCCGTATGTGCGGGCGAGAACCTGGATATTCTGGGTGATTTTTTGGCGTATTTTCATCACGACTCAGTCGATGTAATACAGGCCAGTTACGGAATGGGAGGTATTACTTGTGCACTGCAAATAGCAGATGCGGCATATGGACACGATTTACCTGTGACCTTGGGAGGGTCTCCCGGAATGATCCATGCGCACCTTGCCTCTATAATGCCTAACTTTATGACGATGGAGGTAGTGGATCCTAAACCGAAGGACGGAGTGTTTACTACGGACGTCCGCATAGAAGATGGGTGGGCCTACCCCGGTGATCGACCGGGGAATGGTCTGCAAATAGATTATGATGCACTTGAGCGGCAACGTGTAGAAGTCATACCTGCCGGAGCAGGACCAAGTCCTTTAGGTAGACGTGAAGGAGCGGGTTTATATGAAGTAACACCGAGTGTGGAAGAGCGTGCTGCAGCGGCAGATAAAGGTCTTTCATGAAAATAACGGGTTACCGAATCAAATCATATGTGATGAAGATGGATAGACCCATTGGAGATGCAAATTCGCCGACAGGTGAAGATCTAATGCCTGCTTCAATTTTATGGATTGAGACAGACGTAGGTATAGAAGGGATTGCTCCTTGTGCCGGGGATGTAGGGTCTTTGTTCGATATAATAGAGGGACAGGATCCGCGTGAGGTCGTTAGCCTGTGGCGTAAGATGGTTGACGCAACACACAAAGGGGGGGTGGGTATGGTTGCTGAATCAGTCTCGGCTATAGATATAGCTTTGTGGGATTTGAAAGCCAAAATTGCGCAGGAACCGCTTTGGCGTATGTGGGGAGCTACGGAGGGACGGACAAAAGCGTATGCGAGTTGCATCGGTTACTGTTTGAATGAAGACGAATTATTTGATTTTTATCGCCGAATGGCCGAGAGGGGTGTAGACGGCGGCAAACTCAAAATCGGTCTCGATTTGAAAGTTGACCTGCGTCGTATTGAAATTATGCGGGAGGCTTTGTCTGTGGCCTGTGAACGGCCGAAATTAATGTTAGATGTAAACGAATACTGGTCTCCAAAACAAACGATACGATTGCTTGGTGCAATAGAGCGTGATTTTGATATAATGTGGATTGAGGAGCCGGCAAGAAGATGGGATGTGGAAGGACTTCGGTTTGTTTCTGCCAATGTTAAGGCTGCGGTGGCTACCGGTGAAAATTTAAAAACGATTGGGGAAGTATCTCCTCTAATTCGTAAAGAAGCTGTGGATATTCTAAACATTTCTGCAATGCAAAGTGGCTTTACTGGATGTCGGCAGATAGCAAATTTTGCGCATGCATACGAATTACCGGTGTCAATGATGAATTGTCAGGCCAATTTCATGGCACATTTGGCTGCCGCATTGCCTAATCATTTGGCTATGGAGATAGTTGATCCTGGTCGCGAACACTGCCTTCAATATTCAAGTATTGTAGACGAAGGTTTTATATTGTTGAACGAAGATCCAGGGCTTGGTTTATCGATTGATGAAGGTGCATTGGACGCACTCATTTCCAATCCGCCTGAGCGAAAATCTAACTTCCCATTTCCGCGACGCGAAGGAGCGGGACTTTACATTAAAGGTTTGGCTCCGGGGGAAGTCCGTTGGGACAAACCATAAATAAGTTTTATAAGAAATACCACAGTGGTTAGTGTGTAGGTCTACACATAGAAATTTTAATCAAGGTGTAAATGAATACCAAAAAGAAACTTTATTTGTTGGATGGAATGGCCTTAGCCTATAGGGGTCATTTTGCGTTGATGCGTAATCCGCGTATGACTTCGAAAGGAATGAATACATCTGCCGTATTTGCATTTGCAAACACGTTAATGAGTATTATTGATCGGGAATCTCCAAGTCATTTAGCGGTGGTTTTTGACACGCCAGAGCCAACCCATCGGCATCTTGCGTATCCAGAATATAAGGCTCAACGCGAGGCTATGCCTGAGGATTTATCACAGGCACTTCCTTATGTTAATCGTCTTTGTGAGGGATTTAATATCCCAGTGATAAAAAAGCCTGGGTGGGAAGCAGATGATGTCATAGGTACACTTTCTCTATTAGCTGAATCCGAAGATTTTCAAACATATATGGTTACACCCGACAAAGATTACGGTCAGTTAGTCTCGCCAAATACTTTTATTTACAAACCGGGTCGGTCTGGAGACGAGGCTGAAATTCTTGGTGTTGAAGAGATAAAAAATAGGTGGAATATTGAACGAATTGATCAGGTAATTGATGTTTTGGGTTTGATGGGAGATACCTCAGATAACATTCCCGGAGTTCCTGGCATAGGAGAAAAAACGGCCCAAAAATTGATTGCCCAATTTGGAGATATGGAATCGCTAATTGCTGGAGTCGGTGAATTAAAAGGGAGACAACGCGAAAATATTGAAAAATTTTCTGAACAAGCAGTTCTCTCAAAAGAGTTAGTAACAATTGATAGGACTGTGCCAGTAAAGCTCGACCTAAAATCTATGGAACTAAGTGAATATAATCCTCGAGACCTTGTCACCCTATTTGTCGAATTAGAATTCAATACGTTAGGGAGAAGGTTGTTTGGAGATGATTTTGCCGCGACTTCTGATGTGTCGGGTCATGAAACGGATTCGGAATCGGTAAAGACAATAAATGATGTTGAGTATAAATACATTTTGGTCGACACGAAGGAAAAGCGTTCGGAACTCATTGGTCAATTGGTTAATCTGACTGAATTTTCGTTTGATTTAGAAACAACCGGACTTGATATCAAACAATGTGGAATTGTTGGGATAGCTTTTTCTTGGGAAGAAGGATGTGGGTTTTTTGTCAAACTGCCGGCCGAACGAGATAGTGCTATAGAGGTTTTGGGTGAATTCGAACCCGTATTTGGTAGTAAAAATTTGAAAATCGGACATAATTTGAAGTTTGACTTAGGTGTTTTACGTTGGCATGGAATATCCGTGGGAGGTCATTTTTTTGATACGATGCTAGCTGCTGCGCTGATAGACCCTGATGGCCGTAAGAGTATGGATTACTTGGCAAAATTACTTTTGGGTTATCGGCCGGTCGGAATTTCCGAATTGATCGGAGAGCGTGGTGATGGTCAATTAAGTATGGATCTTGTGCCTATAGAAGATCTGACGCGTTATGCTGTCGAAGATGCCGACATAACTTGGCAGTTATATCAAGTCTTGAAAGAACGTATTAAAGAATCTGGGCTCGAACGTGTACTATATGAGATAGAACTTCCGTTGCTTTGCGTTTTGGTGGATATGGAACATGAGGGGATTGCAATGGAATTGAATGTCTTGAAAACGATGTCGCAAGAATTCAGTGGTCAGTTAAAAGATTTGACTCAGAGAATATTCACAATAGCTGGGGAAGAATTTAATCTTAACTCCGGAAGGCAACTAGGACAGATCTTATTTGAGAAATTAGCTTTGGATCCAAACGCAAAGCGCACGAAAAAGACTGGCCAGTATCAAACTGGTGAAAGTGTGCTGAGGAAATTGGCTAACAGACACGAGGTCGCCCAGTTTGTTTTAGATTACCGACTATATAACAAACTTAAATCGACATATGTTGATAGTTTGCCTAATTCTATTTTTTCCGTTACCGGACGTGTGCATACTAATTTTGAACAGGCGGTAACGGCCACAGGTAGGATGCAATCGCATGGACCTAATCTTCAGAACATACCTATCAGAAGTGAGCAAGGTAGAGAAATTAGGAAGGCTTTTGTTCCACGAAGTGAAGAATATATTCTCTTGGCTGCAGATTACTCACAGATAGAATTGCGAATAGCTGCGGAATTGAGTCAAGATCAGGATATGTTAAACACTTTTATTTCCGATGGCGACATCCATTCTGCTACGGCTCAAAAGATCTATGAGGTAAATGAAGCAGATGTCACAGATGATATGCGGCGTCAGGCAAAAACGGTAAATTTTGGAATAATATATGGGATTTCTGCATTTGGTTTAGCTGAAAGATTGGACGTCAACCGTTTCGATGCAGGAGAGATCATTGCTCAATATTTTGCTCAGTACCCAGGTGTTGAAACTTATATGGCAGAAACGATTGAATTTGCTCGCTCAAAGGGTTACGTGGAGACAGTAACTGGTCGCCGCCGACCACTGCGTGATATAAATTCGCGTAACGCTACCTCTAGGAAGGCAGCTGAGAGAAATGCAATTAATTCACGAATCCAGGGATCGGCGGCAGACATGATAAAGCTTGCAATGAGTGGAATTCACAGTGAACTTTTGTCCATGCGTAGCAAAATGTTGTTACAGGTACATGATGAACTGGTTTTCGATTTACACAAAGACGAAGTCGATGCTGTTACGGTTCTGGTCGAACGCGAAATGTGTGAAGCGTTACCAATGAAGGTCCCCATTACCGTCGAAATGGGTATGGGCCGCAATTGGTTGGAAGCACATTAATTTTAATTTAAGATGAAATGTGAATATGGAAACTGATCAAGGGATGTCTGTTTTTAAGAAGGGTTTGGGTAGCGATAATCATGCAGGGGTTCACCCTGAAATTTTGCAGGCTATTGAGTCAGCCAACGTAGGACACGCTCATTCGTATGGAGACGATCCTTTTACTGAGCGCGCACAGGCTCTACTACGTCAACATTTTGGAAGCGAATCGGTGAGTTATTTTGTTTTCAATGGTACGGGTGCAAATGTTACAGCTCTCTCAGCAATTACTAAACCATACGATGCCGTAATATGCGCAGAAACATCTCATTTGAATATCGATGAGTGTGGTGCTCCCGAACAGCTTGCGGGAGTAAAGCTGCTTACTCTGCCGACAGATGATGGTAAAATTTCTCCAACTCAAGTGCTGGATTATGTCCCGACACAAAGAGGAGAGCATCAAGTTCGTCCACGGGTAATTTCTATTGCCCAGTCAACAGAGATGGGTACTGTTTATACCCCGCAAGAGCTATCCGCTCTATCTGATATCGCACATGAGAATAATCTATATCTTCACGTGGATGGAGCCCGTTTTTCAAATGCTGCGGTTTCTCTTGGTGTTGACCTTAGAGCTATTAGTAAAGAGGTTGGTGTGGACATTGTATCTTTTGGAGGTACGAAGAACGGTTTACTTTTTGGAGAGGCTGTGATTTTTCTTTCGTCGGACCTAGCATCTGATTATAGATTTTATCGCAAGCAAAATATGCAATTAGCTTCGAAAATGCGTTTTATCTCTGCTCAATTTTGTGCACTTCTCGAGGGAGATCTTTGGCGACGAAACGCGGACCATGCGAACGCCATGGCGAAAGTTTTAGCAAGTCGTGTCAAATCTATTCCGCAAGTTCAACTGACTCAAAGAACAGAAGCGAATGCAGTATTTGCTTGTATTCCTGAGAAAGTTATTGGGGAACTTCGCGAGGAGTGTTTTTTTTACGACTGGAATGTTGCCTTGGGGGAAGTTCGGTTGATGACGTCATTTGATACAACGACAGAAGAAATTGAAAAGTTCGGGGATCTGTTGGAGCACAAAATATTGTATCCTAAGAGAATTCAAACTAAATAGGAGTACTAAAGTGATTATTGATACTCATACTCATTTCTATGACCCTTCACGGCCAGAAGGAGTCCCCTGGCCTGGTCCGGACAATGAATTGCTCTATCGTACTGTTTTACCTGCGGATTATCGACAGATCGCAGAACCCGAAGGAGTAACGGGTACTGTAGTTGTGGAGGCGAGTGCCTGGCTGGATGATAATCAATGGATTCTGGATTTGGCAGAAGAGGATCCGTTCATAGTGGGTTTGGTCGGTCACGTAGATCCGGCGCGTCCGGAATTCAGAGCAAATCTGAAGCGTTTTTCTGATCATCCTCGTTTTTGTGGGATTAGGTGTGGTGGTGGATACTTTGATGACATTGATTCGGGATCGTTTGTAAGTGACATGCGATTGTTGTCAGAATGTGATTTGGCCTTGGATGTCTTAGTTAATCCCCCGCAATTTTTAGCTATCGCGTCACTGGCTCGTGAAATCCCAGCCCTACGTATTATTGTAAACCATACCGGACACGGTCCAATAAATGGAGAGACGCCTGATGCTAATTGGATGGCAGGAATCAAAGAAATGGCCGACTGTGAAAATGTTCATTTAAAGGTTTCGGCAGTTATGGAACAAAGCACTAAGCAACCAGCTCCGGAAGACGATTCATGGTATGCGTTGGCCCTCGAAGAGATGTGGTCGGCGTTTGGTCAGGATCGTTTGATTTATGGTAGTAACTGGCCGGTCTGTGAACGTGCAGGCAGTTTTAAAGCTGCCTTGGGAATCGTTCGCCGTTTTTTTGATAAAAAGGGACCGGAAGCCCGTGAAGATTATTTTTGTCGTAATGCCGAAAGGGTTTATCGTTGGGGCTAATATCCAAGATTCACGTCAACGGTACCTTTTAGCGGCGAACCGTTGCAAAATCTTTCCAAATTATTCAGAACAGCTATTTCATTCCGCTTTGCACGTTCAGGTGAATTCCCGGCTATATGGGGCGTTATTATGACGTTATCCATTTCCCATAGTGGGTGACTTTTAGGGAGTGGCTCTGGATCAACTACGTCCAATCCAGCTCCAGCAATTTGCTTATCGATTAGGGCATTTACCAGAGCATCGGTCTCAACCGTTTGTCCTCGACCAACGTTTATCAAAATTGCTGATTTTTTCATACGAAGAAATGCCTCAGAGTTAAACATAGATCTGGTGTCCGGTGTGTCTGGTACGGCGATGACGACGAAATCTGAAATCTCTAGCATGTCTAGCAAACGATCTTGACTCCATTCTATAAAATTACTTTTGCACGCTGGGGTGCGGCGGATTGCAATTACTTCCATACCAAATGATTGGGCTCTTAATGCCAGTTCTTTTCCTGTTCCGCCAAAACCAACGATCCCTAATTTTTTCCCGCCAATTTCGTATGCTCGCTGTGCTGAAGAAGATTGCGGATTCCATTGTTTTACTCGAGCGGATTCAACAAGACCTCTAGTTAGAGACATCATCAACGCAAATGCATGTTCCGCTAGAAGAGGGCCGACAGTTAAACCTTTTCCGCAGGTAAGTGAGACATCAGAATCAACCAGCTCCGGGCAAATTAAGGGGTCTATGCCGGCACTTGAACAGTGAAACCACCGCAGCTTTGGCGAAGCATTTAATAGCGCTGGAAATCCATTGCGAATCCAACCCAAATTCATCATTAGTATGATATCAGCATCGTGCGCGTGTGAAAAAAGCGAGGCTTCATCGTTGACTTGTATTATGTCAAGCTCCGGCGCGACTTCTGATGCTTTTTTAATATTGATTGGCCCTTTTACTAGTGCTTTCATAATACCTTACTTTCTCATTTGGAGTCACGATATGTTTCGATGAGTATAGGTTGGAAATATAGCCAAAGCTAAATGTGTTTTTCGAAAACGGATACAAAAATTCTTCAAAAGATAAAAATATTGTTATATTATTGTCTTTGCTAAACATTTTACACCTTTTTTCAGAACTGTTTCTTTGAATCCATAGGAGGGAAACGCAGATGAAATTGCTAAAGTGTGTTGTAAGGCCAAGTGCGCTGGATCAGATTAAAGATTCTCTAAACAAGCTCGGGGTTATGGGTATGACCGTTAGTGAGGTTAAGGGATATGGTCGGCAAAAAGGCCATAAAGAAGTATATCGTGGAGCAGAATATGTGGTTGACTTTACGCCAAAGGTATCTGTCGAAGTAGTAGTCGGTGATGATGTTCTTGATGTAGCAGTTGGTGCTATTCGTGAAGCTTCAAACACAGGCAAAATTGGAGATGGTAAAATTTTCGTAATTCCTGTAGAAGAAGTTGTCCGTATCCGGACTGGTGAAACTGGTGATACAGCGATTTAATGATTTTGCATGCCGATCAAGTTATACCCTGTCACGCGCGTTCATTGAAAAATTTGAACTAACTACTCTTAATTAGCTTTTCAATTTGAATCTATCGGAGAGGATTTTTCAGACTCTTTTGGCATTTATAATTAATAGCTATTAACGAATAAAAACATACTTTTTAAATGGTTTAAAATGGAGTTAGTGGTTGATTTTTAAATTAGTTACTAGGCTGGAACGAGAGGATTAAGATGCCAATAGTGGATTTTGAAAAATATTGTAAGATGTTAGACAGTGCTCAAATTGGAAGTTATGCGTATCCTGCGATTAATGTGTCAAATGTTGATACTGCAAATGCCGCAATTGAAGGTTTCGTCGAGGCCGGTAGTGATGGAATCGTACAGGTTTCTACTGGTGGCGGTGAACATACTTCAGGTAATTTAAAGGATGCTGTATTGGGTGCTGTTTCACTGGCTGAACATATACAGCGAGTGGCAAATTCTTACGATGTAAATATTGCTCTTCATACCGATCACTGTACTACGGATAAGGTCGAGAAGTTTCTTAAGCCGCTCATAACAGAAACCAAGAGACGTCGTGCTGCCGGTCAGCCAAATTTATTTTCAAGTCATATGTACGATGGGAGTGATCTTCCTTTAGATGAAAACTTGGCAACTGCGTTACCTTTGTTAGAGATGTGTCGTGACAATGGAATTATTCTGGAGGTTGAGACCGGAGTTGTTGGTGGTGAAGAAGATGGCCTTAATCGCGAGGGCATTGACAAAGAAAAACTCTATACTACTCCTGAGGATATGGTAGCAGTATATGAGGCGCTAATTTCAGTAAAAGATGCAAAGTTTATGTTGGCTGCTACATTTGGAAATGTTCACGGTGTATATAAGCCTGGTAACGTGGTTCTAACACCATCTATTTTAGAAGATGGTCAAAAGGCTGTTATTTCCAAGCATGGTGAAGAGGCTCGGTTTTGGTTGGTTTTTCATGGTGGTTCCGGTTCGAGTCAGGAAGAAATCCAAGAGACATTAAATTATGGTGTAATTAAGATGAATGTTGATACGGACACGCAATATGCTTTTTCGCGCCCCGTGGCAGACCACATGCTAACTAACTATGAAGGTGTGTTGAAAATTGAAGGTGAGGTTGGAAATAAGAAAATGTATGACCCCCGAGCCTGGTTGAAAATGGGACGTGCCAGTATGTCGTCGCGTGTTGTCCAGGCTTGTCATGATTTAAGATCTGCCGGAAAGAGCATCGGTAGTTAGAACTCTACTAAAAGAATTTAAAACTGTTTGTTAAAAAAATAATATTAAAAACCCCGATAAGACTTTAGTTTTCATTAACAGATCTTGTTGGGGTTTTTTTTTAATTAAATTAACCTTCTGGATTTGTCGGAGAAGACAGAAAAGATAACTGAAATTCAACCTGTTTTCCATCACGATCTTCCAAGGTTGTTGGATAATCACCAGTAAAGCAGTGGTCGGTAAATTGGGGTAGTGTATTGTTCCTACCATTAGGATGTCCAAGGGCTCGATACAAGCCTGAAATAGATAGGAAAGAAAGGCTGTCTGCCTCGAGATGATCGCGCATTTCTTCGCATGTATTACTGGAGGCCAGTAACTGATCTTTATTTGGCGTGTCAATACCATAAAAATCGGGGTGGGTGATTGGAGGTGAAGCTACTCTAAAATGGACTTCTTTCGCGCCGGCTTCGCGCATCATGCGCACGATTTTTACGGAAGTGGTGCCTCGTACGATTGAATCGTCCAAAAGAATTATTTTCTTCCCACGGATTAGACTTGCATTTGCATTATGTTTTAATTTTACGCCAAACGATCTTATCGATTGCTGAGGTTGTATAAAGGTCCGGCCAACGTAATGATTGCGGATTATACCCAATTCGTACGGTATGCCCGAGGCTTCTGCATAGCCTATAGCCGCTGGCACACCTGAATCGGGAACGGGAATAACCATATCGGCTTCAACGTGACTTTCCGTTGCTAATTCTCTTCCAAAATTTTTTCGACATTCATAAACGCTTTTTCCACCAACGAGGCTGTCTGGACGGGCGAAGTATATATACTCAAAAATACATGGTCGTTCCTTGATGGGCGGAAATGGTTTGAGGCTCTCAATTCCATTGCTTGTGATACTAACTAGTTCTCCATTTTCTATCTCTCGAATAAAATCTGCTCCGATTATGTCCAAGGCACATGTCTCAGAAGCCAACACATAACTTTCGCCGAGACGCCCAAGCACGAGAGGCCTAATCCCGAGGGGGTCTCTAACGCCGATTAATTGATCCTTTGAGGACCCTATTAAGGCATAAGCACCATTAACTTGGAATAAAGCATCAACAAATTTGTCTACGACGCCTGCTCTGGTAGATTGGGCAATTAAATGCAGTATCGTCTCAGTATCAGTTGTAGATTGAAATATCGCACCGGTTGTCTCTAATTCACGCCTTATTGCGAGTGCATTAGTTAGATTGCCATTATGTGCTATTGATAATCCCCCAAAATTCATATCTGCAAACAGTGGTTGTACGTTTCGCATTGCCGTTTCACCGGTAGTAGAATAACGAACGTGTCCCACTGCGATATTTCCGCAGAGTCTATTTATAACAGAATTTTTAGTGAAATTATCCCGCACCAAACCCATGCGGCGTTCAGCGTAAAATCGGTCACCATCAACTGTGACTATACCTGCAGCTTCCTGGCCTCTATGCTGAAGAGCCTGTAATCCAAGTGCAGTCAGAGTTGCGGCATCAGGATGACCCATAATACCAAAAACCCCGCATTCGTCTCGTATTTGGTGTTTATTTGAGGTGAATTTGTAATAGTTTTCCGACAAAGATTGTGCAAGAAGTGCGTTTTTCAACGACTGCATGTAAAAGCCTTTTATCGAAATATGAGAGAAACATTGAATGAAAGTAACAGAGTCGCTGTTCAACAGTTATAATTTAACAGATCGGATAAACCATCGCCACTGTTGAAAAGCTGATTTCTACTAAAATTGCACGTTACTCAGAAAAAATAAGTGAAATAAGTCATGTAATTTATTTACCAAGAGTAATACATGAGGTAAATTTAACTCATTTTTATCTTATATAGATGTCGTCGCCAGATTGTAATTTTGAGTTAATTGATAAGAAGCTTTCCTGAAGCTACAGAGTTTTGACCAATCATTTTTAATTCATCAACGCTTGTTTTGTCATCTCCGAATACTTCAGATATATAGTTGACTTCAAATGTCGTATTAGCGGGGACAGGTATTTGTTCTATTTGGAAATTTACATGGACATCAATGTAATTGCCACATACAGAATAATGCATCGGTTGATTTGGTAGGGGGTTTTCAATTAGTGTGAGTATGTTCCCCCTATCGGAACCGTACAGAGCATAAAATAGCTTGTCAGGTGACCCGGTAGACGTCCCACCGCTTAGGTCGGGTCGGTGGTTGTATTTGATAAAGGAACCATTAGGTTCGACAAACAGTACTGCATCATGGAACCACGTCTCAGGAAGTCGAGATGGATACGGAAAGATGTCCGAAAATTCGACGTTTAAATCGTTCCATTGTTTTAATGTGGTGAACTTCATGGTTACTTCAAGGCGAGGACGGGGCCAATCGTAAGGAATACGCAACCAAGTTTCGGATTGTGCTCCACGGTTGGTGTTGACCGAGTTAAAATAGAGAGAGAGATTATCTGGTCCATTTTCCTGGATGGACCAGGAGCGGAGGTCATTGCAGTATTGGTTCTTAGAGATGCCGCAAGAAGCAAAAAAGGCTAAAGGCATTTCCCAGAGCACAGGATCATTACTACCATAATTTGTTAAACGGTGTATGGCACATGAAAATAGATCCAATTCTAACAAGGGTTTGTCGTGGTTGTGACTTGTCCAAATAACTAAATCTCTTTTGTTGCCAGCTCTGCGCTTTAGGTCTAATCCTGTAATTTCACTCTGATAGACAGCTTGGAGTCCAGGGATTTTCTTTATTTCTATACAGGTTTCTTGGTTACTATCTAAACTGGTTGTCAGCAACACGTCATCTACAGAATCATTGCGATGTGACATTTCCATTGGCACACAAATATCATCTGTCAATTCACCTTCTGAGACTAATTGAAAAGGTTTGTTTTTACCGTTGACAGTGATCAGGATACCGCCACGATGCCGAGGGTCTGTTTTTCGGCGATACAAACGGATACGAACTAATCGTTCCAAATGATCGGGGGGGAATTTTATTTGAGTTTGCGTGGGGTCAACTTGTCCAATCTCATATTGCCCGTTTTCTTCTGCAAAGCCGCGAAAGTATCCGCCTATTGCTGTTGGTTCAACCGGTTGTTGAAACGCCTCAATTCGAGAATTCAACTTTCGCGAATTTTCTGCCTTTACCATAACAAAATTACCGGTAAAAGTACACTTGCTTATATCTTTTTCTGTCATATTCGCATCACTTAGCCAGCTCAATCTTACTCGGGTTTCCTCGCAAGATATAGAGGCGTCAATCCCAGCACTATCTCCGTGGCAATCCCATCCCATCCCACCTCGAGCCCATTGTTGCATTCCGGTTGGCCAGTGTGAAGCATAGAATGGTGGTATGCCTCCGTGATCCGAAACTGGCTTATTGCAAGATGGACTTTCTGTAGCCCAGAAAATCCCTACGTTTTCTTCTTGCCCTTGGAAAAGTATAGTCTGGCTACGCGAATTTTTTTCTATAGGGCGCCGAAGAGATCCAAAACCTTGTAGCCGTTCGGGACCAATTGTTACGGTGTCAAAATTGGCTTCCTTGTCTGTGATGGTTTCAACATAAGCATCTTGTAATGTTTGGTACCCGCTGATATCTGCAATTTGCAAATTGAAATTACAATAAGTGTCTCCGTTTGGATAAAACCAAATGTCCTGTCGTCCATCGCCGTGATAATGTCCTTCATCATCGATCAAATCAAAAGCTACTCGCATTCCGACACGTATGGGGCCTTCTTCTAAGAAATGGAATTTGGGTCCCCGGTCATTTTCCTGACGGATAAGGACAGATTCTCCATGATCATCAGATAATTTTTCTTGAATACATATTAATCGGATTCGACAGGCAATTTTAAAAGTTGAAGTTTTTAATCCATTGTATAGGTCGTCTCCATCTTTTCCGATTTTGACTATACCTCCTCTGTATTTGTCAAATGAAATGGCATGGTCATTTTCTTCAAAAATAGCTGTCCAGTGATTGCGGCAGTCAACGAATATTCCGCAGGTCTGACTTTTAGCTCTCATTATTGCAATCCTTTTACAGAGTTGTGGTTGGATCAATAATTGTGCATGATAGTTCCTATTGAAATTCGTGTCAAATGTGAATGTGATTGTATAAGAAGCCAATTAACTAGGAGATTGGAAATGAAAGTAGAGGAAGTTAGACTGTGGAAACTTACGCGGCGCCATGTTCGCGAACGTTTAGAGGCCGGACAAATCAAGGGAGCAATATTACCAACAGGTAGCACTGAACAACATAATGAACATTTGGCTATGGAACACGACACGGCCAGCGCTGCTTATGTCGCGCATCAGGCAGCACTCCAATTATATCCTCAAGTGGTCGTCGCTACCCCGATGTCTGTTGGAATCTCAGAGCACTGGATGGAGTTCAAGGGAACGCTGAGTTTGCGACCAGAAACTTTTTTCACTGTGGCATTTGATATCTGTGAATCACTACAACGTTTAGGTGTCGAACATATTTTTGTTTGCAATGGACACGCGGGGAATGGTCCCCTCCGAGATGAGGTCGGTAATATTAGTGAGCGCC